>DATCEO010000155.1:0-15292 GCA_036510065.1 Streptosporangiaceae bacterium | reverse complement strand
CTCTATCATCCGGGCTACGACCCCACCCGGGTCTACGACGGCACGGACACGCGCGCCTTCGCGCTGCTGATCGGGGCCGCGCTGGCCTTTATCTGGCCCAGCCGGAAGCTGCGCCACGACCTCGGCGCGGTCGGCCGCTGGTGCCTGGACGGCGTGGGACTGATGGGGTTGCTGGTCATCGGGGCGCTGATCTGGCGGACGACGGAGTACTCAGCCTTCCTGTACCCCGGCGGGATGGTCGTGCTGTCGCTGGCCACTGCGCTGGTCGTCGCGGCCGTCGCTTCGCCGGCCGGCTGGCTGGGCCGGGTGCTGGGGGTCGCGCCCGTGCGCTGGATTGGCGTCCGCTCCTACGGCATCTACCTGTGGCACTTCCCGGTCATCACGCTGACGACGCCGGCCGACGGCCGCGACACCGCCGCGCGGGCCATCCTCCAGGTGGCCGCGAGCATCGCGCTGGCCGCGCTGTCCTGGCGTTTGATCGAGGAGCCGGTGCGCCACGGCGCGATCGGCCGCTGGTGGTCGCAGGCCCGGTCCGGCGCCTGGCGGCGGCCGGCGGCCCGGCGGCAGGGCTGGGCGGCGCTGGCCGGCGGCGGCGCGGCCGTGGTCCTGGCGGGAGCGTGCCTGGCCGGCGTGGTTCCGCCCGCCTCGGCCTGGACTCGCTCGCAGCACGCCGCCCCGGCCGTGGCCGCCAGCAGGAGGGCGGCCCGCGCGGGCCGTGGCGGCGGCCAGGTGCAGGCCGTGCCGGCTGGCGGCGGCAGGGCGGGCGGCGGCGGGGCGGACAGCCATGGCGGTCCCCGCTCGGCGGTGAGCACGCCGGGCTCGGGCACGCTGCTGCGCAGCTCGTGCCAGTCGGTGGTGCACATCGGCGACTCGACCTCCGATGGCCTCGTCTCGGCCAGCTACCTGCCGAACCGCCGGCAGCGGCTGGCCGCGCAGTACGCCCGGCGGGGCGTGCGCCAGGTGCACTGGGAGATTTCGGGGGGCCGGTCGGTGGTCGAGACCCTCCAGGGCAACGCCAACGCCCAGACGGTCGCTCGCCGGCTGATCCGCGGCGGCTACCAGGGCTGCTGGGTGCTCGCGCTGGGCACCAACGACACGGCCGACGTCTACGTCGGATCGCCCGTCAGCGTGAGCACCCGGATCGCGCAGATGATGGCGGTGATCGGCAATCAGCCCGTCATGTGGGTGAACGTGATCTCGCTGCTCAGCGGCGGTCCCTACTCCGAGAGCGACATGCGGCAGTGGAACCATGCCCTGCTGCGGGCCTGCACCCGCTACCCGGACATGCGGGTCTACGACTGGGCGTCGGTCGCCCGGCGCCGCTGGTTCATCTCCGATGGCATCCACTACACCTCGGCCGGCTACGCGGCCAGGTCCCGGCTGATTGCCCAGGCGCTCGCAGAGGCGTTCCCGGCCAGCGCCGCCGCCGCCGGCCAGGGCGGCCAGCCCAGGTCGGCTGCGCAGGGCGGCACCCCCAGCTGCCTGGTGCGATAACGTCAGCCCGGTGGACTTCGCCAGTGCCGCCCCGGCGCCCGTCAGCCTGAACGTCCGCTGGAACTATGGCTCCCGGTCCCGGTCGCGCAGCCCCGAGCCGCGGATCCAGGTCCACGCCTGCGACCCGCACACTTACATCCTCCGGCAGAGCAAGGCGATCAGCTCCGAGGCACCGTTCCTCTACCTTTTCTGCGGTAACGGTCGCGCGCTGCTGCTGGATACCGGCGCTACGCGCGAACCGGGGCAGTTCCCGCTGCGCCAGACGGTGGACGAGATCCTGGCCGGGTGGCTCGCCGATCATCCGCGCGACCGGTACGAGCTCGTGGTCGCCCACACCCACGGGCACCGTGACCATGTGGCCGGTGACCCGCAGTTCGCCGGCCGCCCGGACACCACCGTGGTCGGCCGGGAGCTGCCCGCGGTACGGGACTTCTTCGGCCTTGCCGGCTGGCCCGAGCAGGTCGTGCCCTTCGACCTGGGCGGCCGGGTGCTGGAGGTCACCGGCAGTCCCGGTCATCACGAGGCGGCCATCACCGTCTACGACCCGTGGAGCGGCTTCCTGGTCACCGGGGACACCGTCTACCCGGGCCGCCTGTACGCGCCGGACTTCCCCGCGTTCGCCGCGAGCCTGGAGCGGCTGGCGGACTTCGCCAGCTCCCGGCCGGTGACCCAGGTCATGGGCGGCCACATCGAGATGACGACCGAGCCGGGCCGGGACTACCCGCTCGGCGCGACGTTCCAGCCCGACGAGCCGCCGCTGCAGCTGAGCGTGGACCAGCTGATCGCGGTGCGCGACGCCGCGCGGTCGGTCGACGGCCAGCCCGGCGTGCACGTGTTCGACGACTTCATCATCTACAACGGGTCGTGCCGGCTGGCCATGGCCCGGCTGGCCGGCCGCGGGCTCGTGCGCCGGGCCTGGCCGCGGCGCCGCGAGCGCCCCGGCCACGCCGCCTAGCGCGGCAGGATCTCGGCCAGATCGAAGCTGACCGGCTCCTCCAGCTGCTCGAAGCCGCACGAGGCCGGGTCGCGGTCGGGCCGCCACCGGGAGAACTGGGCCGTGTGCCGGAACCGGGTGCCCTCCATGTGCTCGTAGCGCACCTCCAGTACCCGCTCGGGGCGCAGCGGCACGAATGACAGGTCCTTCCCGGCGTTCCAGCGGCTGGTCTCCGATTCCCGCGGGTGCCGGACGCCGGGCTGCGGCGCGGCCCAGTTCCACGGATGATCCTCGAAGCTGGTCACCAGCGGCTGCAGCTCGGTGAACAGCTCCCGCCGCCGGGCCATCGGGAACGCGCCGACCACGCCCACGCTGGCCAGCCGCCCGGAGCCGTCGTAGAGGCCGAGCAACAGGGAGCCGATGGCGTCATCGCCGCTCTTGTGCACCCGGTAGCCCGCCACCACGCAGTCGGCGGTCCGCTCATGCTTGACCTTGAACATGACCCGCTTGTCCGGCTCGTACGGGCCGTCGAGCGGCTTGGCCACCACGCCGTCCAGGCCGGCCCCCTCGAACTGGCTGAACCACTGCACGGCCAGGTCCCGGTCCCTGGTCGCCGGGGTCACGTAGACCGGCGGGCGGGCGCCGGCCAGCGCCTGCTCCAGCAGCGCCCGCCGCTGCTCGAACGGCAGCTCCATGAGGTCGTCGTCGCCGAGCGCGAGCAGGTCAAAGGCGACAAACGCGGCGGGGGTCTGCTCGGCCAGCAGCCGGACCCGGCTGGCGGCCGGGTGCACCCGCTGCAGCAGCGCCTCGAAGTCGAGCCGGCCCCCGGCGGCGTCGGGAATGACGATCTCGCCGTCGATCACGCAGCGCTCCGGGGTGTTGGCCTGGATGGCCGCGACCACCTCGGGGAAGTAGCGGGTCATCGGCCGCTCGTTGCGGCTGCCGATCTCGACCTCGTCGCCATCGCGGAAGACGATGGAGCGGAAGCCATCCCATTTCGGCTCGAAGCTCAGCGCGCCGGGCGGGATGTCCTTGACCGACTTGGCCAGCATCGGCCCGACCGGCGGCATGACGGGAAGATCCATTCCCTCATCTTCGCCCACGCGGCCAGGCTCAGGGCCAGAACCCCGCCACCTGGGCGGATTGCCGGGCCTGGCTGGACTGGCGGATCTCCAGCTCCGGCCGGAACACCACCTGCCGGTGCTCGTGGCCGGCCAGGCCGAGCGACTCCTCCAGCAGCAGCTGGGCCGCCATCCGGCCCAGTTCCTGGCGCGGCTGCCGGACGGAGGACAGCGGGACCGCGGCGGCGGCGGCGAACTCGATGTCGTCATAGCCGACGATGGCCAGCTGGTCGGGGACCCGGATGCGGCGCCGGGTCATCTCCTGGAGCAGCCCGAGAGCCACCAGGTCGTTGGCGCAGAACGCGGCGGTCGGCCGCTGCCGCGCGGGCAGCTCGGCGATCTGCGCGCCGGCCCGCTGCCCCGCCGCCACGTTGAGCGCGCCCGTCTCCAGGACGTCCAGGTCCGCGGCCGTCCGGCCGGCCCGCTCCAGGGCCTTGATCGCGCCATCCAGGCGATCGGCTACCTGCCGCAGGCTGACCGGGCCGCCAACGTAGGTGATCCGCTCATGCCCGGCCTCGATGAGGTGGGCCATCGCCGCCTCGCCGCCGAGCACGTCGTCGACGGCGACGGAGCACTGGCTGCCCGACGGGGACTTGCTGTCGACCAGGATGACCGGCGTGCCGCGCCGCTGCAGCGGAAGCAGGCGGCTGTCGGCATCGGCCACCGGCGTAATAAGGATGCCCTGGACCCGGTGCTCCTCCAGCACCTCCAGGTAGCGCTGCTCCTTATCGAGCCGCTCGTCGGTGTTGCACAAGATGACGGCCAGCCCGGCGGTGCTCGCCTCGTCCTCGACACCGCGCGCCACGTCGGTGAAGAACGGGTTCGCGACATCCAGGACGACCAGCCCGATGGTGCGGCTGCGCCCGGCGCGCAGCTGCCGGGCCGACTCATTGCGGACAAAGCCGAGCGTCTTGATGGCCTCGTAGACCCGGTCGCGGGTGGCCCGGGCCACGATCTCGGGCCGGTTCAGCACATTGGAGACGGTGCCGACCGACACCCCAGCGTGCGCCGCCACTTCCCTGATGCTGACCGGCGCGTTCACCGCCGTCCTCTCTGAGCTGGACTGTCAGTCTCGTGTTCAATCTTGGAACGTGTCAAATTGGCCGCGGGGTTCACCGCGCGCTGGACTCGGGGCCCTAGCCGATCCCGGAATCTCGATCGGTCACTCATTCGAAATCGGCCAGACAATGGTTTCGGTACCGAACACATGTTTGGTAGGGTGACGACGTCGCGGCGCGGCAAACCGACAAATCCAGGGAGGCACCACGTGGGCCAGAAGTTGGTCAAGTTCAGCGACCTGAGCGGCGAGCTCATCACCGAGGACGACGCGGTGGCGCGGATAGTGATTCACGAGCACCCGGAGCTGGGCGGCGCGCCGGTGGAGATCGAGGTCCTCGCGGACGAGGCGCGGGCCGTGCAGAAGGCCGCGGTCAAGGTGGCGCTGGTCGAGGTGTACCTGCCCGGCGAGGATGAGCCGAGCCGGGTGGCCATGGAGCTGGAGGCGTTCGACCAGCTGGCCACGGACGCGCCCATGAGCGAGCTGCTGGCCAGCGCCCGGCCCGCCCGGCGGCCCGTCAAGACCAGGGAAAAGCGCGGCAGTAAGGACGCCGAGCCCGCCGCGGGCCGGGAATCCGCCCCGGAGTCCGGTCGCCGGACCGGCGCCTCCGCTGGGATCGCCAGCCCGGCCAAGGCTGCTGCCTCTGGGGCCGGGCCGGCCGCTGCCCCGGCGACAGCCGCGAGCCTGGCCGCTGCGGGCCTGCACGAGCCGGTCGCGAACGTGGCCTGATCCGGCCGGTGTCGAGGCAGCCGCCGCGCCGGAGCGACCCGGCGCGGCGGCCGGACCCCGGCGCGCGGGCCGGCCTATCCAGCGGGGAGCAGGAAGCAGGCTTTCACCATTCCGTAGTCGGGATCACCGAACACTCCGTTATCGCAGGGCGTGCCGCTGGTCAGTGACTTCTGCGTGAAGGAGCTGCCGGCGCCGTAGGCGACCGTGGCCGGGCCGGTGAACGAGCACACGCCGTTCTCCGGCGCGCAGAACGTCGATCCGGCCGGGCCCGCGGTGACCGGCCCGGCGTAGCAGGACTTGGTGGCCCCGTAGTCGGGATCGCCGAAGACCGCGTTGTCGCAGGCCGTCCCGCCGGTGAGGGTCCGGTAGCTGAAGATGCCGTTCGCCCCGTACGCGACCGACTGAGTGCCGCTGAACGTGCAGGTGCCATTCTCCGCCGAGCAGGCGGCGTATCCGGCCGGCGCTGCGGCCGGGCCGGGATTCGACGCGACGGTGTAGCTGCCGGGCTGGACGCCGGTCAGGTAGACGTAGCTGGCGTCCTGGTGCGCGCCGCCGATTCCGCTGGTCCCGGTGAACGAGCCGCCGGCCCAGACGATGTGCCCGTTGACCTCCACGATGGGGCTGGCGGCGCCGTAGGTGGGCACGGCAATCGTGCCGCTGGTGCCGGACGGGGCGGTCACGCTCATGCTGAACTGGCTGGCGCCGCCCTGGCCGGCCCAGGCCACCTGGACGGCCCCGTGCGGCGTCGGCGCCTGGCCCTCGGCCCAGGCCAGGTCGCCGGGATGCGGCTGGACCAGCCAGGTGGCGTAGCCGGCGGTGACCGGCTGGATGCCGAGCATGTAGCCGGACAGGGCCGAGGTCGGCGTGCTCGACCAGCCGTGCGACAGGCTGGAGCTGGCCCCGAAGCCGGGCGCGCCGCTGCTGGCCACGTTCTCCCACATGGTCCCGGTGTTGTCCGGGCCCGCGGCGATCATGTGGCCCCACTCGGTGGTCAGCAGCGCCTCGGCGTTGGCGGTGTCCCCGGTGGCCAGCCGGGCGTCCAGCTCGTAGCCGCTGACGTACGGGCTGATCACCGCCTGGTCGCCGGCGTTAGCGGTGAACGGCAGCGGCCCGTAGGGGTTGGTCCACAGGTCGGTCTTCAGCGCGGCCAGGATCGAGGCGTCGTCGGCGGCCGGCGCTACCCCGTAAAGCACGGCGAGCGCGTTGGCATCCTGGGCCACGCCCGTGGTCTGGGTGTTGCTGATGGAGTACAGCCCGGTCGAGCTGTTGAACAGGTAAGTGTTGATCGCCGTCTTCAGCGCCGCGGCCTCCTGGGTGTAGGTGGCGGCCTGCGCGCTCTGGCCCGCGGCGGTGGCCAGCATCGCGCCGTCGAGCAGGGCCTTGTAGTAGAGGATGTTGTACTCGGTCACCTCGCCGGTCTTGGCGCCGTCGTAGTAGTCCCAGTCGGCCCCGTCGCTGCTGTTGGTGACCAGCAGCCCGCGGGAATCGAGCTGCGAGGCGTTTCAGGCCAGCTCGGCCCGGACCACCGGCCACTCCTGGGTGGCGAACGCGGTGTCGCCGGTGTAGAGGTAATAGGAGCCGGCGCCGAGGACCCAGTAGATGGAGTACGAGGCCGAGTAGCTGCCGGTGCTGCCCGGCTGGCTGGGCCCGGTGTGCAGCGGATCCTGCGGCGGCAGGTCGCCGGTGACGAATCCGCTGGACAGCTGGTAGCTGCCGAGCAGCTGCAGGGCGCCCTTGATGTAGGCGGTCTGGTCCGTGGAGTAGTAGACGGTCGGGCCCTCCACGTTCATGTCCCCGACCCAGATGGCGCGGTCGCGCTTGGCCCCGTCCAGGATGGACGGCACGCTGTTCGTGCCCGGCACCGCGAAGTCGGCCAGGTTGGCGGCGGCGTTCAGCGGGCTGCTGTACAGCGCGGCGCCCGAGCTGCTGGTCACGCTGAGGTTGCGGAACTGCGCCTCCTCGCCGGAGAACTCCCGGAAGCCAATGGTCCCGGTGGCGTAGGCGGGGCTGCCCGACGGGAAGGACGACGAGCTCAGGCTGGCGACATGCTGACCGTCGAGCGAGACCGAGATGGTCGCGCCGGTCACCGTCGTCGACACCTGGTGCCAGGTCCCGGGAGCCAGGTCGGCCGGCAGGCTGACGCTGCCGACGCTGGTGTAGGTGCCACCGTGCAGGTCGAGTTCCTGCAGCGTGTTGGGCGTCCCGGCGGTGTCATTGCCGGCGTTCAGGATGAACACGTAGCCGTCCTGGGAATCCTGTCCGCGCACCACCCAGCCGGCCTGGCTGGACACGATCCGCACGCCGAAGGTGTCGGTGTAGTCGGTCCACGAGCTGCCCTGGCTGAGCAGCCCCACGTCACCGCCGGCGGCGTCCATGACCCCGTCCTGGATAGCCCAGTCGCCGGGCAGCGAGCTGGTCGGCACCGAGTCGACCTGCGCGGTGTAGGCGCTGTCGTACCAGATCTTGTTCAGCTGATCGGAGCTGGACACGAAGTAGCCCTGGTAGGGGCTGCGGTCGGCGAGGTAATTGAGGCCGGCGCCGCTGAGCGTCAGCGTGCCCGGCGAGGTCAGGGTGAGCTCCTCGTAGCGCTCGCCGCCCTGCACGAACCGGTTGGTGATGGTTCCCGTCCCGGTGACGGTGTAGGTGTCCGCGCGGGAGGTATCTCCTTCCGCCCACGGCGTCGAGCCATCACCGCTGGCGGACAGGTAGTTCTGGCCCTCGCTGTAGCCGGCCTTCAGCTGGGGCGAGCCCGACTCCGCTGAGACAGTGAAGTACGGCAGGCCGCCGACCTCCTTGCCGTAGTCCAGCACGATGGTCGGCGTCGCGCCGCCCGAGGCCAGGGTCATCGTCGCGCCGCCCGACCCGCCGCAGACCAGGTTCTGCGGCCCCGTCACGCTGCCCGAGGTGCTGGCGATCGCCACCGGGCACACGGCCGAGCCGGACGGTGCCTCGAGGTAGCTCTGCCAGCTGGGCGCGGACGGCCACGGCGTGCCGGTGGCCGCCTGCGCGGGCGCCGGGCAGGCCAGGGCCGACGCGGCTAGCGCTAAGGCGCCGAGCAGCAGCAGGGCGGCGTGCTGGCCCCGGCGGCGGGTTGGAACGTTCCACGGGCGTGCCGGGTGCAGCCATTCCAGGGCCATGTGTTCTCCGCGCTGTCGGGCTTGATCTGCGGATTTACCGCGATTAACCAGCTGTTAACTGACGTTACGTCCGCCTTTGGGCGGCAACAATGGCGGTGACCGGAAGTGGCCACGACCGCTGGCGGGCGGCCTGCGCGCGCCGCCGTCAGCGCGCGGGTGCCGGGCAGCCGCAGCTGGCTCGCCGCCGCAGGCGGACCGGCAGCTCCGTGGCGCGCGGGGGCAGCGCCGGCTTGGCCAGGCGCTCGGTGAGCATCCGGACCGCGGTCTCGCCGACCACGCGCATCGGCTGGACGACCGTGGTAAGGCTCGGCCGGACGTGCTCGCCGAACTGGATTCCGTCGAACCCGGTGATGGCGAGGTCCTCCGGCACCCGCAGGCCGGTGTCCTGCAGCGCCGTCATGACCCCGATGGCGGTCTGGTCGTTTGCGCACACTAGTGCGCGTGGCGGCGGCCCGGCCGCGAAGATCTCCGCGGCCACCCGGCGGCCGCCAGCGGTCGTGAAATCGCCGTGAAAGTCGGGATGCCGGGGCGCGGGCAGGCCGCGCTCGGCCATCGCCTTGCGAAAGCCGTCGAAGCGACGGGAGGAGTCCGGGGACTCGGCGGGGCCGGCCACGAAGCTGATGCTCTGGTAGCCATGATGATCGAGCAGGTGGGCGGTCACCTCGCGGGCGCCGGCCTCATTGGCGACCGCCAGGTGATCGAGGACGCCGGCCTGCTCGCCGACCGCGGCCTCCGCGGCCAGCAGGACCACCGGAATCCGCAGGGCGACGCGCTCGAGGACCCGGACCGGCGCGGTGTGGGCCAGCACGACCAGCCCATCGCAGCGTCCCGCCACCGTGAGCACGAGGTTGACGTCGTCACTGTCGTGGGTGGCGGCGATGAGCACGGCGTACCCGCTGCGCCGGGCGGCGCGTTCCATGCCCCGGATGACCTCGTCGTACCAGTAGGTCTCGTCACTGCGCTCGATGTCCTGGTCGCCCACCAGGTCGGGAAAGCACAGGCCGAACACCCCGGTCCGGCGCGCGGCCAGGTCCTTCGCGGCGCCACTGGGCACGTACCCGAGCTCGGCCACCGCCGCCAGCACGCGCTCCCTGGTCGGCTTGCGTACCTGATCGCTGCCGGCCAGCACCCGGGAGACCGTGGCGGTCGAGACGCCGGCCCGCGAGGCGACCTCGTAGACCGTCGGGGTCGAGCCCATCCGGCCCTCCGGCAGATATCGGACATGTACGCGCGTACATCATGCGCTGGATCAGCCCACGTGTAAATAGCGGCTACCCCGGTGGTGGCCGGGCTGGCCGGCCGCCATCGGGACGGCATGGACGTGCATGCGCCGCGCGAACAGCAGCAGCAACCTCACGTCCATGGCGTATCTGGCGCGGGGGGCGGGCCGCGTCCGGCTTAGGCGAGACGGGCGGCGGCGGATTGCCAGCGCGGGGCGTCGGCCGCGGTGGGCTCGTAGTGGCGCAGCGGCTGCGCGCCGCGGATCAGGGCGCGCATGCCGTCCAGATCGCCGGGGGCGGCTCCGAGCGCGCGGGCCTGGACCAGGATGTTGCCGATCGCCGTCGCCTCGGCGGGGCCGGCCACCACCGGCAACCCGCACGCGTCGGCCGTGAGCTGGCACAGCAGCGCGTTCCGGGCGCCGCCGCCCACGACGTGCACGGTGTCCACGTGCCGCCCGGACAGCTCCTGCACCTCGATGACCGCGCGCCGGTAGGCGAGCGCGAGGCTGTCCAGGATGCAGCGGGTGACCTGCGCCGGGCCCTCCGGCGGCGACTGCCCCAGTGCCTCGCAGGCCGCGGCGATCCGGGCGGGCATATCGCCGGGCGGCAGGAAGACCGGGTCGTCCGGGTCGATCAGGAAGCGCAGCGGGGGCAGCCGGGCCGCCTGCGCCGCGAGCTCGTCCTGATCGGCCGGCGCGCCCGCCCCCGCGGCCGCCCAGGCCCGGGAGGACTCCTGCAGCAGCCACAGGCCCATCACGTTGCGCAGGTAGCGGATCGTGCCGTCGATGCCGATCTCGTTGGTGAAGTTGGCCCGGCGGCTCGCGGCCGTCAGCACCGGCTCGGTCAGCTCCATGCCCACCAGCGACCAGGTGCCGCACGACACATACGCGAAGCTGCCGCCGTCAGCCGGCACCGCCGCCGCGGCCGAGGCGGTGTCGTGCGAGCCGACCGCCGTGACCGGCACCGGCCCGGCCAGCCCGGCCGCCCGGGCGACCTCCGGCCGCAGCAGGCCGACCGGGTCGCCGGGCCGCCGTAGCGGCGGGAAGATTCCCCTGGGCAGGCCCGCCCGGCCGATCAGCGGCGTCGCCCAGTCCTGCGTGCGCGCGTCCAGCAGCTGCGTGGTGGAGGCGTTGGTCAGCTCCGCCCCCACCTCACCCGTCAGCCAGTATCCGAGCAGGTCGGGGATCAGCAGCAGCGTCCGCGCCGCCGCCAGCTGCGGACTGCCGGCCAGGGCCGCGAGCTGGAAGATCGTATTGAACGGGAGCCGCTGGATGCCGGTCGCCTCGTACAGTTCCGCGGCGGGCAGGGTGCCCTCAACCCGCTCGGCCACCCCGGCAGTCCGGGAGTCGCGGTAATGCACCGGGTTGCCCAGCAGCGACCCGGCCGAGTCGAGCAGGCCGAAGTCGACGCCCCAGGTGTCGATCCCCACGCTGGCCAGGTCGAAGTGGCGCGCCGCTCGCAGCCCGGCCAGCACGCTGTCATGCAGTGCCAGGATGTCCCAGTGCAGGGTGCCGAGCACGGTCACCGGGGTGTTCAGGAACCGGTGCACCTCGCGCAGGTCAAGCTGGCCGGTCCCGTCTCGCCCGGCAGCGACCCGGCCGACGATGACCCGGCCGCTGGACGCGCCGAGGTCGGCGGCGGCGACCGCGACCGGGCCGCTCACCGCACGCCGCCGCTCACAGCACGCCGCGGTGGGCCGCCCAGACGACCGCCTGGATCGGCGCGCCGACCTGCAGCCGGTCGCAGATCTGCCGGGTCCGGCGCCGGACGGTCCGTTCCGAGGTGCGCATCCGCCGGGCCACCGCCTCGATCGGCAGGCCGTCGGCCAGGAGCTTCAGCAGCACGACGTCGTCATCGCTGAGCGGCTGGGTTTCCGCGCTGGCCGCCATCTCTCACCTCTCCCTGGGCTGCCCCGCCTGTGCTGAGCCCGCCTGTGCTGAGCCCGCCTGTGCTCATCCAGACTTTGCTGACCCCGCTGTGCCGGCCTCGCAAACGTGCTCACCGCAGGAACGCCGCCGCCACCCCGCCGTCGACCGGGATCAGCAGGCCGGTCGTCAGCGACAGGTCGCCGGCGGTCAGCGCGAGCACGGCCGCCGCGACGTGATCGGGCAGCACCTCGCGCTTGAGCAGCGTGCGCTGAGCGTAGAACGCGCCCAGCTCCTCTTCCGGGACGCCGTAGACGGCGGCCCGGCTGGCGCCCCAGCCCCCGGCGAAGATGCCCGAGCCGCGGACGACCCCGTCCGGGTTGATGCCGTTGACCCGGATGCCCAGCTCGCCGAGCTCGGCCGCGAGCAGCCGGACCTGGTGCGCCTGGTCGGCCTTGGCCGCCCCGTAGGCGATGTTGGCTGGCCCGGCGAACACGGCGTTCTTGCTGCAGATGTAGATGATGTCGCCGCCCATGCCCTGCGCCCGCATCAGCGCGGCCGCCTCGCGCGAGACCAGGAATGATCCGCGGGCCATCACGTCGTGCTGGAGGTCCCAGTCCGCGGCGGTCGTGTCGGCGAGCGGCTTGGAGATGGACAGGCCGGCGTTGTTGACGACCAGGTCCACGCCGCCGAAGGCCAGCGCGGCCGCGCGGAAGGCCGCGGCGATGGCCGCCTCGTCGGTCACGTCGACATCGACGGCGGTCGCCACGTCCGCGGACCCGAGCTCCCCGGCCACCTCCTGCGCGGCGGCGCCGTCCCGGTCGGCGACCACGACGCAGGCGCCCTCGCCCGCCAGCCGCTGCGCCGTGGCGCGGCCGATTCCCGACCCGCCGCCGGTCACCAGCGCGACCCGGCTGGCCAGCGGCTTGGGCGTGGGCCGCCGGGCGAGCTTGGCCTCCTCCAGGGCCCAGTACTCGATCCGGAACTTCTCCGCCTCGCTGATCGGGGAGTACGACGACACTGACTCAGCGCCGCGCATCACGTTGATGGCATTGACGTAGAACTCGCCCGCTACCCGGGCGGTCTGCTTGTCGGCGCCGAAGCTGAACATCCCGATGCCCGGGACCAGCACGATCGCCGGGTCGGCGCCCCGCATGGGGGGCGAGTCCGGCGTCGCGTGCCGGTCGTAGTAGGCCTGGTACTCCGCCCGGTAGGCGGCGTGCAGCTCGCCGAGCCGGGCGATCACCTCCGGCAGCGGCGCGGAGGGCGGCAGGTCCAGGACCAGCGGCGCGACCTTGGTCCGCAGGAAGTGGTCCGGGCAGGAGGTCCCCAGCGCCGCGAGCTGCGGATGCCGCTCGCGGGACAGGAACCCGAGCACGACGTTGCTGTCGGTGAAGTGGCCGACCTGCGGCCGGTCGGTGGACGCGAGCCCGCGCAGCACCGGCACGAGCTGCGCGGCGCGCATCCGGCGCTCCTCGCCGGGCAGCGGCCGGTACTCACCGGCGACCGCGCCGAACGGATCCAGGCGCCCGTGGCTGTCCAGGTACTCCTGCGCGACCCGGATGATCTCCAGCGAGTTCGCCTCGCACTCCGCGCTGGTCTGGCCCCAGGCGGTGATGCCGTGGCCGCCCAGGATGACGCCGATGGCGCGGGGGTGGTCCCGCTGCACCGCGGCGATGTCCAGGCCGAGCTGGAAGCCCGGCCGCCGCCACGGCACCCAGACGACGCGGTCGCCGAAGCAGTCGCGGGTGAGCTTCTCGCCGTCAGCGGCGGTGGCCAGCGCGATGCCGGCGTCGGGGTGCAGGTGGTCCACGTGGGCGGCCTCGACCAGGCCGTGCATGGCGGTGTCGATGGACGGCGCCGCCCCGCCCTGGCCGTGCAGGCAGAAGTCGAACGCGGCCACCATCTCGTCCTCGCGCTCGACGCCCGGGTACACGCCGGGCAGCGCGCGCAGCCGGTCCAGGCGCAGCACCGCCAGCCCGGCCGCGGTCAGCGTCCCGAGGTCGCCGCCTGAGCCCTTGACCCACACCAGCTCGACCGGGGTGCCGGTCACCGGGTCGGTAACCAGGCCCTTGGCGGACGTGTTGCCGCCCGCGTAGTTGGTGTTCCGCGGATCGGAGCCGAGCCGGTTGCTGCGCGCGAGCAGCTCAGTGACCTCGGCAGGTGACTGCGAGTCCATCCTCTTCCTTCTGGTCGGGGGTCCAGCTGGCCTAGGTCCAGCTGGCCGCGGTGCCGCCGATACGAGTTGTCACGATGTGCTCCTGGTAACCCGACTGGTAATAGGCGGCGACCGGATCGGGGTCCAGGCCCATCTCCCCGCGGAGTTCGGCCAGCAGCGGCCGGGTATCAGTGTTGTAGGCGTCCATGAAGACGGCGTTGGCGCCCAGCACGTCGCCGGCCTGCTGGGCGGCGGCCAGCGCGGGCGCGTCCACCAGCAGGGCCTTGGCGGTGGCTTCCTGCACATTGAGCACCGACCGGATCTGGGCCGGCACCTTCGGCTCGATGTTGTGGCACTGGTCCAGCATGAAGGCCACCCCCGCCGCGGGCAGGTGCGCGCCCGCGGCCACGACCTCGTGCAGGATCCGGAACAGCTGGAATGGGTCGGCGGCGCCGACCATCAGGTCATCGTCGGCGTAGAACCGGCTGTTGAAGTCGAAGCCGCCGAGCCGGCCGGCCCGCAGCAGCAGGGCCACGATGAACTCGATGTTGGTGCCGGGCGCGTGGTGGCCGGTGTCCACGACAACCGCGGCCTTCGGGCCGAGCGCGACGCAGTGCAGATAGGAGGTCCCCCAGTCCGGGACGTCCGTGGTGTAGAACGACGGCTCGAAGAGCTTGTACTCCAACAGCATCCGCTGATCGGGCCCCAGCCGCTGGTACACCGCCTGCAGTGCCTCGGCGAGCCGGTCCTGGCGGGCGCGGATGTCATCCTGGCCCGGGTAGTTGGTGCCGTCGGCGAACCACAGCTTCAGGTCCCGGGACCCGGTGGCGTCCATGATGTCGACGCACTCGATCAGGTGGGCCACGGCCTTGCGGCGCACCCGGGGGTCGGGGTTGCAGACGCTGCCCAGCTTGTAGTCGTCGTCCTGGAACACGTTGGCGTTGATCGTGCCGATCGTGACGCCCGCGGCGCCGGCGTGCTGGCCCAGCGCGGCGTAGTCGTCCACACTGTCCCACGGGATGTGCAGCGCGACGGTCGGGGCCACCCCGGTGAACTTGTGCACCTGCGCCGCGTCGTCGATCTTCTCCTGCGGGGTGCGCGGCACGCCTGGCTGGGCGAACACCTTGAACCGGGTCCCGGTGTTCCCGAAAGCCCAGGACGGGAGTTCGATCCGCTGCGCCCTCAGGACGGTCTTCACGGCGGTCAGGTCAGGCATCTCAGGTCATCTCCAGGCAGCAGATCTCGTCCGGCTCACGGTCCCGGCGGGGCCCGTCACGGCACGCTCAGTCCAGGTGAAATATCTCGTCGATCCTCCGGAAACCCTGGTCAGGGTGCTGGCCGCCGAGATCGGCGAAGTACGGCGCCATGTCCGCCTGCCAGCGCCTGTTCACGTCGGTATCCGCCATCCGCGCCAGCGCCGCTGCGTAGTCGCCGGTTTCCAGGTAGCCCACCACGAGCCCGTCATCGGTCAGGAACAGCGAATAGTTGCTCCAGCCCGCGGCGCGCAGCGCGTCCAGCATCTCCGGCCACACGTCGGCGTGCCGCCGCCGGTATTCCGCCAGCCGGTCGGGCCGGAC
>DATCEO010000154.1:0-72074 GCA_036510065.1 Streptosporangiaceae bacterium | reverse complement strand
GTCTTGCCCACGCCAGGCTCGCCCACCAGCACCGGGTTGTTCTTCGTCCGCCGGGACAGCACCTGCATGACCCGCTCGATTTCCTTCTCCCGGCCGATGACCGGATCGAGCTTGCCCTCGCGCGCCGCCGCAGTCAGGTTCCTGCCGAACTGGTCCAGCACCAGCGAAGTGGACGGGGCGGCATCGGAGGGAGCCCCCGCCGCCGCGGGCTCCTTGCCCTGGTAACCATGCAGCAGCTGGATGACCTGCTGACGGACCCGGTTCAGGTCCGCGCCCAGCCGGACCAGCACCTGGGCCGCGACGCCCTCGCCCTCCCGGATCAGCCCGAGCAGGATGTGCTCGGTACCGATGTAATTGTGGCCGAGCTGCAGAGCCTCCCGCAGCGACAGCTCCAGCACCTTCTTGGCCCGCGGCGTGAACGGGATATGTCCCGACGGAGCCTGCTGACCCTGGCCGATGATCTCCTCAACCTGCTGGCGCACCGCCTCCAGGCTGATCCCCAGCGACTCAAGTGCCTTGGCGGCGACGCCCTCGCCCTCATGGATGAGGCCAAGCAGGATGTGCTCGGTACCGATGTAGTTGTGGTTGAGCATCCTGGCCTCTTCCTGAGCCAGAACCACAACCCGCCGCGCCCGGTCGGTAAACCTCTCGAACATCTCGTCGCTCCTCACAGAGCGGTCGGGGAGGCATCCAAACAGCCCCGTCCCTTCCGCATGCTAGCCCGTGCGCAGGGCGACGCCTCGCGCGAGTTATTACCCTCACGTTAACGTTCCCCGCTGGTAAGGCGTTCATCCCATTCAACCTAGGGCAAGCGGCCCTGTGTTCCCAGCTACGCCGGGAGCGAACGTCCGGTTACGTTCCGCCGGCGCCCGGACCCGGCAGGGGGCGCCGGACGCGGCCGGGGGCCGGCGGGGCGACAGCCATCGGAGCGCAGACGCCAGCAGGCGGCTCCGCCGCGCGACTCCGCGGCGGTGCCGCCTGCCTGAGGAATGTGCGCCTGCCGGAAAGAGGCGGGCCGGCCGCCAGGGAGCCCGGCGCGCATCGGCGGCTCAGCCACGGCCGCCAATCTGCTGCCGACGGCTCAGCCGTACTCCGGAAACAGGGTACCGGGCGACCCGGCGGTGCCTGGTTAGTGCGAGGCCTCATATTCCTGGATGATCGATGCCGGAATGCGACCGCGCTCGCTTACCTTGTGACCACGCTGGCGCGCCCAGGCCCTGATTTCCGAGCTGCGCTCGCGGCCCGGCCCGGTGCGGGCCTTGCGGCGCCGGCCGCCGCCGCTGACCCGCCGGGAGTGCTCGGCATAAGTAGCGAAGGTGTCGTTCAGTTCCTTGGCGTGCGCTGAGCACACGTCGATCTCGTAGGCAGTGCCGTCAAAGGAGAACGAAACTGTCTCGTTCCCCTCGATCTCGCCGTCGTGGGGCAGGTCGCACACCACCGTCACCACAGTCTTCTGAGCCATCAGGCAGCCTTTCCCCTGCGGAAGTCTTTTGGCACGTAAAGATATACCAGGATCTCCGCGGTTGACAATTCGAGATACGCTGTTTCTGGACTGGCAGCGCACAAGCCCGGGCGTCAGTAACTCTGCGTAATCGGCGGCGGCATTAATTGTCATCGGAACGTTCTGCGGCCTCGATGTCGTCGCCCCGCTCATCGGGATTGCGCTCCGGAATCGGATGCTCACCGGAAATACCGACGGACGGAAGATCTTCGGAACGCCTCCGCCTTGCGCCCATCTCGTGGCGCAGGAAGGCCACCACCGCGATGATGAATACCGCACATACCAGTGCGGGCGGGGTGAGCACCGACACGTACTTCATCGAGCCTCCTCCCTCCATCCGGATTGCACGTCCCTGATCGCAAGTTTCATCTGGCGGTTCGGCGCTTGCGGGCCGATGTATGCGCGACCGGGCTGTCTTATTCGCATTGTCCCGCATCGTGGAACCCGAAGCCGGCCCGGGTAGCGGCGATGGCACGGCTGGGCACGGGCCTGGCCCTCCGGCGCCAGGCGCCGGGGCACCAGCCTGCTCCGCTCGCCCGGGAACTGCTGGCCATGGAGGAAAGGCTCCGGGACTCCAGCCAGTGCGAACGCGTGACCGCCCGTCCGCATCGCGGAAATCCCGTCTGCCGCGGGCTTGCGGCGTGACAGGATCGGACCCGGCAGGCGGCCGGCGGCCGCCGCGCCGGGGGCCGGAGTGGCCAGCCGACCACACGGTCCGCCGCCGGTATCGCCGCCGGGGATCCTGGCCGGTTAAGTTATCGTGTCTGCCCGGGAAAGCGACGGCATGTTCTACGCCGACCTGCATATTCACTCCAGGTTCTCCCGAGCCTGCAGCCGTGACTGTGATATCGAGCACCTAGCCTGGTGGGCACTGCGGAAGGGTATTACTGTCGTCGGGACTGGGGATTTTACCCATCCGGCATGGGCAGCCGAGCTGGCCGAATCTCTCATTCCAGCCGAGCCGGGACTGCTCCGGCTCCGCCCCGAGCTCGAACAGAGGCTGCGCCGGACTTCTCCGCGTAGCTGCGCCGGGGCCGTGCGATTCATGCTGTCTGCGGAGATATCGACCATCTACCGCGGCGGCGACCGGACCAGGAAAGTGCATCACCTCATCTACGCCCCGACATTAGAGGCGGCGGCCCGCATCACCGAAGCGCTGTCCAAGATCGGCAACCTGGCCTCGGACGGCCGCCCTATTATCGGCCTTGACTCGCGGGACCTCCTGGAGATCACGCTGGCGGGCGGACCCGGCTGCTACCTAGTCCCGGCGCATGCGTGGACCCCGTGGTTTGCGGTGCTGGGCTCGAAATCTGGCTTCGATCGGGTCGCCGACTGCTACCGCGATCTCGCTGATCACGTATTCGCGATCGAGACCGGGCTGTCCTCGGATCCATCCTTGAACTGGATGTGCTCATCGCTTGACGGCTACCGTCTGGTGAGCAACTCCGATGCGCATTCGCCGCCGATGCTCGGACGCGAGGCGACGACACTGAGCTGTGACCTCGATTACTTTGCCATGGCCGAGGCCTTCCGCAGCGGCAGCGGCCTGGCGGGCACGATCGAGTTCTTTCCGGAGGAGGGGAAGTACCACCTGGACGGGCACCGTAAGTGCGGTGTCCGGCTGGAGCCGGATGAGAGCGATCGCTACGGCGGAATCTGCCCGGCGTGCGGAAAGCCGCTCACCATCGGCGTCCTGCACCGGGTAGCCGAGCTGGCCGACCGGCCGGCCGGGTACCGTCCGCCGGGAGCACCCGGATTCACTCGCCTCGTCCAGCTCCGGCAGGTGGTCGGCGAGATAGTGGCGACTGGCCCGGCCAGCAAGAAGGTGGCGGCCGAGGTGAGCAGGCTGGTCGGCGCGCTCGGGCCGGAGCTGGGCATCCTGCGCGAGGCGCCGCTCGCCGACGTCCAGCGGGCCGGCGGTGGCGCGCTGGCCGAGGCCCTGGACCGGCTGCGGCAGGGTGCCGTGCTGCGCGAGGCCGGTTACGACGGCGAATACGGCACCGTCCGGCTATTCGCGCCGGGCGAACTGGGTTCGGGCGCCGCGCTCTTCGACCTGCCGGCCCGCGAGCTCCCGGCCCGCGATGTTCCGGGTCGCGACGCTCCGGATCGCGGAACTCCGGCGCCCCGTCTCCCGGCGGATGACCTTCCGGCGACCGACCGCGCCGCCGGCGACTTCCCGGCGAGCGGGCTCCCGGCACGCGACCTAACGGCGGCCAGCCCTCCGGCGGTCGACCTGCCCGCGCTCGGCAGCTCCCGCGCGGCGGGGCCGCCCCGCGCCGGAGCCGGGCTCGGTGAGCTGCTGCGCCAGCTTGACGCCGAGCAGCGGACGGCGGCGCTGGCGGACAGCCCGCTGATGATCGTGGCCGGTCCCGGTACGGGCAAGACCCGGACGCTGATCTACCGGATCGCCTGCCAGCTGACCGCCGGCGGCCTGCCGGGCGGCGGCCGCGCTCCGGGCGGCTGCCTGGCGGTCACCTTCACCCGGCGGGCCGCTGACGAGCTGCGCATGCGGCTGGCGGCGCTGCTGCCGCCGCGTGACCTCCCGACGCGTGACCTTCCGACGCGTGACCTCCCGCTCCCGGCGGCCGGGCTGGCCGCGGTGACCGTGACAACCTTCCACGGGCTGGGCATGAAGATCCTGCGTGAGCGGCACGCCGACGCCGGGCTGCCGGCCGATTTCGAGGTCGCTGACGAGGCGGCCCGGCAGGAGCTGGCGGCCGAGCTGGCCGGCTCGGCCCGGGCCGGCCGCGACCTGCTCCGGGCGGCCAGCACCGACGCAGCGGCCCGGATGGCCCTGGTCCAGGAACTGGCCGCGCGCGGCCTGGTCGACTTCGACGGGCTGGTCGAGCAGGCCGCGGCACTGCTGCGCGCCCGGCCGGAGCTCGCCGCGGCATTCCGCGAGCGCTGGCCGCTGATCAGCGTCGATGAGTACCAGGACATCGATGCCGTCCAGTACGAGCTGCTCACCCTGCTGGCCGGCAACGGCGCGGGCCTGACCGCGATCGGCGACCCGGACCAGTCGATCTACGGGTTTCGCGGGGCCGACGTGGGCTTCTTCTTGCGGTTCTCCGCCGACTATCCCGGTGCGACGACCTGTCGCCTCAGCATGAACTATCGCTCGGGCCGCCCGATCGTGGCCGCGGCGGCCGCCGCCATCGCACCGGGCACCCTGGTTCCGGGCCGCACGCTGCGGGCGGCGGTCACGGGGGCGCCCGTTATCGCGCATGAGGCGGCGGATGAGCATGCCGAGGCGGCCTGGGTCGGTGCCACCATCGACCAGTTGCTCGGCGGGGCCTCGTTCCACTCGATCGACAGCGGCCGGGCCGGCTCCGACGGGCACGCGGGGCTGAGCCTGGCCGACATCGCGGTGCTCTACCGCACCGACGCCCAGGCGGGCATCCTGGGCCAGGCCCTGATCCGATCCGGGCTGCCGTTCCGCAAGGGCTCTCATGACCTCCTGCAGCGCCGCACGGGAGTACCCGAGATCCTCGCGCAGATGCGGCTGGCGGCGTCTTCCGCCGGCGGCGCGCCGCCGCCGGGGACCGGCCCCGGCTCCGCCCGCCTGGTAGCCGACCAGCTGGCCGCCGCCGTGCGCACGCTGGCGGGCCAGCTTCCCGCCCCGCAGGCGGTGGACATCCGGGCCGCCGGCGAGCTGCTGACGCCGCTGGCCTGCCGGTGCGCCGCCGATCCTGAGCAGTTCGCCGCCGAGGTGGCGCTGGGAGCCGTCGTCGATGCCCTGGACCCGCGCGCTGACGCCATCACGCTGCTGACCCTGCATGCGGCCAAGGGGCTGGAGTTCGAGGTGGTCTTCGTGACCGGATGCGAGAAGGGCCTGCTGCCGCTGCGCCCGATGGCGCCGCAGGGCGGCGGGCCACCGCTGGCCGACGTGGCGGAGGAGCGCCGGCTGCTGTTCGTCGGCATGACCAGGGCCCGGTCGCGGCTGCTGATCAGCTATGCCGCCAGCCGGACCCGCTACGGCGCCGCGACCGACGCGGGTGCCTCGCCGTTCCTGTGCTCGATCAGCCCGGCCCTGCCGGATGTACCGGCCCCGCCGCGTCCCCGGCGGGCGGCTGAGCGGCAGCTGCGCCTGCTGTGAGGAGCCGGCCTGGCGCCAGGCTACAGCCGCAGCAGCATGCGGGTGTTGCCGAGAGTATTGGGCTTCACCCGGTCGAGATCGAGGAACTCGGCGACGCCCTCGTCATAAGAGCGCAGCAGCTCGGCGTAGATCTCGGGGGTGGCGGCTCCGCCCTTGATCTCCTCGAACCCGTGCCGCCGGAAGAACTCCACCTCGAAGGTGAGGACGAACACGCGCTCGACGCCGAGCTGCCGGGCGGTAGCCAGCAGCGCGGCCACCACCTCGTGCCCGGCGCCGCGTCCCTGGTGCGCCACGCTCACGGCAATGGTGCGGATCTCGGCCAGGTCCTCCCACAGAACGTGCAGGGCGCCGCAGCCGATGACCTCGCCCTGCGCGTCGCAGGCGACCCAGAACTCCTGGATGTCCTCGTACAGCGTGACGGTGGGCTTGTCGAGCAGCCGCCCGGAGGTCACGTTCGCGTCGAGCAGGGCCCGGATGGCCCGCACGTCCCCGGTCTGCGCTCGCCGGATCGTGTACTGCATGCCGTATCACCTTCGCTGGGGTCTTCGCTAGGCCGGTCCTGGCGGGCTGGCCGCCGGCCGCGGGCTGGTGCCGGCCGCCTGAATCAGCCAGCATCCCAAACGCCGCTCAGACCTGGCAATTCGTTTCCGCACGCTGCGTTACTTCTCAAGTACAAGTTGTTCTACTTCCGCTGGTCAGGCGCTAGCCCTCTGTAGTCAGCAAGGGCGACCTGCCACCATTAACGCACATCACGCGCAGATCACGCTGTCAGCACCGCGCTGCTGACACGCCGTCTGACCTGCGAAGACGTCGGCCTGTCCAGGCTAACGGCTGGGCGCGGAGCACTATGGGCAGGGTAAGCGCAGGCATCCCCGAGGCAAAGCGCAAGGGCGCCCCACGGCATCCACCAGGAAACTTTGCCATTTAGCTCCGCCGCTACTGCACTTTCGATTAATCTCCATCGCTGTTACCCCGTTGCAGTTCGGTCCGATTGCGACCGGCTGCCACGACCCGCCGAGTTCCTGTCGCTCCCCAGCGCTCCAGGAAGCCGGGGACCCACGTTCCCCGGGGTGAATCGGCGGGCTGCGTCCGCAGCCGCGGCCGGAGCCTGCCGTAGGGCTTCTCCAGCCCGAACCCGTCAGCTAACCCGGTAGGCGGCCGAGGAGAGGAGACTCCACGTGGAGCGCTTGCCGCACGGCAGGCATCACCAGCACAGTCCGCGGCCGGCCAGTTCCCGGCACGGCGGCCCGAGGCGCTCGCTGGCTTCCCGGGCTCGGTTCACGATCGTGACCGGGACGATTGCCCTGGCCAGCGTGGTTATCCCGGCCGGAACCGCTGGCGCGACCACCTCCGCGACTACCTCGGGCACCCCGAGCCTGAAGGCCACGCTGGCCCAGGCCAACACGCTGTCGCAGCAAATCGAGGCCCTCAGCGAGGAGTACGACTCGCTCCGGATCCAGGTCACCACCGCGCGCAGGGAAGCGGCCATCGCCCGCGAGGCCGCCCGCCGGGATCAGAAGCTCATGGCATCCGGCCAGGCGGCGATCGGCCAGATCGCGGCCGAGGGCTACATGAACGGGTCGATCAGCCCGACGCTGCAGATGCTGCAGTCGGCCAACCCGCAGCAGTTCCTCAACCAGGCCTCGATCATGCTGCAGCTCCAGCAGGAGAACGGGGACAAGCTCAGCCGGCTGACCAGCGCCGCGCAGGCGGCCAAGCGGGCCAGCCTGATCGCCACGCAGGAAGGGACCCAGGCCGCCAAGCTGACCGCAGTCATGCACAGCAAGGTCGCTGCGATCCAGGCCAAGGTGGCCGTGCTGAACAGCTCGGCCTTTGCCCAGGCCATGACCATCTTCCAGCAGACCGGCAACTATCCCGTCAACGTGACCGGCACCTCCGTCGAGGTCCAGGCCCTCCGGCACGCGCTCACCCGGCGCGGCGACGCCTACGTCTGGGCCGCGGCGGGCCCGAGCACCTTCGACTGCTCCGGCCTGGTCGTCTGGGCCTACGCGCAGCTCGGGATCAGCCTGCCGCACTACACCGGCGACATCTGGAACGACGGCCAGCACGTCTCGCGCAGCGAGCTGCAGCCGGGCGACCTGGTGTTCCTCTACGCCAACCTCGATCACATGGGGATCTACGTCGGCGGGGGAATGTACCTGAATGCCCCGCACACCGGCACGGTGGTGCAGGTTCAGCCGGTGCCCTGGGGCGCCTACGACGGCGCGGTGCGGATCGCCTAATCCCCGTACGGGCCGACCGCCGGTTAGGTCGGCTTCACCAGCGGGAAGAGCACAGTGTCCCGGATGCCCGCGCCGGTGAGCATGATCAGCATCCGGTCGATGCCCATGCCCATGCCGCCGCTGGGCGGCATCCCGTACTCCAGGGCGCGAAGGAAGTCCTCGTCGAGCTGCATGGCCTCGGGGTCGCCGCCCGCGGCCAGCAGGGACTGCGCGGTCAGGCGGGCGCGTTCCTCGACCGGGTCGACCAGCTCGGAGTAGGCGGTCGCGATCTCGGTGCCGAACGCGACCAGGTCCCACTTCTCCGCCAGCCGGGGATCGTCGCGGTGCTGGCGGGTCAGCGGCGCGACCTCGACCGGGAAATCGCGGTAGAACGTCGGCTCGACGGTCCGCGACTCGACCAGCTGCTCGTATATTTCGAGCAGGATCTGCGCGGCGTTCCAGCCGGGCTGCAGCTCCACCCCGGCCCCGGCCGCCAGCTTGCGCAGCGCGTCGGCGCTGGTGTCGGGGGTGACCTGCTCGCCCAGGGCCTGCGACACCGCCTCGTGCACCGTCACCGACCGCCACTCGCCGCCGATGTCATAGGCAGATCCGCCGGGCCTGCGGAGCACCGTGCCGCCCAGCGCGGCCCGCGCCGCCGCCTGGAGGAGCTCGCGGGTCAGGGTGGCCATCACGTTGTAGTCGGCGTAGGCCTCGTAGGCCTCCAGCATCGTGAACTCGGGGTTATGGGTGGAATCGGCGCCCTCGTTCCGGAAGATCCGGCCAATCTCGTAGACCTTGTCGATGCCGCCCACCACTAGCCGCTTGAGATACAGCTCCAGGGCGATCCGCAGGTAGAGGTCCAGATCGTAGGCGTTCATGTGCGTCACGAAGGGCCGGGCGTTCGCGCCGCCGTGCAGCGTCTGCAGCACCGGCGTCTCAACCTCGAGGTAGCCGCGGGCGTGCAGCTCCTCGCGCACCGACCGGGTGACCGCGGCGCGGATCTCGGCCATCTCGCGGGCCTGCGGGTTGGTGATCAGGTCGAGGTAACGCTGCCGGACCCGCGACTGCGGGTCGCTCAGCCCCCGGTGCTTGTCGGGCAGCGGCCGCAGCGCCTTGGCCGTGATGGCGAAGGAATCGGCCAGGATGGACAGCTCGCCGCTGCGCGAGGTGATGATCTCTCCCTGCACGCCGATGTGGTCGCCCAGGTCCACGTCCTGCTTCCACGCCGCGTGCGCCTGCTCGCCGACCTGGTCCCGGGAGATCATCACCTGGATCTCGCCGCTGCCGTCCCGGATGGTCGCGAAACAGAGCCGCCCGCTGTTGCGGTTCAGCATGACCCGGCCGACCAGGCCGGCCTGCTCGGCCGTGGCCGTGTCGGCCGGCAGGTCGGGGTGGCGCTCGCGAACCTCGGCGATGGTGGCCGTGCGCGGAAACCCGACTGGATAGGGGTCGGTGCCCGCCGCGCGGAGCCGGTCCAGCTTGGCCCGGCGTACTTGCATCTGCTCGGGAGCGTCGGTGTCGGCAGCTCGGCCCTCGTCGGTCACCTGCCCGAGGTTACCGGGCCAGGGCAGGCGAGCGGAAACTAGATCAGGGCCGCGCGCCAGGGGGCGTCGCGGCGGCGGGAGGCGTCGCGGCGGGAGGCGTGTTGCGCTCGTAGATCAGCCGGAGGCCGACCAGCGTCAGCCAGGGCTCATAGGCGTCGATCACCTTCACCTCGTCGATGACCAGCGGCGCGAGGCCGCCGGTGGCGATGACCGTGACCGAGTCCGGGTCGGCGGGGGCGAGCTCGGCCGCCATCCTCGTCACGATCCCCTCGACCTGCCCGGCGAAGCCGAAGATGATGCCCGACTGCAGCGCCTCCACCGTCGTCTTGCCGATGACCCGGCTGGGGCGGGCCAGCTCCACCTTGAGCAACTGCGCGGCGCGGCGGGACAACGCATCCACCGAGATCTCGATGCCGGGAGCGAGCGCGCCGCCGACGAACTCGCCGCGCTCGCTGACCGCGTCGAAGTTCGTGGACGTGCCGAAGTCGACCACGATGGCCGGCCCGCCGTACAGGTGCACGGCGGCGGCGGCATTGGTGATCCGGTCGCTGCCGACTTCCTTGGGATTGTCGTAGCGCACGGGCACGCCGGTCTTGACCCCCGGCTCCACGATGACCGCGGGGACGTCACCGTAGTACCGGCGGCACATCTCCCGCATCTCGTGCAGAACGGACGGCACCGTCGAGCACAGCGCGATCCCGCTGATGTCTGGCCCGGCGAACATCGCGCTCTGGTCTAGCAGGCCCTGGAAGATGACCGCGAGCTCGTCGGCGGTCCGCACCGGGTCGGTGGCGATCCGCCAGTGCTCGATGACCTCGTCACCGTCGAACACGCCGAGCACCGTGTTGGTGTTTCCCACATCTATCGTCAGCAGCATGTTTCTCCAGCTAGCACGCATTACTCCGCGAAGATCAGCATGGTGTTGTCGATCAGCCGGGTGGTCCCGACCCGGGCCGCGACCAGCAGCAGCGCGGGACCGGCGTGCTCCGGGCTGACCTCGGCGAAGGTGGCCGGGTCGACCAGCGTGAGGTAGTCGAGCTCCAGCGGCGGGTCGGCCGCGTTCGCCGCGTCCAGCAGGTAGGCGGCGGCGGCCAGCGCCGCCTTGGGCCCCGCGCTGGCCGCGGACATGGCCGCGGACATGGCCCGGGGCAGGGCCAGCGCGGTCGCCCGCTCTCCCCCCGACAGGTAGACATTGCGGCTGGAGGTGGCCAGGCCGTCGGGGTCGCGATGGATGCGCGCGGCGGCCACGGTGACGCGCAGGTCCAGGTCCGCCACCAGCTGGCGGACCAGGGCGAGCTGCTGAGCATCCTTCTCGCCGAAGACCACGATGCCCGGCGCGGTGAGCTCGAGCAGCTTGACCACTACGGTCAGCACGCCGCCGAAGAACCCCGGCCGGAACTCTCCCTCCAGGCGCCGCCCGACCGGGCCAGGGTCGATCGTGACCTGCGGCGCCGTCGGGTACATCTCCCGGCCGGCGGGCGCGAAGACCACGCTGACGCCCTCCTGCGCGCAGATCTCCAGGTCCTGCTCGATAGTGCGCGGGTAGCGGTCAAAATCCTCGTCCATGCCGAACTGCAGCGGGTTGACGAAGATCGAGACCAGCACGCTGCCGACCCGTGCCTGACCGGGAGGACGGGCCAGGTCGCGGGCCAGGCGCAGCAGGGACCGGTGCCCGTCGTGCAGCGCCCCCATGGTGGGCACCAGCACGACCGGGCCGGGCATGGTGGCCCGCGCGGCGGCCAGGCCGGCCCTGGTCCGGGCCAGCATGGGCCTCACCGGGCAGTCCCGGCGAGCACGTCAAGCAGGCGCTGCGCGTCCGAGGCGGCCAGCGTCCCGGCGGCCAGCGCGCGGGTGGCGGTCAGCCGGGCCAGGGCCAGGTAGACCGGCAGGGCCTCGGGGGCGGCCGCGCGCAGCGCGGCCAGGTGGCCCGCCACGGTCTCGGCGTCACCGCGCGCCACCGGCCCGGTCAGCGCGGCGTCGCCGAGCCGCAGCGCGTTGTCGAGCGCCGCGCTCAGCAGCGGTCCCAGCATCCGGGCGGGGCTGGCCACCCCAGCCGCCGACAGCAGGTCACTGGCCTCGGCGACCTGGGTCACCAGGTGGTTGGCCGCCCCGGCGAGGGCGGCGTGGTAGAGATCCCGGTGCTCCTCGGCGATCCACACCGGCTCCCCGCCCATCTCCATGACCAGCGCCTCGGCCACCGGGCGCAGCGGATCCGGCGCAGTGACCCCGAAGCTGATGCCAGCCAGCCGGTCGACGTCGTCGGGCCGTCCGGTGAAGGTCATGACCGGGTGCAGGGCCAGGGGCATCGCGCCGCCGCGGGTGGCCGGTTCCAGGACGGTCAGGCCATGCCGCCCGCTCGTATGGGCGACGAGCCGGCCCGCCAGCTCCGCGCCGGTCGAGGCCAGCCCGGCGACCAGGCCCGGCAGGACATCGTCGGGGACGGTGAGCAGCACGAGGTCGGCGTCCGCGACGACCTCATCGGGGCGCCGGACGGCCACGCCCGGCAGCGCCGCGTCGACGCGGCTCAGGGAGGCCTGGGAGACCGCGGATACCGCGACGACGCGATGCCCGGCCCGGCGCAGCGCGACCGCCAGCGCCGTTCCGACCCGGCCTGCCCCGATCACGCCGACTCCCAGTTCGGCGGGATGGCGAAGGCGGCCGTGACCGGCCTGCTCGGGCTCGCGGGCGTTGCTCATCTCGTTCCAGTCCTTGCCGGGTACCGGACGGGAAGGCTCAGCATAGCCAGTGCTGACCACCAGTCACCGCTAGTCACCGCCAGTCAGCCTGACGATCACCGGCGGGACTATCCCAGCCCTCGGGCGGGCGCGGGGCCCGGCAGCATCGTTCCAGGTACAGGGCGCCCGCCACCAGCGCCGCAGCGGCCAGGACCGTGGCGGCGGCCGCGATCGCGTCCGCGCGCGGCACGTCCTTCTGCAGCTCCCCGGCCACGTAGATCCCGAACCCGGCCGCCAGGCCGCCGAGCGCGGCCCCCGCCGCCGAACTGGCCTTGGCCAGGGCAGCCATCCTGGCCACGGCGATGGGCTGCAGCGGCTTGCCCGGCCGCCGACCGCTGATCCTGGCCTTGAGGTTGCGCCCGGCGATCACCTCGCCGATGGCCAGCAGCAGCATGGCCGGCACCGCGGTCCAGGGCAGCGGCGGCAGGCTGGCGAAGGTCTGGCGCACGATGAGCCAGGCCAGCGCCGCGCAGATCACCACGACGGCGAGCAGCGTCCCCGGACGGGTCGGGTTCACCTGGCCTCCGCCCCTGGCAGGGTCAGCGCGGTCCCGGCCAGCCGCCGGACGCCTGCCGTGCCGATATCCGCCAGCAGGCCGGCCGCCGGGCCCCAGCCGGGCAGGCAGGCGTCCGGGGCCACTTCCAGCCAGGGGACGAGCACGAAGGCCCGCTCGTGCGCCCGCGGGTGCGGCAAGGTCAGCCCGGGGTCGGTGCTGCGCTCGTCGCCGCAGGCGATCACGTCGACGTCCAGCGTCCGCGGTCCCCAGCGCTCGGTCCGGACGCGCCCCAGGGCGGCCTCAGCGGCCTGGCCGCGGCGCAGGATCTCGATAGCGGGCAACGCCGAGGCGGCCAGCAGGACCGCGTTCAGGTAATCGTCTTGCGGGGGACCGCCCACCGGGTCGGTCTCGTAGACGCCGGACACCGCGGTGGCGCGCAGGCCGTCGCCGGCCGGCCCGGCGTCCCCGCTCAGCAGGCCGATGCCGCGCTGCAGGTTCTCCAGCCGGTCGCCGAGGTTGCTGCCCAGGGCCAGCACGACGGTGCGGCTCCCTGCGCGGCTCCCGCCGAGGGCGGCCGCGGTCATCGGCGGCTCCGGCGGATCGTCACGGTGATATCGGCCACCTGCTGGGCCACGGGCGCGTCCGGCTTGTGCACCGTGATCTGCGCCTGGGTGACGGCCGGGTCGTCCAGGCAGGCATCGGCCAGCCGCTGGGCCAGGGTCTCGATGAGGGCCGCCGGGGGACCGGCCACGATGGCGGCCAGGCGATCGGCCAGCGCGCCGTAGTCGGCGGTCAGCGCGAGATCGTCGGCGGCCGCCGCGGCCCGGGTGTCGACGGTCAGGATGGCGTCGATGACGAACTCCTGGCCGCTGACGCGCTCCGTGTCCAGCACACCGTGCCGGCCGAACACGCGCAGCCCCAGCAGCGAGATCTGGTCCGGGCTCATCTGGTCCGGGCTCATCCGCCGCCGCCGGCCGGGCGGGCCGCGGCGACGGCCTGCCGCCAGCGCGCGGCCACCCGGACCGCGTCCGCGTTGGCGGGCACCTCGTGCACCCGCACGCACCAGGCACCGGCCGCCGCCGTCAGGGCCGTCAGGGCGACGGTCGCGTCATCGGTGCCGCCGAAGGGCCGGAACTCGCCGTCCGGGCCGGCCAGCAGCCTGCCGATGAACCGCTTCCGCGAGGCGGCCACCAGCAGCGGGAACGGCGATCCGGGGCCGCCCAGGGCGGAAATCTCGGGCAGGCTGGCTAGGAGCGCCCAGTTGTGCTCGGCGAGCTTGGCGAAGCCCAGCCCCGGATCCACGATGATCTGGGCCGGATCGACGCCGCCGGCGATCACGTCCTGGACCCGGCGGCGGAGCTCGGTGCGGACATCGGCGACCACGTCGCCGTACACGGCCTTGCGGTACATCTCGGCGCTATGCCCGCGCCAGTGCGTGACCACGTAGGGGACACCCGCGTCGGCGACCAGGCCCACCATCGCGGGGTCGGCCAGGCCGCCGCTCACGTCGTTGACCATGCGCGCGCCTGCCTGCAGCGCCCGCTCGGCGACCGACGCCCGCATGGTGTCCACGCTGACGCAGATTCCCGCCCGGGCCAGCTCGGTGACCACGGGAATGGCCCGGCGCAGCTCCTCGTCCGCCGGCACGCGCTGGGCGCCGGGCCGGGTCGACTCGCCGCCGAGGTCGACGATGTCGGCGCCCGCGGCGGCCAGCTCCTGGCCTCGGGCGACCGCCCGGACCGGGTCCAGCCAGCTGCCCCCGTCGGAGAAGGAGTCCGGCGTGACGTTGACCACGCCCATCACCAGGGCCCGGGCCTGCCACGGCAGGCCACGCAGCCGGCGGCCGTGCTCCAGCGCAGTCCCGGCTCCCGCCTCACCCGTCATAACGGCCAATCTACGGGCTGCGGGCTAAGGCGCGGGACGCGGCTGGCGCGGCGCGGCGCCGACCCGGCGGCGCAGCCGGCCCATGCCCAGTTTCCTGGCCACCCGGCGCAGCTGAACCGTGGGCCAGACCAGGAAGGCCTCAGCCTCCATGGCGGCCAGGCCGATCCGGGGCAGGTCGCGGGGATGGGGGAAGACCAGGAACCTCGGGAGCCACTGCGGGCTGAACTTGGCGTTGAACTTATACAGCGACTCGATCTGGAACCAGCGCGACATGAACAGCAGCACCCGGCGCCAGGCGCGCAGCACGGGGCCGGCGCCGATCCGCTCGCCACGCTCCAGCGCGGCGCGGAACATGGCGAAGTTGAGCGAGATGTGCTTGACGCCCAGGTCTGCGCCGTGCTTGATGGTCTCCACGATCAGGAAGTCGTTCAGCCCGGGCGCAGCACCCCGGTCGCGTCGCATCAGGTCCAGCGAGAGCCCGTCGGTGCCCCAGGGCACGAAGTGCAGGAGAGCCCGGAGCACCCCGTTCTCTCTTGCCGTGACGATCACGCAGCCGTTGTCATCGCAGCCGCCCACCCGGCCCAGCGCCATCGAGAAGCCCCGCTCGGTCGGGCTGCCCCGCCAGCTATCGGCCTGCCGCACCAGCCGCTTGATCTCGTCCTCCGGAACGTCACCGACCCGGCGGACCTCGGCCACGTAGCCCTGCCGGGCGACCCGCTTGACCATCTGCCGGACGTTGCGCATCGCCCGGCCCTCCATCGAGAAGTCGGCGATGGTGACCACGGCCTCGTCGCCCAGCTCCAGGGCGGTCAGGCTGCCCTCCCGGCACCAGACCTCCGCGCCCTGCTCGCTGCAGCCGATAACCGCGGGCACCCAGGCGTGCCGCGCGGACTCGTCCAGGAAGGCGTGGATGGCACCCGGCCAGGCCTCGGGGTCACCGATCGGGTCGCCGCTGGCCAGCATGACGCCCGACAGGACCCGGTACCCGATGCAGGACTTGCCGGTCGGCGACCAGATGACGCTCTTGTCGTCGCGCAGGCAGAAGTAGCCCAGCGAGTCGTGCTCGCCGTGCCGGTCCAGCAGCTCCCGGATCCGCTCGGCGTCCTGCCCCCGCAGCCGCCCGACCGGCTCGGCCGGGCGCAGGAAGAGGTAGCCGACCACCACCAGGGTCAGCAGGCCGAGCGCCCCGGTCAGGAAGCTGAAGCGATCCGCCGCGGTCGGCGTGATGAACTGCACGGGCCCGGAGAAGCCGACCAGGTTGACGGCCGCGGACTGCAGCCGCTGGCCCAGCGAGTAATTGGCGTCCAGCCCGTCAGCCGCCACCGACAGGTAGGCGATGCTGATGGCCAGGTCGGCGACCAGCAGGCCGCACAGCGCCCACAGGGCCCGCCACCGGGTTCTGGCGTCGCCGACGGCGTAGAACTCATGGCGGTAGGCCACCAGCGCTCCTAGCAGGACCGCGGTGATGGCCATGGACAGCAGGTGCGGCGGGACGTGCCGCAGCAGCACGTGCAGCGCCAGGCTGGAGACCAGCAGCGCCAGCACCGCTCGCCACGCCCGGCGCTTCCGCCGGCGCAGCCCGTGCGAGAGCATCAGCAGCAGCAGCCCGATGATCACGTCGGCGGTGCGGGTCAGGCTGGTGACCTCGGTCAGCCGGTGCAGCTTGTAGCGGCCGGCCAGCCCGGGGCCGAGGCCCTCGATAATGTCGGCCAGGCCGATCAGCAAGCCCAGCCAGCCGGCGACCCACGGCACCCAGCGACGCTGATGCCGCCGGTCAGGTGCTCGTCCGGAGACGGGACTGACCGGCGTCGCCTCGCCGGCGCCATCGCCGGATTCAGCCGCAGTCGACACGCTCTTATCTGTCATCTCGGACAAGGTACCTAGGCCCCTGTTCACGGGGCATCAGCGTAGTCATCGCCGGATGCCCCCGCGGGCAAACTCCCGAACGCGCGCTGAAGCTATCTCAGCGCCGATTCAGGAGCAGGCTCATGGCCTCTGCCCTCGTGCTATCGGAATCAAGGAAGGCTCCGCGGACCGCGGAGGTCACCGTCTTCGCGCCGGCCTTGCGGACCCCGCGCATCGACATGCACAGGTGCTCAGCCTCGATCACGACGATGACGCCGCGGGGCTCCAGCACCCGCATCATCGCGTCCGCGACCTGGCTGGTCATGCGCTCTTGCACCTGCGGCCGCCGGGCATAGACATCCACCAGCCGGGCCAGCTTGGACAGGCCGGTGATCTGGCCCTTGGGGTTGGGGATGTAGCCGACGTGCGCGCTCCCGAAGAACGGCACGAGGTGATGCTCGCACGTCGAGTAGACCTCGATGTCACGGACCAGCACCATCTCGTCGTGATCAGCGTCGAAGACAGTGGTCAGCACGTCCTCGGGCGTCAGCCGCAGGCCCGCGAACTGCTCCGTGTACGCCCGCGCGACCCGCGCGGGCGTCTGCGCCAGGCCATCCCGATCGGGATCCTCGCCGACAGCCAGCAGGATCTCCCGCACGGCGCGCTCAATCCGCGGCAGATCGAAATCCGGACGCAGCAGGTCCCGGTCCGAGCTCAATGAGACCCGCCAGCATCGCCCGGATCGGGCGGCGAGCCGAACGGCTGGTTGAAGTCCTGGCTGAAGGCTGGACCGTCCGGGGCGCCCAGTGCCTGCCCGTTGCCCGACGCCAGCTCCTTGCCGTCCGCGGAAGCAGCGATCAGCGCCAGCTCCTTGGGCGTCTGGACCGGCGGCCGGTCGGATGGCAGCCGCTTGCCGTATCCGGTGTAGGAGCCGCGGGTCGGCCGCTTGTGCACCGGCGCGAAGATCCGCAGCACCGCATCGCGCGACAGCGTCTCGTGCTGCATCAGCTGCAGCACCAGGTCGTCCAGCACGTCGCGGTACTGGACCAGGATCTCCCACGCCTCGTCGTGCGCGGACTCGATCAGGCGGCGGACCTCGTCGTCGATCGTCGAGGCGATCTCCTCCGAGTAGTCCCGGCTGTGCGACATCTCCCGGCCCAGGAACGGCTCCCCGTCCCCGGTGCCGAACCGCCGGGCGCCGAGGCGCTCGCTCATGCCGTACTCGGTGATCATGCCGCGGGCGATGGAGCTGGCCTTCTCGATGTCGTTGGCGGCGCCGGTGGTCGGCTCGTGGAACACCAGCTCCTCGGCCGTGCGGCCGCCGAGCAGCATCGCCAGCTGGTCCATCATCTCCACCCGGCTGACGAGGAACTTGTCCTCGGTCGGCGCCGAGGCCGTATACCCGAGGGCGCGGCCGCGCGGGATGATCGTGATCTTGTGCACCGGGTCGGCGTGCGGCAGCGCGTGCCCCACGAGTGCGTGGCCGCCCTCGTGATAGGCGATGATCTTGCGTTCCTTCTCCGACAGCAGCACGCTCTTGCGCTTGGGGCCGGCCGTGACCCGGTCGATGGCCTCTTCCAGTGCGGTCATCGAGATCTGGTGCTCGTTCCACCGGGCGGTCAGCAGCGCGCCCTCGTTGATGACGTTGGCCAGGTCCGCGCCGGTGAAGCCGGGCGTCCGGCGCGCGATCATGTCCAGGTCGACGTCCGGCCCGAACGGCTTGCCGCGCGCGTGCACCCGCAGGATGCCCTTGCGCCCGGACAGGTCGGGCTGCGCCACGACGATCTGCCGGTCGAAGCGGCCCGGTCGCAGTAGCGCCGGGTCCAGGATGTCCGGCCGGTTGGTCGCGGCGATCACGATGACGCCGCCTTTGGTGTCGAATCCGTCCAGCTCGACCAGCAGCTGGTTCAGGGTCTGCTCGCGCTCGTCGTGGCCGCCGCCGAAGCCCGCGCCGCGGTGGCGGCCGACCGCGTCGATCTCGTCGACGAACACGATCGCCGGGGCGTTGGCCTTGGCCTGCTCGAACAGGTCCCGGACGCGGGACGCGCCGACGCCGACGAACATCTCCACGAAGTCAGAGCCCGAGATCGAGTAGAACGGCACGCCCGCCTCGCCGGCCACGGCCCGCGCCAGCAGCGTCTTGCCGGTTCCGGGCGGTCCGTACAGCAGCACGCCCTTGGGGATCTTGGCCCCGATGGCCTGGAACTTGCCCGGGCTCTGCAGGAACTCCTTGATCTCCTGGAGTTCCTCGATGGCCTCGTCGGCCCCGGCCACATCGGCAAAAGTCGTCTTCGGCGTGTCCTTGGTGATGAGCTTGGCCTTGGACTTGCCGAAGTTCATGACCCGCGAGCCGCCGCCCTGCATCTGGTTGATGAAGACGAAGAACAGCAGGAAGATGGCCAGGAAGGGCAGCCAGCTCAGGATCAGGTCCCAGAACGAGCTGGACTTAGGCACCTGGACGTTGTAGCCGCCGGGCAGCTGGCCATTCTTGACCTGGTTCTGCAGGATGGTGGCGAGCTGCTGGCCCTGGCTGCCGACCCAGTCCGCCTCGAGCAGCTGGCCGGACTTGGTGGTGATCTGGATCGTCTGGTTCGTGTCGGTCAGGGTGGCCGTCTTGACCTGGCCATTGTTGATGGCCGAGACCACCTGCGAGGTGTTGACCTGCTTGTAGGTCTGACCAGCCCCGGCCAGCCGGAAGACAAACAGGAACACGATAACGACAAGGAGGATGGCGAGAACCCATCCGCGGAAGATGCGCTTCAGATCCATCGACGAACGGCCCCGCTGGTATCGGGCCGATCCCTCCTGACGAGCCTCGTACCCCGCCGACGCCCGGCGGGGCTGCCTTGCGCTCCAGCGTCCACGCTTGGCTTCCTGCGTCCCGCCAGACAACAGCGAGATAAACGACGGTACACCGGCCGCGGCAGCACCGGCACGCAGGACGCCTTCGGCTGGCCGGCATCACGCCAGCAGCCGCCGATACGCCTCTTACCCACGTGAACGCATTTCAGCTGTCGCGGTGTTCCCGGCTGTCCCGCACTTGATTTTCCGGCCCGTGGTCCCCGGCCCCGGCGGCTACGCCGCATCGCCGCCGTACACGTGCGGCGTCAGCGTGCCGATGAACGGCAGGTTCCGGTAGCGCTCGGCGTAGTCCAGCCCGTACCCGACCACAAAGGCATCATCGATATCGAATCCGGTGTAAGCCACGTCCACTTTAGTGCGGGTCGCCATCGGCTTGCGCAGCAGCACGCAGACCCGGACGGACGCGGGGCCACGCGACTCCAGGTTCCCCACCAGCCAGGACAGGGTCAGGCCCGAGTCGATGATGTCCTCGACCACCAGGACGTGCCGGCCGGTGATGTCGGAGTCGAGATCCTTGAGGATGCGGACCACCCCCGAGGACCGGGTTCCCGAGCCGTAGGAGGACACCGCCATCCAGTCCATCTGGACCGGCAGGTGGATGGCGCGGGCCAGGTCGGCCATCACCATGACCGCGCCCTTGAGCACCCCGACCAGCAAAAGTTCGCGACCAGCGTAATCGGCATCGATCTGCGCCGCTAGCTCGGAAATGCGCTGCTGAAGCCGCTCGGGAGTGATCAGCACGGCCTGAAGGTCGGCTCCTATGTCGCTGGCGTCCACTCAGGCCCTCCCGTCACGCCCCTCCCCGAGTGCGGGGGCGAACAGCAGCCTCCCATACTGGCGCCGGCAGCGGACACCGCCCGGCAGGTCCACCCACTGCTGGCCACGCCAGCTCGTGACCAGGGCGTCGATCTGCCCGATATGCCGGTCGCCGAGCGCGCCCGCCGGGGCGCCGGCGGCCAGCGCCGCGCTGCGCAGGATCCGGGCCCGGATCGCCTCCGGCAGCCCGGCCAGGGCGCAGGCAGGCAGGCCCGGGTCGCCGTCGGCGATCCGGGCTGCCGTAGCGGCGGCCAGCTCGTCCAGGGCGTCGGCGTCCGCCCGCAGCTGGCGGGCGGTCCGGGCCAGCGCCTGGGCCACGCCGGGCCCGAGCTCGGCCTCCAGCGCCGGCAGCAGCCGGGTGCGCACCCGGACCCGCGCGTAGGCCGGGTCGCTGTTGTGCGGGTCGGTCCAGGGCTGCAGGCCCAGCGCCGCGCAGGCCGCCACGGTCTGCGCCCGGCGCACGTCCAGCAGCGGCCTGAGGTAGCTAACCGCGCGGCTGGGCCGGCCGGGCGCCATCCCGGCCAGCGAGCGGGCTCCCGAGCCGCGGGCGAGCCCGAGCAGCACGGTCTCGGCCTGATCGTCCAGGGTGTGCCCGAGCAGGATCGCCGCTGCCCCAGCCGACGCGCCAGCCTGCTCCAGCGCGGCATAGCGGGCGGCCCGGGCGGCGGCCTCCGGGCCCGGGTAAGACGCCGCGCCCCCGGCTCCCGGGCACCCGGGTGCCGCAACCGTGGCGCGCAGGGCCAGCACGGGCTCCAGGCCGAGCTCGGTGAGGGCGGCGCTGACCCGGGCGGCCCGGGCGGCCGACCCGGATTGCAGCCCGTGGTCGACGGTGACGCCGCCCGCCCGCAGGCCGAGGCGCGGGCCCTCGAAGGCCAGCGCCGCCGCCAGGGCGAGCGAATCGGCGCCCCCCGAGCAGGCGGCCAGGACCACGTCCCCGGGCAGTAGGGCCACCAGGCCGCGGCGGACCGCTAGCCGGACCGCGGCTACCGCCGGGTGCGGGCCCACGACGGATCAGCTGGCGGCGGCCCGGCCGCCGTCCACCCGTTCCAGCCACGAAAGCGGGTCGGCGATCTCCTCCGGCGTCGGCAGCGTCTCCGGCGACGTCCATACCTTGTTGAAGGTGGCCATCCCGGCCTCTTCGACGACGTTCTTGACGAAGCGCGAGCCCTGCTCGTACTGCTTCATCTTCAGATCAATGCCCAGGATCCGGCGCAGCGCCTGCTCAATCCGGCCGGAGGAACCGCGCCGGGCGGAGAACCGCTCCCGGATCTGCGCCACCGACGGCACGACGCTAGGCCCGACGGCGTCCATCACGTAGTCGCCGTGGCCCTCGACCAGCGTCATGACCGACGTCAGCCGCTCCAGGATCTCGCGCTGCCGCGGGCTCTGGATGGCCTCGATCAGGCTCCCCGTGCCGGTCACGGCCTCGGCCGCGGCGCGCAGCCGGTCCAGGATCGAGGCCGGGTCCAGGTCCGAGGCCAGCAGGAACGCGGTCATCTGCTCCTGCACATAGGGGCGCAGCCAGGGGACCGAGGTGAACTGGGTCCGGTGGGTCTCCTCGTGCAGGCAGACCCAGCGGCGGAAATCGCTGGGGTCGACGCCCAGCTCGCGCTCGATCATCACGATGTTGGGCGCGACCAGCGTCAGCCGGCCGGCCGGCGCGTCCTGCGCCGAAGCGTCCGGGTCCGGGGGCAGGAACAGCTCATACTGGCCCAGCACCCGGCCGGCCAGGTAGGCCAGGATCAGGCCGGCCTGCATTCCGGTCACCTTGGACCCCACCGCGGAGATAACGGACCCCCCAGGCGCCCCGCCATGTTCGGCTAGGTGCTGGGCGAGCGGATCCAGGACCACGCGAAAGCCGTCGACGTTCGCCCGGATCCAGCCGGGGCGATCCACGACCGCCACCAGCCCGTCGTCGGGCGCGCCCGGCAGGCCGGTCAGCTCCCGGACCGGCTCGGCCACCTCGGCGGCCAGCTGGCGGAGCTCCGCGACGACCTTTCGCGCCTCGGCCATGGTGACGGCGGGGCCTGGCCGGACCCACCGGACTCCGGTGGAGGTGGCCACATTCCAGTCGATCATCTGCGTGCTGCTCACCCCTCCACCGTACGTGCCCCGGGCGCGCTATGGCGCGCCGGCGCGGCCGCGGGGGGGTCGGCGGGCCGTCACCCGCCGCCGCGGCAGCCGCATCCGGCCAGCGCAGTGGCCACCCGGGCGATCTGCGCGCCCGCCGCGTTCAGGGCCCTAGCCCGCAGCCGGTCGGCCATCACGGCGAAGGACAGGAGCTGGCCGCTGCGGGCGGCAACGATCCCGGCCAGGGCCGTGACCGTGTCCAGGTTGCCGGTCTTGGCCCGGACGACGCCCCAGGCGGCCTGGCCGGTTTCGCCGAAGACGCTGCCGCCCGCCGCCAGGGTGCCGGAGAAGCCCGCCACCGGCAGCCCGGTGATGGCCTCCCGCAGCTCAGGCCGGCCAGGGCTGGCCGCCAGCCCGATAAGTCGCACGAGTGCTGCCGGGGTGATCTGGTCATCGGGTGACAGGCCGCTGCCGTCGACCAGGTGCACGCCAGTCACGCCCAGCCGGCGCAGCGCGGTCATCTCGGCCGTTGCGGCACCGCTGAACGAGGCGGGCTGGCGGGCGGCGATCGCGACCTGCCGGGCCAGGTTCTCGGCGATCACGTTGTTGCTCTCGACCAGCATCTGCCCGGCCATCTGGGCCACCGTGGGGGAGGACACGCTGGCCAGGGTCTGGGCGCCGCCCGGCGCGGCCACCGCGACCGGCGCGCCGACCACGCGGATGCCGTCCGCGGCCAGGAAAGCGGCGAAGGCGCGGGCGGCATCGGGTCCCGGCACCGTCGTCCGGGGCCGCGAGTTCGACGGGTCGTCGGCGTCCTCGGGCGCGCCGCCGGGGGTCAGCCGGCCCTGATCGACCTCCAGCGGGCTGATCGGCGTGACGTTGCCTGTGGCCACGTAGCCGGCCGTCCAGCCGGGCGCCATGCCGGGCCCGGTAAACAGCGCGGTGTCGTAGCCGATCGTCACGCGGTCGCGGCCGCCGCGGCGCAGGGCGCTGGCCGTCCGGGCCGCTAGCTGGGCCAGCGACGCGGGCTGCGGATAGGTGGCTGCGGGCGGCCGGCCGGCCGTCAGGGTGGGGTCGCCACCGCCGACCAGCACGATGCTGGACGCGCCCCCGGCGACCCCGGACGGGCCGGTCACCACCTCGGTGCGCAGCCGGGCGGCCGGACCCAGGACCTGCAGGGCCGCCACCGCCGTGGCCAGCTTGGTCGTCGATGCCGGGGTGAAGCCGGCCGTGGCGCCCCGGGCATAGAGCACCTGGCCGGTGGCCAGGTTGGTGACCAGCATGCCGACGTGCGGGCCGAGAACCGACGCGCTGAGCAGCCCCGCGAGGACCGCCTGCAGGCCGGCGGGCGTCACGCCCGGACCGGCGGCGGAGGCGCCCGGCGCGGCCGCGGCCCCGCTGGCAGCCCCGGCACCGCTGGCAGCCGGCAGCGGCGGCGCGGGAGCGGCCGCCGGCCGCTCCCGGACCCGCGGCACGTTCCACTGCTCGAGGCGGCGCGGCAGCATGCGGGCCACGGCCAGGCCCGCGGCCAGCACGAAGACGCAGAGCAGGACGAGGCAGGCCAGCGCCAGGCGGCGCAGCCGGCGAGCCACCGGAGCCGCCTGGCGAGGCGTGGCCGGGCCGCCGCTAGGCAGCGACACCGATCGGGTAGACATCATCGAGACAATGGCATCAATCATCTAGGCGCTGAGGGGCTGGAACGTGGAGTTCGATGTAGTAATCGAGATCCCTAAGGGGCAACGCAACAAGTACGAGATGGATCACGAGACGGGGCGGATCCGGCTTGACCGGATGCTGTTCACCTCGACCCGTTATCCGGCAGACTACGGCTTTATCGAGAACACCCTGGCCGACGACGGGGACCCCCTCGATGCCCTGGTGCTGCTCGAGGAACCAACTTTCCCGGGCTGCCTGATCCGCTGCCGGGCGATCGGCATGTTTCGCATGCGCGACGAGAACGGCGCCGACGACAAGGTCCTGTGCGTCGCCTCGACCGATCCGCGGATGGCTCACTTCAAGGAAATCTCGGACGTCTCCGACTTCGACCTGCTGGAGATCCAGCACTTCTTCGAGGTCTACAAGGCACTGGAGCCTAACAAAGAGGTCGAAATCGGGAGCTGGGTGGGCACGGCGGACGCCGGCGCCGAGATTGAGGCCTGCCGCAAGCGGCTCGCTGACAGCACCCGGCACTGATCCGGCAGCACCCCGAGGCCAGCCGCCCGGCATCTATGGGAAACACTAAGTAGCAGGGCAAGAAGCGCCAGAGAGGACCACCGTGGCTCAGGAGGACGACGCGCTCAGCCAGGCGCCGCTGTTCGAGGCCCTGAGCGCGGATGATGCCCGCGTGCTGCGGTCGGACGTGATCAACGTGCGGCTCGATCGCGGCGAACGGCTGTTCGCCGAGGGTGACGAGGGCGACAAGCTCTACATCATCCTCAGGGGCAAGATCAAGCTGAGCCGGGCCGCGCACGACGGCCGGGAGAACCTGCTCAGCGTGCACGGCCCGGGCGAGATGTTCGGTGAGCTCTCGCTCTTTGATCCCAGCCCGCGCACCGCGAGCGCGACGGCCATCACCGACGCCACGCTGGCCGGGCTGGCCCACGATGCCCTGCGCACCTGGCTGGCCACCCGGCCGGAAGTCGCCATGCACATGCTGGGGGCACTCGCCCAGCGGCTGCGCCGCATCAATGACATCAAGGCCGACCTGGTCTTCACCGACGTGCCGGGCCGGGTGGCCAAGGCGCTGCTGGACCTGGCCAGCCGGTTCGGCGTGCAGCAGGAGAACGGCATCCAGGTCAATCATGACCTGACTCAGGAGGAGCTGGCTCAGCTGGTCGGCGCGTCCCGGGAGACGGTCAACAAGGCGCTCGCCGATTTCGCGGCGCGCGGCTGGGTGCAGCTGTCGGCCAAGTCCGTGCTGCTGCTGGACACTGACCGGCTGCGCAAGCGGGCTAGCTAGGCGGTGGCGTTATCCAGGGGGTTACTACCCGGCGCGCTAGCTACCCGGCGCAATAGCTACCAGCTGACGGCCGGCGGGACTTCGCCGCGGGCGGCCAGGTAATCGAGCTGGGCCCGGACGGATGCCCCGGCGGAGGGCCAGAGCACCTGGTCCACGTCGGCATAGACCCGGGCCACGATCTGCGCCGGGGTGGTGTCCCCGCTGGCCAGCGCGGCTCGCACCTCGGCCAGCCGCTCCGCGCGATGGGTCAGGTAGTAGTCGAGCGTGGCGGCCGGGCTGGCCAGCAGGGGGCCATGACCGGGGAGCAGGACCCGCAGGTCAGTCTCGTCGGCGAGCGCCCGGAGGCGGTGCAGCGAGCCCAGGTAGTCAGCCAGGCTCCCGTCCTCCGCGATCACCGTCGTGCCGCGGCCGAGCACGGTGTCTCCGGTCAGCACCGCGCCGTCCGCGGGCAGCTGAAGGCAGACGGAGTCCGCGGTGTGGCCGGGCGTGGCCAGGACCCGCAGCTCGCAGCCGGCATCGGTCAGCACGTCGCCGGCCGCCAGGCCCTCGTCGCCCAGCCGCTGGGCCGGGTCCACCGCCCGCACGGGGGCCCCGGTCAGCTCGGCCAGCCGCGCGGCCCCGGCGCAGTGGTCGCTGTGCCGGTGCGTCAGCACGATCAGCGCGACCCGCTGGCCCGCCTGCCCGGCCTCGTCGTGCACCCGCCGCAGGTGGCCCTCGTCCAGCGGACCCGGATCGACGACCACCGCCGCGGCGGAGCCGGGCTCGGCGATGAGCCAGGTATTGGTGCCGTCCAGCGTCATCGGCGACGGGTTGGGGGCCAGCAGGCAGCGGGCCCGCGGCGTGCCCGAGCCGTCAATCTGGGCTGTCATGGTCCTACCGGCACCAGCGGGCCGCCTTCCTCACAGGGGGTACTCGGTCACGCCCGGCACGGTCAGCCAGGTCGAGTCGCCGTGCAGCCTGACCTCGGGGATACGCGTCGTCACCGGCCGGGCAGCCGACAAGGCCGTGGCCAGGTCCCCGCAGGCGGCCAGCTCCGCGAGGGTGATCGCGGTCGGCGGCCACAGCTCGATCTCGCCGCGCCGCCCGGCCTCGATGGCCGCGGCAGGCTCGATCCAGGCCGCCGCCGCCGCCTCGCCGCCGACATCCCTGGTGCGCTGGCCGCCGGGCAGCGCCGCAGCGAAGAACCGCGCGTCGAACCGGCGCTGCTCGACCACCGGGGTGATCCACCGCGACCAGGGCCGGAGCAGGTCGGAGCGGAGCACCAGGCCGCGCCGGGCGAGCAGCTCCGCCAGCGAGAGCGACCGGTCGAGCAGCGCGTGCCGGTCGCGTTCCCAGTCCGCGCTGGTCGTGTCGGCCACGACGGAGCTGGCGGACTCACCGGCCAGCAGGACGCCGGATTCCTCGAAGGTCTCCCGGACTGCCGCGCAGACCAGCGCCCGGCCCAGGCCGGGCGGCGCGTCGAAGACGCGGCCCCACTGCCCGGCATCGGGGCCGGCCCAGGCCACCTCCTCGTCGGCGTCCCGGGCATCCACGGAGCCGCCCGGGAACACCTGGGCTCCCGGCGCGAACGCCATGGACGACTGGCGGCGCAGCATGTAGACCTCCATGCCCGCGCGACCCGGCCGCAGCAGCATCACCGTGGCCGCATCGCGCGGGTCTACCGGGGCGCGCGTGCCGTCCATCACCTCCCGGGCGAACTGGGCCAGCTCCTGCCGGAAGGGGATCGAGACCTCCTCTGCCACGCCCGCTCAGCCACCTACCTCAGCGATGAGCTCGACTTCCACCGGCGCGTCGAGCGGCAGCACCGCGACGCCGATCGCGCTGCGGGCATGGCGGCCGGCCTCACCGAATATCTCCAGCAGCAGCTCGCTGGCGCCGTTCATGACCTGGGCCTGCGCCGTGAAATCCGGGGCACTGGCCACAAAGCCGGTGACCTTGACGATCCGCCGGATCGCGCTCAGGCCACCGCCGCCGGCCGCCGCTGCCGCCGCGAGCGCGTTCAGCACGCAAATCCGCGCCAGCGCGTTGGCGTCGCTCGCCGTGACCTCCGCGCCGACCTTGCCCGCGGAGGGGAGCTTCCCGTCGACCACCGGGATCTGGCCCGACGTATAGACGTAGTTCCCGGTGCGGACCGCCGGAATGTAGGCCGCTAGCGGCCGGGTCACCGGCGGCAGGGCCAGTCCGAGCGCGGCGAGCCGGGCTTCCGGGTCGCTCTCGCTCACTCCTTGCCCCGCTTGAGGTAGGCGACCAGCTGCTCGGGGTTGGGTCCCGGCACCACGGCCACCAGCTCCCAGCCGTCGTCGCCCCAGCTATCGAGAATCTGCTTGGTCGCGTGGACCAGCAGCGGCACGGTTGCGTACTCCCATTTCGCCATAGCCGAACCCTAGTGCGGAGCACCACCCGCCGGCATGGCCCCCGGCGACAATCCCTGCGCAGGCCGGCGCAGGGATTGTCTGCGGCGGGGTGCGCGCAGCCGGCTAGGCACCCGGAGCAGCCGGCTAGGCGCCCGGAGCAGCCGGGGCGTCGCCATTGGTGGCCTGGTCCCCCCCGACCCTGGCCGCGCTGGCCGTGCCCACGTCGCCCTTCTCCGCCGGGGTTAGCTCGGGGATGGCCGGAACGTCCGGTATCTCCAGTGGCGCCGCCGGAACGCCGCCGATCTCGGCCTCAGCGACCGCCTCGGCCACCGCCGCGTCGCCGAAGTCGGCCATCGACGCCGAGTCCTCGGCCGATCTCGCCTCGCCGACGGGCGCAGAGGGGGTGAACTTGTCGAAGAACCTGAGCAGCTCGACCGGGATCGGCATGACCAGCGTGCTGTTGCGCTCCGCGGCCACCTCGACCACCGTCTGCAGCAGCCGCAGCTGGAGCGCGGCCGGGTCCCTGGCCATGACGTTCGCCGCCGCTGCGAGCCGCTTGGAGGCCTGGTACTCACCGTCGGCGGTGATGATCCGGGCGCGGCGCTCCCGCTCGGCCTCGGCCTGCCGCGACATCGACCGCTTCATTTGCTCCGGCAGGGAGACGTCCTTGATCTCCACCCGCTCGACCCGGATGCCCCAGGGCCCCTCGGTCGGCTCGTCGATGATCTCCCGCAGCTTCTTGTTCACCGAATCACGCTCGGCTAGCAGCTGATCCATCTCCGACTGGCCGATAATCGACCGCAGCGAGGTCTGTGCCTGCTGGGAGATGGCGAACAGGTAGTTCTGCACGTTGATGGTGGCCTTGATCGGGTCAACGACCCGGAAGTACACCACCGCGTCCACCCGCACGCTGACGTTGTCGCGGGTAATGCCCTCCTGGGCCGGGACGGCCATGGCGACGATCTGCATGTTGACCTTCTGCATCCGGTCACCGAACGGGCGGATGAGGGTCAGCCCGGCTCCGCGCGGGCTCGGCAGCACCCGGCCGAACCGGAACACGATGCCCTGCTCATACTGCTGGACCACGCGTACCGAGCGGCCGACCGCGATGAGGCCGGCCACGACAATGACCACCAGAATCGCTATAACGACATCGATCATGGGTAAACACCTCTTTCGGCTCAGCGAAGAGCCATCACCTACCAGCCTAATGACATCCGGGCATGCCGACATCCGCCCTCGGGGCAGTGCTGGCCGATGCGGCAGGGCGGAGCTTCGAGGGGGCAGCGATGGGGGCACCGCTAGCAGCAGCGTCGCGGGCTGACAGGGGACAGGGCGCGGATAGCCTCGAATTGTGAGCACACGAGACACCGACTGGGATGGCGTGCGGCTGCACGTGGTCACCGGAAAGGGCGGCACCGGCAAGACGACGGTCGCCGGCGCGCTCGCTCTTGCGCTCGCCGCCGGCGGCAAGCGGGTGCTGCTCATGGAAATGGAGGGCCGCCAGGGCATCGCGCAGCTCTTCGATGTCCCCCCGCTGCCCTACGAGGAGCGCAAGGTAGCGGTCGCGCCCTCGACCATGACCGGGCCCGGGGGCGACGTCTACGCGCTGGTCGCCGACCCCGAGTCCGCGCTGGTCGAGTACCTGGAGATGTTCTACAACCTCCGGCACGCCGGCTCGGCGCTGACCAGGCTGGGCGTCATCGACTTCGCCACGACGATCGCGCCCGGGCTGCGCGACGTGCTGCTGACCGGCAAGGCCGCCGAGGCCGTCCGGCGGAAGACGTCGGGCAAGTCGGGCGGCCGCGTCTATGACGCCGTGGTCATGGACGCCCCGCCCACCGGCCGCATCGGGCGCTTCCTCAACGTCACCTCGGAGGTCTCCGGCCTGGCCAGGGTCGGCCCCATCCGCGGGCACGCCGACACGGTCCAGCGGGTCATCCGCTCGCCGGACACGGCTGTCCACTTCGTCACGGTGCTCGAGGAGATGCCGGTCCAGGAGACCCTGGACGGGATCGCCGAGCTGAGCAGCCTGGCCGGCGGCGGCATCCAGATCGGCGGGATAATGATCAACATGACCCGGCCGCTGGCCCTGCCGGACGAGGAGATCAGCGCGGCCGCCGACGGCGCCCTGGACGAGGACGAGCTGGCGCTCGGCCTCAAGGCAGCCGGCCTCGACGACTCCCGGGTCCTGGCTGAGGAGCTGGCCGCCGAGCTGGCGGACGACGCCACGAGCGAGCTCGGCCGGGAACTGCAGCGGGCCAGGCTGGACGGGCCGGGGCAGCCCCGCTACGAGCTGCCGTGGATCAGCGACGGCGTGGACCTGGGCGGCCTGTACCGGCTCGCGGCCGCGCTCCGGGACCAGGGAGCCGCGTGATGACCAGCTCGCAGCCGCCACCACCCGCGCTCGATGTCGACGCCCTGATCGACGACCGGCGGACGCGCATCCTCGTCTGCTGCGGCTCGGGCGGAGTAGGCAAGACCACCACGGCGGCCGCCATCGGGCTGCGGGCCGCCGAGCGGGGCCGCCACGTCGTGGTGCTGACGGTGGATCCGGCCCGGCGCCTGGCCCAGTCGATGGGCCTGTCCTCGCTGGACAACACGCCCCGGCTGGTGCCGGGGGCCGGGGCGCCGGCGGCTTCCGGCGATGACCCGGCCAGCGGTCCCGGCCACGGGGATCAGGGCGGCAGCCTGCACGCGATGATGCTCGACATGAAGCGGACCTTCGACGAGATCGTCGAGGCCCACGCCGATCCCGACCGGGCCGCCCAGATCCTGGACAACCCGTTCTACCAGTCTCTGTCGTCCAGCTTCGCGGGGACGCAGGAGTACATGGCGATGGAGAAGCTCGGCCAGCTGCGCCGGGCCCAGGAATGGGACCTCATCGTCGTCGACACGCCGCCCAGTCGATCAGCCCTGGACTTCCTCGATGCCCCGCAGCGGCTCGGCCGGTTCCTGGACGGCAAGCTGCTGCGGCTGCTGACCGCACCCGCCAAGTTCGGCGGCCGGACGTACATGCGGGTGCTCAACGCCGGGTTCGGCGTGGTGACCGGCGTGCTGACGAAGATCCTCGGTGCCCAGGTGCTCCGGGACGTGCAGACCTTCGTGGCCGCGCTCGACACCATGTTCGGTGGCTTCCGCGAGCGGGCCGACTACACCTACCAGCTGCTGCGTGCCCCGGGCACGGCGTTCCTGGTGGTGGCCGCGCCCGAGCCGGACGCGCTCCGGGAGGCGTCGTATTTCGTCGAGCGGCTCGCGAGCGAGCGGATGCCCCTGGCCGGGCTGCTGCTGAACCGGGTCCAGCGGGCGCCGGCGGCGCGGCTATCGGCCGCCCGGAGCCAGGCCGCAGCCGAGACCCTGCAGGCGGCCGGGAGCTATCCGCTGGCCGTCACCGCGCTGCGGCGGCACGCTGAGCGCATGCAGCAAGTCTCCGGGCAGCGCCGCCTGGCCGAGCACTTCACCGCCGCGCATCCGGTCGTGCCGGTCGCCGAGATACCGGCGCAGGCACAGGATGTGCATGACCTGGAAGGCCTGCGCGCCATTGGGCAGGCATTCGGCGGCTAAAGGCCAAAGCCGATACTGGTGCTTTAACAAGCCCAGTGCGAAGCTGCGTCAGCTGGCGACGAGCTCGTCGCCGGTGCGCTCGTACTTGTTGCGCGCGTCCTCCAGCAGCTCCCGCCACGACGTCACGTCCGGACGCCGCCGCAGCAGTGCACGACGCTCGCGCTCGGTCATGCCGCCCCACACCCCGAACTCGATGCGGTTGTCGAGTGCATCAGCGAGGCACTCCGTCCGCACGGGGCAGCCGCGGCAGATCAGCTTGGCCCGGTTCTGCGCCGCCCCCTGAACGAAGAGCTCGTCCGGGTCCGTCCCTTTGCACGCGGCGCGGGCGGTCCAGTCCGTGATCCACATGTGCCCAACTCCTCCTGATCGTCACGCCCGCAGCGGTTCGTCACGCCGGGTGGCGTTCAGTTGCGGTCCGAGACCGGCGCTAGACACGCTCGTCCCGGTGAGTGATGGTCGCGGAAGAGTAACTTACGGGTAGTCCGGCCTGCGGCGCTAGCCCCCGGCGGACCCATTTCCGCATAGCCCTGATGAGCTATGCGGACACAAGAGACTAGTCATTCCATTGGCGCTCGCCCGCTGGCCCGCTCGGACGGCACCCGGCCCCGCTCTTGACGTTTGAGCTGGTGTTTCGCAGTGCTGGCGAACACCGTGCCGATCGCAGCGTAACCTGTTCGCGTGCAGAATCCTTGGCGCCGCGCCGGCTTCGCATCGGGCGTAGCTGGCCGCATAGCGATCGTGTCAGTCGTAGCGGGGGCGCTCGTCGCCGCCATCGTCATCCCGGTGACCGGCGTGGTTGGCGTCGCCGTCCGGGACGCCGCGAAGACTTTCAACACCCTCAGCGTGCCGCCGCTGCAGGAGGTGCCGACCCGGTCGCAGATCCTCGACTCCGAGGGGCACCTGATCGCGTACTACTACCCGGGCGGCATCTACCGGGTCCCGGTCACCTACGACCAGATCTCCCCCTACATGCGCACGGCGATCGTCGCGATCGAGGACTCCCGGTACTACGAGCACGGCGCGCTCGACCCGCGCGGCACGCTGCGGGCCATCTCCACCGACCTGCACAACACCCAGGTTCAGGGCGGTTCCACGCTCGCGCAGCAGTACGTGAAGAACGCGCTGATCCTGACGGCGCACACCGCGAAGGAGAAGGCGGACGCGGCGGCCCTGACGGCCCAGCGCAAGATCCGCGAGCTGCGGATGGCCGCCAGCGTCGAGCATGACCTGACCAAGAACGAGCTGCTCGCCGCTTACCTGAACGTCGCCTACTTCGATCACCAGGCCTACGGCATCCAGGTGGCGGCGGAGTTCTATTTCCGGACCAGCGCGGCGAACCTGACCCTCGACCAGTCAGCCCTGCTGGCCGGGCTGGTCGAGGACCCGGCCGCCTATGACCCCATGACCTTCCCGCAGTCGGCCGTCCAGCGGCGCAACACGGTCCTCCTGCGGATGTTCCAGCTGCACAAGATCACCCGAGCCGCCATGGAGGCGGCGGACCAGCAGCCCCTCGGGCTGCACACCTCGAGCATCCCGGAGCAGACCGGCTGCTTCAGCGCCTCGGCCCAGCCGGAGGCGTTCTTCTGCGACTACGTGCTCGCGGTGCTGCGGACCGACCCGATCTACGCCAAGGTCCAGCAGGACCTGGACACCACCGGCGGCCTCACGATCCGGACCACGCTGAACGCCCCCGATGAGCGGGCCGCGCGCTTCGCGGTCAACTATGTCCAGCCCCCCTTCTCCAGCACGTTCAATCCCGGTCACAACGCCGACGTCGAGGCGCTGATCCAGCCCGGCACGGGACGGATCCGGGCCATCGCCGAGAACCGCCCGTACGGCACGGGCCCGGGCCAGACGACCGTCGACTACGCCGTCGAGCGGCAGTACGACGGCGGGGCGGGCGTGCAGACTGGTTCGTCGTCCAAGCTGTTCACCCTGCTGACCGCCCTCAAGCAGAACACCCCGTTCGGATTTAACGAGAAGGTCTCCTCGCCGGCGGCGCTCTCGCCGTACTACGACTGCCACGGCCAACCCACGCACAGCGTATTTAACGTCGTCAACGACGAGCCCGGCAAGGGAATCTTCACGCTCTACAACGGGACCACACAGTCGATCAACGTGTTCTACGCCGAGCTCGAGCAGAAGGTCGGGCTGTGCAACGTGGTGAAGACCGCCGTCAGCATGGGGGTGCGCCGCGCGGACGGCCTGTCGCTGCTGACCTACGACAAGTCGCTGGGCCCTAACGGCTACCCGGCCGACGAGCTGCCCACGTTCACACTCGGGGCCGTCAACGTGACCCCCATGAGCATGGCTGCCGCCTACGCGACGGTGGCCTCAAACGGGATCTACTGCAAGCCGGTTGCCATCCAGTCGATCGTGACGAGCACCGGGACCCACCTGCCGGTCGAGTCGGCCGGCTGTCACCGGGTCCTGTCCCCGGAGGTGGCCGAGGCGGCCAACACGATTCTGCAGGGCGTGCTGGTCTCCCCCGGCACTGCGGCGGGCCTGGGCATCAACCGGCCGGCCGCGGCCAAGACCGGAACCGCGAACGGGGGCGCCTTCGCGGCCTTCGGGGGCTACACGCCCACGCTGGCCGGCTATGTGTCGGTGTACAACCCGAACAACCAGTTCGGCTACGGCGCCATGGTGTATCCGCGGGCGTGTTACCGCCAGCTCGGCGGGGGGCTGAGCTGCCCAGGCCAGATGTTCGGCGCCAATGCGCCGGGCTCCACCTGGGAAATTACCTTCCTGCACGCCCAGCTAGGTCCTGCGGTCTCGTTCCCCGCGCTGCCTTTCAGCAGCCTGTTCTACGCTCAGGGGTCGGGCGTCAACTCGCCCAAGCCGCCCAAGCCCACTCCTGCCCCGAGCAAGCCGGGTCGCGGCGGTGGCGGCCCGGGGCGCCACGTGAGGCCGACGCCGCGCGCCTAACCCGGTTAGCGAGGCTGGGCGAGCTGGCGGCGGACCTCGGCGGCCACGCGGCTGCCCTCGGCCCGGCCGGCGATCTGCGGCGTGATGGCCTTCATGACCTGGCCCATGGCCGGCATGCCGGACGCGCCGGTGTCCGCGATCACCGTCGCGACGATCTCGGTGATCTCGGCGTCGCTGAGCTGGACCGGGAGATAGTCCGATAGCACGGCATCCTCGGCCCGCTCGGCCGCGGCCTGCTCGTCCCGGCCCGCTTCCTGGAACGCGGCGGCCGCTTCGCGACGGCGCTTGGCCTCCCTGGCCAGGATCCTGAGTACCTCGTCATCGGTCAGCTCGCGGGCCGACTTCCCCGCGACCTCCTCGTTACTCACGGAAGTCAGGGCCATCCGCAACGTTCTGGTCCGGACCTCGTCGCGTTCCTTCATCGAGGTGGTGAGGTCGGCGCGGAGGCGGTCCTTGAGTCCGGGCATGATGCCTATCCTGCCGCCCCGCCCGGACGCAGTCGAACAAGCCTCGCCAGCCAGACCCGGCCGGGTCAGTCCGGCCGGCATGGCACCATGTGGGCATGCGAGTTAAAACGCTGCTGGCGGCCGCGGCACTGGCGGGCGCGGCGGGCCTGGGCTACGCAGCCATTGTCGAGCGGAACTGGTTCGTCCTGCGCCGTTATGACGTCCCCCTGCTGCCGCCGGGCGCGGCGCCGCTGCGGATCCTGCATATCTCCGACGCTCACCTCACCCCCGGCCGCCACCGGCTGCTGTCCTGGCTCCGCTCCCTGGACGCGCTGGAGCCGGACCTGGTGGTGAATACCGGGGACTCGATCTCGCACCCGGACGCCGTGCAGCCGCTGCTGGACGCGCTGGGGCCGCTGCTGGACCGGCCCGGCGTCTTCGTCTACGGCTCCAACGACCTGTTCACGCCGCAGCTCAAGAACCCGTTCCGGTACCTGTGGCGGACGTCAGCCAAGGACCACGACCGGCATGTCCCGGACCTGCCCTGGGCCGAGCTCGGCAATGCCCTGGAGGCCGCGGGCTGGCTGAACGCGAACAACCGGCGTGGCCGGATCAAGGTCGGCGACCTGGACATCGAGGTTGCCGGGGTGCACGACTCGCACATTCACGCCGATCGCTATGACCGGGTCGCCGGGCCCGCCGACCCGGCCGCTGACCTGCGGCTGGGGGTCCTGCATTCGCCAGAGCCCGCCGTGCTCGACCGGTTCGCCGCCGACGGCTTCGACCTGCTCCTGGCTGGCCACACCCACGGCGGGCAGATGCGGCTGCCGGGGACCGGCGCGCTCGTGACCAACTGCGGGATCGACCGGGCCCGGGCCAGCGGGCTGCATCATCATCCGGCCGACGGAACCGCCTGGCTGCATGTTTCCGCAGGCCTGGGCACATCGCCCTACGCGCCAGTCCGCTTCTGGTGCCGCCCGGAGGCAACGCTGCTCACGCTGGTCCCCAGGATCAGCTAGACTTCTGCCGCGGTCGGCGGGGTGTGGCGCAGCTTGGCAGCGCGCTTCGTTCGGGACGAAGAGGTCGCTGGTTCAAATCCAGTCACCCCGACCAGGTCAAGGGCCATCTGCACATCGTGCAGGTGGCCTTTTTCGGCCTCTGAGTAACCAAGTGAGTAACTGGGCATCCGCGGCCCTCTCTTCCGGAAGGAGCCGGTCCATCACATCAGCGCCGTGCACGATGACGGGCCGGATCTGCTTGCGGTAGACCGTCTCGGTGGTCGTTGTGCCGCTGTGGCCGACCAAGCGAGAGATCTGCTCGATCGGGACGCCCGCGTCTGAGAGCAGCGAGATGAAGCTGTGCCGCAGCTCGCGCGGCGTCCACTCCCCCGCATCAAGCCCAGCCGCCGCGACGACCTTGCGGAACGAGCGCCGTACGTGTGAGGCATCCGCTGGCGTTCCGACCTGAGCAGCTAGCAGCGCCTCGGCCTGCGACAAGGTCAGCGACTTCGACGGACGCCCCTCGCGGCCCTGCGGGACGTCGCACAGCAGGACGACATTGCGCCTGACCTTGTCCCAGCTTGCCGCGCCTAGCGCCGGGACCACGTGCGTCTCGGCAAGGATTGTGCACTTGATGAGCGTGTCATCGTCGCGCCCGCCCAGGCCGAAGGCGAGCCAGTCACGAACAGCGTCGGCGACGGTGTAGCCATAGGCCCCGATGACGAGACCGTCCTCATAGTCACGGATGATCTGCCTCAGCTTGCGCTGCGCCTCAGTCTTGGTCCGGCCCCTGCCTCGCTTGACGATCCTCTTACCGCCAGGCGTGTACCCGACCGTCAGCGATGCGACCCCGCGATTGCGGGCGGCATCCCAGGAAAGGCCGCCATCACCGCGGCTGTGTCCGCCTGCCTTCAGGCGACCCGCGATTCGCGCTCGAGAAGTGCGACGTAGTCGGCAATAGCCGCTGCCGGTATGAGACGCATGCGACCCTGCGTGACGGACCGAAGGCGACCAGAGCGGGGCACAGGCGATCGCCCATGCCGCGCGTACTCAAGGGCGCGCCTGCGGCGCGTCCCCGCTTCGCGGCGCAGACCCTTGACGCTGATCTCCCCGGCAAGACCTCGGCACCTATCAGGAGGACGGGGTCGTGTGGGGCGGAGGCAGTGGACGATCCTCCTAGCCCGGCGCTTGACAGTCGTTGGCTTACTGGGTTGCCTGGCCTGGCCATCGGGCTACGCTGGCCGGATTCTGGCCGCACAAGGTCGCGTAGCATCGGCGATCACTGCGCATCGCTGAGCAGTATCCCGGCAGGTCAACTGGTCCATGAGCCGGTAGTGGCGTCTGCAGATCTCTACGGATCAGAAAGTGGCCGCATGCCAGGTCAGGCATGCCGCAACCGAGGCAGTCCACGTCGCTAGTTGGCTTCGGCACGAAGAGACCGCCGGTTCAAATCCGGCCGCCCCGACCAGTCCAGCGGCCACTTGCGATCTTCGCAGATGGCCTTTCCCGTGCGGTAGGTACCTCAGTGAGTAACTAGGCGTCCGCGTCACCCCGCCGGGGGCACGGTAGATGACCGTGTGATGTGATGACGTATTCATGACTACTTAACCAGTCATCACATCACGAGCGCCAGTTCGGAGGCGAACAGCCGCCGAGTTGGTCCTGGCTCGTGGGCCGACGCGCTGACTAACAATCCCGGTTTCTGCTCGCCTGCACTTGCATCCTCGTCGCTATACTGCGTATGTTACTTCGCATGATACGAAGTGGGGATCGGTTGTGAGCGTCCGGCACGCCCTGCTCGCCCTGCTCAGCGAGGGGCCCAAGTACGGCCTGCAGCTGCGGGACGAGTTCGAGGCGCGCACCGGGGAGGTGTGGCCGCTGAACGTGGGCCAGGTCTACACGACCTTGCAGCGGCTGGAGCGAGACGGGCTCGTCGAGTCCGAAGGCGCCGACGAGGGGCCGCAGAAGGCGTTCCAGATCACCGAGAGCGGTGCGGCCGAGCTGGCGGACTGGCTGCGCACGCCACCGGACCTGAGCTCGCCGCCACGGGACGAGCTGGTGATGAAGGTCCTGGTGGCGATCCGGCTACCGGGCACGGACGTGCCTGCCCTGATCCAGGAGCACCGGCGTTACCTTGTCCAGCTCATGCAGGAGTGGACGCGGATCAGGGAAGGCGGGGCCGAGGGTGACCTGAACCTCGCCCTCGCAGTGGATGCCGAGCTATTCCGGCTGGACTCGGTCGTCCGCTGGCTCGACGCGGTCGATGCCCGGCTTAAGCGGGCGGCCGCCGAGGGCCATGTCCAGCCGGCGAGAGCGCCGCTGCCGAAGCAGCGGCGGCACCTGGGAGTACGGGGATGAGCATGCTGGAGCTCCGGCAGGTGTCCAAGGTCTACGGGAAGGGCGCTGCCCAGGTGCACGCCCTGGACCGAGTCACGCTGTCGGTGGACGAGGGCGCGATGGTCGCGGTGATGGGGCCGAGCGGATCGGGCAAGAGCACGCTGCTGACGATCGCGGGCAGCCTGGAAGAGCCGACCGAGGGCGAGGTGCTCGTCCGCGGCGCCGAGCTGGCAGGCATGTCACGCAGCGACAAGGCCCGGCTGCGGCGGCGCACGATCGGCTATGTTTTCCAGGACTACAACCTGCTGCCCGGCCTGACCGCTGCGGAGAACGTGAGCCTGCCGCTCGAGCTCGACGGGCTGCCCGCGCGGAAGGCCCGAGCCGCCGGGATCGCGGTGCTGGAGGAACTGGGGCTGGCCGAGCGGGCCGGGCGCTACCCAGACGAGCTGTCGGGCGGTGAACGGCAGCGGGTGGCGATCGCCCGCGCCGTGGTTGGTGAGCGCCGGCTGCTGCTGGCCGACGAGCCCTCCGGCGCGCTCGACTCGGGCAACGCCGAGGCGGTCATGCGCATGATGCACGAGGCGTGCAAGAACGGCGGGATGGCCGCGGTTGTGGTCACCCACGACGCACAGCTCGCCTCGTGGGCCGACCGGGTGGTATTCCTGCGTGACGGCCGGGTCACCGACCAGACTGCCCCGGCACCGGGACCGGAGTCCCTGCTGACGCCCGGACGGCCGCAGTGAGCGTCACGGTACGAGAGCGGCCCGCGCGCGCGGTGGCACGCAACGGGGGCGTGCCCGCGCGGCGTGCGGTCATCCGCTGGGCCTGGCGGCTGCTGCGCCGCGAGTGGCGCCAGCAGCTGCTGATCCTGGCGCTGATCACCGTCGCGGTCGCGGCCACCTTCGTCGGATCGGCGGTGGCCACAAACACGCCGCCCCCGGCGGGCGCCGGCTTCGGCACCGCGGCCGACATGGCCACGTTCCCTTCGCTGAGCCCGCACGTTACCGCCGAGATCGCGGCGCTGGCCCACCGGTTCGGCCGGGTCGACGTGATCGGGAACGAGACGTTCTCGGTGCCCGGCTCGGTCACCACCTATAGCCTGCGCGCGCAGAACCCGAACGGCGCGTTCGGCCAGCCGATGCTCTCGCTGACCAGCGGGCACTACCCCAGCGGGACGGGCCAGGTAGCCCTGACCAGCGGGGTCGCATCGGAACTGCACCTCAGGCTCGGTGGCACCTGGCGCGGTGGCGGCTCTGCCCGGCGGGTGGTCGGCATCGTGACTAACCCGCAGAATCTGCTCGACGAGTTCGCGCTCCTTGCGCCCGGCCAGGTCAGCGCGCCCACCCTGGTCACCGTGCTGTTTGACGCGGCGGACGCGAGTCCCCGCTCGCTGGGCCCGGACGTGGTGTCGCGGGCCTCGGCCAATACCAACGTGCTCAACCCGGTGACCATCTCGCTCGCAGCGGCCACGCTCGGGATGCTGCTCATCGCCCTGGTCAGCGTGGCCGGGTTCACGGTGCTGGCGCAGCGGCGGCTGCGCTCGATCGGCATGCTCGGCGCGCAGGGTGCCACGAACGCCAACGTCGGGCTTGTGGTCAGCGCCAACGGTTTCGCGACCGGGGTTGTCGGCGCGGCGGCCGGATTCGCGCTCGGCCTGGCGGCCTGGCTGGCGTACCGCCCGCGCGCGGAAGCCAGCGCTCACCACGTCATGGGAGCTTTCCAGCTGCCCTGGCTGGTGATCTTCGTGTCGATGGCGCTCGCCGTGGTAGCGGCGTACCTGGCGGCCGTCCGACCCGCCCGGGTGATCGCCCGGGTGCCGATCGTCGCCGCGCTCGCGGGGCGGCCACCGGCCCCGCGGCAGGCTCGCCGCTGGGCCGGCCCAGCCGGCGCCGGACTGCTGGTGGTCGCGTTCTTCCTGATCGGGCTGGCGAGTGAGCAGGCGACGTCGACTGCCGCCGAGAATGGGAACAAGTCGACGCTCTTTATCGCCCTGGTCGTGGGCCTGGTCGTGCTGTGCGCCGGGGTGGTGCTGGTCGCCCCGACATGCCTGGCGCTGCTGGCCAGGGCCGCCCGGCCGGCCCCGATAGTCGTGCGGCTGGCCCTGCGGGACCTGGCCAGGTACCGGGCTCGCTCCGGGGCGGCGCTCGGGGCAATCAGCCTCAGCGTGCTCATCGCGGTCATCATCTGCGTGACCGCCGCCGCGCGGTTCGGCGACGCCCTCGACTACGTCGGGCCCAACCTGGCTTCGAATCAGCTCATCGTCTACCCGCAGGCGGCAGCCACCACCCCCGGCGCGACATGCGTGGACGCCCCGGGCGGGTGCCCGGTCCTGACCGGCGCCCAGCTTGCAGCGATGGCAGCCGACGCCCGGGGCATCGCGGCCTCGCTCGGACCCCGGGATGTCGTCCAGCTCGAGGAGACTGACTCCGTCCTGCAGCGCGCAGTCACATCCGGGCGGAACTTTGGCGGACCTGTGTACGTGGCCACCCCGCAGCTGCTGCGCGCCTACGGCATCACCACCGCGCAGGCCAGCCCGGACGCCGATGTCCTCAGCAGCCGGCCCGGCCTGGCCAGCGTGACGCAGATGCAGTTGCTTTACGGCGGTACCAAATTCGGCCCTCCCGACCCCGGAGCGCCCTGCCTCCCGAGCTCCTCGTGCCTGGCGAATCCGAAGATCCAGGAGGTCAGCGCGCTGCCGTCCGGTACGTCGGCGCCGAACACCGTGATCACCGAGCACGCCGTGCGCCAGTTCCACCTGACGACCACCACGGCCGGCTGGCTCATCCAGACCCCGGACTCGCTGACGGCCGGTCAGGCCAGCGCGGCCCAGCACGCCGCAGCGGCGGCTGGGCTGACCGCGGAGACGCGCAACAGCATCCCGACGTCCGCCGAGATCCTCGACGTCGCGACCGTCTTCGGCATCCTGCTGGCGCTCGGCATCCTCGTCATGAGCGTGGGCCTGCTCCGCAGCGAGACCGCCAGCGACCTGCGCATGCTCACCGCTACCGGAGCTGGCAGCACAGCCCGCCGCGCGATCTCCGCGGCCACGGCCGGCGCGCTGGCCCTCATCGGCGCGGTCGTCGGCATCGTGGCCGGGTACATCGCAGCGATCAGCTTCTTCCGGACCAGCCAGCTGGACACGCTGTCCTCGCTGACCAGCATCCCGGTCGCCAACCTGCTGCTCATCCTCGTCGGCATGCCGCTCGTCGCAGTGATCGGTGGCTGGCTGCTCGCCGGGCGCGAGCCGAGAGCGATCGGCCGCCGCCCCCTCGAGTAGCCGACCGAAACGACACCCGGCGTGCGGAGCTACGCGGCCGATCGTTGCCAGGCAGAACGTCCGGGATCGGCGCTAGCATGCGGTCCATGACAGCAGCCGACGATCAGGCAGCTCCGCCGCCGGGCTGGCCTGACGGCCCGAGGGAAGCGCAGTTCGGACCGCACCGGTTCTACGCCGGCGAGGGCGGCGGCAGCGAGGAATTCCGGGGCGCCAGGTTCGACGTCGCGGACTTGCGGGGCGCCCGGTTCACCGACTGTGACCTGACCGGCATGACGATCCGGGACGGCTGGCTGGTCGACGTCAGCATCTCCGGCTACCTCAGTAATGTCACCGTCAATGGCGTCGACGTGAGCGACTTCGTCAGCGCCGAACTAGACCGGCGGCACCCCGAGCGCGTGCAGTTCCGCGAGGGCCAGACGGCCGGCGATTTCCGGGCGATGTGGGACACCATCGAGCGGCTGTGGGCGCAGGCAACCGAACGGGCCGGGCGGCTGCCGGCGGCGGCGCTGACTCAGCGGGTCAACGAGGAGTGGTCGTTCGCGCAGACGCTGCGCCATCTGGTCTTCATCACCGACGCCTGGGCGAGCCGCACGGTGCTGGACGAGGAAATGCCGTACCACCCGATCGGGCTGCCGCAGAGCTGGTACCCGGCGGCGGACGCGGCCGGGCTTGGCATCGACCTAACGGCTGCGCCCGGTTACGACGACATCCTGGCCGCCCGCGCGGACCGGATGGCCGTGATCCGGCGGATCGTGGCCGGGCTGACCGATGACGGCCTCGGCCGGCTGTGCCGGCGGTCGCCCGCACCGGGTTACCCGGAAGAAGAGCGCACCGTCGCCGATTGCGTCGCCGTGGTGATGGACGAGGAGATCGAGCACTACCGGTTCGCGGTGCGCGACCTGGCGGTGCTGGAATCCAGGTAGCTAACCTGCCGCCGCGCTGGTGTCAGCCGCGGCCAGGCACCGGCTGGCGGCAGGCTGCCCGCCAAGACTTCTGGAGTGCTCGCCGGTCTAGGTGATGAAGGCTTCGCCGGGCATGCAGCCCTACGGTAGCGGCCCCATCGGAACAGAGGTTCGTCGATGACTACGCCAATGACCACCCTGGACGAGCGGTACAGCGATCCGGGCGCAGTCCCCACCGAATGTGATTGTGGATCATCGGCCGGACCCAGACCAACGGGCCAGCGGACTACCCGACCGTGCACAAGGTCCAGGACGCGTTCGGCCTGACACCGCTCTCCCACTGGGGCGGGCGGGCCCCGCCGGTGACCGCCGTCACTGACCCGGGCGTGGACATGGCGACCCCGCCGCTGGACCAGGTCAACGGCATGACCGCCGAGGACTTCTTTGACTACGGGCTCGGCCTGATGGAACTGCGCCCGCCGCACCTGACCGACTGGTCCCTCATCGCGCAGATGCGCCGCCTGGGCCTGGCGGCCGGGGCCAGGTTCGCCGACCTGGAACCCGAGGTCCGCAGCGCCCTCCACGACGCGCCCGCCGAGGCACTGCAAGCGATGCAGCAGGCATTCCCCCGTATCGCGAAAGTCGTGAACGGCTGGCAGATGAACATCGACACCATGGGCGTGTACGGCAATTTCTACATCGTCGCGATGGTAGGCCTGGGCGCGAACTCGCCCGAAGACGCCGTCTACCCGATCCTGATGTCCGACGCTGACGGCCAGCCCCTGACCGGGGACAACGATTATGTCCTGCATTTCGATAAGGGTGGGCTCCCGCCGGTGCACGCGTTCTGGTCGGTCACCATGTACGACGCCCAGGGCTTCCAGGCCGCCAACTCGCTGAACCGCTTCGCGATCGGCGACCGCGACCCACTGCAGTACAACCCGGACGGATCACTGGACCTCTACCTCCAGCATCAATCGCCGGGCACTGGCAAAGAGGCCAACTGGCTGCCCGCGCCGACCGGCCCGCTCGGCGTCACGATGCGGCTCTACTCCCCCAAGTCATCGGTGCTCAACGGCACCTGGGCAGCACCGGCCGTCCGCCCAGTCAGCCCGGCACCTGAGCCAGGGCCTCAGGATAGAGAATGTCGGCATGGGTGACTTGAACGCGGCTGAGGTCCAGGTGCTGGCCGCCCTGGCAGATCATCATCCGATGACCGTCGACGAACTGGCCCGCTCTGTCGCGGACGCGGGCATGCACCTAGGCTCCGTTGAGGTGGCGGCGGCAGTGCAGAGGCTGGTCGGCATGGGTATGGCCGAGCGGACTCCTGCAGCCAGGCTAGGTAAATACAGGATCGCGACCGCAGGCCGCGACTGGCTGCTTGCCTAGCTGTTACCGCGACCAGCCAGTTCCTCCCACCGACCCCCTCGTCAGCCGGCCAGCTGTGACCGGCCGCGCCCGCTTCCGGAGATCTGATTATCAGATATCAGCTGAGGCATGCGAACGACGACCGCTACCGAGGCCTCGCGGAACTTTTCTGACCTGCTTGACGCGATCGAGCGGGGCGAGACCGTCACGATCACTCGTGGGCACCACGCAGTTGCCGAGGTGCGGCCTGCCCGGCGCCGGACGGGGGCGACCTGCGGGCAGCGCTCGATCGGATTCCTCCGCCCGATGACCGGTTCGCCGAAGACATCGCCCGTGCGCTGGCGCTGATCGCCCAGGAGGGAAGCGATTCGTGGGCCGACGCCTGATCGTGGATGCCAACGTCCTGATCGCCTACGAGCGAGGCACCATTGACCGGGCTGCCCTTGACGCTGACGAGCTCGCCGTAGCAGCGGCATCCATCGCGGAGTACCGCGCCGGAATCGAGCTCGCCGACACGCCTGGCCGCGCAGCCGATTGCGCCCGAGCCCTTGTCGCCATCACCTCGGCGGTCGAGGTGCTTTCACTACACCGAAGCCACGGCCGCTTACCATGCCACCCTGATCGCCTATGCTCGCGCAGTCAGCCCGGCGGATCCTCACCGACGAGGCCGTCCACCGACTCCCGGATGAGGTCGGCATGGCCGACATGCCGGGCGTACTCCTCGATCATGTCGATCAGGATGCGCCGCAGGCTGGGTGACTCACCGCTGGAGGTGGTGTACCGGGCCAGCTGGTCCAGGCCGCCGCCGCCCAGGGCTTCCGTGACCGCGGAGCGGGACCGGGCCACGGCGGCCGCCCAGAGCGCGTAGAGCTGCTCGGGGGTGTCCTCGGCGGCCGAGTGCCATTCCCAGTCGCGATCGGCGTCCCAGTCCGCCGTGTCCCACGGGGGTCCAAACTCTCGCCCGAGCAGCCGCCTGGTGAAGTACTCGTCCTCGACCAGGGCCAGGTGCTTGAGCAGCCCGCCGAGGGTCATCGACGAGGCTGCGGCCGTTGCTCTCAGGCCGGCTGCGTCCAGCCCGCCGCACTTCCACGCCAAGATGGCGCGCTCGCGCTCCAGCGAGCCCAGCAGGGTGGCGGTCTCGTCGCCCGCGATAGGCGGTTCAGCCCGGCCCGGTCCGTCCAGTTGGGTCATGGGCGGCAAGTTTAGACACTGAGCCGCCCGCCCGTCCTCCGTCAGCTCGGCCGGGGCTCGGGCGGACCGCCAGCGGCGGCGGACTCGGGGGCCGCGCCGCCCGGTTCCGCCCGCCGCCCGGCGCGGCCGACCATGGTGGCGGCCGCGTCGGCGTCATGGATGGTCAGCGCAACCACGGCGCCCACGGCGGCCAGGCCAGCGGCCACGAGGAACGCGACATGGTAGGCGGTCAGGTTGGGGGTGACCCGCCCGGCCACGATCGTGGTCGCGCCCACGGCCACGATGGCCGTGGTGAAGATGGCGACGCCGATCGCGCTGCCGAGCTGGCGGATGACGTTGAACAGCGTCGAGGCCCGGCCCGTGGCCTCGGGCGTGATGGTGGCGAACGCGGCCGCCTGCGCCGGGACGAATACCTGGCCCATCGCGACTCCGAGGGCGAACATCAGCAGCCGCATCCACCACAGGCTTGTCTGGGCGCCGATCAGGCTCATCAGGCCGATGGTGGCGGTCACCCCGAGCATGCCGAGCGCGATGTTCCGGCGGGGCCCGAGCACCGGGTAGAGGACCCGGCTGGCCAGCTGCGCGCCCGCCATTACCCCGATAGCCTCCGGGAACGTGCTCAGGCCCGAGACGAGCGGCGACAGGCCCCGGCCGTCCTGGTAGTACAGCGAGACGACGTAGAGCGTGCCGATGAACGACGCGGATGCCAGCACCATCACGCCGTTGCAGGACCGGAACAGCCGGTTGCCCAGCATCCGCAGGTCGATCAGCGGCAGCCGCTTGCGCAGCTCGACCACCATCAGGATGGCCAGCAGCACCGTGCCGGCGGCGATGGTCCCCAGCACGACGGCCGAGCTCCAGTGCCGGATCGGCCCTTCCGACACGCCGTACATCAGCAGGCCGAGGCTGGAGCCGGCCAGCAGGAAGCCGACTGTGTCGAACGGGCCGGGCGCGAGCGCGTGCCCGCCCTCGAGGAACAGCACGCCGAAGGCCAGGGCCAGTATCCCGAGCGGCACGTTCACGTAGAACACCCACCGCCAGGACAGTTCCGTGACCAGCAGTCCACCGACGATGGGGCCGAGCGCGGGAGCCAGCGTGGTCGGCACCGTGAGGATGCTGGACGCGCGCACTCGCTCCGCGGGCGGGAAGGCGCGGAACAGCATGGCCAGACCGACCGGGGCCATCATCCCGCCGCCGACTCCCTGCAGCACGCGGAAGATGTCGAGCTCGGTCAGCGAACCGGCCATCCCGCACAGGGCCGACGCGACGGTAAACACCGTGATCGCGGCGAGCAGCACCCGCTTGCCGCCGAACCGGTCACCGAGCCAGCCCGACGGGAGGATGAATACCGCCAGGCTGACCAGGAAGTAGATCGAGACGCTGGCCACCGACGTCGACGGGACCCCGAAGCTGCGGCCGATGGTGGGCAGCGCGACGTTCACGATCGTCGCGTCCATGATCGTCATGAACATCGCCGCCACGTACACGACGCTGACGGCGACCTTCTGACTGACTGGCCTGGTCATGCCGGCCCGGCATGCTCGCAGGCGCCAGGATCTGTGAGCATGGCTGGGCATCGCCTCCTCGTCGCGCCGCTGGCCTAGTTCACCACGCGGCTGCCGCCGTCACTGACGGGGATGCCGTGCTGTACGGCCCGGCAGACCGGAGGGTGGATGATGTTCGCAGACGTCAGGGCCAGCGCAGCCGAGAAGGAGCTGGCCCGCCCCGGGGACATCATCGTCGTTCCGGCCGATGTCGTCATGGACCGGGCCTTCACCGTCGATGCCCCGGTCGAGGCGGTATGGCCGTGGCTGCTGCAGCTCGGCAAGCGGCGGGCCGGCTGGTACCTGCCGCGCACCATCGAGCGGTTCCTGCCGCCTGGGCGGCGGGCATCCAGATCGGTGAATCCCGCGTGGCTAGGCCTGCGGGCTGGCGATGTCATACCGGACTATGGGGGACGGGACGCGACCTTCGAGGTAGCCCAGGTCCGCCCGCCGATCTCGCTCGTTTACCGGTCCCGCCGCGGGCACACCAGCCTGACCTGGTCGCTGACGCTCGAGCCGGTGAGCGCCGGGGCCGGCCGCACCGGCCCGGCCGGCCGCACCCGGGTGTTCCTGCGCCTGCGGATGGCTCCTGTCCGGCACCGGCTGCTGGCCCGGACCGCCGGAGAGCTGCTGGACCTGCTGACGGTCGCGGGAATGGCCGCGGGCCTGCGAGAGCGCCTGGCCGCGGGACAGCCCGGCCAGTCCCGCTGACCCAGACGCGCCGCGAAGGTGGCCGCCTGAGGCGGCCACCTTCGTGATCGGGTCGGACGCGGCTGCGCCCGCGGCTAGCTCACCGGAGCGGGGCGAGGACGTGATCCGCCGGCGCGGCATTCCGCTCGGCCGTCGGGACGGCAGGGCGGACGGCGGCGGGCACCCGCAGCAGCCGGGCCATCGGGGCCGGCAGCCACCAGTTGGCCCGCCCGAACAGGGCCACCATCGCCGGCACGAGCAGGCAGCGGATGACCACGGCGTCGACGAGGATTCCGGCGCCCAGGCCGGTGGCGAGGATCTTCAGGTCGGTCTGCGGTCCGGTGGACATCGACAGGAAGCTGAGCATCAGGATGGCCGCGGCACTGGTGACCAGGCGGCCCGTCCGGCCAAGGCCCTCGGTCACCGCGAGACGGGCGTTACCGGTGGTGTCGTAGACCTCGCGGATGCGGGTGAGGATGAACACCTCGTAGTCCATGGACAGCCCGAACAGGAAGGCGAAGACCATCAGCGGCACCCACATGGTGATCGCGCCGGTGGCCGGCAGCCCCCAGATCGCCTGGGAGCCGTGCCCGTCCTGCCAGACCCAGGTCAGCACCCCGTAGGCGGCGGCCAGCGAGATGAGGTTGAACACGACGGCCTTGGCGGCCAGGACGACGGAGCGGAACGCCCGGGTCAGCAGCAGGAAGGTGGCGATGCTGATGATGGCGAGCATCAGCGGGAAGTGGCCGTAGACGGCACGGTCGAAGTCGATCAGCGACGCGCCGGAGCCGCCGACGCCGGCCACCTGCGGGGTGCTCAGCAGGGTGTTCTCGAGGCGGGTGATGGTGGCCTGGCCGGAGGGAACGTTACTCTCGGCGGTCGGGATGACGGTCACGATAGCCGTCCCGGCCTGCCGGTAGCCGCCGGTGGCGGGGGCCAGGACCGCGTACACGCCGGGCACGTGCGCGGCCCGGGTGGCCACGCTGGCCGGAGCGCCGGAGGTCAGGACCTCGGCTGGAGTCAGCACACCGGAGGGGATGCCGCCGTCGGTGAGCGTGAGCAGGGCATCGTGGGCCGGGCCCGAGGTGGCCTGCGCGGCGCTGCCCGGCTCGCCGAGGTGCAGCGACAGGGCCGGCAGCATGAGCGCCGCCAGGATGCCGATGCCAGCCAGCGCGGCCACCCAGCGGCGCCGGTAGACCAGGCGCGCCCAGGCGGAGAACACCCGGCTAGCCGACCGCTCGGTGCGCAGCCGCGGCCAGTCCAGCCGCGGGCCGACGGTGGCCAGGATGACGGGCAGCAGGGTGACCGCGACAGCCACGGAGACCAGCGGAACCAGGACGCCGCCGTATCCGATGCTGCGCAGCATCGGCACCGGCAGCACGACCATCGACAGCAGCCCGATGGCGACGGTGAGCCCGGAGAAGACGACCGCCCGGCCGGCGTGGTTCATGGCTTCCAGCACGGCCCCGGAGTTGTCCCGGCCCGCTGCCCGCTCCTCGCGCCAGCGGCTGACGACCAGCAGCGAGTAGTCGATGGCCACGCCCAGTCCGATGAGCGCGATGAGGAACTCGACGATCTGGCTGACGCTGGTGAGCTCGGTCAGGCCGCCGACGATCAGGAAGGTGGAGAGCACGGACACGCCCCCGATGAGCAGCGGCAGCAGGGCCAGGAAGCTGGCGAAGACGATGGCCAGGATGGCCAGGGCGCCGAGCGCGCCGATCATGGCCTCGGCCATGATCCCGGTCCCGTGGCTGGCGGCGGGCTTGCTGCCATTGGCCAGCAGGTCCGACCCGGTGAGGCCGACGCGCCAGCCCGGCGGCGCTGCGGCGCGCAGCGTGCCGGTGATCTGCGGTGCGATGCCCGGGCCGCCGAAGCCGGCCACCGGCGCGGTGTAGAGCAGCGCGAAGGTGGACCGACCGTCGCGGGTAACGAACGCGCGGTTGTGGGTGGTGGCGTAGTCGGCCAGCCGGGCGTGCGGGATGCTCGCCGCCGCGGCGGCGAAGACGCGCCCGGTGGCGGCGGCCACGGCCGGATCGGTGACCCGCTGTCCGGCCGGGACGCTGAGGACCGGCAGGTAAGGGGTCTGCGAACCGCCATTGCCGTACTGGCGGGCAATCTGGTTATCGACCCGGAACGCCTGCCCCGGCATGGCAAAGCTGTTGGTCATCCGGTGCGTGGTGCCGCCGATGGTCAGCACTCCGGCGATGGTCAGGGAAAGCCAGAACAAGGCGACCAGCGCCTTGTGGCGGAGCACGAAACGAGTCAGGGCGGGCATCTCAGCCTCCGAGGGGCTCTAGGTGCCGGCGGCGCTCCCGCCAGCTACCGGTAGCGTGCGCTCCGACGGCCTGCGCGGTCGTCGTGCCGGGGGCGACAGTTACGGCTACCTCGGCGGGCGCAGAAATCCCCGGCGTACTCCCGCAGGAGTACCCCGGCCGCCAACCCGGGGACGACGACAGCCAGGCCCTGAATGCCTACTCTTGGGCGTGTGGACAAGGCACTGGCGCTGTGGCGGCGATGGCGGGAGTCCGTCGCGAGCGACATCGTCACGGCCGCGGCGCTGACCGCCCTGATGCTGGCGGGCGCTTACGCCGAGGCCCACCCCAACCAGCCGGCCGACAGAGTCGTCAGCGGCCACCCGGTGCCCCACACTCCCGCCGCGGCGTTCACGCTGGTCGTGGTGGCCGGCCTGGTCCTGGCCGGACGGCGGCGCTATCCGCTGGCCGTCCTGGCCGTCTCGACGTCCGCGGTGGCGGCTTACAGCCTGCTGGGCTACGTGAATGGCGCCGCCCTCCTGCTCCCGACCGTCGCGCTCTTCGCAGCCGCCAGGGCCGCGGGAGTCCGGCAGGCCATCGCGGCCACCGGTGTCACCCTGGTCGTGCTGATGGGCGCCACCGCCGCCGGGAACCCGTTCGGCCCCTTCGGGGGTGGTTTCACCCTCATCCCCGGGTTGATCGCCGCGGCCCTGTTCGCCGGCCTGGCCTCCCAGAACCGCCGCGCCTACATCGCCTCGCTCCAGGCCCGCGCGGAGGATGACGCCCGGCGGCGCGTCGACGAGGAGCGGCTGCGCATCGCCCGCGAGCTGCACGACGTCGTCGCGCACACCATGGCCACCATCAACGTGCAGGCCGGAGTGGCCGCGCACGTCCTGCCGGACCGGCCCGAGGCAGCCGCCGAGGCCCTGCGGGTCATCAAGGGCGCCAGCAAGGAGGGCCTGCGCGAGCTGCGCGCGATTCTCAACGTCCTGCGCCGGGCCGACGAGGATGACCCGACCCAGCCCGCGCCCGGGCTAGCCCAGATCGAGACCCTGGTCGCGGGTGCTACCCGGGCCGGCCTGGCGACCACCGTCCGGCTGACCGGGACAGCGGGGCCGCTGCCGGCCGCGGTTGACCTGGCCGCCTACCGGATCGTTCAGGAATCGCTGACTAACGCCATCCGCCATGCCGGTCCGGCTACCGCGATCGTGTCGCTCAGCTACGGGCAGGCCGAGCTGGGGATCGATGTCGTGGACACCGGACGGGGCGCCAGCACCTCGGCCAGCGAAGGCTCCGGGCACGGGCTGATCGGCATGCGGGAGCGGGCAGCGTCGGTCGGGGGCACGGTGCAGACCGGCCCGCAGCCCGGCGGCGGGTACCGGGTGGCGGCCCGGCTCCCCCTCGACGGCCGTCCCCTCGACGCGGAAGCGATGGCGCTCGGGCAGGGCGCGCAGCAGTGATCCGCCTCCTGCTCGCTGACGACCAGGCGCTGATCCGGGCCGGCTTCCGGATGCTGCTGGACTCGGCCGACGACATGGAGGTAGTCGGCGAGGCGGGCGACGGCGCCGAGGCGGTGGACCTGGCTCGCCGCCTGCTGGCCGATGTCATCCTGATGGACATCCGGATGCCGGGCGTCGACGGCCTGGAGGCGACCCGGCGCATCGCCGCCGACGACGACCTCGCGGGGGTCAAGGTGATCATCCTGACCACGTTCGAGTCCGACGAGTACGTCTACCAGGCCATCCGGGCCGGAGCGAGCGGGTTCCTGGTCAAAGACGCCGAGCCAGCCGAACTGGTCCAGGCGGTGCGGGTCGTCGCGCGCGGCGAGGCGCTGCTCTCGCCGAGCGTGACCCGGCGGCTCATCACCGACCTGGCCCGCCGGCCAGAGCGCCAGCCGGTGAGCGGGCAGGCGCTGCAGGGCCTGACGGCGCGGGAGCGCGAGGTCATGGCCCTGGTGGCGGCCGGACTGTCCAACGACGAGATCGCGGCGCGCCTCTACCTCAGCCCGCTGACCGCCAAGACCCACGTCAGCCGCATCATGACGAAGATCAGTGCCCGTGACCGCGCTCAGCTCGTCGTCCTGGCGTACGAAACCGGCCTGGTAATTCCCGGCCATCATTCCTAACGAGACTCCCCCGGTCCCGTTCACCCGCGCCGGCGAGCCGCGCGGCTGTCCCATACCGCGACAGCCGCGCCGGCAGCCCGCGCCTAGCGTCGACGCCAAGGCGTAAGCCCCGGCTACGGCGCCGGGAGCATCCCCGAGGCCATGGAGGCGGCGATGAAGGCACTGGTGTATCATGGTCCGACCCAGAAGTCCTGGGAGGACGTCCCGGACCCGGTGATCCAGGATCCCACCGACGTCGTAGTCCGGGTGGACACGACCACGATCTGCGGCACCGACCTGCACATCCTGCACGGCGATGTCGCCGCGGTCACCGACGGCCGGATCCTCGGCCACGAGGCGGTCGGCACCGTCACGCAGGTCGGCGACGCGGTGACGGGCTTCACGGCCGGCGACCGGGTCCTGGTGCCGGCCATCACCAGATGCGGGCGCTGCCATTACTGTCAGGCCGGCATGCCCTCGCACTGCCAGACCGTCGGCGGCATCGGCTGGATCTTCGGTCACCTCATCGACGGCACTCAGGCCGAGTACGTGCGCGTCCCCTACGCCGACACGTCCCTGTACGCGGTTCCGCCCGCGGTAACCGACGAGCAGGCTATCTTCCTCGCCGACTCGCTGCCCACCGGATACGAGGTCGGCGTGCTGGCCGGCGGGGTCCGGCCCGGGCATACCGTGGCGGTCGTCGGCACCGGCGCGGTCGGCTTGTCGGCCATTCTCACCACTGGCCTGTGGGGCGCGTCCCGGGTGATCGGGATCGACTCCAACAAGTTCCGGCTGGAGAAGGCCCTCGAGTTCGGCGCCACAGATACCGTCGAGGCCGGCCCGAACACCGTCACCGATGTCCTCGCGCTGACCGACGGGCTGGGCGTCGACGTGTCGATCGAGGCCGTCGGCTATCCCGAGACGCTGCGAACCGCGGCCGCCCTGGTCCGGCCGGGCGGGACCATCGCCAACATCGGCGTGCACGGAGTGCCGGTCGAGCTGCCCATGCAGGAAATGTGGATCCAGAATGTCGTTCTGACGATGGGCCTGGTCGATACCGTATCCATCCCGACCCTGCTGACTATGGTGGCCAGCGGGCGGATCCCGGCCGAGAAGATGGGGACCCACCGCTTCACGTTCGGCCAGATCAACGAGGCCTACGACGTATTCGGGAACGCCGCGCAGAACATGGCCCTCAAGGTCATCATCACCCCGTGAGCCACGGCTAGCCCGATCCGGCGCGGCCTGGAGGTCACGGCTGGCGGACGGAAGTGCGCACCAGGTCGGCGGATATGGCGGCCAGCTTCCGGCGCTCCGCCCGGGCCCGGGCGCGCAGCTGCTCGTAGGCCTCGCGCGGCGTGACGCCCTGCTGGCCGACAAGAATCCCCTTGGCCTGCTCGATGACCGCCCGGGTGTTGAGCGCGCCCTGGAGCTGCGCGGCCAGCTCCGACTGCTGCTCCCCCATCATCATGCTGGCGATCAGCAGGGCAGCCAGGTCGGTGAAGGCCAGCAGGGCCAGCTCGCCCTCGGGCGACCACGCCCGCGGCTGCTGCGACATGACGGCGACCACGCCCACGGCGTCCTGGTTATAGGGCAGCGGGCTGGCCAGGACCGCGCGCACGCCCCGCTGCACCGCGGCCGCGCTGAACAGCGGCCAGCGCTTCTCCTGCGCCAGGTCCTCCGACCCGACGAGCTCCTTATTGTCGAACGCGGCGACGCACGGCCCCTCGCCGTGGCGCACCTGGAGTTCCTCCAGGTGATCGAACCGGGAGTCGGACGCCGCGGCGTTCCGCAGATGATGCTCGGTGTCGGCAAGCATCAGTCCCGCACCGTCGACGTTAAATATGGCATGTGTCGTGTGGACGATCTCCGAGAGGGCGTCCTCGACCCGCATCTCCCCGAAGCGCAGCCTGCCGAGCTCCTGCAGCGCCTGCCGTACATCCTTGACCGAGACGTCCATCTACGCCCTCCTGGGCAGCGGCCGCCGGCCGGCGAAACCGTGCGCCGTCTTGTGATACCAGCCCAGTTCCCGCTCGCCCTCGAGCCAGCACAGCAGCACCAGCTCGCCGTCCAGCTCAGCCGGGAAGTCGAGCAGCAGCGGGGCAAAGCCCTTCAGGTCAAGGCCCTGCTCGGGGAACCAGGCCAGCAGCTCGCTGAGCCGGGCCTGGCAGCCCTTGGCCTCCGGGACGCCGCCGAGGGCGGAGGGGATGGCCCTGGCCAGGGCGGCCTGCAGCTCCACCAGGTCAGCGCGGACGACCACCAGCTCGTCGGCATGGGCGAGCAGCTCAGGCATCAGCGCGTGCGCCCGCGCTAGCGTGAACGTCTCCTCCATAACGGCAGCCTCCTCCGCCATCAGGGTGGCCGTCCACTCCGCTGCGGAATCTGCGATGATCAGGACCGGGCCGCGCTTGCCGCCCGGGCCGCGAGCTCCGGCACCAGCAACTCGGCGATCTGGGCGGCGTTGAGCGCGGCTCCCTTGCGGAGGTTGTCGCCGCAGACGAACAGGTCGAGCGCGTGGCGGTCATCCTGGCTCTGCCGGACCCGGCCGACCCAGGTCGGGTCCGTGCCGACCACGTCGGCGGGCGTCGGGTACTCACCACGGGCGGGATCGTCGCTGAGGATGACGCCCGGGGCGTCCCGCAGTACCCGCTGCGCGTCCGCCCGGCTCACCTCGGCGTCGAACACGGCGTGCAGCGCGAGCGAGTGCCCGGTGATGACCGGCACCCGCACGCACGTCGCCGACACCCTCAGCTCGGGCATCCCGAGAATCTTCCGGGTCTCGTTGCGGATCTTCAGCTCCTCCGACGACCAGCCCTCGTCGCGCAGCGAGCCGGCCCACGGCACCACGTTGAGGGCCAGCGGGGCGGGGAACGGGCCCAGGTCACCGATGGCGCCGCGGACGTCGCCGGAGCGCTGGCCCAGGGCCCGGTTGCCGGCCACCTGGCTGAGCTGATCGTAGAGGGCGTCGGTGCCCGCCTTGCCCGCCCCGGAGGCTGCCTGATACGACGCGGCGATGAGCTCGCGCAGGCCGAATTCCCGGTGCAAGGCGGCCATCACCACGATCAGCGACAAAGTGGTGCAGTTCGGCACGGAGATGATGCCCCGGGGGCGCTGCGCCGCCGCGGCCGGGTTGACCTCGGGCACGACCAGGGGCACCGCAGGGTCCATCCGGAATGCGCCGGACTTGTCGATCACGACCACGCCCCGGGCGGCCGCGACGGGCGCCCAGGCCGCCGAGACCTCGTCGGGGACGTCGAACATGGCCAGGTCGACGCCGTCGAAGGCCTCCGCGGTCAGTTCCTGGACCACGACGTCCGCGCCGCGCACGGGGAGCTTGCGGCCGGCGGACCGGGCCGAGGCGAGCAGCCGGACCTCGCCCCACAGGTCGTCTCGGGTCGAGATGATGTCGCGCATCACGGTCCCGACCGCCCCGGTAGCGCCGACAATGGCCAGCGCCGGACGGTAGGGCAGCTGGCCGTTCACGGGCTGGGCGCTCACCGGCCGCTTCCCCCGTACACGACGGCCTGGCCCTCGCCGCTGCCGAGCTCGAACGCCGCGTGGGTCGCGTCGACCGCGACGTTGACGTCGTTCTCCCCCACCACGACGGAGATCCGGATCTCCGAGGTGGAGATCATCTCGATGTTGACGCCGGCCTCGGCCAGCGCGCCGAAGAAGGTGGCGCTGACCCCCGGATGGGAGCGCATCCCGGCGCCGATCAGGGAGACCTTGCCGATCCTGTCGTCGTAGAGGAGGGAGTCGAAGCCGACCTCGTCCTGCAGGTCCCGGAGCGTCGTCATGGCCACCTGGCCGTCTTCCCGCGGCAGCGTGAAGGAGATGTCCGTGCGGCCGGTCGCGGCCGCGGACACGTTCTGCACGATCATGTCGAGATTGATCGAGGCTCCGGCCACGGCGCGGAAGATCCGGGCGGCCTCGCCGACTTTGTCTGGCACGCCGACGACCGTGATCTTCGCCTCGCTCCGGTCATGCGCGACGCCGGAGATGATCGCCTGCTCCACCCGTTCCTCCAACTCCTGGCCCGAGCCGCTGACCCAGGTGCCTTCCTGGTTGCTGAACGACGACCGGACGTGAATGGGAATGCCGTAGCGCCGGGCGTACTCCACGCACCGCAGCATCAGCACCTTCGCGCCGCACGCGGCCATCTCCAGCATCTCCTCGTAGGAGATCTGCGGTATCCGCCGGGCCGTGGACACGATCCGCGGATCCGCGGTGAAGACGCCGTCGACGTCGGTATAGATCTCGCAGACATCCGCTCCGAGCGCGGCGGCAAGGGCCACGGCCGTGGTGTCGGAGCCGCCCCGGCCGAGCGTCGTGATGTCCTTGCTGCTCTGCGAGACGCCCTGGAAGCCGGCCACGATCGGGATGGCCCCGGCCTCCAGCGCCGCCTGGATCCGGCCGGGCGTCACGTCGATGATCCGGGCCTTGCCATGCGTGGAGTCCGTGATGACACCCGCCTGCGAGCCGGTGAACGAGCGGCCCTCCAGGCCCAGGTTGGCGATGGCCATCGCCAGCAGCGCCATCGAGATGCGCTCGCCGGCGGTCAGCAGCATGTCCAGTTCCCGGCCCCGCGGCAGCGGGCTCACCTGATTGGCGAGGTCGAGGAGGCCATCGGTGGTATCGCCCATCGCCGATACCACCACGACGACGGAGTTGCCTGCTTTGCGCGTGGCCACGATGCGCTGGGCCACGCGCTTGATCCCGTCCGCATCCGCGACCGAGGATCCACCGTACTTCTGGACGACGAGGGCCACGGGCGGGCCTCCACCTCCCCGGTCCGGGTCTGCTGCTGACGGCGGGCAGCCCTGAGTCTACCTAGGATGAGGGCTGGCTAGCTCGCCGCGTGCTGCCCCTCGGTCACGTCCAGGCCCGTAACATCCAGCTCGGTCACGTCCAGCCGGGCGTGCGCCACGACGGAGTGCAGCGCCCGCAGCGCGGCGCCGCCGTGCGTCCCCCAGTGGTTGACGTAGGAGTACTGCCACCACCACAGTGCCTCGGCGGCGCGACCCGCCTCGTAGTGCTTCAGTCCGTGGATGAGGTCGGCGGCGACCGCCGCCAGGTCGTCCGACAGGCGGAAGGCGGTGGCGCGGGTGTCGGCCGAGTACGGGTCGAAGATCTCCACGTAGTCGTCGGTCGGCAGCCGTGCGGCCAGCCCGGTCCGCAGCGCGTCCAGATCCGGGTCGGCGCTGACGTCCGGCTCCTGGTTGCCGACGGCGATCACGTCCTCGCTCGCTCCCAGCTGCGCGCCCGCCAGCATGACCTGCGCGACTTCCAGCAGCAGCAGGGGAACCGTCTCGTTTCCGCTCTCGCCGCGGGCTACCGCTGCGATCCCGTCCAGGAAATCGCGGGCATGCTGGGCGATCCGGTCGGCCAAGGGCCGCCACTCCTCGCCCGGCTGCCCTGGCCGCTGCGGGCTAGACATCCAGCAGCCTCCGTCCTTCGAAGGCACGCCCGAGGGTTACCTCGTCGGCGTACTCAAGTTCGCCGCCCACCGGCAGTCCGCTGGCGGGCCTGGTCACCCGCAGGCCCATGGGCTTGAGGAGCCGGGCCAGGTACGCCGCGGTCGCCTCGCCCTCCAGGTTGGGGTCCGTGGCCAGAATCAGCTCGGTGACGGTTCCGTCGCCGAGCCTGGTCATCAGCTCCTTGATGCGCAGGTCATCGGGGCCGACCCCGTCGATCGGGCTGATCGCGCCACCTAGCACATGGTAGCGACCCCGGTACTCGCGGATCTTCTCAATGGCCGCGACGTCCTTGGGTTCCTCGACCACGCAGATAAGCGACGGGTCGCGGCGCTGATCGCGGCAGATCCGGCACTCATCCTCCTCGGCCACGTTGCCGCAGGTGCGGCAGAACTTGACCCGCTCGATCACCTCGAGCAGCACCGACGAGAGCCGCCGTACGTCGGCCGGATCGGACGCCAGCAGGAAGAACGCGATGCGCTGGGCACCCTTGGGCCCGACGCCGGGCAGCGTGCCCAGCTCGTCGATGAGGTCCTGAACAACGCCCTCGTACACCGGCGAGCCTTCTACTGCTCGCCGGGCAAGCTGCCCGGCAGCTCGCCCGGTCCCGGCATGCCTGGCAGTCCCGGCAGCCCGCCCCCGCCGAAGCCGGAGGCGAGGGGACCCATCGCCTCCTGCTGCAGCTCGGCGGCCGCCCGCGAGGCGTCCCGGATCGCGGCGAGCACCAGGTCGGCCAGGGTCTGCGCCGTCTCGGCCGGATCGGACGGATCGATGGCTTCCGGGGCGATGACCAGGTCCAGGAGCTCACCCTGGCCGCTGACGACGGCCTTGACCAGGCCGCCGCCGGCCGTTCCCTCGACCGCCGCGTCAGCCAGCTCCTGCTGGGCGTTCATGAGCTGGCTCTGCATCTCCGCCGCCGCCGCGAGCAGTTGCTGCATGTCCAGCTGACCGCCAGGCTCCACGATGCCCCCAAACCGTCTGGCACCCTCGGTTGCGGGGGTGACCGCTAAGTTACCGATCGCGCCCGCGCCAGGCCATGGGCGGCCGCGATTCCCTGTCACTACGAGCCTACGGCCTGTCCGGCCGTCAGGCATCGCGCGGCCGCTAGGCGTCGCCGACATCCTCGATGAGCCGGCCGCCAAGCTCGCGCTCGATGAGGTCCATGGCCGTCAGGGCCCGGCTCGCGGGCGGCTGGGCCCTGACGGGCGCTGCCGCCCCGGAGGCCGGCCCGGAGCTCTGGGCTGGGGCCGGCGCGGCAGGCGGCCCGGCGTCCTCGGGGTCATCGTCGCGCGGGTCATCCCAGCCCGCCCCGGGGTCGTCCCACGCGGGCGGCGGCTCGCTCCAGCCTGCCTGCGCGTCGTCCCCGGATGGCGGCGGTGCCGCCCGGCCAGGCGCGGAGCCGTCACCGGCCCCGGCGGCGCCGCGGGGCGCGCCAGGGCCGCCCGACCCGGACGCCGCGCCGCGGCCGCCCGGCGCGCTGGCGCTACCCTGGCCCTGGCGCCCGGGTCCGGAGGTCGCCCGCGGGCCGCCCGGTGCGGCGCCCGCTGTCCGCGCCGACGTCTTCAGCTGCGGGGAGATCCCGAACATGGACGTCAGGACGCCGCCCAGAACCTCGCCGCAGCCGCTGCTCACGAACCCCTTCGCGTCACCCTCTCGGGCGAACTCCATGGTCAGGACGCCGTCGGCCAGCGACTCCACCGTCGCGTTGGTCAGCAGCATCCAGGCCACCTTGCGCTCGCCGCGCACGGCCTCCAGGACATCGGGCCAGCGGTCGCGCAGCAGGCTGGCGTCGACCGACCCGGCTCGCTGACCGCCGCCGGCCGACGCCGGCTGGACAGGCGCAGGGGGGGCTGGCGCTGGGGGGGCTGGCGGCGCGGCCGCAGCCGGCGGGCCGGGCGCGGGCGGGACTGGCTGCCTGGCCGGGTCCGGTGCTGCGGACGGGGCCGTGCGGTTCACCGCTGCGCCGGGCGACTGGGCCGTTTCCAGCCGTCGCTCCAGGCGTTCCAGGCGGCTGCGCAGGTCGGAGTCCCCGCCCGAGCCGGGCGCCGGGACCAGCACCTGCGCGCACATCAGCTCCAGCAGCAGGCGCGGCGAGGTCGCGCCTCTCATCTCGATCAGGCCGGCGCTGATGATCTCCGCCGCCCTGGTGAGGTCGGCCTGCCCGAAGGCGGCGGCCTGCGCCGCCAGTCCCTCCGCCCGGTCGGCGGGCACGTCGAGGAGCCCGGTCGATACCGCCTCAGGGACCGCCGCGAGCACGATGAGGTCGCGCAGCCGGTCGAGCAGGTCGGCGGCGAACCGGCGCGGGTCGTGGCCGCCCTCCACCACCCGGTCGATGGCGCGGAAGACCGCCGCGCCATCCCGCGCCGCGAAGGCCTGCGCCACCTCGTCCAGCAGGCGGTCGTCGGTGTAGCCGAGGAGAGCGACTGCGCGCGCATAGGTCAGGCCGGACTCGTCGGAGCCCGCGATGAGCTGGTCCAGCACCGAGAGCGAGTCCCGGACCGAGCCGGCGCCGGCCCGGATCACGACCGGGAGGACGGCGGGCTCGTAGGCGATCGCCTCGCTGGCCAGGATCTGCTCCAGCAGCTCCCGCAGGACCGCGGGCGGCACCAGGCGGAACGGGTAATGGTGGGTCCGGGAGCGGATGGTCGCGATGACCTTCTCCGGCTCGGTCGTGGCGAACACGAACTTCAGGTGCGGCGGCGGCTCCTCGACCAGCTTGAGCAGGGCATTGAAGCCCTCCCTGGTCACCATGTGCGCCTCGTCGATGATGTAGATCTTGAACCGCCCGGCGACCGGCGCGTAGAACGCCCGCTCGCGCAGGTCCCTGGCATCGTCGACACCGCCGTGGGACGCCGCGTCGATCTCGATGACGTCGATGCTGCCCGGCCCGGTCGGCGCCAGCGCCACGCAGGACTCGCAGACGCCGCAGGGATCCGGTGTCGGTCCCTGCTCGCAGTTCAGCGAGCGGGCCAGGATCCGGGCGCTGGAGGTCTTCCCGCAGCCGCGCGGCCCGCTGAACAGGTAGGCGTGGTTAATGCGCCCGTTGCGCAGGGCCTGGCGGAGCGGCTCGGTGACGTGATCCTGGCCTTTGACCTCGGCAAAGCTCGCCGGACGGTACCTGCGGTACAGCGCCAGCGGCGCGGCCGGAGCCGCCTGCCGCAGCTGGTCCGCGGGGCCAGGACCCTGACCGGGACTGGGGGCGTCGCCTGTCATGACCTCATCCTCGCCGGGAGGGGTAAAAGGACCCCCCGCACACCCGTCAGAGCCCGCGTACCCTTGCTGCCTTCCGGCCCTGGGGGGGTTGGCGGGATAAACGCCGTGCGAGGGGTCTGCCGGCCAGTCTAGCCAGGCCCGGGGACCGCCGGAGCCAGCTATCCCGGTGTCGGTCCCTACTGGCTGGTCAGCGGCCCCCGGCCAGCCGCGGGCCGGTTCAGGCTGGTTCGTGGCGAGGACACGGCCAGGAGTCGGTAGGCTTACCGGCGGAGGATTCGCCTAGTGGCCTAGGGCGCACGCTTGGAAAGCGTGTTGGGGGCAACCCCTCAAGAGTTCGAATCTCTTATCCTCCGCCATCTGAGCTGCGGAAACGTCACGGCCGCTGATTTCGCGCGATCGCCGGACGGCCTCCGGTCTCAAATCTGGTCTCATTTCGTTTCTCCCATGCTCGTCGGTCCGCTGCCCGTACCGGGTCGTTGGGAGCCGACGAGGACGGCGCGGATGTGCTCGATGGCATCGCGCGAGCCGGCTACGGCGGTGCTGTCGCCATGCGCCAGGCCGAGCTCGGCCAGCCGGAGGATTGCGACCAGAGAGCCACGGCTGACGGTCACGATGGCCGCGTCGGTAGCGGCGCCGGGCGCCTGCCAGATCAGGCCGTCGACTTGCCTGGCGACGTCCTGACGGATTGCGTCTGTGACGTGCTGGTACCGGGCCGCCATCTCCGCACTCGACCAGCCCATGATCGACATGACGGTTCGCACCGGGACGCCGAGGATGAGCAGGACCGTCGCGGCCGTGTGCCTGGCGTCATGCAGCCGGCTCTCGCGTAGTCCGGCATCCTTCAACAGCCGCTTCCAGGCGTGGTAATCGGTGTTCGGGATCAGCGGCTTACCAGCCGGGCTGGCGAACACCCAGCCCTCGTCATGCCAGAGCTGCCGCCCTGTTGCCTGTTCCCGCTCCTGCTCGGCCTGGTGGGCGCGGAGCAGCGCGACGAGCTGAGGCGGCAGGCCGATCATGCGGCGGCCCGCCTTGGACTTGACTCCCCCGGCAGCGAGCCGGGTATTCACGCGCTGCGGGCAGTACCCAGGCATCTGACCGCAGGTGCCATCACAGCCGTGCGCATACTTCGGCCGCTGCCGCGAGCGGCGGATGCGCAGCACGCCGACGTCCAAGTCGACGTCCTCCCAGCGCAGCCCGAGCGCCTCGCCCTGCCGCAGACCAAGCGCCAGTGCGACCGCCCACCGGGCGCTGTTGCGGCGCTCGCTGGCCACCTTCAGCAGCTGCTGGATCTCCTCGACGTCATAAGGCTCGACTTCCGTCTCCGTCAGCGGCGGCGATTTCGCGAACAGCACCGGGTTGCGCGTCAGATGAGACCGCCTGACGGCCTCGTTGAGGGCTGCCCGAAGAGTCCGGTGCACGTGGTGGACGCCGCCAGGGGCCAGACCTTCGCGCCGTAGCTTGGCGTAGAACCGCTCCACATGCTCAGGCGTGAGCTTCTCCAGGCGGTGAGCCCCGAGCCCGGGAACAATGTGCTTCCTGACGTCGACGCGATACCCGGCGTGCGTGTTCTCCGCTATGTGCGGCGGGGCCGCGATATTGGTGATCCAGTAATTAAGCCAGCTGGCCACGGTCCAGCGCTGGCCGGCCGCCCGGGCCGTGCCGCTCTCCCGCGCTCGCTCGAGGGCACGGACTTTGAGCGCTACTTCGGCCCGGCTGGCTCCCCGCACATGGCGGCGGTCGGGCCGTCCGTCGTCGCGTACACCCATCGTGACCCGGCCGTGCCAGCCCTCCTTGTTTCGGTAAATCGAGGACCGGAAGTTGGCGCCCCGGCTCCTTTGCTGATCCGGCGCGCCGTCCTCAGGCGGCACTGTTGCCATCGGCGGCTTCCGAGCCTCGCGTACCGCGCAACACTGCCACGTACTCGGGCAGGCAATCCGCCGGGACCCGGCGCAGCCGACCTACCTTGACCGACTCCAATTCGCCGGATGAGATCAGCTGGTAGATGAGCGTGCGGCCAATCCTGAGCCGATGGGCCGCCTCCTCCACAGTTAGCAGCAAGCCTGCTGGCTCGGACTCGTCCGGTGCTGCCGTCACTACGCTCACGGAGTCACCTCCTGCCTTTTGTTCCGATCACGGCTGGTTCTGGCGTCATCCGTCGGTGACGATGGCGCGGTACTCGTCGTTCGGCCACATTTCTGCGAGCCAGGCTGTGAGCTGCTTCCATTCGGCGCGTCCGGGCTTGCAGGTAACCAGCTCGGGATGCCCGGCGGGCATGCCGAGCGCGTCGCGTGCGGCGCCTTCCTTGCGGCTGATCCGGCCCGGGTCGCCCGAGGCCGTCATGGCGCCGCGTCCTGGCGGTATTGGGCCGCGAGTGCCCAGGCGGTGGAGCCGTTGACGCGCAGCCGCCTGGAGATGAGACTGAGCGTCCCGCCCCGCGCCAGGATGTGCCCGGCGGCGAGTTGCCGCTCAGCGCGGGTCAGTGCGACCGGGCGGGATCCGCTGGCGGCGATTTCGGCCGCGATGGGGTCGATGACGCCGCCGTCGGTAAGTACACAGCTGCGCCGGGCCGCGGGGCGCGGCTCTGGCGGCAGTGGCCGGCGGGCGGTCACGGCTCGGCCTCAAGCTCGGGGTCCCAGGTCAGGCCGGCTGCGTCGTGTCCGACTTCGAGTGCCTCGGCGAGGGACAGGCGTCCGGGGTTCCTGGCCCGGAGCTCGGGACTGGCCCACAGCTCGATCACGTAGTCCGGTGCCCGGCTCCCGGCGGGCTGCCGCTCCGGTACGGGCTGTCGCGGGGTTCTGGCTGACCGGACCATCGTGGTGTCCTCTTCCGGCGGGCGGGTAGTCATGCTCCGGCCTCGGCCTGGGGTTCCGCTGCGGCGTGCAGGGCGGGGGTGAACCAGGTGGTCTTGCCGCGGCCGGCGGGCCGGGTGCCGACGTCGGTGGCCAGGGCGGTGACGATCGCCATCCCGCGGCCCCGCTCCTCCTCCGGCCCGGCCTGATGCTGCCGGGGCAGGTCCGGTGAGGTGTCGGTGACCTCGCAGGCGATTCCGGGCTGGCCGTCTTGTGCGGCCTGGCGCCGCAGGGCGAGGCTGATCGGCCCGCGACCGTGCTCGGCTGCGTTAGCGGCCAGCTCGGAGGCGAGCAGCTCCGCGTCGCCGGACGGGTCGTTCATGCCCCACGCGGCCAGCGCCTGGCGGACGGCGGCACGGGCCTGCCGGGCAGAGGTCAGATCTGCCGGCAGCTCGGCGCGGAGGACGTCATCGGCCGGCCCGGTCGCGGCATGGCCGGCGGGTACGGCCGGTTCCGCCGCGGCCTCGCGGTGGCCTGGCATGGCGCTGACGCGCTGGCCGTTCACTGGCCGGCCTCCCATTCCGCGTCCTCGGCGTCCCGCTGCGCCTGCCAGGCCGCGGCGGCGGCGGCCAGCCGGGTGCAGCCATCGCCGTGGCCGCGCTCGTTGTCCTCCGGGTGGCTCTCATACGGGCCGCGGTCGCTGATCCCCTGCTCGCACGCCGGGCATGCGTAGTAGAAGCTGCGCTCCCGGAATAGGTCCGGCTCGCCGGTCACGTGCTCGTAGCCGGCGACCGCGAGGTCATAGCCGGTCCGCTCGCCGTCGTTGGCCAGGCCGAGCGCCTCGCCGATCTCCCGCCAGCCGATGCCCTCGGCGCGGGCATGCTTCACGTAGTCGCCGACGACGCGCCCGGCGGCGTGCTGCACGGTCTGCGCGGCCCGGAGACCGGCCAGCGGCTCGGCGTAGCGCGTCGTGATGGCCGAATCCGCCCATACGGGCCGCTCGCGTATCTCGGCGCCTCCGGCTTTGGCGAGCTGCAGCACGGACGCCTGCGCCTGCCAGTAGGCATCGCTGGCCGCGCTGGTTACCGCGTCCCGGCGGCTGCCGGCTTCCTGGTCTTCCATGTCAGTTCCTTCCTGCTCTGAGCGCCCTGGCTGGCTTGTCGTCCGAGGTCAGCCGCGCCGGCGGCCTGGTGCTGGTGGCGCTCGTCAGGCGCCTGCCTCGGGTTCGGGATCGGTTCGCCCGGCGACGCCCTCGTGCTGCATGTCGCCGAGCCTGGAGATCAGGCCTGTCATGTACCGCCGGCCGAGCACGCCCGCCGTCCCGGCCGGGAGCCGCAGAAAGCGCTCCCCTGCGCACTGGTCACCGGGCCCAGCCGCCCGGCTGGCTGGCTCGTCCCGTGACGCCGGGCGCATGGCGGCAGGGGGGTCCAGCCGAACTGCGGGGACGCCGGGTTCGGCGTGCGGGTGCTCGGGCTGGGCGGGCTGGTAGCCACCTGACTGGCCGATGACGGGGCACAGGCTGCTGCCGTCCTTGTGCGACCATTCGGGCCGGGCGGTCCCGTGCGCCTCCCAGGGGACCAGGCCGGCTGGAGGCTGATGGACGGCCTCCTCGCCGCACTCCGGACACTGTGCCGGCTGGTCTGCGCTCATGCCGCTCGCCTCCTGAGGGGCGTGTCGCTGCTGGCGCGGGGGCGGGTGCTTGACGTGCGTTCGCTGCGCCGCCAGCCTGCGGCCGGCTTCGCGGCCGGGTCATCGATCGCGTCGTCGTCCCAGGCGAGCGGCAGCGCCCAGTCCCGGGTGCGGGCGTAGTTCCGGGCCCGGCTGACGGAGATCTTCTGCCGGTGGCCGCTTTCGTCCGGCGGCTTGTCCCACAGTTCGTCGTAGAGCTCGCGGACGGCCTGGGCGGTGCCTGCCGTCACCTGGTCGCAGGTGGCCAGCTGGAAGTTGGACCGCTGGATGCCGAGCCGCCCGGCGAGGATGGCCTGCGAGTAACCGGCGGCGACAAGGGCCTGCACCCGGCGCCGCGTGCCTGCCGCGTCCGTCCGCGCTCCCGCGCTGAGGGATTCCGGTACCGCCCTGACGGCCAGTAGCTTCTGCTCGGTCTCCGGCCGGATCCCGCGCGATGGCGGGCGGCCGCCGGGGCCGCCGTACAGCAGCTTGCTCACCGCGCCGGAGGCGACGCCCGCCAGCTGCGCCGCCCGCCTCCAGCCGATCCCCGCTGCGGCAAGTGCCCGCAGATGCTCACGGGCCGGGGCGGCGTCCACGTAGGGGCGCCACTGTCCGTAGAGCTTCATGCGGGCCCGGTGATCCTCGGCCTGCCGGTTGGCCTGCGTGCAGGGCGTGCAGCGGCAGCCGCGGCCGGCCCGGTCGTGCTCGTCAGGCCCGCAGACGTAGCGCGCACGGGTGCCGTGATCGCGGGCCATCACGCGGCCTCGGGGTCCCCGGCCTCGGCCTGCGCCTGGCGCCGCACGTAGATCCCGTCCTCGCAGGTCCGCCAGCCGTGCGCGGCGAGCCGCGGGTCAGGGTGCGGAGTGCCCGGCGTCCGGTCTGGCTCCGGGCCGCGCTCCATCTCCCGCAGCTCGCTTATCAGCGTCTCGCCGGTGCCGTCATAGGCCCGGGCGAACGCCTGACCGTCCGGTGTCTCCGCGCCGCACAGCAGGGATGCCGCAACGTCCTGGTGATGCTCGGCGATCCGGTCCGCGTCCATCCCGGCCGCAGCCTGCGCGCTGGTGATCTGCCGTGCCGTCTCGCTTCCGGCCTTGCCCGGGTCCTGCCTGTCCGTGCTCATCCTGCTTCTGCCTCCCTGCCGGCTTCCCTTAGCCGTGATCGCGTTGCCGGCCCGATGCCGAGCCCGGCGTTGTGCCTGGCCCACTGGCGCAGGCCGGGGTCATCGGGCCCGATGCCGGCGGCCTCAGGCCGCGCGGTGATCTGCTCGCGTACTGACTGGTGCTTCGCGGCGCCGGGCCGCGCCCTGCGCTCGCGGATGATGTCCGCGCCCTCGCACCAGGTGACCGCCTCGGCGCCGAGCTGGATGGCCCGGGCGCGCTTGCCCTCGCTCAGGTCGTAATGCCACGTGGCCGGGGCGTCCTGGAACCACTCGCGCCGTAGCCCGAGCGCGCCCGCGAACTCGTGCAGTTCGGCGCGGGTGTCGGCGGACAGGTGCGACCAGCGCGAGGTGCGCGGGGCGGGCGTGGCCGCGATGTTGGCGTCATCGACGTAGACGGTCATGTCAGCTGCCCGCCTCACGCTCAAAAGGGCGCTGCTGCTGCGCTGACTGGATCGTGCGGGACACCTCGTGCTCGCTCAGCCCGGCCGCCTGCGCCGCCCGGGCGATGGCATCGAGCGCTGCGCTGTCCTGCGCCTCGATCGCGCGATTCGCCGCCCAGAAAAGCCCGCCATTGCGGTTGCCCTCGACCTGCTGCGCGACCCAGTCCGCCAGGTGCACCACGTTCCGCGGGCGGCCGTCCTGGCGCTCCGGTTGCCGGGCCGGCCTGTGCTCCGGCTGCAGCAGGCTCCGGATCGCGCCGAAGTCCACGCCCGCCTCGCTCGCCACGTGCTGCGCCACCTCGTACCGCCGATCGCCGACCCGGGACGGCGGCGCGACGATGTACCCGCCGCGGGCTTTCAGGTCGATGTGATCGGCGGGGAGTTTCCCGCAGCCTTGCTCAGACCCGGCGAAGTACAGGTGCATGCCGCCGCCCGGCGTCCGCACGATCGCGCCCGGATTGCCGACCAGGCCCTCGCACTTGAGCCGGTTCAGCGCTGCGAAGCCGTTGCCGCGCTCGCCGTGATCATCGACGTCGACCACGTCCGGCCCAGGCGCGCCGGTCGCTATGCCCACGTTGCGCTCTGGATTGGAGCGCCACCAGCGGCTGATCTGGCCCGGGTCGGTGGTTGCGTCCAGGAAGCCATGCTTGGTCGCGGGCTCCTTCATGCCCGCCAGCACCGGGAACACCGGCCAGCCCGCCCGCGCGTACGCGAGTGCCGCGTCCTGCGGGCTGCGCTGCGCCGCCGCGCTCATGACGATGCTGCCCACGGGTCGGCGCCGATGCGGGTGATGCCGCCGGCCGGGGCGAGGTGATCGCATCCGCCTGTCTCGGCCGCCATCTGCGCCATTGCCGCGGGAAGCAGCCGGATGTGCCAGTCAGCCTCGCTGGTCAGCGGCCGCTCGGGCGCCAGGAAAATCACCGCGTGCAGCTCCGACAGCCATGCCAGCAGGTACAGGCACAGGTCGTGCTGCTCCCAGCACGGGCCCACCTGCCGGGCCAGGTGCCCGTAGCCGGGACGGAACACCGTCGCGACCCAGGCGCGCAGCCGGTCGATCGCCTCAGCGCGCTCCTGGCCGGCGAGCTGCCACCACTGCGGCGCCGCGATCGGCTCGTAGCCCCCCTCGTCCTGCTCGCCGTCTTCCTTGTCGCGGCCGCGCTGCCCGGCGATGCGCTGCAGTCCCGCAGTGAGGTCCGCTATCCGGGACTGGTCATCGGCCCGCGCGATACGCAGCCCGGTTACCTGCTCGCGGATCTCGGCAAGCTCCATGAGCACGGCTGTAACCGCGTCACCGGCGGCCGGGTCCGGGGTGCTCACCGCTTGTCCCACGGATACGAGGTGCGGGCGCTCCGGGCGTTGCCGGTGGGGCCGTTGCCGCTGGCGTGGCCGTTCCGGCTGCCGTTGCGGTGCCCGGTGCCGTTCACCGCCGCGGCCAGGGCGGCCGGCCCGCTGGCCAGGTCAGCGGTGAGCAGTGAATCCGCGGCCTCGATGTCCGCGGCGCCCCACGCGCCGGTGCCCGCGGCCAGGACTGATGCCACCGGCACGTCAAGCTCGGCCGTCGATGGTTCCCGGGTCAGCCGCGCGACCTCGCGGCTCCGCAGCCTGGCCCAGCGGTAGCGCCAGTCGTTCCACGCCATGGGCAGGTGCGTGATCACCGGTGCCGCCGACCCGCGCAGGACAAGCGCCCGCCGTTTGGGGAGGCGCCGGATCATCGCGGGCGTCGCCACCGGGTAATAGACGGTCCGGCGGCCCTCGGTGCCGCGTTCCAGGTAGGCCGCGTCGCCGCAGAGCCTGGAGACCATGTCGAGCGTGTCGGGGTCCTGGATCCCGGAGACGTAGATCTGGTTGGAGGTGTCCAGGACCGAGCGGGCGGCGGCCTTCCCCCAGCGGTCCTCGAGCTGGGCCAGGCCATGGCAGGCGATGATCATCATGATTCCGCGGCCGCCGGAGTCGGCGAGCAGCGACGGGACCGGGATCGGGCAGATCTGGGTCACCTCGTCGAGCTGCAGCAGCAGCGGCGGGTCCAGCCGGCTGCCGCGCATCCCGCTGCCCAGCTGCGACGCCGCCCAGTGGATCTCGGTGACCATGCACGCGAACAGCGGCCCGATCGGCGAGGTCTCGCCGCGCTGCTCGCCGATCAGGTACAGGCAGCCCTGCAGGCGCAGGAACTCCGGGATGTCGAACCCGTCGCCGGGGGCGGGCAGCACGCACTCGGCCAGTGCCGGGTCGTTCATGAACTTCATCGCTGAGGTCAGCACCATGCGGACCGTCGCCCCGGTTTTCTCGGCCGGGCCGCGCATCTGCGCCACGACCGCCGCCCACGACGCGCGGCCGTGCGCCCGCAGGATCCGCTCCGCCTCCCGCGTGGCGCCGGACAGCACCCACTGTGCGACGGCCCGCAGGTCCAGGCCGCCCAGCGCCGCGGCGCAGAACAGCGCCGGCATCTGCGTGGCGGCCTGCTCGGACCAGAACCCGTCCGCCTCGGTGCCCTTGGTGCGGACAGCCTCGGTGAACGCGGTGGCGCGGCGCGTCGCGACGGCTTCGTCCTCGCAGCCGGGAACCGGATCCCAGCGGAACGTGGTCCTTGCGAGCCAGCCGCCGATCCGCTGCGGGTTGAACACGAGCACAGGGCGCCCTAGCAGGGACCGCAGCCCGCTGGTCAGCAGGAACAGGTCCGGCTTGGTGGTCGCACTGACCACGGCGCCGCCGAAGTGGATGATCACCTTCGCGAGCCAGCCGGACTTGCCGCTGCGGGTCCGCCCGACGATCGTGATGTTCTCCTGGATCGGCTGGTGCAGCCGGTGCCGGTACTGCGCCCGGCCGAGGTACACCGAGTGCGAGGACGGGCGGATGATCCGGTGCGAGAGCGGCAGGCCGGGGCGGGTGCGGCCCGACTCGCGGAAGCTCGCGAGCCGGCCCCACTGCAGCCATAGCTCCGGCAGGCACGCGAACCCGCGGCCCGGGTGAAGCCGCAGCCGAAGCCGCAGCCGCAGAGTGGCCACGCGGAACCACGGCAGGTGACGGCGCGGAGCGAATGCCCAGCAGAGCAAGGCAAGCGCCAGCAGGATGGCGAGGAGCGCGGCGAACCTGGTCATGCGGAATCACCCTCTGCAGCGGACCGGGCGGCGCGGACCGCCCGCAGGAGCGCGGTACGGCCGGACGCGGGGTGCAGGCCGACCTCGGGAGCGAGCGCCGTGGCGATCTTCGAGACCTGACCGGCCGGGATATCCGCCAGGGCGCCGTGCCGCTCGGCCACCAGAGCCAGGAGCTGCCCGGTCTTCGTGGCGCCCATGGCGCTGCCGGCATGCCGGATGATCGCCGGGCGCGGCTGCCGCACCACGGCGGGACGCGCGGATGCCTCGCCGGCCGCGGGCAGCGGCGTGGCCGCCAGGATCCAGCGGCGCAGGCCGCCGCACGTGGAGGGGAATGCCAGAAACAGGCGCAGGCCGTAGAGCGCTGCCGTCCCGAGGACCGCCCACGGGGAGCGGCCGTCCTGCATGCCGAGCACGTGTCGGCGCATCGTCGCGGCGACGCGGTCAGCGACCACGGCCAGGAAAACCGGCGGCATGCAGAACGCCAGGACCGAGCGCGGCGAGGTGATGTCGGCCGCTGCGTAGTTCATCAGGGCGGATCCGGCCGCGCACAGCACGACCAGGACGCGTTCGGTCTTGGCCGCCAGCCCGGCGCGGGCCAGGCCGAGCGCCAGCAGGGAGAAGATGATCAGGCCGACGTCCAGTGCCCCGGCCTCGATCAGTGAGGCGATGGCCTGGTGCCGCTGCTCGAGCACGTAGCGGTACTGGGCGGCGTAGGACACGCTTAGCAGGCCGGCCCCCAGGACGAACAGCAGCACGGCGGCGGTCCCGACCAGGCGAGAACCCGGGCGTCCATGCTGCGGATCGCGCGCCGGGCGCCGGCTGGCGAACAGCCGCGGCCAGGAAAGCCGGGGCTTGGTGACCAGGGTCATGCGGCGCGAGTTCGCGTGGCCGGCGATGGCGTGCCTGCTGACCTTGTCGATCAGTGCGCGGTCAGCGGCCTGCGCGGTCATCGCGTGCTCCCATCTCCTGCATCTGGCTGGCCAGCTCCGCTGAGGTCGGCAGCTCTCGTGCCAGCAGTTCGGCTACTACGTGGCTCATCGGGCGTCCTGTGACCGCCGCCAGGAGGCGCAGCCGGATGCTGACGTCGTGCGGTATGTGGGTGACCAGCCGCGTGTCATGCCGGCCGAGTGCCCGCTCTCCGGCCGCTGGTGTCTTCGGTACTGAGGTCACAGGTGCTCTCCGCTGCTTGAGTAACTGACACCAATATTGATGCTTATTGGCATCATAGTCAATCAGTACCGGCCACCCCTGGCCTCGATCGGCACCAATCCGGCCGCTAGGCTTGCTCGCAACCGAGCAAGTGGGGGGCGAGGTGGCAGAGGACTGGGCCGCGGTCGCCAGCGCGATCTCCGACCGCCTGGCAGAGCTGCGTACGACCCAGATGGACGTCGCCGCCAAGGCCCGGATCTCCCTGACCACCCTCCGGGAGCTGCAGCACAACACCAGCCCGCGGCAACGGCGGCCGCAGACCCTGTCGGCCCTGTCCGAGGCGCTCGGATGGCCGGCGGACTACCTGGCCAGGGTGCTCCGCGGCGAGAACGCCCGGCCTCACCCTGACGAGGAGCACGACCCGGTCCTCAAGTCGCTGACCTCGGTCGAGCGCGAGCTCGGCGACCTCCGGGACCGGGTTGACCGGATCGAGCGGCAGCTAGCTGGTGAAGACGGATAGCCCGGAGCCTCGCGACCTGCTCAAGCAGGTCATCGATGCCGCGCCGCACTTCGGCCAGCCACGCGGCATGCTCAGCCGGGATACTCAGGTCCGCCGGCCGGACTGCTCTCTCGTTGTGCTGCTTTCCCATGAGCGCTAGCGTCAGGCTGGTCTGGCCCGTTAACCCGGAAGAAAATTCCGGGCTACCGCCAGCGGCCCAGGGAAAGGTCGGGCCATGCGCGGAATGACAGAGAACCTGACCATCGGCGAGCGCGTGGCGTGGTACCGGCGCAGGCGCGGCTTATCTCAGGAAGTGCTCGCCGGGCTGGTGGGCCGGTCCGCCGACTGGCTGCAGAAGGCAGAGAACAACCGGATCGAGCTGGACCGACTGTCGGTGATCCGCCTGCTCGCCCAGGTACTCGACGTCTCCATCGGTGACCTGATCGGCGAGCCTGCTCTCCTGGACTGGACGGCCGACAGCCGTACCCAGACCGTGCCCGCGCTGCGGGCAGTGCTCATGGACTACAGCCAGCTCTCGCCCCTGCTGGCCGGCGAGGACGATGCCATCGAGCCGCTAGCCCCGGATCAGCTCGCCCAGCAAGTCAGCGGGGTCTTCGAGGCCTACCAGCAGTCCCGGTTCGGTTACGTGACGGCGCAAGCGCCAGGCTTGCTGCGGAACGCAGCGGCGGCCGCGCGATCCGCGGAAGGCGACGCGGGCGGCCGCGCGCATGAACTGCTGGCGCTCAGCTATCAGGCCGCGGCTTCCGTCCTGACCAAGCTCGGCGAGGCTGATCTGGCCTGGATCGCTGCCGAGCGCGGCCTCGCCGCGGCGCAGCACGCCGACAGCCGGGTCGTGCTGGGCTCGCTGTTCCGCTCGGTTACCCACACGCTGCTGTCCACTGGCAGGTTTCAGCCCGCCGTACAGCTTGTCGACCGCGCGGCGGGCGTGCTCAGTTCCGAGCTTGGCGATGCGGATGACCGGATGCTGTCGGTATATGGCTCGTTGTTCCTCACCGGGGCAATGGCCGCATCACGGGCGGAAGACCGGGCTACCACGCGCGCTTTCCTGCGGGAAGCCGGGGAGTCAGCCGGACGGCTTGGCCGAGACGCCAACCACATGTGGACTGCGTTCGGCCCGACCAATGTGGCAATCCACAGGGTCAACACCGCGATGGAGCTGGGTGACGTGCAGATCGCGCTCGACATCGGCCCCCTATTGGACACCTCCGGCCTGCCGGCCGAGCGACGGGTCCGCCATGCGCTGGAAGTCGCCCGCGCCTACAGCGCCCGCAACCGGCGCGACGAGGGACTCGCCGTGGTTCTGGAGGCCGAACGGACGGCACCCGGGCAGGTGCGGCACCACTACATCAGCCGCCAGCTCGTACTCACGTGGATGCGCCAGCAGCGCGGCAAGCCCAGTATCGAGCTCGCCGGCCTCGCGGCGCGGCTCCGCCTGACCTAATAGCCAGCCGTACAGTGGTCCCGTGAACGATCCCGCAGCCAGCTTCGCAACGCCACGGATCGCCGCCGGGGCGCTATTCGCCGACGGCGACCGGGTGCTGCTCGTCCGGAAGACCTACGGCAACCGTTGGGACATCCCCGG
>DATCEO010000153.1:0-17003 GCA_036510065.1 Streptosporangiaceae bacterium | reverse complement strand
CGTAAGCATTCAGCTCCCTGCTGGCGGGATGGTCTGGTTTCGATTACGGGGCGTGGCGTCGTTTCCGTGTGGTGATGTTCTGGGAGCCGGCCCAGCGTGTCGGCTTGATTACTGCCGGCCGGCGTTGATGATGGCTGGTTGTGACCGTTCTGCCGCCTCCTGCCCCGGGTTGCGCTTCGTGCGCTGCCCGGGACGTGGTGATCGCGGAGCAGGGGCAGGCGATCGAGGAGCTGCGGGCGGACCTGGTGGCGCTGGCCGCGGAGGTCCGGGAGCTGCGGCGCAGGCTGGGCCGTAACAGCGGGAACTCCTCGATGGCGCCGTCAGCTGATGACCTGCCCGGCCGCCAGCCGCCACCGGCGAAGCCGCGTAAGGGCGGGAGCGGGCGCAAGCCGGGCGGGCAGCCGGGCTCCCCGGGATCTCACCTGGCCTGGAGCCTGGACCCCGGCGACACGGTCCCGCACTTCCCGCAGGGGGAATGCGCGTGCGGCGCGGACCTGGCACGGGCCGCTGACCTGGGCGTGGCCGCATCCCACCAGGTGACCGACATCCCGCTGGCCGCGGCGACGGTGACCCAGCATGACCTGCATGAGGTGGCGTGCGGCTGCGGCCGGGTCCACCGGGCGCCCGCCCCGGCCGGGACCGGCGCCGCCGGGACCGTGACCTACGGCCTTAATCTCCAGGCCTGGTGCGTGTACCTGATGGCGGCTCACGCGATCCCGGTGCACCGCTGCGCCGAGCTGATCGGATCGCTGACCGGCGCGAGGCCGTCACCGGGGTTCGTCCACGGCATGATCGCCCGGGCCGCGGCGGCGGTCGCCGGCGCGAACAAGCTGATCCGGGCGCTGATCATCCTGGCGCACGTCGTATCCGCGGATGAGACCCCGATCCGGGTCGGCCCCGGCCCGAAGACCCGCAAGAAGTACCTGCTGGTCGCCTGCACGAACCTGCTCACCTATTATTTCCTCGGCGACCGGTCGCTGAAGACCTTCGCCGCGTTCGTGCTGCCTGACCTCGGCGGCACCGTCGTCGTCCATGACCGGTATCAGAATTACGACAAGTTCCCCGGCCTGATCCACCAGCTCTGCACCCAGCATCTGCTGCGTGACGTGGCTGACGCCGCCGAGACCTGCCCCCGGGCGCACTGGCCCGTCCAGATCGCCCAGGCGCTGCAAGGACTCATCCACGCCGCGAACACCGCCCGCGGCCAGGGCCTGCCAGCGGTGCCAGAAGACATCGCCGCGCCACTGACCCGCGCGTTCCGGCACGGGGTCCTGCTCGGCCTGTCCCAAATCCCCAGGGTTCCCGGCCGCAAGCAGAGCCCATGCCGCGACCTGCTGGAATGCCTGCGCGACCGCCGCGACGACGTGCTCCGCTTCACCACCGACCTGCGGATCCCGCCAACTTCGAACCAGGCCGAGCGGGACCTGAGGCCAGCGAAAACACAGCAGAAAATATCCGGCCGGCTACGGTCCGCCGAAGCAACCCGGAACCGGTACGCGGTCCGCGGCTACATCTCCACCGCCGCAAAGCACGGCACCAGCGTCCTCACCGCAATCCGGGATGCCCTCGCCGGCAACCCATGGATGCCGCCCATCCCCACCCCGCCGTAAGCCCTCCGCCGCAACGATCACACCGCCGCGGCCCGCCAATCACACGCCACGGGACCTGAATGTTTACGGGGAAACGTCGCGCGTTGCAGGTTCCGGTTGAGCTGCGCGACCGACGCATCAAGGCCCCCGCGACTGGCCGAAGCGATGATCTGGAAAGCGTTCTTGACATAAGGAAGCGCCCCGACCCGATGTGGCGGATCGGCGGCATCGAGGACCATCGCGCTGTCGTCGACGTATTCGATGCGGACGTTGGCGAGCTGACCGGCAAGAGCATCAGCCATCAGGTCGCTGATTCCCGCAGTAAATTGAATACAAAATCTCACTGATCGATAGTATCACGCTAGTTTTATGCCACGATCGCCTTGTGTTTCAGCCGGAACCACTTGTAATCTCAACATCACTGTTGGGTCGTACGACTCCGGGGCAAGGGTGGCACCGATACTGCTTTCAAGCGAAGTTGGAATACGCACGATTCCTCATCACTGGCCTGGAGAACATATGGGAATTCCCCCAAGGCTTATCGGAATGGGCTGGCCGAATTTCCATATTCAGATTCTCGGACGCGAGTCTTGCGGCCATGGAGACGGCGTGGGCAACTTCGCGCGGGCGTATCGTAAGCGCTGCTGCGGTTGTAGACGCGATAATACAGCCCGCTCGTCTGCGGGTCAGGTTTGCCGTCGCGGCGCCCAGCGCGGCGCGGATGGCCGGTACAGTGCGGCCCCCTGTCAAATGAACCCGATGAGCAGTTCCACAGTCTCGGAGATGACCGATTCCATGGCCTCGCGGTACATGTGATTTGGCATTTCTTTCCCTTGTTATCGTTCGCCGCTCATAGCGGGCGTCTCATGATGGAGACGATCCGGGTTCTGTCCGGCGCGAAACTGGACGACGCGAGGAAAATAAAAAAGGGACTGAAACCGTGCAGCTCTTCCATCGCCCCGGATTCGACGAACTCGGGCTGTGCTTGCATTTTGGGCGCCCGCAGCCCGGCAACGCAGGCGTCATCCCGCACGATGACAGCGGCCGGAATTATCGAACAGGGGACGATGCGAGGACATCCCTTCACTCGGGAGCCTGGCGCGACTCAGTAGTGCCATCCAGTCGAAGCGATGGCCCAGTAAGAGCTCCCAGCGGGGCGCTAAGCTATCACCTGGGAGCTTTACTCGCTGCCGTGCCGAGCGAACGGGCACGAGCCAACGTGCGGTTATGACTTGCCTGGCGGGGTGAGATTGCATTCGCACGTGCGACCGCCTCGGTCGTAGGGGATGGTGTGGTCGTCGTCGCAGTTGACGGCTCGTCGCCGGCAGCCAGGGGCACTGCACGTCGGGTTCCGCACCTTGACCAGGTGGCTCAGTCGTGGAGACGGCCGGTAGGTGGCGGTCTCCCGGCGGTGGCTACAGTCCCCGGTCTCCAACCAGTGGATCGTCAGCCCGGCCAGCCATTCAGGACCGCCGGGCCAGCGCTGACCCGGCGGAGCGCGGCCCGGTGACGGGCCATCCGGGGATGAACCCTGGGGTGGTCCCGTCGTGGCGCACGCGTGGCCCACAGCCCGGGCGTCCGGGCCGGTGATGGTCAGGCACCAGCGGGTACCGGTCCGGCCCGCCAGGGCACGTGCGAGGTCGCGGCAGGTCATGGCGTCGGCGGCGCCGACGCCGTCGATGGTGCCCGGGGCATCGGAGAGGCCGAGCCACGCGGCCAGCGGCATTGTCAGGTGCACGGTGCCAGCGGACCCGCAGGCCAGGCCAGGCCCGCTCCGGCGTCGGGTGAGCCGCCGCCGCGTTCGTGGCCGGCCTGGCCAGCGGCTGGGGCGGGCAGCAATGACTGGGGCGACTGACCGGACAGCAGCGCCAGGCACACTGCGGCCTGGAGCTGGTCGAGGCTGCCGGACGCGCCCGCTGTCTTGAGCGAGCGGGCCAGCGCGATGGTGTGGCGGTCAGCGGCCAGCGCATCGGCGGGCGAGAGCTCGCGGCAGGCCAAGGCGGTGTTCCCCGAAGATTCCGGCCAGATTTCCACCCGGGCGCTAGCAGCGGCCCGTTCCCGGCGGCGGCGAGCGACAGCCGGGTCGAAGGCCAGGACCGCCCGCCGCAGGGGGGCCCGCAGCTGGCCGGTGGTCAGCTCGGCCGCGCGCGGCAGGACGGTCGCGGCGATATCCACCGCATCGGCAGCATCGAGCGCGGCGAGCTCGTCGACGAAGACCACGGCTCGGCCCCGGTCAATCACGCCGGCGGCCAGTTCTGCGGCGACGGCGGGCAGCCGGGCCAGGCCGGCGGCCAGGTCCAGCAGCATGTCGGCGGCGCGGCCGGTCAGCACGAGCGCAGCCGCTAGTTCCTCGCTCGTGTGCGCGGCCGCCCTTGGCTCGGTGACATCACCGACCTGGGCCATGCGGCGGACGTCCAGCTCGGCCACGGCCGCGAACTCCAGCGCGGTCTGCCAGGAGCAGACTCGCCGGGCGGCGCACAGGACCCCGATAAGCTCATCATCGGACAGGCCGCCCAGCCCGTCCTCCCAGGCTTGTGCGGCCAGGCCCGCCAGCACCGGGCCAGGCTCTAACGTGTCAGCGGGGCCGCCCGCAGCGAACCCGCTCGGCGACATGCTCGCCGCCCCGCCGCCACCTGACCGCCACCTGGCCGCAAGGTTTGGTCGCCTACCATCTGAGATGTGTCAGAGCAGGACGTCGCGGACAGTGCGCCCCCTTCGCCCCCTTCGCAGCCTCCGCCTCCGTCGCCCGTCGGCCTGCGCGGCGTGATCACCGACTGGGGCGGCGTCATGACCAACCCGATCATCGAGAGCGTGACCGCCTGGCTGGAAGCCGAGTCCATCGATCGCGCCAGCTACCGGACCGTGATGCGGGCCTGGGTCGCCCAGGCCTACGACGCGGGCGCGGACACCAACCCGATCCGGGCGCTGGAGCGGGGTGAGTGCAGCGAAGCCGAGTTCGAACGCCAGCTCGCGGAGCAGCTGGTTCGCATCGACGGCGGAGCGGTCCAGCCGGACGGGTTGCTGGCCAAGATGTTCGCCGGGTCGGTGTTCGACCAGGTCATGCATGACATGATCCGAGCCGCCCGGCAGGCGGGGCTGCGGACGGCGCTGTTGTCCAATTCCTGGGGAGCCATCTATCCGCGGGATCTTTTCCCGGAGCTGTTCGACGCCGTGGTCATCTCGGCCGAGGTCGGAATGCGCAAGCCGGAGGAGCGCATCTTCCTGCACGCGGCCGAGCTGCTGGGGCTGGAGCCGGGCGAGTGCGTGTTCATCGACGACATCGCGGAAAATGTGGCAGCCGCGCAGGCCGCCGGCTTGGTCGGCGTGCAGCACCGCACGGCGCAGGAGACAGCCGAGCGGCTCACCGAACTACTCGGCATCACGCTCTCCCCCATAACGCCCTAACATTCGGCGCCCCGCTGCCCTAGCCTGGAGCGCTGTGGCCGACTATCCCCACCCGTCTAGCCCCGGTCGCTCGGCCAACATGCGGGCCAACCGGCGGACCGACACCAAGCCGGAGATGGCGCTGCGCCGGGCGCTGCATCGCCAGGGCCTGCGTTATCGCAAGGATTACCGGCTTGACCTGGACGGCGCTCGGGTACGGCCAGACATCGCGTTCACCGCCCGCCGCGTCGCCGTCTTCGTGGACGGCTGCTTCTGGCACGTCTGTCCCGAGCACGGCACCAAGCCGGCCGCGAACACCTGGTACTGGGGACCCAAGCTCACCCGCAACGTCGAGCGAGACCGCGCGGCCGACGCGGCGCTGGCCGCCGCGGGCTGGCGGGTCGTCCGGGTCTGGGAGCACGAGCCGCTCGACGCGGCGGTCGCCGCGGTGTACGCCGCCCTGGGCCTGACGCCCGGCCCGCCAGTTCAGCCGCCCGGCGCCCCCATGCCCGCCGCCGCCGACCCGGTGATTCTCGCCCCGGACACCCCGTCCGCCGTCCAAAATCTTCCTTGATCATGGGATGCGGCCAATTGAGGTGCCAGCCGCCCTGGCGCCTGGCACACTCAGGAGCAGATTCTTCTGCGCACCGGGGAAAGTCATGCGCGTTTACCTGCCATTTACCCTTCCGGCACTGGGCCAGCTGCTGTCGACCGACCAGGTCGGCCAGCCGCCCGTGCGCGGCTTTGCCGTCACGCCCGCGCTGCGGGAATGGTATTCGAGCGGCGATATGGAAGAGCTCGAGTACATTGCCCTGCTGCACGCCGCCCGGGCATCCCTGCGGCTGCTGCTGGAGGACCAGTCCGCTCCCCGCCGCCGGGTCGTGCTCGCCGTTGAGGTACCCGAGGGGCAGGTCGTGGGCAACGCCGGATTCGACGAGCCCGCGCTGGTCGAGGTCAAGAAGGCCGTGCTGCTGCGGGACGTCGTTTCCGGGCACATCGACGACCCGGCCGCCGAAGCCGCGATAGCGGCCGCGGCCGCGGCGCTCCCGGCCGCCGAGGCCGGTGACGACGACGCCCAGTTTGCCGTGGACAGCGCCGAGGGGCACGAGCTGCTCTGGTACGCCACTCAGGAACTGCGGCACGTCACCAGCTGACCCGCGCCCCAGCACCCAGCAACCCCTGGCCCCAGCAGCCAGCAAACTCTGGCCCCAGCGCCAGCAACCCCGCCCTGAGCAGGCACCGCGCCCTGGCAACTACCCTTGCTCGCCAGCCGTGCGACGATGAGAGATGCCGCCAGCGATGTCGGGTCAGACAGGGAGCTAAGCCGCAGTGGATGCCGTCAGTAACGTCCCCGTACCGGTGAACGAGCCGATCAAGGGCTACGCGCCAGGGAGCCCGGAGCGGGCGGCGCTGGAGGGCAGGATCAAGGAGCTGGCCGGCGAGCGCGCCGATCTCACGATGACCGTCGGCGGGCAGCAGCGGATGGGCGGCGGCGACCGGGTCGACGTCGTTGCGCCGCACCGTCACCGGCACGTGCTCGGCCAGTTCGCCGAGGCCACCGACGCCGACGTCGCGGCCGCCATCGAGGCCGCGCGGCAGGCCGCGCCGGGCTGGCGGGAACTGCCGTTCGACGACCGGGCCGCGATCTTTCTCAAGGCCGCCGATCTGCTGGCCGGCCCGTGGCGGCAGACCATCAACGCCTCCACCGTGCTCGGCCAGTCCAAGTCGGCTTACCAGGCCGAGATCGACGCCGCCTGCGAGCTCGCCGATTTCTGGCGCTACAACGTGTACTACGCCCGGCGGCTGCTGGCCGAGCAGCCCACCTCCGGGCCGGGCAGCTGGAACCGGCTGGAGTACCGCCCGCTGGAGGGCTTCGTCCTGGCCATCACGCCCTTCAACTTCACCTCCATCGCCGGCAACCTGCCCACAGCCCCCGCCCTGCTGGGCAACGTGGTCATCTGGAAGCCGTCGCCCACCCAGCAGCTCTCCGCGCACTACCTGATGCGGCTGCTGGAGGCGGCCGGCCTGCCCCCCGGCGTCGTCAACCTGGTCACGGGCAGCGGGCAGGCGGTCTCCCGGGTCGCGGTGCCGCACGCTGACCTGGCCGGCATCCACTTCACCGGCTCGACCACGACCTTCCAGCATCTGTGGCGGACCGTGGGGGACAACATCGCCGGCTATCGCGGCTACCCGCGGCTGGTGGGCGAGACCGGCGGGAAAGATTTCGTTATCGCCCATCCGTCGGCCGATCCCGCCGTGCTGGTCACGGCCCTGGTGCGCGGCGCCTACGAGTATCAGGGGCAGAAGTGCTCGGCGGCGTCGCGCAGCTATATCCCGCGCAGCGTGTGGAACCGGATGCGCGACGACCTGGTCGGCGCCGTTGAGTCGCTGACCATGGGAGATGTCGCCGCGGACCTGTCGCTGTTCATGGGCGCGGTGATCGACGGCCGGGCCTTCGCCAAGCACGAGGACGCGATCGGCCGGGCCAGGTCCCGGCCCGCGGTGAGCGTGCTGACCGGCGGCGGGACCGACCGGGAGGACGGCTACTTCGTCGAGCCGACCGTGCTGGAGTCCAGCGACCCCACCGACGAGATCTTCACCACCGAGTACTTCGGCCCGATCCTGGGCGTGCACGTCTTCGAGGACGCCGAGTACGACGCCATCGTGGCCCAGGCGGCCGACATCGCCCCGTACGCGCTGACCGGCTCGATCATCGCCCAGGACCGGGCCGCCATCGCCCGCGCGGCCGACGCGCTGCGATTCTGCGCCGGCAACTTCTACATCAACGACAAGCCGACCGGGGCGGTCGTGGGCCAGCAGCCCTTCGGCGGCGCCCGGGCCAGCGGGACCAACGACAAGGCCGGCTCGATCTTCAACCTCATCCGCTGGGTGAACGCCCGCACCATCAAGGAGCAGTTCGTCCCGCCGGTCGACCACCGCTATCCGCACATGGGCTGACCGCCCCGGGCCCCCTGATGCGCGCCGGCTGAGTCCTTGATTTAACGGTTGCGTCGGCCGGTCGCCACCGTCGGCGGCGGTACGCTCAAGGCGACTGAAACCGCAGCTAACGGGGGCAAGCACCGGAGGGTTCGGAGGATCCATCATTTACCGCCTTGTCCTATGGAACATTGACCTGACCCTGGTGGACGTGGTCAGGGTCTCCCGCGAGGCCTACGCCGAGGCGTTCCGCCGGGTCACCGGGCGGCCGCTGGTGGCGCTGCCCCAGCAGGCCGGCCGCAGTGATTCAGAGATCTTCTTCGAGTCGCTGGCGCTCAACGACGTGTCCACCGGCAGCTCCGAGCAGGGCGGCCAGGAGCTGCTGGCCCGGTACACCCGTGAGCTCACCGCGGCGTTCAGCGCCCGGCGCGGCCTGCTGACCCACAACGGCCGGCTGCTGCCCGGCGCGCTGCAGGCGGCCCGGGCCACGGCCGGGCTGCCGGGCGTCATCCAGTCGGTGCTCACCGGCACGATCAGGCCGAACGCGGCGGACAAGCTCACCGCTTTCGGCCTCGCCGGCCTGTTCGACCTGGATATCGGCGGCTACGGATCCGATGTCTACCCGAGGGGCTCGCAGCTGATGGCCTGCCGGGTACAGGCCGAGGAGAAGTACCGCGTGCAGCTCGCTGCGGGAGCCATCGTGTACATCGCCGACTCCACCCGGGACGTCGAGGCGGCCCGGATCGCGGGCGCGGGATCCATCGCGGTGGCCAGCGGCCGGTCCACGGTGGGGGACCTGCGGGCGGCCGGCGCCGACATGGTGCTGACCGACCTGTCCGATACCGCCGAGGTCGTCCAGGCCGTCGAGCGGCTGACCGGCGTGGCCGCGAGCCGTAGCTAAACCGGTGGGGCGCGAAGCAAGCCGCGGGACGGCCGGTGCGGGCGGGCCGCGTTGCGGTCACCAGCCAGCGGGGCGATGCTGGTCGTTATGCCGACCGAAACCGAGCTTCCAGGCGATGGCGAGCTGCTGGCGGGCCGGGACTACGGCGCCACGCTCTGGGCGCCCGACGCCGCCGCCATCGAGCGGGCCAGGATCACTCACTACGCCCGCTGGCTGGCGGACACCCGCGGGCTGACGCTTCCGGCGGCTGGTGATCCAGCGACTGCCGATCCTGCGGGCTACGGCGGGCTGTGGCGCTGGTCGGTCGCCGACCCCGGCCGGTTCTGGGCCTCGATCTGGGACTACTTCGAGGTGCTGGGTCAGCGCGGGGACGGTCCCGAGCTCAGCGGCGGCCCGATGCCCGATGTCACCTGGTTTGCCGGGAGCACCGTCAACTACGCCCGCAACGCGCTGCGCTGCGCCCGTACCGATCCCGGCCGGGTCGCGGTCCGCTACGCCAGCGAGGCGGGGCGGTCCGGCGAGCTCAGCTACGCCGAGCTCGAACGCCAGGTCGCCGCCGCCCGGGCCGGCCTGCAGGCCCTGGGCGTGGGCCGGGGTGACCGGGTGGCCGGCTACCTGCCCAACGCCCCCGAGGCCCTGGTCGGGCTGCTGGCCAGCGCGAGCCTTGGCGCTATCTGGACCGCCTGCTCGCCAGATTTCGGCGCGACCAGCGTGATCGACCGGTTCGCCCAGACCTCTCCCAAGGTGCTCATCGCGGTGGACGGCTACGTTTACGGGGGCAAGCGGTACGACCGCCGGGTGGAAGTCGGCGCGATCTCGGCGTCGCTGCCCGGCCTGGAAGCGCTCGTCACGGTCGACTACCTGGACCACGGCTCTCCGGACCACGGCTCTCCGGACCACGGGCCGGCGGCCCCGGCCGGGGTCCGGCAGCTGGGCTGGGCCGAGCTCACGCGGGCCGCCCCGGCCGGTGAGCTGGAGTTCGACGAGGTGCCGTTTTCTCATCCGCTGTGGGTGCTGTACTCCTCGGGAACCACCGGACTGCCCAAGCCCATCGTGCACGGCCACGGCGGGATAGTCCTGGAGCACCTCAAGGCCCTGGCCCTGCATCAGGACCTGGGCGCCGGGGACGTGTTCTTCTGGTACTCCACGACCGGCTGGATGATGTGGAACTACCTGGTCGGCGGCCTGCTGGCCGGCGTCACGGTGGTGCTGTACGACGGCAGCGCCGTGTTCCCCGATACCGGCGAGCTGTGGCGGCTGGCCGCCCGGGCCGGCGTCACCTACGCCGGGACCGGGGCCCCGTACCTGCTGGCCTGCCTGAAGGAGGGCCTGCATCCGGCGGCCGAGCACGACCTGTCCCGGCTGCGCGGGGTGGGCTCCACCGGGTCGCCGCTGCCGCCGGAGGGGTTCCGCTGGGTTTACGACCAGGTAGCCAGCGGGTCGCGCCAGCCGGACTTCATCCTCGGCTCCATCTCCGGCGGCACCGACGTGTGCACCGCCTTCGTCGGGCCGTCCCCGCTGCTGCCGGTGCGTGCCGGGGTCATCTCCGGTCCCTGCCTCGGCGCCAAGGTCGAGGCGTTCGACGAGGCCGGGCACCCGGCGATCGGCGTGGTCGGGGAGCTGGTCGTGACCGAGCCGATGCCGTCCATGCCTGTCGGCTTCTGGAACGATCCCGGCGGTGACCGGTACCGGGCCAGCTATTACGAGGACTACCCGGGCGTCTGGCGGCACGGCGACTGGATCATGATCCTGCCCGACGGGGGCTGCGTCATCTACGGTCGCTCCGATGCCACGCTCAACCGGGGCGGCGTCCGCATGGGCACCAGCGAGTTCTACCGGGTCGTGGAAGGGCTGCCCGAGGTGGCCGACAGCCTCGTCGTCGACACCGGGCAGCTAGGCCAGGACGGCCAGCTGATCCTGTACGTCGTCCCGGCCCCGGGCCGCGCCGTGGACGACGAGCTGAAGCGGCAGATCACCACCGCGCTGCGGGCTCAGCTCTCGCCCCGGCATGTGCCCGACCAGATCCGCGAGGTGCCCGGCATCCCGCGGACGCTGTCCGGCAAGAAGCTCGAGGTCCCGGTCCGGAAGATCCTGCTCGGCACGCCCGTCGCGCAGGCCGCCGACCCGGACGCCCTGGCCAACCCGGAGGTCCTGAAGTTCTTCACGCTGGACGGATCAGCTTGAGCGCCGTCGCCACGGGCCGCAACTTCGGCGAGGAGGGCGCCCGGCTGACCTACGGCAGCTACCTGCGGATACCGGAGCTGCTGGCCCAGCAGGTCCCGCAGGTCGTCCCGCCGGCCCACGACGAGCTGCTGTTCATCACCGTGCACCAGGCCTACGAGCTGTGGTTCCAGCAGCTGCTGCACGAGCTCACCGCCGTCCGCGACTTGATGATGACCGGCCACCTGTGGCGGGCCCGCCAGCTGCTGCGCCGGGCGCACGTCATCGAGCGGCTGCTGATCAACCAGATCGACGTGCTGGAGACCATGACGCCGCAGGACTTCCTGGAGTTCCGGGCCGCGCTGGCTCCGGCCAGCGGCTTCCAGTCGGTCCAGTTCCGCGAGCTGGAGTTCCTGTCCGGGGCCAAGGATCCCGCCTTCCTGGCCCGGTTCCGGTCCCTCACCCGCGCCGAGCGCGGCCGGCTGGACCGGCGGCTGGCGGAGCCTACGCTGTGGGATGCCTACCTGGGCCTGCTGGCCTCGCGTCACCTGCCCACCGGCGATGATGCGCAGGTCCTGGCCGCGCTGGTCGAGGTGGCCAGGGACCGCGGCCAGCACGACGACCTGTGGCAGCTCGCCGAGGACCTGCTGACCCATGACGAGCTGTCCGGGCTCTGGCGCGCCCGGCACGTCCAGATGGTAGAGCGGCAGATCGGCACCAAGTCGGGGACCGGCGGCTCGACGGGCGCTCCGTACCTGCATGAACGCGTGCCGATGCGGTACTACCCGCTGCTGTGGGAACTGCGGGACTGGCTGTAGCGATAGCCCATGGCGGGATCACGCATCGTGGCGGGATACCTATCGTGGCGGGATAACGCATTAGGGGAGTGAAGGTTCGATGGTGGACAGCACCGGCGGCAATAGGGCTGGCGGCGACCGGGACCTGCTGAGCGCGGCGGCCCGGGCGGTCGGGGCGGTGCCCGGCGTCGGCGACGTGCCGGCCTACGTGGGGGCCTACTACCGGCACGTGGCCGCCGACGACCTGGCCGGGGCCGGTCCGCTCCGACTGGCCGCGGTGGCCCGGGAACAGGCCGAGCTGGCGGCCCAGCGTCCGCAAGGCCGCGCGATCGTCCGGGTCCGGGCCGGCGGCGACGCCGCACTGGACCCGGCCTGCGACGTGATCGACATCGTGACCGACGACATGCCGTTCCTGGTGGACTCGATCACGATGGAGCTGGCCCGGCACGGCCTGGCCGCGCGCCTGGTCGTGCACCCGCAGCTGCGCATTCGCCGCGACGTCACCGGCGCCATGCGGGCGGTGGTCGGGCCGGTCAACGGCGTCGAGCCGACCCTCGACGAGCTGGCCGAGTCGTGGACGCATATCGAGATCGCCCGGCTGGCCGAGGGCGAGGCCAAGGTTCTCGCCGATGACCTGACCCGGGTGCTCGGGGACGTCCGGGTGGCGGTCGAGGACAGCAGCCGGATGTCGGCCAGGGCAGGCTCGCTGGCCGACCGGCTGCTGGCCGCCGCCGGGACCGGCGAGACGGCCCTGGCGGCGGCAGGCGCCCGCCAGGCCGGCGGGGAGTCCGACCAGGAGATAGGCGCGCTGCTGCGCTGGCTGGCCGACGGGCGGTTCACCTTCCTCGGCTACCGCGAGTACGACCTGGAGCCCGGCGACGGCGGCACCTTCGTCCGTCCGGTGCCCGGCACCGGGCTCGGCATCCTGCGCCACGACAGCGCGGATCCCGGCTCGTTCGCCCCGCTGCCGCCCGAGGCCGGCGCCCGGGCGCTGGACCCGCAGCGGCTGATCGTGACCAAGGCCAACTCGCGGTCCACCGTGCACCGGTCGAGTTACCTCGACTACGTCGCGATCAAGCGGTTCGACGACAGCGGCCACGTCGTGGGGGAGTACCGGTTCCTGGGGCTCTACACGCACGTGGCCTTCACCGAGAGCATCGCCGCGATCCCGGTGCTGCGGCACAAGCTGGCCGATGTCCTGGCGGTCACCGGGCTGACTCCCGGCAGCCACGACGGCAACTACGTGGCCGAGGTCCTGGAGTTCTATCCGCGCGAGGAACTGTTCATGGCCACCGCCGGCGAGCTGGCGGAGGTCGCCGTGGGCGTGCTGCGCCTGCGCGAGCGCCGGCAGACCCGGCTGTTCCTGCGCCGCGACATCTACGGCCGGTACATCTCGTGCCTGGTCTACCTGCCCAGGGACCGGTACACCACCCAGCTCAGGCTGCGAGCCCAGGAGATCCTCCAGCGCGGGCTGAACGGCTCGCAGGTGGACTACAGCGTGCAGGTCGGCGAGTCGCCTGTGGCCCGCCTGCACATCGTCGTGCGGGCCGAGCGCGGCGAGTCGCTGCCCGATATGGACGCCGGTGAGCTGGAACGGGCCGTGGCCGCCGCCGCCCGGTCCTGGGACGACGACCTCGCCGACGAGGCGCCCCGGGCCTGCGGCGAGCAGGGCGGCCGGGCGCTGCTCACCATGGTCGGCGACACGATCCCGCAGACCTACAAGAGCGACGTCCCGGCCTCGGCGGCGGTCTCCGACCTGGCCAAGATCATGCAGTTGCGGGCGTCCGGGGAGGACGTGGCGTTCGAGCTGTGGGAGTCGGAGGACTACGTCGGCGGCATTCCCCTGGAAGATGCCCCGGACGGGTCGGAGGCCGGCCTGGCCCCGGCGGTGGCCCCAGCCGACCGGGTCTGGCGGCTGACCATCTACCGGACCGGCAGCCCGATCACGCTGACCGACGTGCTGCCCCGGCTGCAGCACATGGGCGTCGACGTGGTCGACGAGCACCCGTATGAGTTCCCCGCCAGTGAGCCCTTCTGGATCTATGACTTCGGGCTGCGGCGCAGCCTGGCCGGCTCCCCGCAGGCCGACTCCGCCCAGGCCGGGCCCAGCATGTCGGTAGGGCAGGTCCGGGAGCAGGTCGAGGGCGCGCTGGCCGCGCTGTGGCACGGCATCATCGAGGACGACGGCTTCAACGCCCTCGTCCTCGACGCGCAGCTGAGCTGGCCGCAGGTCGCGGTCCTGCGGGCCTACGCCAAGTACCTGCGCCAGGTCGGCACGGCCTTCAGCCAGGATTACATCCAGCGGGTGCTGCGCACCAACCCCACGGTCACCCGGCTGCTCGTCCGGCTGTTCGAGTCCCGGTTCGACCCGGCCCATCAGGGCGGCGGGACCGAGCGCAGCGAGGCCATCGGCGAGGAGATCCGCGGCGAGCTCGACGACGTGGCCAGCCTGGACCAGGACCGGATCCTGCGGACCTACTGGCGGCTCATCATGGCCACCCTCCGCACCAACTACTTCGCCGGCGCCTTCGGCCGGTCCGTCACCATCTCGGGCGGCCCGGGCGGGTCAGCCGGCCCCGGCCGCTCCTCGGGGCGTACCCGGCCGGCCACCAGCACCGTCCCGTACCTGGTGGTCAAGCTGGACGCGGCCCAGCTACCCGACCTGCCCGCCCCGCGGCCGAAGTTCGAGCTGTTCGTGTACTCCCCCCGGTTCGAGGGCGTCCATCTCCGCTTCGCCGACGTGGCCAGGGGCGGCCTGCGCTGGTCGGACCGGCGCGAGGACTTCCGGACCGAGATCCTGGGCCTGGCCAAGGCGCAGGAGGTCAAGAACGCGGTCATCGTGCCGTCGGGCGCCAAGGGCGGCTTCGTCTGCAAGCAGCTGCCCGATCCCGCCGACCGGGAGGCCTATCAGGGCGAGGTCCTGGCCTGCTACCGCATGTTCATCAGCGCGATGCTGGATCTCACCGACAACCTGGAGGCCGGCCGGGTCATCCCGCCGCTCCAGGTCGTCCGGCACGACGGCGACGACCCCTACCTCGTGGTGGCGGCCGACAAGGGCACGGCCACCTTCTCCGACACCGCCAACGAGATCGCGGCCAGCCGCGGCTTCTGGCTGGGCGACGCGTTCGCCTCCGGCGGCTCGGAGGGATACGACCACAAGAAGATGGGCATCACCGCCCGCGGCGCCTGGGAGTCGGTGAAGTTCCACTTCCAGACACTCGGCGTCGACGTGGACACCGACGATTTCTCGGTGGTCGGCGTCGGCGATATGTCGGGCGACGTGTTCGGCAACGGCATGCTGCTGTCCCGGCACATCAGGCTGGTCGCCGCCTTCGACCATCGCCACGTCTTCGTCGACCCCGACCCGGATCCCGCCGTGGGCTTCGCCGAGCGGCAGCGGCTGTTTGCCCTGCCACGCTCGTCGTGGGCCGACTACGACCCGGAGCTGATCTCGGCCGGCGGCGGGATCTGGCCGCGGTCGGCCAAGTCCGTGTCCGTCCCGCCTCAGGTCCGGGCCGCGCTCGGGCTGGCCGCTGAGGTCACCGCGCTCTCGCCCGACCAGCTGATGTCGGCCATCCTGGCGGCGCCGGTCGACCTGCTCTGGAACGGCGGCATCGGCACCTACGTGAAGGCCGCGGCCGAGTCCAGCATCGACGTCGGGGACCGGTCCAATGACAGCGTCCGGATCGATGCCGGGCAGCTGCGCGCCCGGGTGGTCGGCGAGGGCGGCAACCTCGGCTTCACCCAGAAGGGCCGGATCGAGTACGCGCTCTCCGGCGGGCGGCTCAACACCGATGCCATCGACAATGTGGCGGGGGTCAACTGCTCCGACCACGAGGTGAATCTAAAGATCCTGCTCGATGCGGCGGTGGCCGACGGCGAGATCACGACCTCGCAGCGCAACGAGCTCCTGGCCGCGCTGACAGACGCCGTCGCCAAGCATGTCCTCAGCGAGAGCTACGCGCAGGCCCTGGCGCTGAGCCTCGAGCGCGGAAAAGCTTCCGACTTGCTCGACCTCCATGCGCGCCTGATCAACGACCTCGACCGCAGAGGCCAGCTCGATCGCGAGCTCGAGCAGCTCCCGCACGAAGAACGCATTCGGGAGCGGAAGGCCGCGAACGAGGGCCTGACCGGCCCCGAGCTCTCGGTCCTACTCGCCTACGCAAAGATCTCCCTGCATGACGACCTGCTCGAGTCCGACCTCCCCGAAGACGAGTATCTAAGCAGTGATCTCGTCGACTACTTACCGGTCTCGCTTCGCGAGCGCTTCCGGTCTCGCATGCGAAACCATCCTCTGCGTCGAGAGATCATCACTACCGACCTGGCCAACAGCATCGTCGACTACGTCGGGACGACATTCGTATCTCGGTTGGCCGAGGAGACCGGCGCCGACACGGAGCACATCGCGCGCGCCTACGCCGTCGCGGTCTCGGTCTTCGACATGCGCGGATTCTGGCGCGAGGTCGGATCGCTCGACGACGTCGTCGATGCGGAGACGCAATTCAAGATGTTGCTGCAGGGACGCAGGCTCGTCAGGCGCGCGGCACGCTGGCTGGTGCGCAACCGGCGCCCTCCGCTCGACATCGCCGCGGCGGTCGCGGACTACGCCCCCGGGGCGGTCACACTGGGGGAGGCGCTGCCGGAACTGCTAAGCGGCCCTGACGGCGAGGCGTGGCATGCGCGCGTGGCGGAATTCTCCGATCCCGGCGTTCCAAGCGCGCTCGCATCGCGCGTCGCCGCCCTCGATGCCCTGTTCTTCGCCTTCGACGTCGTCGAGATCGTCCGTGGACGCGAAGAGCCCGTCCGCCGCGCGGCCGACATCCATTTCGGGCTCGACCGCCGCCTGAAGTTGGCTTGGCTCCGCGATCGCATCCTCGGGCTACCTCGCGCCGACCTCTGGCAAGCGCTCGCCCGTGGCGCCCTGCGCGACGACCTCTACACGACCCACCGGGCGCTCACCGCGGCGGCCCTCAAGGCGTCTTCCGCCTCTATCGACGGCGAAGAGGCGATTGACGCATGGGTCCAAGCCGGCACCGCAACAGTCGAGCGGTATCTCGGGATGCTCGCAGACATCCGGGCAGCGCATGGAAACGACTTCACGACCCTCCTGGTCGCACTCCGAGAGCTCGCCAACCTGATTCCCTCCAGCGCTAACTGAGGCGCGCGCGCCTGCGCATCTCGGCCAATCCTGAAACCAGCGGCGCTCGCTCAGAGCCAGCCAGCGTCTCCCGCACC
>DATCEO010000152.1:0-64507 GCA_036510065.1 Streptosporangiaceae bacterium | reverse complement strand
TGGTCACGGTGTTACGACGATCCCTGGAATCTGCCACGCCGGAACAACCAGGCAGAACGTAGCGGAAGTGATCTGTCGCGAGGAGCGATGGCCCGAAACGGCAGCTCGGCGGCTGTCTGCTCAGTGCTGCAGTTCGTAGGTTATCTTCACGATATTCGAGAACGTTTTGACGGCAGCGAGCCGCAACTTGGCGGCCTGGCCGTCGCGGAAGAACTGCTTGCCGCTCCCGGCGAAGACGGGATAGACGGACAGGTCGATCACGTCGATCAACTGCGCCCGCAGCAGCATCTCCCCGAGGAGGCCGTGGCCGAAGATCAGCAGATCTCCTCCTTCCTGCTGCTTGAGCCGGGTCACCTCGGCGATGGCGTCGCCCCGGACAAGGGTCGAGTTGTCCCAGTCGGCGCTGCCCAGCGTCAAGCTGAAGACGTATTTCGGGATGGCGTTCAGCCGGCCGGCCCAGGGGTGGACCCTACCCGGCCAGGCCGCCGCGAATGTCTGGTAGGTGCGCCGGCCGAACAGCATCGCATCGCATGCCGTCAGCAGGCCCAACCCGTCGCGCAGGTAGGCGTCGTCGCGGTATTCCATGAAGCCCAGGTTCGCCGGGTCCTCGAAGACGCCGTCCGCCGAGACCAGGGTGTACTCGATCACTTTCCGCATTCCGCTGTCTCCTCTAGATCCGGCCGGCTGGACACCGGCACTTGCTGTGGCTGTCACTGGAGGTCGACCCCAGCTGGCCCGGAAACTGGGCGGCCCGGCGGGTCTACCTCCGCCATCGGCAGCCGTCGGCGGGCCGCGATCGCATCCCCTTCGCGGGTGTGCCTTCTCCTGAAGGCGCAGTGCGCCGCTGCGCGACGCCGGGCGGCCGCGCTCGCACCGGGGCGTGCGGCACCTACGGCGCCGACCCGGCGCGCCGCGTAGGGCCACACAGCATCCGCTGAGCCGCCGGGCTCAATCACCACATGGCTGGCCGCGTTTGATCGCGAAGTCGTCCACCCCGAGCACCCGCGGAGTGGATGCTGGCGGGTCCGGGGCGGCCATGATCAGCCGCAGCAAAGTCGACCGACTCGCCATGGCCTGCAGTGCGCGGGCCAGGCGGCAGCCCGCCCGCCCGGCCAGCGCCACCGCGATGTTCGGCAGCACCTCGGCCAGCCGCCGGACTGTAGCCAGATCATCACCCGCCGCCCGCCGATTGCCGTATCGGCCAGCCGCCGCTGATAGTGGCTGTGCACCCGCCGTGAGCTGCGGCCGCGCGCCGGGCACGCCCCGGCGCCCGGGCGGGTACAGGCCCTGATGCGCAGCAACGTCCTGGCCAGTTCGGCCCGCTCCACGACGGCCCCGGCCAGGTGCTGGGCAACACGCCGGTCATGCCCAGACCGGTCAACCCAGCCACACAAGCCAAGATTTCCATCGGCCGGGCCGTTTATCACCTCAATGCGCCGTTGTGCCCGGCAACCGCCGCATACCGTAATGGCTGACGGGTGCGCCGCCCACGGCTGCTGAATGCGCCCCGGCAAGTGGAACGCACTCGGGAGACGTTACGGAACGACCTGTTCCGGGATCACGCCAACCTCGACGCCTCCGCCTTTTTCGAGGAACGGGCATTGCCCGGCAAGGGCCACAGCCGCGTCGAGGGTGTCGGCGGTGATCACATTGTATCCGCTGGATCTGGTGTCTCCTTGGCACCTGCCGACCAGGCGGGCGTCCGACACGCGGTTGCCCTGGTCGAGCAGGTGGGTGCCGAGGCTTTCGATCCACGAGTTCCACAAGGCCATTGTCCCGGCGCCGGCTGACGGGCCGAGTTCGGCGAGGCGCTGCTCCAGCGGAATATTCGGCACCCGGTAGGTAAACAGGAACTTGGGCATCGTGCTCCTCCTCTGCTAGGCCGGCAATGTGCCGGCAGCGGACTGTCAAGGAGGCAGACGCCGGCCGGCTGATGATCTGGGCGGCGGCGGCCGCCCAGATCGTCCGGCTGGAGGCGTCTAGGTGAGTAACCCGCTCGGAAGGAGCCGGAGGAAGAGATGACAGGGGACGATGTGACAGGCACGGATCTGATCGCCCGGGCGAGGGCCGGTGACGAGGAGGCGTATACGGAGCTGGTGGCCCCCTACCGGCGCGAACTGCAGGCACACTGCTACCGGATCCTTGGCTCGGTGCAGGATGCCGAAGACCAGGTGCAGGAGACGCTGCTCGCAGCCTGGCAGGGCATGGCCGGATTCGCGGGCCGCGCCTCGGTCCGGACCTGGTTGTACCGGATCGCGACGAACCGCTGCCTGGACGCTTTGCGGTCCGCCAGCCGGCGCCCGCAGGTGAACGCACCGCCCCCCGGCAGGGAGCGCCTGAAGCCCACCCGGCTCGGTGAGGTGGTCTGGCTTGAGCCGTACCCGGACTCTCTCCTCGCGGGCCTGCCGGAAGCCAGCCCGGGTCCCGAAGCGCGCTATGACGCCCAGGAAGCGATCTCGCTGGCCTTCGTGACGGCGCTGCAGCTCCTGCCGCCGCGGCAGCGCGCCGTGCTTGTGCTTTGCGACGTCCTCGGGTTCCGCGCCAGGGACGCGGCCGGCATCCTCGAGTCCAGCCAGGAGTCGGTGACCAGCGCTCTCAAGCGAGCGCGGTCGGGCCTCCGTGCCATCTTCCCGCGCCCGGCTGAGCATGAACCGCCCCCGCCCCCCGACTCCGTCAGGGAGCGAGCCATCGTCGAGCGCCTCACCCGGGCGTATGAAACCGGAAGGGTTGACGAGCTGGTCGCCCTCCTGGCCGACGATGTTCTGCTGACCACCCCGCAAGCAGCACCGCAATACCAGGGGCGAAGGCTGGTGGCCCGCTTCCTGCACTCGGTGGTCTTCCCGCCCGGCCGCAGCTACCGGCTCGTGGCAACCCGGGCCAACGGCCAACCCGCCTTCGGCATCTACGTATACGACCTCCACACCGACGTCGCCCATGCAAACGGGCTGCTGGTGCTCACCCTCACCGATACCCAGATCAGCGGCATGACCCGCTTCGATAACAGCGTGCTCGCCGCCTTCGGGCTGCCACGAACGCTGCAGTCATGAAGTGCTGGACAACATAGGTGAGGCTAACGAGGATCAAGATCTCTATGTGACTGGGGCCGTTGCCGTCCCGAAACGTGGGCCAGATCCCGGAACTCACCAGCGATGCCAACCCGGGCAGCGATGAGGTCGTGCTGCCCTGGCCCCTACCTGGGCTAGGGCAACGGGGGGTTGCTTAGCAAGCGGCCCCAAGCCGCACCCCAGGTTGCTGCTCAGGTGTAGGCAATTCAGTTACCGAGTCCGTCTGGCAAGCCTGGCCAGCTTGCAGACGCGAGGTGCCGCGGTCGCATGTCGCGAGGGACTTGACGTGGGGCCGGGGCTAACCCGCCGGTCTCTCCTTCGGAGGCGCGGGCTTGCGCGTCCCGCCGGTTACGCGTCCCGCCGGGTGATCAGGAGGCTGGCCGCGGCCAGGAGCACCCCCGCGTAGGCGATGCAGACCGCGAATGACCATGGGACGGACGGGTAATTCGTGACGTGCGCGCGGAGCGAACTGATCGACTGGCCTGCCCACAAGAGCACGTAGTGGCCGGCCTTGCTGCCAGGGTCGGGGAAGACGGCGTTGACGATCAGCGCCTGGATGAAGATGAGGCCGACGGCCGCGATCGCCCCGGCGGTGTGCCTGATGATCGCGCCGAGCCCGAGCCCGACCAGAGTCACGATGAACAGGTAGAAACCGGCGCCGGTGACGGCGCGCAGCACGCCGGGGTCGGCGAGGGTCACGCTCAGCTGCCTGCCGGACGAGTGCCTGCCCGACAAGATCAGCTGGCCGGCGAGGAATGCCGCGAAGGCGATCACCTCTCCGGCGACGAGGCCTGCGGCACCAGTCACTGCCGCCTTGGCGGCCAGGACAGCCCGGCGCCGCGGGACGGCGGTGAATGTGGTGCGGATCATCCCTGTCGCGTACTCAGAGGTGATCGCGAGCGCGCCGAAGACGCCGAATACCAGCTGGACGAAAAGCAGCCCGCTGAGGCTCGTACTGACCGGGTCGAAGGTGGTCCAGTCAACGTGGCTGGCCTTGACGGTGACTGCCGAGAATATGCCGACTCCGACGGCGAAGACCGCCGACCCGATCAGCGCCAGGTACGTTGACCGGACCGAGCGTAGCTTGGTCCATTCTGAGTCGAGGAGATCGCGCGCCCGGGTGGCGAGGGGGACAGCGGGGCCGGTCATGGCCGGGTATCCTTCCCGGGCTGGCCAGCAGCGTCCGCGCGGTATTGCGCGCTCCCGTCGGCCAGCTCCATGTAGGCCGCCTCCAGGGTGGCGTACCGGGTGGTCAGCTCGTACACGGGAATGCCATGCCCGGCCGCCAGCTCGCTGATCGCCGGCGCGTCAAGGCCTGACACCGCCAGGCTGCCATCAGGCTCGGCGGTGACCACTGCATGCTGGCCGGTCAGCAGGCGGGCAAGGTCGGCGGCTCGCGGGGACCGGACGAGGACATCGCCCCGGGAGCTGGACCGCACGAGTTCGGCCACGCTGGCATCGGCGATGAGCTTGCCGCGGCCGATCACGATCACGCGGTCGGCAGTGATCGCCATTTCGCTCATCAGGTGGCTGGCCACAAAGACGGTACGGCCCTCCCCGGCCAGCGAGGACAGCAGGCCGCGGATCCACCGGACACCATCCGGGTCCAGGCCGTTGACCGGCTCGTCGAAGATCAGCACCGCCGGATCGCCCAGGAGCGCCGCAGCGATGCCCAGCCGCTGCCTCATGCCGAGCGAGTAGCCGCCCACCCGCCTTCCGGCCACCTGGTCGATGCCCGCGATCTGCAGCACCTGGCGCACGCGGTCGCGCCCGATGCCGTTGCTCTGCGCGATGCACAGAAGATGATCGAACGCGCTTCGCCCCCCGTGGACCGCGCCGGCATCTAGCAGGGCCCCTACCTGATGCAGCGGCCGCACCACAGACTCATATCGGCCACCATTCACCAGCACCTCACCCGACGTAGGCGAATCCAGGCCAAGGATCATCCGCAAGGTGGTCGACTTCCCCGCCCCGTTAGGACCCAGAAACCCGGTCACATGGCCGGGCAGTACCCGGAATGACAGCTGGTCCACCGCCAGCGTCGACCCGTACCGTTTCGTCAGTTCGCACGCTTCGATCAACGTTGCTCCCCGGATCAGCGACGCGGCAACCGTCACCCGGTGACCGTGTCGTGTCGATGAGGCTTGCGGCCACGCTCCATCGTCTCGGCTGGCCCGGCCCGGCCGCGTCACCCCGAAGTATCGAATCTGGCCGTACCCGCGGCGCAACGCGGCCTGCTGAAGCAGGACTGCCAGTTAGCCGGGCGAGGGATACGGCGCAGGGTCCGGCCGGGTCATGGTGCCCGGTCCTTTCTGGCCGGAGGCCCGGCGGCAAGCCGCTCACGGACTTGCCGCATTCGCTCCGGAGTGTGCTGAGGCATCTCCCAACGGGTCTCCAGCCACCAGGTGCAGCCCGCGTCCGCCCACGGCTCGACGGCCGCAGCGGCGGCTTCCGGGTCATCAGCGGGGGTCTCGCCCTCGGCCAGGACGTCAAAGTCAGGCTTGGCGCCCTGTTCGGTCAGCCAGGCTCGCAGGGAGCGGATGGCCTCCAGGCCGCTCTCCCGGTCATCGGCCTCGTACTGCGGAATCACCCCGTCACAGCGCAAGACCCGGCGCATGGACTTGGGCCTGGGCCACACGCCGACAACCCAGATCGGGATGCGCCCTTGAACGGGCTGAGCGACGAAAGCGAGATCGTCGCGGCCGGTCTGGTACTGATAATGACGACCCTGGAAGCTCTGACTGCCTTCCCACAGGCCCCGGATCAAGTCAATGCCCTCGTCGAGCCGCTCAGCACGGGAGTGAAGGTCAAGGATTTCCCCCGTTCGAGGGAGACCGGCGTCCACCGCGCCGACACCGACCGCCAGGATGGCCCGGCCGCCGGAGATCTGGTCAAGCGTCGCGACCTGGCTGGCCACCTTCCATGGACGCCGCCACGGCAGCGGGGTCAGCATCGTGCCCAGCCGGACCCGCGTGGTGCGAGTAGCGATGGCCGCCAGCAAGGTCCAGGCGTCTACGCCGTAGGCGGCCTCCCACACGAACACGCCATCCCACCCAGCCCGGTCGGCAAGTACGGCCTGCTCGAGCTGCTCGGCTGCGGTTCCGCCCGGAAGAACGAAGGCGTAGCGCATAGCTGTCTGCACCATGGACGATCTATACCGCCTCCGACCGACAGTCCGCCACAGGCGCACGCCGCAGCGGTCTGATTCCAGGCTCCAGCGGGCGCGTAGCCGCGGATTGACTTACATGCATGAGTGTTGCATCATTTTGTCATGACCGGGCGTCTGGAGAATCTGCTGGGGGCGCTGGTCGTGGCGGTGTCCGACTCGCTCTCCTCTGCCGTGGAGACCGCGGCCGGACACCCTGGTGCCCTGGGCGCAGGGCTGGCGGTCCTCGCCCAGGAGCCGGGCCTGGGAATCGAGCAGCTCAGACGGCCGCTTGGCCGGACGCAATCGGCCACGGTACGCGTCGTTGATCAGCTCGTGGCGGAGGGCCATGCGCGGAGGCAGCCAGGCCGTGACCGCCGCTCGGTCGCTGTGGTCCTGACTGACCAGGGCATTGCCGCGGCGGCTCAGGTGCTGGAGACCCGCAGCAGAGTTCTTCGTGATGCCGTTGCCGTGCTTGATGCCAGTGAGCGGAGGGCTCTCATGGCCGCGCTGGAGAAGGTACTCGCCGCGATCACCACCGATGCCGAGCATGCCGAGCGGATCTGCCGTCTGTGCGACGTGGGGGCATGTCCCCTTCGCAACTGCCCCGTCGAGCGGGCCGGCGGCGAGCCTCGCGGGGATGACCGGCCGGAGCCGCGGCCGATACCGGGACGGGCGCAGCAGCGATGAGCGCGGGGCCGAGCCCAGAGTTGGCGATGCACCTTTGCTGGGCCGCGGTACCGCCTTGCGGCCGCGGTGGCAGCTGGCGATCTGTGGTGGCTGGATGCCCAGGGCAGATGTCCCGGTGACAGGCGTGCCCGCCGGCGGCCGCGTGTACCGGCGGCTGCTGGCGAGTGCTGCCTGGCGCAGGTTCACGCTGACGGCCGGACTTCAGCGCTTGTCGGTCGCGATGGCGCCCCTCGCGCTCGTGCTTGCTGGCCATGGCGCCGTCGGGTCGTTTCGGGTGGGCGCGCTGATGGCCAGTGCGTATACCTTCGCCGACGGGATCGTCTCGCCATGGTCAGGGCGGCTCATCGATCGCGTGGAGTTTCGCCGCGGGGTAAGCGTGGAACTAGGCGTCGCCGCGATGGTTCTGGCGGCGCTCGCCGGACTGATCGCCGGTCGTGCCCCGGCGGTGGTGCTGATAGTCCTGAGCGGGCTAGCCGGCGCGGCCCCAGCAGGGGTCATGGGCGGCCTGCGGGCGTACCTGCAGCGGATCGTCACAGGTGAGCTGCGAGAGCGCGCCTTCGCACTGGACGCAACGCTGCTGGAGCTGGAATGGATGTTCGCGCCCGCCCTGGTCGCGATCACGGGATATCTGGGCGCGCCTGTGCTTGTCATCGTCTTGATGGCCGTGGCGGCGTTCGGAGCGCTTGGCGTAGCGAGGCGGCTCGAGCCATATCAGCCAGCTGGGCACCTTGCCGGCAGAAGCGGGGCCTGGAGAAATCCGAGAGCGCTTCCCATCTACTTCCTCAGTGCCGTCATGGGTTACGCCGAGGGAACGATAAATATCGCGCTGGCTCCGCTCATGCCCGCACTGGGCTCGCGGCCCGCGACGGCAGGTCTCCTGATAGCGCTCCTGTCATTGGCCAGTGCCGCAGGCGGCTTCGCGTACGGAGCATTCAGCGGTCACCGGCCCGGCCATAAGGACCAGCGGGCGAACATCATGCTCGTGGCCCTCGGCCTGTGCATAATATTGATCGCGGTCGCGCCGTCACTTATCTTCCTCGTGCTCGCCGTTGCCGCTTGCGGGCTCTGGTTTGCGCCGCTTAACACGCTACGCACGCTTATCCTCGGCGACCTGCTACCAGCCAGCCAGCTCTCCGAGGGATTCTCAACCCTGTCCGCCGCGATGCAGATCGGCTACGGGGCCAGCGGCATCGCTACCGGCGCAGTGCTGGGATTCGCCGGAGCACGCGCCTGCTTCATCGTCGCGGCCGCGCTCACCATCGGCAGCGGCCTCGGCGCCTGGCTGCTGCATCATCATTCCGAAAGCCGTCCGGCCGCGCCGTCGTCAGAACCGCCTCACCCTCACGGCTGATCATCCCGTGACTATCCCGTGACCTCAGCGCTGGCTCACGTCCGCATGCTCCTGGGGATGTGTCAGCATAGGCCCCGCGAGCGGGAGGTCTCATGGATGACAACATGTTATTGCTGAGGGAACCCAGGACGACGGCCTGTCCTGGGTGATCTGGGCACAACGGCAGTCACCCGGCGGCGGCGAGCCGGGCACAGGCGAGCTGGTGAGCATGACCCGCATCACGTCTGCGGACGGCCGGGTGCTGCGCGAGGGCGGCGGCGGTGGCCCGGCACTCCCCGCTGGGAGTCTGATGAATGTCAGTACCGGTGGCGGTGACGAAGGGCCCTATTGCCTGCTGGCCCGCGTTCATCCCGACATCCGGCGGGTGGAGCTGATGACTGCGGCCGGGGAAACCCTGAACGTGCCGGTCTATGACTCAGCCGACTTCCCGGAGGTCCGCTTCGCGGCGCTGCTCGTGCCCCGTGATCTGCATCTGGACTTCGTCATGGGGTTCAGCGGCACCGGGGAGGAGCTGGAGCGATTCGACGTGGCATTTCACCAGAGATTCTGGCACCGGCATAGATAAAGTTCGTCAAGCGCCTGGTGTTGAAGGGCAAGTTCAGGCGCAAACTGATCTCGCTGTCACGGTGCCCGTCATCTCGGCGTCAGCGGCCAGTTACGTCTCGTCCTCCCCAGGTTTTCCCTCCTGGCGCGTCGCGCCTGGCGCCTGCGCCGCCGAAGGTCAAGTTCGCTCCAACTATCAATGGGCAGGGCGCCTCGCTGCCGAAAGGTGGCCCTCCGCCCAACTACGATGGCCACCCAGGCAAGTACGTGCCGATGAGGGTCGCCGTGATCGTTGGTCAACGCGCGGCGGCGACCTGGGATCACGGCGATAACGAGCATGCATGACACTGCCAGGCAGGCGCACGCACTCTCTTGCGGCTGCGCCGATCATGGCCCTCCCGATGCGAACTAGCCACGGGACAGAGACGGAGAAACAAATGATCAACACCGTGCGCAAGGCAGCGCCTATCCTGATGCTCGCGGTAGTGGCGGCTCTGGCGGGGTGCAAGTCCGGTACGGCTGCCAGCCCGGCCCAGTCGGCCAAGGCCAACCCAACGGTCAGCGCGGACGTCACCAAGGCGAAGGCACAAGCCGAGGCCATCGTCAACAACTGCGCGGTCCAGCTGGGCGGCACGAAGGGCTCCGGTATCACCGCGCTCCTGTCGCTGCCAGTGCTGCGCCAGCTCGCCACCCACGCCGGGCGGGTCAAGTTCGAGACGTGCGCGTTCCCCAGCCCGGCCAAGCGGGCCGCCGCGAGCACCTGCATCCAGCAGGCCACTTCCGGCGCCGGGCTGGGACTGCTCAAAAGCTCGGGCAGACATCAAGCCGCGCAGAACGTCTTCAACTGCGTGGAAACGAACTTGTGATCGCGCCGCAGTCAGCCGGCCCGCGCGACCTTGCCGCTGGGGAATGGGATGGCCTTCGCCGTCCGTAGCAGGGCCGGGAGCTGGCTCAGCTCTTTCTGGTAGGCGGTCCGGTACCGCCGGACCGCGGCGGTGAGCGCCTGCTGGCTGGCGTTGACGAGCTGCTGTTCGTAGCTGGCCTGGACGGCGAAGTAGATCCCGGCCAGGTCCGCGGACTGAGTGCAGGTGGCGTCTGTGACGGCGGCGGCTAGCTGCGCCTGCCGGGCCGCAGCTAGCGACGCTGCCCGAAACGACCTTCTAAGCAGCGCGTCGCAGGTTCGAGTCCTGCCAGGCGCACCAAATTACACCTGTGTAATTCACCAAGATCCCGTTTGCCTCATGGCAGCGGGCTTTTTTGGATGAGCGCGAAGTAGGAGCGGATTATGCCACTAGTACGCAGATGCGCCATGCTACAGGTAGACGATGTGGTTCGAGTCCTGGGAGCTCTGTTGGGGGGCCTGGAATTTTGCACGGGTCGAGCGCAGCAGTTCAGAGATTACATCCCCGGCGGCGCAACGGTGCACGATAACACTTAGTGCCGGTATCTACCCATCCATACATGAAGCCGATGCCCTTAAGCTGGATTTATCCCTATCAAATGGACTTAACTCAGTACATGCACCACTTGGTGTTGTACCGACGTGGGAAGTCCCTACGAGCAAGAAAGGTTCTGTAATGTCATGACGCGCACACGCTCTGACAGACCGCAGCGGAGGTGGCCGGGTCTGGTGGCAATAGCTGCGCTTGCAGTCGTGCTTGCCGCATGCGGCAGCAGCAGCGGAGGATCGAGCCCCGGCGCTAGCGCTACACAGTCTAGCGCTCCGGCGACCTCGGCTCAGCCAACTACCGCCCCACCTGCCAGCTCGGGGCTCAAGGACACGGCCAATCCGGGCCCCGGAGAGACGACCGTGGCGTGCTGGCCGACGAAATGCCAGGGCCATTCGGCGACCGCTTCGGAAAGCTTCACTATCTCATTCGGGCCGATCTACCTGTTCCATGGCCCTGGGGGCGCGACGATTTACGACGTTTCAAACCTGTCGGTGAGTACATCGATCGATGATTCGTTCACCCCGTCGCTCGCCACCATCGCTGACTCTTCTGCCAACTCAGCAAGCCCTCTCCAATCAGGAGATAACGAAGGTGACTCCCGATGCAACCTCGGCTCCGGTTACCCGGGGACGCAGAACAAGGATGATTACAACATCCTTGCCGGGCACACCATCACGCTGGTGAAGGGCCTCTGCTTCGGCTTTGTGAAGGGCCTCGACACGAAGGTGAGCGACCTGCTGCAGTTCTTCGCATACAACATCAGCGGAACAGGGATCCCAATCACACCGGCGGGCTAGCATGCCATCCACCCGGGAAGTGTCCAGCCGGTTATGCGGGCCCGGACCGGACACTTCCCCTCTGCGCCACCCTACGGGCCCATACGAGTCGCCGGTAGATGGCGTCTTTTCGTTTGTAGACAATAAACAATGACGCCCTGGTCCAATGAGCGCAGTATCTTACATGAGACTGTTCCATTATCTGGACAGTTTAGCCCCGGCACAAGCCGGCGTTACAAACTCGCTCTTAGGAGAAGGCGTGAATCACACGAATAGATACCGCCGGCCGCGTCGGCGGGGTGGACTCGCCCTGATACCCCTAACATCCATCGTCGCCTTGCTCGCGGCGTGCTCTAGTCAAAGCAGCCCGAGCAGCCCATCGGTGCCCACAGCTAGTGCCACCACGGGAGCCCAGTGCGCCGATTTCGCTGCCGGTGTTCCGCAGGCTGTCACTAACACCCAAGGCACTGACACATCCACCGTCGACGTGAACTGGCAACCCCCCAAGCCCGGCTGCGCTCGGGCGACGCGGTACGACATTGTCCAAATCGCGCCGGACGGCAGCCCGGACGGGGTGTTGCAAGCGGTACCGGCCTCAACGCTGTCTGTCACCGTCTCCGGCCTGAACGTCTGCACCTACTATCGGTTCGGTGTGGAGGCCGCGTCGAGCGGCGGTTTCATATCCGCTATTGGGCTACCGTCCCAACCGGCCTTCACCTACGGGCCGCCCCCAAATGCCAACATCGTGACCATCATGGTCCAAGGGGTGAGCTCGCATGGCGACAGCGCGACATGGGATCCACTCACGACACCAGTTTGCACATCGTCCCAGGGGGTCTACCCGCTGGACCATCGTCAGGCCTCGCCGCCGTTCCCCGCGTCCTTGAGCGACCTAATCTCCGCCTGGATGAACCTGGATGACGACCACCGTCTTGAGCACATGCCACCAGGCATAGGGGCTGGTAACAACCTGATCGACTCGCTGGGAACTGACGGCGGGATCGTCCTACCGTTTAGCTACACAAGCCCAGGCGCCACACTCGACCAGGCCAATAGCTTCACCTTCCCGGGCTACACCCCCAATGATGTCGCCACGTCCAGCCCGATCTCGATCCAGCCATCCAACCTCGAGAACGAGATCAGGAGCGTACACCGATCACTCCCAGACGCCAAGATCTTCGTGGTCGGGCACTCAAACGGCGGCCTCATCGCGGAGCAGTGGTGGTGGAGATTTGGCCGTCACAATCACGAGGGAGTGGTGCAGGTAATCTCACTCGACGCACCGCTCAACGGCCTATATGACGCTGCCTATTGCTACTTGGTAGGAGCGGCCAACGGGGTGAGCGGGTTCAAAGCGCCGTGTGGCAAGGCTCTGGCCGACGCCTATGGATACCTATGGGCGTATCAGAACGTCTTCGATCCCCAGAAGATTGCGGCTGACAACTCAGACAAGCTATTCACCGCGGTCGGCACCTACGGCGACCCGTTGTTCGACGTCGGCGACAACAACGCTACCACTATCCCAACTGATGCCAGGATTGGGATCATCACGCAGCTATTCTTCACGGAGCCCTCGTGCGACTCGGGCATCAACAAGTTCGACCTGAACACCGACCGCTGCCAACCGGCGGGCCGATACTTTATCGACCCGTGTTCGTCGAAAAGTGTGCCCCTCGACCACCAGTGGGGTCCGCCAGGCATTCCGCCTGGCTACGGAGCACCCGGAAGCATCTGGATGCACTCGGTAGTGAAAAATTGCCCCGGCGTGATCAAAGAGGTATTGTCGTTCTATCCGCAGACCACGACAAAACCCATGGCCTCACCAAGCACGACCTCGTCGTGCACCTCCCAGGCGTTTCTGAACGTCGTGAAGGGCAGTGGACCGATCCAACCCACCATCTCGGGGCCACCGACCTGCGTAGATGGTTACGCCCTGCAACTCTTCACCGCCGGTCCCGGCGGGCAAGCTGCCCAGTTCTTCTTTAAGAAGGCCCAGAACGGGTCTTGGACACTCATCGAAGGCGGCGACGCGATACCAACCATCGCCTGCCGAGTGATCCCCGCAAATGTCCTAACCAAACTGGGTGCTCAGTGCCCGCCAGCGGCCTACGCTCCGTCGTCACCGCCAACATCAACAGCCAGTAAGTGCAGCTCAGCTGTATTCCTCAAGCTGATGCTCACCCAGGGGGCAACGTTTACGGGAGTGTCCGGCCCAGCGAAGTGCCTGGACGGCTACGCCGAACAGAACTTCACATTCCCGAAAGGTCCCACCTCCAACTATCCCACCTACTTCTTCCAGAGTGATGGCCATGGTGGGTGGACGGTTCTGGGAGGCGGAGCCATCGGTGACGTAACGAGTGTGTGCAGCTCGCTGCCAGCCAACGTGCGCAACGCCTTCACCCTGCCCGCTGCCGCGGACTCGGGCTGCCCGGCAGGGTGAAGCCGAGGAGCTAGGGCCTGTCCTTGCGCCCTGCCTCGCCGCTATGCCCCGTCTCCCGCAAGAGAGCACCCCGCTCACTGCTTGTGGTGGACGGGGCGCTCTCTTTTCCACCGTGGATACTGCACTCGCGTCAACCAGACCGTGTAGTGATCTTGATTTACGTACTGGCGCTGGCCAGTCACCTGCTCTTCACACCCGCACCCACAGAGCCGCACTCGCTGCCGGACGGGGATCGCCATCTCATTGGGCGTGGTCACGGTCAGATTCGGTCCCTTGGGCGGGCCGGCGGTGCACGCAGTGAGGGCAGCGCAGCAGCAGGTCAGGAGCCACAGCCTGGGGCGATTGCGCATCATCGTTCCTTTCGGGCAGGCCGGGCTTACGCGCTCCGCAATGCCGCCAGCGGGCTGGTCCGCGCCGCCCGCAGCGCCGGGTACGCGCCGGCCAGCAGGCCAACGACGCTGCCGATCAGCGGGCGGGCAGCGTATAGGCCGGGTTCAGGATGGCGGTCCAGTCCTTGACCGCGGCGAAGATCACCGCCGTCCCGACGCCTATGCAGGTGCCGATCAGGCCGCCGAGGGTGCCGAGCGCCGTGGACTCGGCCAGGAACTGCGCGGCGATGTGCCGCGGCCGGGCACCGACGGCGCGGCGCAGGCCGATCTCCTCGGTGCGCTCGAGCACGGCGACCAGCGTGGTGTTAGCGATCCCGACCGCGCCGATCAGCAGGCTGACCAGGGCAAGGATCAGGAATAGGCCGGCCAGGTCGCCGCTCACCTCGCTCTGCAGGCTCTGCAGGCTCTGCGGACTGGGCGGTGATATCACGACCAGGCGGCTCGGATCGGTCGGCAGCTCGGCGGCGGCGATCTGCCGGGCCACCGCCTGCGCCGCGCCGGTCCTGGTCCCGACGACCATCTGGGCCTCGCCCTGGTTCCCGATGCCCGGCTCCGGGTTCCCGTAGTCAGCCAGGGCTGTCCGCTCGGGGATGAGCATCGCGCTCTCCCGGGTCACCACGCGCTGGGCGGAGCTGTAGACGCCCACCACCGTGTAGGCGATGCCGTCGACGAACACCGCGGGGTGGCTGGCCAGGCGGGCGGACGAGATGCCGAGGGAGGCCGCCGTGGCGGCGTCGATCATCGCGACATGCTGCCTGGTGTCGTTCTCGTACGTGCTCAGCGGCGAGCCCGCCGCCAGCTTCAGGCCCATCGCCTGGACCGCCCCCGGCGAGGCGGCCAGCAGGCTGACGTTCTGGGAAGCGGTGGCGGAGAGCGCCAGCGAGCCGGTGAAGTTCGCGCCTGGCGGGAGTGTCACTGGCCACCAGACACCCGCGGCGACCACGCCGCTGATGTGGTCGGCGACCGCGTCCGCGCCGGCCGGGAAGCCGATCGGGGGATTGGTGCTGGGCGCGGCGACGTTGTTGGCCGGACCGTTGTCCTCCACAGTCAACGTGGTGTCCTCGAGGACCGTGAACTGGCGCGAGATCTGGCCCGCCCCGGTGGCGGTCAGGCCGAGCACGGCCACGAACGCACCCACGCCGAGGATCGTGCCGAGCATGGTCAGCACCGCCCTTCCCGGCCGCTGCACGATGCCCGATCCCGGCCAGTCCCGGGAGCCGGTCGACCTGACCGCCGTGGTCACCGGGTGCGCGGACCGCGTCCGGGTCGCCCACCCGGCGCGGACCTGGCACGTGCGGATCGCTGACGACCTGGCCGCGGTCGGCGACGAGGAACTCCTGCGACGCGCCATCGACAACCTGCTCATGAACGTGCTCGTGCACACTCCCGGCGAGACCGTCGGCATGATCAGCGCAGCCCAAGTCGGCGACCGCGTCATTGTCGAGGTCAGCGACGACGGCCCCGGCCTTCCGCCGGACAAGCTGCCGCACATCTTCGAGCGCTTCTACCGAGCCGGCACCCGGTCGTTCTGCCCGGGTGCGGGCCTGGGGCTGGCCATCGCGGCCGAGATCACGTCCGCACACGGCGGCACCGCGCAAGCGGCGGCGTTCAGCCCGCACGGGCTGAGGATCACGCTGACCCTCCCCGCTGGCCAGCCGCCGGAGCCGCGCCCCGTACCCGCGCTATCCGCCTCGGTCAGCTAAGGCTCTCTGGGCTCCTTTTCGCCTGGTAAATGCATGAGGTCATGCATCACAACTGCGCAGAGCTGGCGTGGTAAGACAGCATCGTGAGCGGTAAGCGCGGACAGGTTGTCAAGGCGATGGCGGTGATCCGCAGGCCACGCGACGGGGCTCTGCTGGTGTCCGAGCACGCTGATCAGGCGCGCGCCCCGTTTCAGCGGCCGCTCGGCGGTCACGTCGAGTTTGGCGAACGCAGCGAAGATGCGGTGCATCGGGAACTGCTGGAGGAGATAGGCCAGAGTCTCCGTGATGTCCGGCTGCTTGGAGTCCTGGAGAACATCTTCGACTGGGAAGGCAGCCGGGCACACGAGATCGTCTTCGTGTTCTCGGCCTCGCTCCAAGACGATACTGCCTATGAGATTGCCGAACAGCGCATCCTTGATCACGCTGACGACGACAAGACTCGCGTCGTCTGGCGTGGCCCAGGGACCGCAAGTCCGCCGTTGTACCCCGATGGTGTCGCGGGGCTCATCACGCCGGAGCCGCCAGCTGATAGCACCGCGCTGCCTCCTCCCAGCAGGGCCAGGAAGGAACCGCCCATGGTCGCGCCTGCGCCCATGACGATCGGCCGGGAAACGACGTAAGTCGCACGACCAGCGGCTTGCTCGCCGATGCCAGGGAGCCGCGGCTGCCTCTGGCGCGGCCGCGTGCCGCTGGTTCATGCTGATCGAAATTCACGTACGGGGGAAGGAGCACGCATGGAGGTCCAGCCAGGCCGGTACACCGCAGACATCGACGGCGACTTCGTCGTCTTCCTGATCGGGATGCGGTTCAACCATCCGCTGCGAGTCCGTAAGTGGCTACCCGTGGCCATGGCCATGCCCAGGATGCTGAAAGTGCTGGGCCAGCATCCGGAACTGGGCTGCCTCGGGTTTCAGCCGTGGTTCGGCCGGACCACGATCCTGGTCCAGTACTGGCGTGACTTCGATTCCCTGGACCGGTTCGCCAGGGACACCACCCTGCCGCACCTGGAGCCGTGGCGCCGGTTCAACCGCGCCATCCGGGCCTCTGGCGATGTCGGCATCTGGCACGAGACGTTCCGGGTCCGGGCCGGCGAGTACGAGGCCGTCTACGGCAACATGCCGGTATTCGGCCTGGCGGCGGCCGGCCGGCACCTGCCCACCGCCCGGAAGGCCAACACGGCAGCCGCGCGCATCGGCGCCACCACGACCGACGAGCCCGCCGTAGACCCGTACTGAACGGGGCCGCCAAGGCCGCCTAAGGAACGGCCGGCCAAGGCGCGTTGACCAGGGATCGGCGACAGGTTCTCGTCGACGAGGAATCTCACGCCGTATGCCGCAGTGGCAGCTCCCGCTCGCGCACCGCGTCGGCCGCGTAGAGCAGAGCCTCATGGATGTCTTCAGGAGTGAGGTCAGGAAGTTCCGCGACGATCTCGGTTGCGGACATGCCGTCCGCGAGCATGGCGATGATCGTCGCCACCGGAATGCGCAGGTTCCTGATGCGCGGCAGCCCGCCCAACACGTCGGGATCAGTGTTGATCCGCTCGTATGCCATGTTCAGATGCTAACCGAAGCGGCCTCTCTGGTCCGGGAACGACGGCCCGGCCCCGGCGCTCACCTTGGTTCCCAAGCTCACCCGCCTGCTTCCGCCCCCGGCAGCGGCCAGGTGTGCACCGGCTCGTTGGTGTGCATGTACTCGATGTAGCGCTCGGTCATCCGCGCCAGCGCCTGCTGCCGGCTGGCTCCGCGCCGGGCGAGCGCCGCGACCGTGTCGATCTGCCAGGCCGCACCGGTCTGGCCGGTCAGGCAGCGCTGCTCGATGATGCCCAGCAGCCGGTCGGCATCCCCCTGGTGAACGCCCCAGCGGCGCAGGCCCTCGCGAGCCAGCGGCAGCAGGCGCCGGACCACGAGCTCGGCCGCCGGGGCCTCGCCGGACCCCGGCCAGTACAGCTGGGCATCCATGCCGTAGCGCGCGGCCTCCCGCAGGTTGTCGGCTGCGGTCGCGAAGGACATCTGGGTCCAGATCGGGCGCTGCGTCTCGGCCAGCGCCCGCACCAGCCCGTAGTAGAACGCCGCGTTAGCCAGCACATCGGCCACCGACGGGCCGCCGGGGAGAACCCGGTTCTCCACCCGCAGGTGCGGCTGGCCGTCGACCGCGGCGTAGACGGGGCGGTTCCAGCGGTAGACCGTCCCGTTGTGCAGGCTCATCTCCCCCAGCTGCGGGATGCCGCCGCGCTCCAGCGCCGCGAGCGGGTCCTCGTTGTCGCAGATCGGCAGCAGCGCCGGGAAGTACTCGATGTTCTCCTCGAACAGGTCGAAGACCGAGGTGATCCAGCGCTCGCCGAACCACACCCGCGGCCGCACGCCCTGACGCTTCAGCTCATCCGGCCGGGTATCAGTAGCCTGCTCGAACAGGGTAATCCTGGTCTCATGCCACAGCTGCCGGCCGAACAGGAACGGGGAGTTGGCGGCCAGCGCGACCTGCACGCCGGCGATGGCCTGGGCGGCGTTCCAGTAGCTGGCGAAGGCGTCCGGGCTGACCTGGACGTGCAGCTGCACGCTGGTGCAGGCGGCCTCGGGCGTGATGCAGTCCGCGTACGTGAGGAGCTGCTCCGCGCCGTCGACCTCGATGCGCATGTCCTCGCCGCGGGTGGCGAAGATCTGCTCGTTCAGCACCCGGTAGCGCGCGTTGGCCGACAGCGTGCTCTCGCTCATGTCCTGCTCGCGCAGCGTGGGCAGGATGCCGATCATGACCAGGCGGCTGCCGGTGCCGCGAGCCTTCTGGTCGGCGGCATTGAGGCTGGCCCGGACCTGCTGTTCCAGCCCGGCCAGCGCGTCCCCGGCCAGCTGCCGGGGCGGCACGTTGATTTCCAGGTTGAACTGCCCGAGCTCGGTCGCCCAGGCCGGATCGGCGATGGCGTCGAGCACCTGCGCATTGTGCATGGACGGCGCCATCTGCTCGTCGACCAGGTTCAGCTCGATCTCCAGGCCCACCTGCGACGGATGGGCCTCGAACATTCGTTCGTGCAGCATCCGGGTAAACACGTCCAGCGAGCGCCGCAGCTTGTCCCGGTAGATGCGCCGGTCCTCGCCGCTGATCTTTATTGCCTGGATGTCACGGCCCATGAGGCTATTGTCACCCACCCGGCAGGCCAGGCACGATGTTCGAATGATCGGCGCGACTACCCGGGCGGGCGATGCCGTCGTGACGTTCCGGGTCGCGGATCCGGCGCACCGGCTGGCGGGCGTGCGCCTGCGGCCGGACTCGCGCTTCGGCGGCGGCCGCCTGGACTACCGGCGCGCCGGTGACGACTGGGAGCTAGTGATCGGCCAGCCGCCGGTGCGCCGCATGGAGTACCTGGTCGAGCTGCGCTATCCCGATGGCGGCACCGAGGTCGTGACCGATCCGGGTCACGCGCAGCAGGTCGCGGGCGCGTTCGGGAGCAAGAGCGTCCGGGAATTCCCGAGCTACGCACTGCCCGGCTGGCTGGCGGCCCCGGCACAGCCGGGCCGCAGCGCCGCCTTCGAGGTGCCGGTCCCCTGGCTCGAGGCCGCGATCGCCGTGCGGACGTGGTCCCCGGCCGACGCCGGCGATCAGGAGCCGCTCCCCCTGCTCGTGGTGCATGACGGGCCGGAGTACGACACGCTGGCCAGCCTCACCCGCTACCTGTCGGCGGGCGTCACCGGGACCTGGCTGCCGCGGCTGCGAGCCGCGCTGCTGAGCCCCGGGCGGCGGGACGACTGGTACTCCGCCAACCCGCAGTACGCCCGCGCCCTGCGGCGCGCGGTGCTCCCGGCGCTGGCCAGCCGGCTGGCAAGCACCGCCGTCGTGGGCATGGGCACCAGTCTCGGCGGCCTGGCCATGCTGCACGCCCACCGCCGTTATCCCGACGCATTCGACGCGCTCTTCCTGCAGTCCGGCAGCTTCTTCAGCCCGCCGACCGACAGCCAGGAGTGGTGGTTCCCCTACTACCAGCGGATTGTCAGGTTCGTCGCCGGCGTATACCGGGGCGGTCCGGCCGCGCGGCCGCTGCCGGTGGTCATGACCTGCGGCGCGATCGAGGAAAACATCGGCAATAACGGACGCATGGCGCGGGTCCTCGCCTCACAGGGCTACCCGGTGACGCTGCACGAGGTGCCGGACCTGCATAACTACACCGCCTGGCGCGACGCCTTCGATCCCCCGCTCACGCGGCTGCTCCAGCAGGTGGGCCCGTGAGCCGGGAGGTGACCGAGCTATGGTCGGACGCCCTCGGCGGCGCAGGCAGCGTCATCCGCTACGGCCACTGGGGACGCCCGGTGCTCGCGTTCCCCTCCGAGCAGGGCAGCGCCTGGGATTTCGAGAGCAACGGCATGATCGGCGCCGTAGCCGGCCTGCTGGACGCGGGACGGCTGAAGGTCTACTGCGTGGACAGCTATGACGCGCAATCCTGGTCCGACCAGAACATCCCGGTCGAGGAACGGGCGCGACGGCACGGCCGCTACGAGTCGTGGATTCTCGACCAGGTCGTGCCGTGGATCTACCAGGACTGCGCCGGCGCCACCGAGGTGATGACCCTCGGGTGCAGCCTCGGCGCCTTCCACGCGGCCAACTTCGCGCTCAAGCGAGCCGACCTCTTCCCGCAGGCCATGTGCATGTCCGGCACCTACGATCCCGCCTCGTGGAACGGGTGGGGCGAGCGCGGCACCGCGGCGTACTTCAACAACCCCCTCGACTACGTCGGGCACCTGGGCGGCGACCACCTCGAGTGGCTGCGCGGCCGGGTCAGCCTGCTGCTGGTGTGCGGGCAGGGCCAGTGGGAGGACACCACCGGCTCGCTGCAGGGCACCCGGCAGTTCGCCGAGGTGCTCGCCCGCCAGGGCATCCGGCACGAACTCGACCTGTGGGGCCACGACGTGCCCCACGACTGGCCGTCCTGGCGGGACCAGGTGGCCCATCACATGCCGCGATTCTGCTAACGACGGGAGCCCCATGACCGGCACCAGGCACCTGATCGGGTTCCTCCTCGGTACCGAGGAGGACTGGCCGCGGGCGTTCGAGCAGATCTTGGCCCGGCTGGGCCCGGTCGCGGGCGCGGACGGCGCCAAGCACGTCCTGGAATGCGAGCGGATCACCATCGAGCCCTTCGGGCTGCGCGACCGGCCCCGCTACGACCTGGTCATCGACCGGCTCGCGTACTGGTACTTCCACCCGCGGGAATGGCTGAAGAAGGTCGCGCTGATGGACGACGTGTACCTGCTGAACAGCCCGTTCACGTTCCAGTCCATGGAGAAGCACGCGGCCTACTGCGCGATGATGCGGCTGGGCCTCAAGGTGCCCGAGACGGTGCTCGTGCCCTACAAGAACCCAGTCGACAACGTCCGGTACGCCGATACGGCGGCGCGGTACAACCGGGCCTTCGACCTGGACGCCATCGCCGAGCGGATCGGCTATCCGCTGTTCATGAAGCCCTTCGACGGGGGCGCCTGGCGGGGGGTCTCCCGCATCGGCAACCAGGCCGAGCTGCATGCCGCCTACGACCAGAGCGCCGGGATGCTCATGCACCTGCAGAAGGCCATCGAGGACTACGACGTCTTCGCCCGCTCGCTGTCGATCGGCGCCGAGACGATGGTCATGCGATTCCAGCCCGACCAGCCCATGCACCTGCGCTACGCGGTCGACCATGACTTTCTCTCGCCGGAAGCAGGCGCCGAGGTGGTGACGATCGGGCGGCTGGTCAACGCGTTCTTCCGGTGGGAGCTCAACTCCTGCGAGACGCTGGTCACCGGCCGCGACGTCTATCCCATCGACTACGCCAACGCGTGCCCCGACCTGGCCCTGACCAGCCTGCATTACTACTTCCCCTGGGCGATGAAGGCGCTGGTGAAGTGGTGTGCCTTCGCGCTGGTGACGGGCCGGCGGCCCCAGCTTGACCTGGAGACTGACCGGTACTTCGAGATCAGCGACCGGGCCGGCGCGTCCTATCCCGAGAAGCTGGCGGCCTACCGGGATATCGCCGACGCCTATTTCGACCTGGAGCGCTACCACGACTTCTGCGCGGCCAGCCTCCCGCACCTCGACGAGGTCGTCCTGGACTGGGTGGCCGGCGCCGACTTTGACCAGCTGCTCATCCAGACGGTCCGGTCGGTCTACCCGGCCCATGAGCACGACCAGTTCATCGCCCACCTGCGCGGGCTGCTCGGCCTGTGGGTCCGCGACGAGACCGCCCGCCTGCGGGCCAGCTGAGGGGACGATGGCTGCGGGCGGGTCAGGGGGCCAGACGGCCCCGGGGGCACGTCATGCCGGTGCATGACGGCCCCCGGCACGTCAGGCAGCCGCTGCTGACCGCGAGGCCCGGATTCCGCGCCCGGCACTGACGGCGGCCACTGCGGCCGCGAGCGCGACCATCGGCAGGTAGATCCCGAGGGGCCAGCCCTGGTGGTAGCCGGCGTAGCTCGGGGCCCACAGGTAGAGGCCGACGGCGGCGACGATGCTGGCCGCCCCCGCCAGCCCCATGGCGGCGGCCGCGACGGCGGCGGCACGGATGGCCAGCCCGACGGCCGGCCCGCGCGGGCTGAGCCGGCGCAGCGCCAGCCCGGGCCCCGCAGCGAACAGGCCGCCGGCGGCGAAACCGCCGACCACGAAGGCCAGGAACCACCACGGCCCGGCGCCGTGCGGGTGCCGGACGAGCCCGAGGGTGACGACCAGCGTCGCGAGGTACCCGACGGGCACGACGACCGGCGCCAGCAGGTAGGCAATGTCACGTCCCCGGTGCTCGCGCAGCGCCCGGCGCAGCATCAGCAGCCACAGGGGCGCGCCGCCGGCGGCGGCGGCGAGCACCGAGACCAGAACGGCCCCGTCGAAGACCCAGTACGACCACGCGACGATCGGATGCCCGGCCGGCCGGAAGCCCTGGGCCTGGGTGAGCTGCCCGAAGACCAGCGCCAGGCCCGCTAGCGCCGTCCACGCCACCAGGACCGTGGCCAGGCTGGCACGCATCCGCGCGGGCCGGTCGTAGAGATGCCGGGCCGGCCAGACCCACGCGGGCACCGCCTGCCCGGCCAGGCTGGCGACGGTGCGCAGGTCCGTGCCGGAATCATCCAGCAGGGCGTGGACCTCCTCGCCGTACCGGGCCCGCCAGGCGGCCGGGTACAGCGAGAGCGCCGCCCGGGCCAGCCTGCCGCCCTGCGGCGCCCTGGCCTGCGGCAGCATGTCCTCCGGCGGGCCGGACTGCGGCGGCCGGGCGCTCATGCGCCGGCCAGGCCGTAGTGCGCGCGCAGCCGTTCCCGCGCCACGAACGCGACCTGATTCATTCGCTCGGACTGCACCGCGAGCGCGTGCGCGCCGGCCGCCGTGAGGCGGTACGGGCGGCGCCGGTCCTCCGATTCCAGTGGCTCGATCAGGCCCCGGGACTCCAGCCTGGAGATCACCGCGTACAGGGTGCCGGCGCTCAGCCGCACGCCCATGGTGTCCGCCACGTCCTGCGTGATGGCGTATCCGTGCTTCGGCTCCCCGGCCAGGCTGGCCAGCACCAGCAGCGGCGGATCAGCCCAGCGATCCAGTCGGTCCGTCATGTCGTCCTCCTGCTCCTGCCGCCCGCTCGGACATTGCCCCTCGGCTCATTACTACGCACTACGATATACCCCACTGCGATATACCGCAAGACAGTATAGTGGCTCGCATGCTAGTGTCCAGGGTCGTTGATTCGTCGGCAGTAGGTGTAGCCAGGTCGGGAGCGCCGATGAGTTTGCCGCGAGAGCCCCGTCTGAGGTGTGCAGGGCAGGCAGCTCTGCACAGAGCAGGGAGTTGATGACCGTGGGCGCGATCAAAGTGCATGAGTTCATCGCCCTGGATGGTGTCTTCGAGGACCCGTCCTGGACGTTCGAGTTCGGGTTCGATCCCAGGATGGGCGAGGCCATCGGCGCGATCACGGGGACGTGCCAGGCGATCTTGCTGGGACGCCGGACATTCGAGATGTTTGCCCCGGCGTGGTCCGCCCGGACCGCCGAGGAGGACCCGGGCGCGCCGTTCTTTAACGAGTCGCCCAAGTACGTCGTCTCCGGCTCGCTGGAGACCGCGGAGTGGAACAACTCCGCCATCCTTGGCCCCTACCGCGCGGACGCCATCGGTGACCTCAAGGACAAGGTCGACGGCGACATCTACGTCAGCGGCAGCGGCGCGCTGGTCCGGGCGATGCTCGCCGACGGCCTGGTCGACGAGCTGCACCTGTTCGTCTATCCGGTGGCGCGCGGCGCCGGCCAGCGGCTGCTCGCCGACAGCGGCCCGGCCACGAAGCTCGCCCTGGCCGGATCCGAGGCCTACAGCAACGGAGTCGTCCATCTCGCCTACGCCCCCGCCGTGACTGGTCACGCGATGGCGTAAAACGTGGGGTAGGCGTCGTTGACGCCATCGCCCGGCGCCCGGCACGGTAGAGGCGTGGAACAGCTCAGGACCGTCTTTGTCATCTTCGATGGCTTCCAGCCGCTCGACATGGTCGGCCCGCATGAGGTGTTCAGCTGTGCGGCCGGGCTCGGCGGCGGTTACGCCTGCGAAGTCGTGGCCGCCAGCGCGGGCCTGGTCCGGTCCGCCAGCGGCCTGCCGGTGCACGCGGCCGGCGTCCGGGACAGCGGCCCTGACGGCGTCGACACGCTGGTCATTGCCGGAGGAGCCGGCGTCGACCAGGCGTGTCACGATGAGCGGCTGGTGAACTGGATCGCGGCGGCCGGGACGGGCGCCCGGCGCGTCACCTCGGTCTGCAGCGGAGTGTTCCTGCTGGCCGCGGCCGGGCTCATCGCCGGGCGCACGGTCACGACCCACTGGGGCCGCGCCGAGCAGCTCACCCGCCAGCATCCCGACCTGCGCGTCGACTGCGATCCGATCTTCATCCGCGACGGCAGGGTCTGGACGTCGGCCGGCGTGACGGCCGGGATGGACCTCTCGCTGGCGCTGGTCGAGGAGGACCTGGGCCGCGACATCGCGCACCAGGTGGCCCAGGAGATGGTCATGTTCCTGCGCCGCCCCGGCAGCCAGTCCCAGTTCAGCGTGCCGCTGTGGTCGGCGCAGCCGCGAACCGACCCGATCCGCGCGGCCGTATCGGCCATTCACGCCGATCCTGGCGCCAGGCACGGCATCGAGGACCTGGCCGGCCAGGCTGGCCTGAGCCCGCGGCACCTGCAGCGCCGGTTCACCGCCGAGGTCGGCACCCCGCCTGCGGCCTACGTCGAGCGCGTCCGGATCGAGGCAGCGCAGCGCGCGCTCACGGGCACCGACGACCCGGTCGACACCATCGCGCGGCGCTGCGGCTTCGGCACCGCGGAGACGCTTCGCCGGGCCTTCCACCGGCACGCCAGGATCGCGCCAGCCGACTACCGGACCCGGTTCCGGTCAACCAGGGAGCTCACGTGACAACGTACGGACTGCTGATCTTCGATGGCGCGGAAGAGCTGGACTTCATCGGGCCGTGGGAGGTGTTTACCACCTCCCGCATGCTGCGCGACGACGCCGACACCGCGGTGCTCATCGCCGAGGGCAACGACCCGGTCCGGTGCGCCAAGGGCCTGCGCGTGCTGCCCGACCACACCCTCGGCGACCATCCGGCACTGGACGTGCTGCTGGTGCCGGGCGGCACGGGCACCCGCCGCGAGGTGTCCAGCCCGGCGATCACCGGCTGGATCCGCGCCGTATCCGCGACCGCCGCCTGGACGACCAGCGTCTGCACCGGTGCCCTGCTCCTGCACGAGGCCGGCCCCGCCCGCGGCCGCCGGGTCGCCACCCACTTCGCCTTCGAGGACACCCTGCAGGAACGCGGTGATATCACCGTGATCCGCGACGCCCGCTACGTCGTCGACGGCAGCCTGGTCACCAGCCAGGGCGTCTCGGCCGGCATCGACATGGCGCTGTGGCTCGTGGGAGCCCTGCACGGCCGCGATCACGCGCGCCAGGTCCGCCGGTACCTCCAGTACGAGCCGGCCCCGCCGTACCTGGCCGACGAGCCGGTCAGCGACGCGATCATGGCCGCCCGCGGCGGGCAGGCAGGAGAGCGGCCGAGTAGTTGACGTCCGGAGAGTTCGCGATGTCGCTCCGGCCAGCAGTCCGTCCCCGCCCGGCAGGGCTACGGGCCAGCCGAGATCATCGAGATGATCCGGGACCTGCCCGGCGACGCATGAGTCAGCGGCGCTCGTCGCCGGCGGCCAGCGTCGCAGTGCGCTGACGCTAGTCGGGCGGCGCCGAGGGCTCCGCCAGCTCGCTCCCCGCCAGTTCGGCCAGGCTTTCTTCGCTCCAGGTCAGGGCGCCGGTCCGGAGATCGTCGAGCACGCCGTCCAGCCAGCCCAGCTCGGCCGCGAGCATCGCGCGCTGGTACTCGTCCTCGATCATCGTCACCCGCGGCAAGGTGGCCGCGTAGGTCGCCAGGCCGGCCTCGATCCGGTCCAGGTCCGCGCGGACCGCGGTCGCGCGCTGGCCGAGCACGGCCAGCGCCTGCTCGGGCGCCAGCAGCATGACGAAGGACAGGGCGGCGGGGAACTCGGGGAACTCGTTGCGGGGCGTGGCCAGCATCTCGGCCAGCCACTGCGCCCCCTCCCGGCGGCCCTCGTCGGTCAGCTCGTACACGGTGCGCTCGGGGTACTGCTGATCCCGCTCGGTCTGCCGGACCGCGATCAGCCCGGCCTCGTTCAGCCGCCTGATCGTCTTGTACAGGTTGGCCCGCTGCCCGACGTTGACCACCTGATCCTTGCCCCACTGCCGGATGAGCCGCTGCATGCCGTAGGGATGCAGCGGCGCGGACCTGAGCAGGCTCAGCACGACCAGGGCAATCGGCGACCGGCGCATCGTGGGCTCCACGATCAGCACTCTACTAGTTCTCCGGGCACTAGTTGCTGAACGTGACTAATAGTTTACTAGTAACTAGTCTCTTTACTTTAAGTCTCTTATTTACTAGTGTCCAGAACACTACAGCGGCCATCCGGCCGCCGACTCGGCAGTCAAACCGAAGGGCGAGCAACGAGATGACTATCGGTGCCACCGGCACGCCGCTCCTGGAGGCTCGCGGCGTCACCGTCCGGTTCGGCAAGATCACGGCCCTGGACGGCCTAGACCTGGTCGCCCCGCCAGGCGAGGTGCTGGCCATCCTCGGGCGCAACGGCGCGGGCAAGACCACGTTCGTGCGCACGGTCGCCACGCTGCTCCGGCCCGCCAGCGGTGAGCTGCGGGTCCGGGGCGTCAATGTCGCCCGCGATCCGCTGGCGGTGCGCCGGGACATCGGACTGGCCGGGCAGTTCGCCGCGGTCGAGCCGGCGATGACCGGGCGGGAGAACCTGGAGATGACCGCCCGGCTCTTCGGCCACCGCCGGGACGCCGCGCGGCGGGCCGCAGCGGCGGTGATCGACCAGCTCAGCCTGGGCGAGGTGGCCGACCGGCGCTGCGGGACCTACTCGGGCGGGCAGCGGCGGCGGCTCGACCTCGGCGCCAGCCTGGTCGGCGCGCCGCGGCTGCTGCTGCTGGATGAGCCGACGACCGGGCTGGACCCCGCGAGCCGGGCCGAGGTGTGGGACGCGGTACGCCGCCTGGTGGCCGGCGGCACCGATGTCCTGCTCACCACGCACTATCTGGACGAGGCCGACGAGCTGGCCGACCACGTCGTGGTGATCGACCACGGCCGGGCCATCGCCTCGGGCACGCTGCCCGAGCTCAAGGCCAGCGTCGGCCGGGACGTCATCGAGGTCGCCGTGGCCGACCCGGCGTTGCTGGGCGCGGCGGAGCGCATCCTGGCGCACCGCGCCGGGAGCACGCCGGCGCTCGACGCCGGCGGACGGCACGCCCGGGCCCGGACAGCTGACGGAGCGGCGGATCTCGGCCGGGTGATCCGCGACCTGGCGGAGGCCGGGATCGCGGTCGAGGAGATCGGCCTGCGGCGGCCGACGCTGGATGAGGTGTTCCTGGCCCTCACCGGAGAGGCCGCCGCGCCGCCCACCGCCACCGGGCCGGAAAGCGCCGGGCACGAGACCACCGAACCCAACGCCACCGCCTGCTACAGAGAGGGAATCCCCCGATGACATCAGCGATCGCGATCCCGGCCGGGCCGCCCCGGGCGGCCGGGGCGGCCCGGGAGGTGGCCCGCCGGACGCTGCGCAAGTACTTCCGGACCCCTGGCCTGTTCGTCATGGGCATGGTCCAGGCCGGGCTGTTCCTGTTCAGCTTCCGCTTCGTGTTCGGCGGCGCCATCCACGCCGGCGGGACCACCTACGTCAACTATCTCGTGCCCGGCTACGTCGCCACCATCGTCTTGTTCAGCGGTGGCGGCATCGCCGTGGCGGTGGCCCAGGACCGGGCCGAGGGGTTCACCGACCGGCTGCTCTCGCTGCCGATCCCCCGGTACTCGATCGTCGCCGGCCGGACGCTGGCGGACTTCACGACGAACGCCTGGTCGATCGTGTTCACCGCCGGGCTCGGCTTCGCGTTCGGCTTCCGGCTGACCGGCAGCACCCTGGATGGCCTGGCCGCTCTCGGCCTGTGCCTGCTCTACGGCCTGGTGTTCACGGTGGTGTTCATGGTCATCGGGCTGCTGGCGCCGAACGCCGAGGCGGCCCAGGGCATGTCGCTCATCGCGTTCATCCTCGCGTTCCTGTCCGCGACCTATGTCCCGGTGGGCTCCATGCCGGGGTGGCTCCAGCCGTTCGCCCGCTACCAGCCGATCACGCCCATGGTCGACGCCGTCCGGGCGGCGCTCGCGGGTTCCGGCAGCGACGTCGCCCTGGCGATCGCGTGGTCCGCCGGGCTGCTCCTCATCTTCACGCCCATCGCCGTCCTGCGCTACCGGCGCCCCTGACACCATCCTTGCGTGCGGCAAACGGCAGTGATCATGCGGACCTGGTCACATTCACTGCACAGCCGGGCCCGCAGCGTCGCACCCGGACGGGCCGGCCGCGCTGTCGCAGCACGTCGGCGACCTGGCCGGCGACCTGGCACGGTCGCAGGGTCACGTCCGCCCAGTTGTAGCGCAACGTGATGAGGCCCGCGGTGGCGTGCGCGTTGTCCCGGTGCATGTCCGACCAGCGGTCCTCGATGGAGTGGGCGGCCTGGCCGTCGAGCTCGACGGCCAGGCCGGCGTCCTCGTACAGGTTGTCCACGTAGCGGGTCCGCAGGCCGAGCACGACCTTGGCCTGCCGGCGTGCGGGCGGCATGCCGTGAGCCCGTTCCACACCAGTGACGTAGCGGTACTCGAGGCCGGAAGTCACCCCGGAGCCGATGTCGCTGAGTACGGCCGTGAGGCCGGCTCGCCAGCGGACCTTCGGCCGGGCATCCAGCGCGGCCTGCAATCGGGCCGCTGTCGTCAGCCGCCGGCCGACGCCGCAGCACAGCCAGCCGAACGCGTCGTCGAAGCTGGCCGCCGCCTGCGTCAGGTCAATCACTGTGTCCTCGACCCGCGTCCTCGGCGGCAGCATGACGGGATGCCTGGCCTGATCCAGCCGGCCGGACAGATGGATGACCGCGCCGCGGATCGGCACGGGATGCCGGGTGGCCGGCACGGTGACGTGGGTCGCCTGGCCGCGATAGCTGGCCATGCCGTGCAGCTCCGCCGCGGTCTCATGGCTCAGGGCTGCGCCCGAGCCTGCGCGCAGCACGACGGCCCATAGCTCAGCATCACGGCTGGGGACGCCCGTGAAGATGGCGTACACGCCAGCCTGCAGGCGCTGCCACCGGCCGGAGCGCAGCTGGTTGCGGATGGCGGCCACGGCTATGCCGCCGTGCACTGCCTGCTCACGCGAGATGACGCCGGACTGGCGGCTGAGGAGCTCCTGGCAGTCCGGCGGAAGGCTGAGGCCCATGTCAGCCAGCGTGGCTGCGCGGCTATCGCCATGTCGCCTGCTGAACCTGGCCTGTGGACGGTGGCCGACACTCCAGTCATCTGTGGACTGTTGCCTTGCGCCTGCGCTCTGCTTCTCCGCTCATGATCACTACCGTTCCGAGGCGCGGAGCGCCACAAAACGGTAGTGATCATGAGCGGCCGAGTTTCGGCGGAGCACGAACTACCAGCTCCAGCGACCGCAAGCCCGGTACCGCCCAAACGAGCACCCCCCAAACCGGCATCGTCAAGGGGGCACCGTCAAGCGGACGACGGCTCCTCGCCGTCAAGCAGTTCCGCCAGCACGGCGTCGGTGTCCTGGCCCAGCCGCGGCGCCGCGCCCGGCCCGGCCGCCACGCCCGGCCCCACGCCCGGCCCCACGCCCGGCTCCGCGCCCGGCCCGGCCGCCGCGCCCGGCCCCGCCGCGCCCGGCCCCGCGCCCGGCCCCACGCCCGGCTCGGCCGCCACGCCCGGCCCCGCCGCGCCCGGCTCCGCCCCCGGCCCCGCCGCACCTGGCCACATCGCGGCGCCAGTGCCGGTCATCCCCCGCACCGGGCCCGTCGTGGCCAGGACCTCGCCGAGGCCGTCCTCGGTGATCTCGGTGACGACCGACGAGCCCGGCGCCGCGACGAGTTCCGCGACGACATCGGTGAACCGGCGGAACGGGCTCCACAGCACCGGCGACCCGCGCAGCGCCGCCGCTACCTCCTCCAGGTTCCTGGCCTCGAACCACGGCCGCAGCAGCGCCACGAGCACGTGGCGGTGGGTGTAGCGATCGCCCTCGCGGGAGAAGTCCGCCTCCAGCGCGGCCTCGAGCGCGCCGACGGCGCGGCCGGTGCCGGTCACCTGCACCAGCGAGCGCCAGTGCCGCGGGGTGAGCGCCACGAGCATGACGGAGGTGCCGTCGGCCAGCGGCAGGTCGACGCCGAAGGTCCCGTAGACGTGATTGCCCAGCGGCGGCCGGCTGGACCCGGTCAGGTGGGCCTCGGGCAGGAACCCGAGCGTCGTCAGCGTGGCCATCGCCACGTCCTCCAGCGAGATCTGCAGGAACGCACCGTGACCGGAGCTGTCGCGCCGCCGCAGCGCGGCCAGGACGGCAGACGCGGTGTAGCTGCCGGCGAGCAGGTCCCAGGCCGGCAGCGTGCCGTTGACCGGCCCCGGGCCGGCCGCCGGCCCGGTCGCGTGGGCCAGCCCCGAGGCGGCGTTAATCGTGTAGTCGACGGCCGATGCCCCGCCGGGCCGTCCCAGGACCTGGGCGTAGATCAGGTCCGGCCGGCCGCGGCGCAGCACCGCATCGGCCAGCCACGGCTGGCCGGCCACGTTCGACAGCAGGATGCCGCCGCCGGGTCCGCCCGCGGCGACCAGGCGCCGGAGGAGCTCCTGCCCGCGGGCGGCGGCCAGGTCGAGCACGACAGATTCCTTGCCGCGGTTGAGCCCCGCCCAGTACAGGCTCCGGCCGTCCCGCCCCAGCGGCCAGCGGCCAACGTCGGGCGCGCCCCCGACCGGGTCCACCCGGATCACGCGCGCGCCGAGCTGCAGCAGCGTCAGCCCGGCGGACGGCACGGCGACGAAGCTGCCGACCTCGATGACGCGGATCCCGGCCAGGGGCAGCGGCGGAGCCGCGGTGGCTCCCCCCGTGCCCGGTGAGCGCGAATTGACCATCGGCTTAGCCTAAGTCCGCTCCTGACCCGGATCCGGCTGGCTGGAGCACCCGCACGGAGCCGGACACGTTTCCGCCCGCGAGGAAATCGTGCGGCCGCAGGAAACCGGCGCACGCCGCGGCGCGTCTGACCGGCAAGCAACACCGGAACCTGCTGGCCGCGGCAGCGGCCGCCGTCTCGCTGGCCGCGGGAGCCCTTCTCATCGCCGGATGCACCGTCACCAGCGCCGCCATGATGACCGTCACCGTCGCGACCAGCCGGGGCCTGGCGACGGTGCCAGCGTGGCAGTTCACCGCGGCGGGCTACCAGGATGACATCGACGAGATCGCCATCGCGCCCGCCATGGTCACCGCGCTGCCGCGCTTCCTGCTGCGCCAGCAGCCCGATCCCCGCTACGCTCCGCTAGCCAGCGCCAGGGCCGACCGACGTGACCCGCGGCGCATCACCATCCGGCTGGTGACACCGCCAGGCGACAGCCACCCGCACATTGCCGCAGTCCAGGCTGCCGGCGCCGTGATCGTGGCGGCCCAAGTCACCGGGACCGGGTATGGCCCCCGTCGCGAGACGCTGTACCAGGCCACCGTCACCCTGACGGCCCCGCTAGGCCAGCGCGTCCTCCTGGACGCCTCGACCGGCCTCCCGCTGGCCGTCCGGTAACAACCCGGCGGTCAGGCAGGCCGCCATACTGATCGCATGAGCCAGGAGCCCAGCCGCAGGGTCGAGGCCCGCATCGTCCTGGAGGCGCAGCAGCCATTCGAGGCGGTATTCCAGGTCGCCGTCTCCGCCCTGGCCGGGGCTCAGCTGGAGGAGACTCTGTCCGCCTCGCTGGACGGCGAGCCGGCCAAGCTGACCGAGATCGCCATGCCCGGCGGCGGCCGGGCCTACCTGCTGCGCTGCGACGCCGGGCAGCTGACCGTCGACTACCAGGCGGCCGTCCGCGGCAGCGCCGAACCCCCGGAAGTAACGGAGGCTGACCGCATCACGTTCGTCCGGCCGAGCCGGTACGCCGAGTCGGACCGGCTGGCCGCGGTGGCGCGGGCGGAGTTCGCGGGGCTGGCCGCGGGCCCGGAACTGCTCGCCGCCGTCTCCTCCTGGGTCGGGACCCGGCTGAGCTACCTGCCCGGCAGCAGCAGGCCCACCGATGGCGCGGTGGAGACCCTGCTGCTGCGCCAGGGCGTGTGCCGCGACTACGCCCACCTGGTCATCGCGCTGCTGCGCGCCCTGGACATCCCGGCCCGGATGGCCGCCGTCTACGCCCCGGGCCTGGAGCCCATGGACTTCCACGCCGTGGCCGAGGCGCTGGTGGGCGGCCAGTGGCGGGTCGTGGATGCCACCCTGCTTGCCCCGCGGGCCAGCCTGGTCCGGATCGCCACGGGGCGCGACGCGGCCGATACCGCGTTCCTGTCCACCTACGGCGGCGCGGTGGACCTGACCGAGCTGGAGGTCACGGCCGTCACGCAGGAGCGGCTGCCCGCCGACGAGGTGACCGAGCTGGTCAGCCTCCGCTAACTGGACCAGGAGGCCCATCGCTGAGCCCGGGGCGGGCACAATGGCGGGATGGCTTCGTACTCCGTCAACCAGGAGGCGGTCGCGTTCGCGCGGCGGCTGATCGACAAGCGCCAGTACGTGCTCACCAGCGACTGGGGGAAGGTCCAGCCCGCCGCCGAGCAGGAGAACGACTACCTGAAGCCGCATTCCTGGGACGAGTACGCCCGGTGGCATCTCGGGCTCACCGACGGGGCCAGCGACCAGACCAAGGCCCGGTACGCGTTCGTCTTCGGGGACTTCCGCCGCCTGCACCGCATGGGCCTGATCGCCTGTCAGTACCGCGCCGCGGAATGGCGGCACAAGGACGTCGAGCTCGCCGCCCACGACCTGCTCCAGTACCTGGACGCGCGGACGGAAGGCAGCCGGTGACGGCCAGCCCCGGTGGCCCGGCCCGGCCGGCCGGGATCCGGACGCTGGTGTTCGACGTCCTGGGCACGGTAGTGGACGAGGCCGGGTCGATCAGCGCCGAGACGTCGGCGGCGCTGGCCGCCCAGGGAGCCGACCCGGGCCGCGGGCCAGGGCTGGCCCGGGACTGGTCACGCCGGGCCGACGCGCTGACCGGCCAGGTGGCGGCGGGCGAGATGCCGTGGCGATCCAACGACGCCCTGCGCCGGGCCGCGCTGCACGAGGCCGCGGCCGCCGACGCCGACGGGCTAGCCCGGGAGGTCGTCGACGACCTGGCCCTGGCGGGCCACCGGCTCCGGCCCTGGCCCGACTCCCCCGCCGCCCTGCGCACCCTGGCGGGGGCGTTCACGGTCGTGGCCCTGTCGAACGCCGACCTGGCCCAGCTGACCGACATGTCCGCCGCCGGCGGCCTGGCCTGGCACTGCGTGCTGTCCGCCGAGCTGGCCCGGACGTGCAAGCCTGACCCGGCCGTCTACCGGATGGCCCTGGACCTGCTCGACCTGGACCCGCGGCAGACCATGATGGTGGCCGCGCACCCCTGGGACCTGCGCGCCGCCGCCGCGCACGGGATGCGCACCGCCTACGTGAGCCGGCCCGGCGAGGGGGTCCCCGCGCCCGACGACCAGTTCGACGTCAGCGTGACCGACCTGGCCGATCTCGCCGGCCGCGTTGTCGACCCCGTGTGACCCAGCGGCAAGCCTCGATGATCAGGCTCCGGGCGGGTGCTGCTCCTTCCGGGCAGGCGTGCGGAGCCGGGTCACTTGCGGTCGGACGCCTCATTGGCGACGAACTCATCAAAGTCACCGGGATCGGCCATCTCACCGAGCCTAGCCAGCGCTCGCAGCCGTACCAGCTGCTGTGCCACTTCCCGCAGGGCGGCGTTCACGGTGTCCTCGTCAGTCTTGGTCCCCAGAACCTCGGCGGCTATCGCTAAGGCCTCCTGGCCGATCTCGATAGACGTCTTCACCAGGGCGCCGGTCAGGACCTCTCGGAGCTGAAGGCGGCGTCGAAGGAGGACTGGGGCGGCTCGAGGTCGAACCGGCGCAGGTAGGCCAGCGCCTCGGGCGCCCCGGCCAGCCGGTCCATGCCCGCGTCCTCCCACTCGACCGAAATCGGGCCGCGATAGCCGATCGAGTTCAGCATGCGGAAGATGTCCTCCCAGGCGATGTCGCCGCGGCCCGCGGAGACGAAGTCCCAGCCGCGCCGCGGGTCGCCCCAGGGCAGGTGGGAGCCGAGGCGGCCGTTGCGCCCGTCGAGCCGCTTGCGGGCCTCCTTGCAGTCCACGTGGTAGATCTTGTCGGGGTACTCGGCCAGGAACGCTACCGGGTCGAGGTCCTGCCACACGAAGTGGCTGGGGTCGAAGTTCAGCCCGAACGCCGGGCGATTGTCCACGGCCTGCAGCGCGCGCTTCGTGGTCCAGAAGTCGTAGGCGATCTCGCTGGGGTGAACCTCGTGCGCGAAGCGCACCCCCTCCGCGTCGAAGACGTCCAGGATCGGGTTCCACCGCCGCGCAAAGTCCGCGTAGCCCGCCTCGATCATGGACTCCGGCGTCGGCGGGAACATGGCCACGGTGTACCAGATCGACGAGCCGGTGAATCCCACCACTGTCTGCACCCCGAAGGCGGCGGCGGCGCGCGCGGTGTCGGCGATCTCGGCGGCGGCCCGCTGCCGGACGCCCTCGGGCTCGCCGTCGCCCCAGATGCGGGCGGGCAGGATGTCCCGGTGCCGCGCGTCGATCGGGTGGTCGCACACGGCCTGGCCGACGAGGTGGTTCGAGATGGCCCAGCAGCGCAGGTCGTACTTCTCCAGCAGGGCGTGCCGTGCGGCCAGGTAGCCCTCCTCGTGCAGCGCCCGGCCGACCTCGAAGTGATCGCCCCAGCAGGCGAGCTCGAGGCCGTCATAGCCCCACTCGCGGGCCAGCCGGCAGACTTCCTCCAGCGGCAGGTCGGCCCACTGCCCGGTGAACAAGGTGAACGGTCGAGACATCTGTGGCTCCCTCGGGGTTGGGCTGACTTCAGGTCTCCGGCGGCGGGGATGACGCGGGAGGCGCCACGGGGGTCCAGGCGGAGTCGCGGGCCGCGCTGCGCTCCACGGCGGCCAGGACCCGCTGCACCTGCAGGCCGTCCGCGAACGACGGGGCGGGATCTGCGCCCTTGGCGATGGCGGTGACCAGGTCCGCGACCTCGTGGGTGAAGGTGACGTCCCAGCCGAGGACGTGACCGGGCGGCCACCAGCCGGACAGGTACGGATGGCCGGGCTCGGTCACCAGGATGGTCTGGAAGCCGGCCACCGCAGCGTCCTGGGTGTGGTCGTGGAACTGCAGCTCGTTCAGCCGCTCGAGGTTAAAGGCGAGGCTGCCGCGGTCGCCGTTGAGCTCGATCCGCAGCTCGTTCTTGCGGCCGGACGCGAAGCGGGTCGCCTCGAACGAGGCCAGCGCCCCGGACGCCAGGCGCGCGGTGAACACGGCCGCGTCATCCACGGTCACCGGCCCGGTGCCGGCCTCGCCCGCCGCGGTACCGGGCAGCGGGCGCTCGCCGATGAAGGTGGCGGTCATAGCCGAGACCCCGCTGATCAGCTCGCCCGTCAGGTACTGGGCGAGGTCCACGATATGCGAGCCCAGGTCGCCCAGCGCGCCCGAGCCGGCCTGCTCGCGCTGCAGCCGCCAGGTCAGCGGGAACGCCGGGTCGACCAGCCAGTCCTGCAGGTAACTGGCCCGCACGTGGCGAAGCCGGCCGATCCGCCCGTCGCGCACCAGCCGCCGGGCCAGCGCGAGCGCCGGGACGCGACGGTAGTTGAAGCCGGTCATCGCGCGGACGCCGCGGGCGCTGGCCCGGCCGGCCGCGGCGACCATGGCCTCGGCCTCGGCCTCGGTACTGGCCAGCGGCTTCTCGCACAGCACGTGCTTGCCGGCCTCGAGCGCGGCGATGGCGATCTGCGCGTGCAGGTCGCCCGGCGCGCAGATGTCGACGAGCTGCACGTCGTCCCGGCTGATCAGGGCCCGCCAGTCGGTCTCCGCCGCGGCCCAGCCGAGGCGCTGCGCCGCGTCCTGCGCCGCGGCGGCGTCCCGCCCGCACAGCGCGACCAGGCTGGGCTGCAGCGGCAGGTCGAACGCGTGCGCCGCGTTCCGCCAGGCCTGCGAGTGCGCCGCGCCCATGAAGGCGTACCCGACCATGCCGACACCGAGGGTCGGCCGCCGGCGCCCCGCGGCCGTTACCGCCGGGTTTTCTGCTGGTGTGCCCTCCACTGTCACCCCTCCAGTCTGGTCGCTCAGGCGAGGGTGCGGACGTGCGGATCCCAGTCTGCCGTCAACGCGCCGGGCACGGTGAAAGTGGTCCCCACGGCCTGGAACCTGCCGTCGCCGACGGACCGCCCGATGGCCTCCATGGTGTCCAGGACATGCAGCGCCATCTCGCCGGAGGCCCGCAGCGCGGTGCCGCCCCCGCAGCGCAGGGCGCGGGCCATGTCCAGGACGCCGAGGCCGCGCCCGGCGGTAGCCCCGGCGGCCGGGATGACGGTCCAGTCGTCGCCTGGGCCGGCGCCCGCGGCCCGCACGCGGATCTCGCCGTCGAACCGGTTGGGGTCGGGCAGCGCCAGCGTCGCATCGGTCCCGCTGATCTCGATGAACCCGTGGCGGCGCAGCGCCGAGTCGAAGCTCAGCACCACGGTGGCGGCCTGGCCGCCGACGTAGCCGATCAGCGCGGCCACGTGCGTCGGCACCTCGACTCCGAACACGGTCCCGGCGCGCGGCCCGCTGCCGATGGTCCTGGTGTCGCGGGCCCGGCGGCCCAGGGCCGCCACCTGATCGGCTGGCCCGAACAGCGTGGCCAGCGCGGACAGGTAGTAGGGCCCCATGTCGAACAGCGGGCCGGCGCCGGGCTGGAACAGGAACTCCGGAGCCGGGTGCCAGCCCTCGGGGCCGGGACCCTGCAGCAGGGCCAGTGCCGTCTGCGGCTCGCCGATGGTGCCCGCCTCGATGACCCGCCGGGCCGTCTGCAGCCCGGCGCCGAGCATGGTGTCGGGCGCGCAGCCCACGAGCAGGCCGCGCCCGGCCGCCGCGGCGAGCACGACGCGGGCGCTGCCGGTATCGAGCGCGAGCGGCTTCTCCATCCAGACGCTCTTGCCCGCCGCGATGGCCGCCTGCGCCACCGCGGCGTGGGTGGCGGGCAGGGTCAGGTTGACGACCAGCTCCACGTCCGGGTGCTCGAGCGCCTGCGCCGTGCTCCCGGAGGCGGGCACGCCGTAGGTGTCAGCCTGCGCCTTGGCCCGCTCGAGGTCGATGTCGGCGCAGAACAGCACCCGCAGGTCGGGAAAGGAGGTGAGGTTGCGCAGGTACTCGTTGCTGATGGTGCCGCAGCCGACGACGGCGACGCCGACCGGCTCGCCGCGGACCGGCTCGGCCCGGGCCGCGGTCATGTCCGCGGCCGGGGGGCGGGCTCGGCCAGGCCATTGGCGACCAGCCAGGCCAGGCTGTCGCCGACGGCCGTCAGCATGTCAGTCGCGCAGCGATCCAGCTCGACCACGTGCCACTCCGCGGACGGACTCGCGGCCAGGATGTCGGCCACCGGCATCCGCCCGGAACCGACGGCGGTCAGGAAGTCGTCCCGGTCGTGCACCGGGCCGTCCTTGACGTGCAGGTAGCGAACCCGCTCGCCCAGCCGGCCCAGCAGCGCGGGCACGTCCTGGCCGCCCACCGCCGCCCAGTACGTGTCGACCTCCAGGATCACCGAGTCGTCGAGCGCGTCCGCGAGCACCTCCAGGGCGGGACGGCCGCCGATGAGCGAGGAGAGCTCGAAGTCATGGTTGTGATAGCCCAGGCGCAGTCCCTGGCCGGCGCTCCGGCTCGCCATGGCGTTGAGCTCCCCCGCCAGGGCCTGCACGCTGTCGGGGTCGGCGAACCTTTCCGGCGGCATGTGGGGGACGATGACGGTGTCGGCGCCGAGCGTCCGGGCCGCGGCCGCGATGGCGTCGGCCTGGTCACCGGACGGGGTGGCGTGCACGCTGCAGACGGTCAGCCCGGCGGCGCCCAGGTCGGCCGCCAGCCCGGCGGTGTCGCTGAGAATGTTGAACGGCTCCACCGCCCCGTAGCCGAACGCGGCGATCTGCGCCAGGACGCCCTTGCGGTCGGGCCCCAGCTCCTCGCGGACGGTATAGAGCTGGAGGGCCGGCGGGTTGGCAGTAGTCACGCTTCTCAGCTCCTCGCGCGAGCCGCCGGGAGACGGCAGCTAATATTTTTCGAAAACAATTCGCTGTTACCCAACAGGCTAGACTCGACGGCGTAGCCTGGTCAATAGGGACAAGCATGGCCATCTCGGCTGACCGGTCAGTTGGTCGGCCGGGAGGTCGGAGGACCCGGAGCGATCGAGTTTTTCGAAAAGGAGCTGCCAGTGGTCCGCGACACCCGCCGCAGTGGGCACCGCGACACTCCGCGTAGGACGCTGGTCCGCATCGCGGCCGAGGCGGGGGTCTCGGTCTCGGCCGTGTCGAAGGTCCTTAACGGCCGCACTGACGTGGCCGCGCCGACCCGGATCCGCATCGCCGGCCTGCTCCGGCAGCACGGATACCAGGTCGCGTCCCGGCTCGGCTTCGGGGTCGTCGACCTGCTGATGGCCAGCCTGCACGGCCCGTGGGCGGAGGAGCTGATCCGCGGGACGGTCGAGGCCGCGTCGGAGGCGGGCGTCAGCGTGGTCGTGACTACCGTCGACTCCCCCGAGGAGTTCACCCGCTGGTTCGACCGGGCGGCGGCGCGCGGGACCGACGGGGCGCTGTGCGTCCTGCACCTGCCGGGCAGCCGGGAACTGCAGCGGATGGCGGCCGCGCAGATTCCGCTGATCCTGATCGACCCGCCCGAGGAGCCGCACGAGAGCGTCCGGTCGGTCGGGACCACAAACTGGCAGGGCGGCATGACCGCGACCCGGCACCTGATCGAGCTAGGCCACCGCCGCATCGCCGCCATCGGCGGCCCGGAGGGTTTCTGGTCGAGCCGGGCCCGGATGGCGGGCTACCGCGCCGCCCTGCAGGCCGCCGCGCTGCCCGCCGACGAGGAGCTGGTCCGGCGCGAGGAGTTCTCGGCGGCGGGCGGCCGGACGCAGGCAGAGCGCCTGCTCTCGCTGCCCGAGCCGCCCACGGCGATCGTGGCCGGGTGCGACAGCCAGGCGTTCGGCGTCCTCCAGGCCCTCGGCGCTCGGGGACTGCGAGCCCCCGGCGACCTCAGCGTGGTCGGGTTTGACGATGTCCAGATGGCGTCGTGGGCCACGCCCGCCCTGACCACCATCCGTCAGCCGCTGGCGGCCATGGCCGCGACCGGCTTCCGCATGCTGCGATCCGACCCGGCGACCGCCAGCGGGGAGCCGCACCACATCGAGCTGACGACGACGCTCGTGGTCCGCGACAGCACAGGCCCGCCACGGAGCTGAGCCGGGGCGGCGGGGCGAGGCGGGTGGGGCGAGTCCAGGGCTCCCGGGGGCGGCCGGCCCGGGGCCGGGCTGACGATCTCGCGCCTCCCGGCGACCCGGCCGCCCTGGCTCGGCCCTGGCTCGCCGCTGGCGTACCTACTGACCCTGACCGGCGGAGTCGCTGGCCGGCGCGCCGCTGTTGGACGAGTCGCTGGCCGGCGCGCCGCCCGCGTTGTCCTGCCCCTGCTGACCGCTGTCCTGGCCCCCCAGCCCCAGCTTCTTCTCGACGTCCTGCTCCCCCTCCTTGACCTGCTGCGGATGATCCTGCGCGTACTTCTCCGCGTCGTTCTTCAGGCTGTCGAAGTCCACCATTGCGCTCCTCCGTTCACGACCGGCCCCGGCCTTGCCCGGTGCTCGCCGCTCTATCGCCTACCTCCAGCCCGGGCCATCAAACAACCTTTCGCGCAGACCCCCCGGTGCCTCGCGGCCGTTATCGGGCGAATGGCGTGATCCGGGGCAGTACGTGATCCCAGGCAGTCAGCAGCGTGGACGTGCATCCGCTGCGGCTGTTTCCTCAGCAACTGCCGGTCCATGACGCTCGGACGGGTTCGCCTGGGTGCCCCAGCCGCCTCAGAAGCCCCGGCAGTCACAGGGGCCCGCGCCGCTACCCGCCCGGGCGGCGGCTCGACGTCGTGGCTGGGCATCTCCTGCTGTTGTGACGGCAGCGGAGGGCCAACGACGTCGTTTCGCTAAGGCTCCCCCGGCCAGGACAGGACGGAGCGGCGGACCGGCGGGGCGCGAGAGCTACCTGCGGCTCGGCGGCGGGCGCCGCAGTCCGCGGAATGGCCGGACAGTCAGGGTGCCATCGGCGCGCCTGATCAGGACGTTACGGGGCGCGGTCGGCCGCGGCGGAATGAGCCAGATGATGCCCAGCCCGCGCGCAGCGTTCCCCGGTGCAGTGTTCCCCGGTGCAGTGTTCCCCGGTGCAGCGTTCCCGGGTGCAGCGTTCCCGGGTGCAGCGCTGTCGGGCGCGGGTCCGTCCTGTGCAGGGCGACCGGGTGCGGGGCGGGCTGCCGCCCAGCGGGCCAGCACCGTGACGGGCTCGCCACGCTCGAGATAAGTCTGCCCGATCACCTGCCACACTCCCGTCCCGCCGGCCACCCCCGCTGGATCGGGCCACCCCGCCGTGATCCGGCGGTCCGCTGCGGTCCTACCCGGGCGGCCCGACCAGGTCACGGGCCGCGAGTTCGAGGCGCTCAGCTCCGAGCCCGACGTTGACGCCCGCCCCGTAGGCGGTCGCCCCGGACAGGATCACCGCCAGCGCGGTGCCGAGGATCAGGCTGACGCCCTGCTCCGTGCTCAGGCCGCCGGCCGCCCACAGCACGGAGAACGCCGCGACGCCGATGAGGCCGAGCACCGCCACCGACCAGCCGAGCCACTGCAGGACCTGCTCGACCTCGCGGGCATGCTCAACCTTGGCGGCGATTCTCGCCTGGTCATCCATCCGGCCTCGGATCCTGGTTGAACTGGACTGGTTGCTATCCGCGCCCGCCCGGGCGCCACTATCGATTTTTCCCGCCGCCGTCCGGCTGAATCAGGGCCCGGGCCGGCGGGTCAGTCGTCGATGGCCTGGTAGGCGAGCGTCCAGAAGTCCTCGCAGACCGGCGGCGCGACCGGCGAGGACCACATCTGCTGGGTCAGCAGGATCATGGTCATGTCCTCGGCCGGGTCGTTGTGCCAGACCGTGCCGAGGCCCCCGTCCCAGCCGTACGTGCCGGCCGACTTGGCGCCGGCGCGGCGGGTTACCACCGATTGGCAGAAACCCCAGCCGTGGTCGTCGAAGAACGCGGGCACGAGCCCGCCCGCGGCCTTCTGCCCCGCCGTCAGCCGGTCGATGGTCATCAGCTCCACAGAGGGCCTCGACAGGATGCGGCCGCCGCCGTAGCGACCGCGCTCGCGGAGCATCTGCGCGAAGGCGAAGTAATCGTTCATGGTCGAGACCAGCCCTCCGGCGGCGGACGGGAACGCGGGCGGCCGGCTCCACTGGCCGCCGGCTGCCTCGTCGTAGACGGCCGGCTTCCCGGTCTCGGGATCGAGGCGGCGGCTGGTCGCCAGCCGGCCGATGTCCCGCGGCGGAACGCTGAAGCCCGTGTCAGTCATGCCGAGCGGCCCGAACAGCCGCTCCCGCAGGAACGCCTCCAGGGGCTGTCCGGCGGCCCGGGAAATCAGCACCCCGAGCACGTCGGCGCTGAGGCTGTACAGCCACGTCGAGCCGGGCTGGCAGGCGAGCGGCAGCCTGCCCAGCAGGGCGAGCCACTCGTCGGGCGCCGCGGCGGCGTCCGGTCTCGGCGGTCCCTGGCCCAGCGCCGGGTCAGCCAGGGCATCATCGATCGCGACTGTGCCCGGCGGGACCATGATCGCCCCCAGGCCCATGGTGAAGGTGAGCAGGTCGCTCACCAGGATCGGCCGGGCGGCGGGCACCGTGTCGTCCAGCGGCCCGTGGAGATGCCGCAGGACCCGGCGGCCGGCCAGCTCGGGCATCAGCTCATCTACCGGGTCGTCCAGCCGTATCGCGCACTCCTCGGCCAGGATCATCGCCGCGACGGCCGCCACGGGCTTGGTCATCGACGAGATCCGGAAGATCGTGTCCGGCCCGGCCGGGGCGCCGTCCGGGGTTACCGTCCCGATCCCGTCGGCGTGAACCTCGCCGTGCCGGGCCACCAGGGCGACCAGGCCGGTCACGTCGCCGTGTTCGACGTACCGGCCCAGGACGTTCTTCATCCGTCCGAGCCGGGCGCGGGAAAGTCCTGAACCGCTCACGACCTGATTCTCCATCCGCTAGACCTCCCAGGAAGGTCGCAGCCACGTCCTGCTGGTCTCGCTGGCCCTGCCAGTTGACCCCTGCCAGCAATGACGGCCGGGCCGGGCCCGACTCATCGCCGGATAGCTGCACTTAGCTGGTGAAGTCCCCGGTCACCGCTCCCCCCGGCCCTGTTCAGGGTGAAATTGCCCGCCCCCCCCAGCCGCGTTTCATCTTGCTGGTCACGCCTAGTGATGGATACGTTCCGCATGGTTACTAAGAGCAACGTTACTCGGGCAGGTCCGGGAGGAGCGAGCCGTGCACAGCGCTGGTGGCTGGGAGGGTTCCCGCGTTTCGCGCAGCGCGGTGGCGAGACAGCGCGCAGCGGGAATCTGGCCTGCGCCGCCGCCGGGGCGGCACGCGCGACCGGCACGGCCAGCGCGACCGGCACGGCCCGCATCCCCCGGCACAAGCTGGCCCGCATCTCCGCTCTCGCCGGCCGGGAGGCTAGACGGCTGGCAGGCACGCGCTTCCGCGATCACGCTGCTGGGCCTGATCGGCGTCTCGCTGCTGATCTTCGGGCAGGAGTACCGGCACCTGGAGGCGGCCACGGCGGCCGGGCTGTTCAGCTTCCTCACGCCGACGCTCGCCGCGTCGAGCGCGCCCATCGTCTGGTTCGGTCTCGGGCAGCCGGGCGCCTTCGGGCTGGTCATTACCCCCGACTGCAGCTCCGGACTGCTGATCGCCCCGCTATGCCTGCTGGGCATCGGGCTGATGATCCCGCGCCGTATGCGGCTGAGCCGGGTGGCCAGGGGCCTGGGCGGCGCGGCAGCCCTGCTGCTGGCGGGGAACATGCTTCGCATCGGAGTAATCGCCCTGGCCATCCGGGTTGCCGGGCTCGGGCTCGGCTACCAGCTCGGGCACCTGGTCATCGGCTCGCTGGTGAGCATCGTCGGCATCGTCGGCAGCCTGGTGTTCCTGGCCTGGTCCATCACTTCCCCCTGGCGACGGCCGGCCCGCCTGCGACTGGCGGACCTGAGATGAGCCGGCGAGGCCGACCCGCGGCCGGACCGGGAGCAGCACCACCACACCAGAGCAACGGGGTCACGTCATGAACAGTCAGGTCGTGCAGGTGGGCATCGCGTTAGCACAGGCGCTGGCCCTGATCATGAGCTCGGCCTTCGTGGCCTACGTCGCGATCATCCTCGTGCCGTTCCTGCGGCACAAGCCGTCCCGCCCCGGTGACGCCACGGCGTTCAGCTGGCACATCTTCGTTCCCGCGCTGAACGAGGAACTCGTCATCGGCGGCACCGTCAGCTACCTGCGGGCCAGCTTCCCGGCGGCGCACGTCTGGCTGATCGATGACCAGAGCGAGGACGGCACGGCGGCGATCGGCGCCGAGCTCAGCCGGGCCGATCCTCGCGTGCACCTGGTCTCCCGCCGCCTACCGGACGCCCGCACCGGGAAGGGCGCCGCGCTCAACGCCGCGTACCGGGCGCTCAGCGAATGGCTGCCCGCGACCGCCGACCGCAGCGCGATCATCATCGGTGTCGTCGACGCGGACGGGCGGCCAGCCCCGGACTGCCTCGACGTCTGCTCGGGCGCCAGGCTGTTCGGCGACCCGGTCGTCGGCTCGGTCCAGGTTCTCGTCCGCATGCTCAACCGGGACGACCGGCACCCGCTCCCGCGGGCCGGGCGCCTGGCCAATGCCGCGGGTCACCTGCTGCTGCAAATGCAGGACCTGGAGTTCCGGGTGGCGATCTCGGCCATCCAGGAAACCCGGATGCTGACCAGGACCGTCGGGCTCGGCGGCAACGGCCAGTTCAGCCGGCTGTCGGCCCTGGACACCGTGACCGACGAGCGAGGCCCGTGGCGCGGCGCCCTGCTCGAGGACTACGAGCTCAGCCTGCAGCTGATGCTGGCCGGTCACCGCAACGAGTACACCCAGGACACCTACGTGGACCAGGAGGGCCTGGCCGACATCCGCCAGCTCGTGCGGCAGCGGACCCGGTGGGGGCAGGGCACCATGCAGTGCGGCCGGTACCTGCGCCGGGTGTGGACGTCGCGGCACGTGTCCGTGCTCGGGGCCCTGGAGGCGACCTACTACCTGTTCCAGCCGTGGATGCAGGTGGCGGGGACGCTCATCTACCCCATTCCCGTCGCCGTCTTCCTGGCCAACTACGCGGCTGGCCCGGCCGCGATGCGCGCATGGACGCTGCAGGGGGGCTGGATGCTGGTCCTGCTCTACTGCGCCTTCGGCCTCGGCCCGTTCGTCTGCATGGGCCCGCTCTACCTCAGGCGCTGCGAGCCGGACCTCGGCTTCGCCCGCGCCCTGGGCCTGGGCCTGGCGTACTCGGCCTACATTCTCATCTTCTACGTCACCTCGTGGCGGGCGTTCAGCCGCATCATCCGGCACCGCCACGAGTGGACCAAGACCCCGCGCAACGCGGCGGCCAGGGTCGCGTTGCCGCCCGGCCGGACTCCGGTTCCGGCCGGAGGCATCCAGGTAATCACCGAACTCATGGGGGGCAATTCATGAAGAAGGTCATCAGCGTCGTCTTCCGGACGACCGGAGCACTAGCCGCGACGGGCGGCCTCATTCTCGCGGCCGCGATGCCCGCGTTCGCGGCGTCGCCCAACCGGGCCTACGCCGCGTCATCCAGCGGTCTCATCAGCATCAGCCCGATCGGTGAGGCGACCTTCCCGGGCACCTCGCCGGTCACGGTGGCCCACGCCAACATCACCGGCCTGCTGACCACCGGCGTGGCGACCGCCACGGCCGGGCCGACCAGCGCGTCGGAGACTGTCCACGCCATCTCCGGCACCCTGACCGCCCTGCTCAGCCTGGCCGCGACTTCGGCCAGGTCGTCGTGCACCTTTCACACCAACACCGGAAGGGTGACGGGCACCACCAGCATCACCAACGGCAGCGTGACCCGGACCGGCGGTGGCACCACGACCTTCGCCGCCAATCCGGCACCGAACACGACCGTCAGCGTCCCCGGCATCGCCACCATCACGCTGAACAAGCAGACCACGGCCGGTGACGGCACCCTCACGGTCACGGCTATCTACGTGTCGCTCCTGGGCAGCACGCAGACCCTCTCGATAGCCAGGTCGGTCTGCAACGCCGCCAACCTGGCCCCGGTCCCCATCCTGCCGGGCAAGTCTCTGGAGATCATGCTGGGCGGTCTCGGCGTCCTGCTGCTAGCCGCCGCCGCCTACCAGCTCAGCAAGCGCCGCCGGCTCATCCCGGTGCGCTGACAGTGCCCTGACAGCGCAGTGCTCTGACAGCGCAGTGCTCTGATAGCGCAGTGCTCTGATAGCGCGATGTCGCCGCGGCCAGCTCCGGCTGGCCGCGGCGACTTGTCGTCCGGCTGCCCCGAAGCGCGGGTCTACTCGGGCAGGTGCGGCGGCAGCCCGAAGGCCGGGAACGACTCCTCGACGTCCAGGAACGCGTGCAGCCCGGCAATCCGGTCCCCGGAGATGTCCAGGACCTGCAGGGCCCAGGGCGCGTGGCCGCCCGCCGGATCCCTTCGGTACTGGGCGAACGCGGCACTCCCGCTGGCCGCGACCGGCAGCAGCCGCGATCCCTCGCACTCACAGCCGGGGCCCAGCATCCAGGCGCCGATGTCGCTGGCGCCGGTCAGCCACATGGCGTATGGCGGCATGGACTGGATGGCATCCTCGTGCAGCAGCTTGACCAGCGCGGTCACGTCATAGCGCTCGAACGCGTCGACGTACTGAGCCAGCAGCTCGCCGTGGTCCTCGTCGGCGCGGCGCGGGCGTGCCTCCTCCGGGACGGCGGCCAGCGTGGCGCGGGCTCGCTGCAGCGCGCTGTTGACCGCGGCCACGCTCGTGCCGAGCAGGTCCGCGGTTTCCGACGCCTGCCAGCGCAGCACCTCGCAGAGGATCAGCGCGGCCCGCTGGCGCGGCGGCAGGTGCTGCAGGGCGGTCACGAACGCCAGCCGGATGGTCTCGCGCGCGACCGCGATCTCGGCCGGGTCGCTGTCCTCGGGCAGCACCCGGCTGTCGGCGATCGGTGACACCCAGCTGTGCTCCGGCAGCGTCCTGGCCAGCGAGGACTCCTCGGGCGGCATGGACGGCCCCAGCTCCATCGGCCGGGCCCGGCGGCTGCGCCCGCGCAGCATGTCCAGGCAGACGTTCGTGGCGATCCGGTACAGCCACGACCGGACGCTCGAGCGGCCCTCGAACCGGTCGGCCGCCTGCCAGGCCCGGACCAGCGTGTCCTGCACGGCATCCTCGGCCTCGAACGCCGAGCCGAGCATCCGGTAGCAGTAGCCGGTCAGCTCACGGCGGTAGACCTCCAGCCGCTCGGGCTGAAGGTCTGCGGTGCTGGGCGCGACGGTGTCCGTGATGGCAGCCATAGACTCGTAGTCTAAAAGCTTCTGGGCCGCCGGCCACCTGGTATTTCGCTTCCCTTACCGGATATAAGGTGCAGAAGCCCTCGGCCGAGGACGGGAACCCCGAAAATTAACGCCCGGCCGCACACCCCGCAGCTTGCTCCCTGGCCGCCGCGCGGCCAGCGGCTTGCTGCCGCCGCGAGCGTCTGACCTGTGCCGATGAAACCGGATGTGCGGGCCGGGTGGAGGGAGGTCTGCTTTCGGTGTGGCATGAAAGACGCCGGCTAGCGCAGCTAGAGCGGGAAGTGGCCGAGGCCAGGGCGGCTCAGGCCGCCCTGCAGCAGCGGGTGGCGCTGTTCGAGAAGATCGCTGCCGCAGCCGGAGCGGAGATCGAGGATCACGTATCGACCCGGCCGAACCTGCGTTTCCAGCCGCTCCCGCCGGCGGAGGCCGCGCCCACCTCGCAGCCAGCGCTGCGATCCCAGCCGTCCTCGCCATCCCAGCCGTACTCGCCAGCCCAGCCGGTGCCGACCTCCCTGCTGGCTGCCGCGGCGGATCCCCGGCCGGACGGCTCCGCGGTCCGGCTGGCCGTGGGCGGTAACGACCTCATCGTGGTGATCGGCGACGAGGGCGGCAACCCGCGGGAGTGGTGGGTCGCGATCCAGCGCCTGGCCGCCGGCCTGAGGAGTGCGTCATGATCCGGATTGAGCGGGTGCCCCTGCCGGACGGGCTGCGAGCGCTCGCGCACCGTGATCCAGACGGCGGCTTGCTCATCTACGTCTCGAGCACCCTCGACGCCCCCGTCCAGCGCATCGCGGTCATGGCTGCCGTCCGGGCGTCCCGGCAGTCCGAGGGGCGGACCGCGGCGCCCCTGGGGCTCGCGCTGCTCGCGGGACTGCGGCTCGGCCTGGGGAACTGGCGAGGTGCCGGGCCGGCACTGGGCCGGCGCGTCGCGCTGGCGCGGCATATCCGGCACGTCCGGCCCGTCGGCTGGGCGGCCGGCAGCGCGGTCGCGGCTGGCGCGGTCGTAGCCGGCCTGATCCTCACCGCGCCCGCGCACCTGCACCCGGCCGCCGCCCCGCGGGCCGACGACCGGACCGCCCGGCACCTGCGTGATCGTGCTCGGCATCCCGGTCTGCGTGCCCGTCTCGGCGACAGTATCGGCCTCGGTAGGCGGCTGAGTCGTTGTCGGCTGCCCAGTAGTTGGCTGCGCAGTAGTCGGCTAAGCCGGCGCGGCAGGCCGGGCCCGGTCAGCGGACCCGCGGCGGCGGCGGCCGGCCGCCGGGCTCAGGCGCTCCGATCCTGGCGGCCCTGGTCGCCGTGGTCGTCCTGCTGCTCTCGCCAGTTCCGGGCCAGGGCGATCAGGCCGCGGACCACGTCGGGAGGAAGGCCGGGCACCTCGGCGATGTGCTGCAGCGTCGGATCGTCGTAATGCGCGATGCCAGGTGCGGCGGAAACGACCGGCTCGCCGCCCGCCAGGATCTGCCGGCACGAGCCGGGAGCCCAGTCCAGATGGTTCTCCAGCGCTCCCAGGGTGCTGGCGGACACCCGGCTGCCGTTCTCGACCTTGCCGAGGGTCCGTTCTGTCACGCCGGTCGCGGCGGCCAGCGCGCGGCGGTCCCGCATCCCGAGGGCGATGCGCCGCGCTACGACGTAATCACCGAGACGCTTCCCGTTTCCCTCCGGCGTGCGCCTATCCTCTGCCATGATCTCATCATGCCGGAAGAAGTCGGAAGAATCCAGTCGCTAACGGTAGCTTTGGGCCGATCATTTCCGGCATTTGCGGCGTAAGCTGGCATTCTTGAGCACTAATTTACTGGCGGCTTCCATTATGTTGACATCGTTTCCTATATCTTCCTACGCTGGCTGACATGGCAGCAGCGACGGCACGGATCGGCCAGCGGCGCCTTCGGCTGTCCCTGAGCACGGGCCACCACGAGGCCGCTGCCGGCGCCGACTCCCGCCAGGACGCCGACCGGGTCGTCCGGGAGCTGTACCTGGCGCAGTACCGCTCGCTGGTCCGGCTGGCCGTGCTGCTGGTCGATGATGTCGGCACCGCGGAGCAGATCGTCCAGGATTCGTTCGTCGCCACGCACGCCGCCTTGCGCCGCCTGCGGAACGCCGACTCGGCCCTGTCCTACCTGCGCCAGGACCTGGTGCGCCGGTCGCGCTCCGCGCCGCGGCGGCCAGCCCGGAGCCAGCAGCCCGAGGAGTCCAAGCCGGAGTCGTCAGCGGTGCTCGCGGCCATGCGGCAGCTCCCCCACGGGCAGCGCGAGGCGCTCGTGCTGCTGCTCTACCTGGGCCTGCCGGAGGAGCAGGCCGCGGCGGCCATGCGGATCAGCCGCCGCGCGGTCCGGGAGCATGCGGCGCGCGGCCGGGCCGCCCTGCAGGGCCTGCTCTGCGCCTAGCCCGAATTAATCGCTCGCGTCGTCACCGGGCTCACCAGGTAGTGTTCCCGGAGCGTTATCAGGCGCTTCCGCGGCGGCCTCACCAGCCTTCCCGCGGGTACCCGAGCGGCGTGCTCAGCACGCGGGCGATGCAGGAGGTCCAGGGTGATTATGCAGGCCAGTCGGCTACGGAACGTCCGTTACGACATCCGGGGCCCGGTCCTGCGGCGAGCTCGCCAGCTGGAGGCCGAGGGCCATCAGATCCTGAAGCTCAACCTGGGCAACCCGGCACCGTTCGGGCTGACGGCACCCGACGCCGTGATCCGCGACGTGGTAGGCAACATCGGGCAGGCCCAGGGCTACAGCGACGCCCGCGGGATTCACGCCGGCCGGCTGGCCGTGGCCCAGTGGTTCGAGCGGGCCGGGGTGGCCGACGTCGGACCGGACCACGTGTTCCTCGGCAACGGCGTCTCCGAGCTCATCGTGATGTCGCTGCAGGCGCTGCTGGACCCCGGCGACGAGGTCCTGGTGCCCAGCCCCGACTATCCGCTGTGGACCGGCGCCGTCAACCTGTGCGGGGGCCGCGCGGTCCATTACCGCTGCGACGAGCAGGAAGGCTGGGCACCCGACCTGGAGCACGTCGCCGCTCAGATCACGGAGAACACGCGCGCCCTGGTGATCATTAACCCGAACAACCCGACGGGCGCGGTCTACTCGCGGCAGACCCTGCTCGGCCTGCTCGACCTGGCCCGGCGCAACGACCTGCTGGTGCTCACCGACGAGATCTACGACCAGATCCTCTACGAGGACGCGGTGCACCAGCCCGCCGCCGCGCTGGCGCCTGACCTGCTGGTGCTGACGCTCGGCGGGCTGTCCAAGACCTACCGGCTGGCCGGGTTCCGGTCCGGGTGGCTGGTCGTCTCGGGGCCGCGGCACGAGGCCGCCGACTACCTCGACGGACTGGAACTGCTGGCCAACATGCGGATGTGCGCCAACGTGCCCGCCCAGTACGCGATCCAGACGGCGCTGGGCGGCATGCAGAGCATCAACGCGCTGCTCCAGCCAGGCGGCCGGCTGCGCGATCAGCGCGACCATGCCTGGCAGAAGATGACCGAGATCCCGGGCGTGGACTGTGTCAAGCCGGCCGGCGCGCTGTACCTGTTCCCGCGCCTGGACCCCGAGGCCTACAAGATCACTGACGACCAGCAGATGGTCATCGACCTGCTGGAGCAGCAGCACATGCTGCTGACCCACGGCACGGGCTTCAACCTGCCCACCACCGACCATCTGCGGATGGTGTTCCTGGCCCCGGTCGCCACGCTGGACGACGCGATCGGCCGGCTGGCCACTTTCCTGCGCGATTATCACCAGTGATCCAGGTATGACCTCGGCCGCAGCCCGGATTACCCGCCTGTATTAGCGAGTAATCCGGGCTGCTGGGCTGATCCGCCGCTGTGGTAACAGTTTGCTCACTTCCCCGGCGCCATATCCCTTGCGCGCGAAACCTCTGATAGAGCTTGGCTGGGCAATTTCTCCGTGCCACGGCCAAGGGGGTCAGGCTGCTGCCCAGGGGGACGTTTCCATCCCTAGCTGAGGAGTACGCGTTGCTTCCATATCCCCGCCGGCGGCCCGGCCGGGCGCTCGGCATCGCTGCCGCCCTGACCGTCGGCGGCGTCCTGGTCTGCGGATCGGGCCTGCCCGCCCTGGCCGCCCCCGCCGCGGTGTCAGCCCACGCGGTGTCAGCTGGCATGGGGCCGGCTCGCATGGGCGCGGACTCCCGGTCGGTGCTGCTGGTCACCGGTGACCGGCTGCTGGTCCGGTCCGGGGGCACCCGGCAGGCCTTCGCGGTCCTGCCCGCCCCGGGCAGCCGGGCGCTCACCACCCTGCGGTTCGGCAGCCAGGTCATGGCGATTCCCACCGACGCGCTCCCGTACCTGGGCCGCGGGCTGAGCCCCAGCCTGTTCCAGCTCAGCGCGCTGCAGAGGGCGGCCTCCGGCGGCCGGCTGCCGGTCCGGCTCACCTTCTCCGGGCGCCGGCCGGCCATCCCCGGGCTGACGGTGACCAGGTCCTCGGCAGGCGCCGCGGCCGGCTACCTGACGGCGGCCTCGGCCCGGAAGTTCGGTGCCGCGCTGGCTCGGCAGTACCGCGCCGACCATTCACGGGGCCAGTTCGGCAGCGCGGGCATGTTCAGCCACCACGTGAGCATCTCGCTCGCCGGAGCCCCGGCGCCGCGCCCTGTCCCGGCCTTCAAGATGCACACGCTGACCGTTCACGGCACCAACCTGGCGGGCAGGCCCGATACCGGTGACGGGGTCTTCCTGACCAGTGCCGATAACGTGAGCCGCTTCGTCGGCGTCCAGGGGAACGTTAACTACTTTTACCGCGGTCAGGCCAAGTTCAGCGTCCCGGCCGGCCATTACTGGGCCATCGCCACGTTCTTTGATCCCGGCCCGGTCGGCGCGCTGCGGATGGTCGTCCTGCCGCAGTTCACGGTGGCGGGCCAGCACACCAGCGTGCACATCGCGGAGAAGTCCGCCTCCAGCGAGGTCACGATCCCGTCGCCGCGGCCGGCGACCAGCGCGCAGACCTCCTTCGAGATCGTGCGCGGCGCCCGGCAAGGCGGTCCCTTCTCCTACACCCAGAGCTGGTCCGGCCTGCCGGCCTTCGTGAGCCCGACCACGCGCAAGCCCTCGGTCGGCACCCTCCAGACCTACACGTCGGCCACCCTGCTCTCGCCGGACCGCGTCACGCCCAGCTACGCCTACAACCTGGACTTCGCCGGCCCGGCCGGGCTCGTGCCCCGCCAGCACTTCACCGTCCAGCCCGCCGACCTGGCCACCGTGACCGAGCGCTACTACCAGGACGTGCCGACCAGCAACGCCGGCTGGGTCACCTTCGGGGGCACGGTCGCCCAGCTCGCGTTCGAATTTCAGCCGGTCAGCTTCGTCAGGATGCCGAGCGAGCAGACGCAGTACTTCTCCGCCAGCCCGGGGCTGCTCTGGCAGAACCAGACCATCACCAACCTCAATGACTTCTCCGGCGGGGACTTCGATGCCTTCCGCGCTTATGCTCCCGGCCAGCACGAGACCCAGGACTGGAACCGCTACCCGCTGCACCCGGCGCCGACTACCGCGCTCGGCGGCGCCGCGGCCGTGTTCCCCACGCAGACCTCGCAGTTCCGCATCGGCAACACCCTCGAGCTCGGCCTGACTCCGTTCAGCGACAACGAGTTCGGCCACCTCGGCGCGGGATTCCTCGGGAACGGCAGCACTCACGTCAGCGGCAGCTACGAGGTTGACCAGAACGGCGTCAAGATCGCGCACGGCAACGCCGTGAACGGCATCCCCGGCATCGGGCTGAGCCCGAAGCCGTCGGTGCTCCGGTTCGTGCTCGGCGCCAGCCGGGCCAGCTCGTTCTTCCGGCTGTCCGCCAGCAGCCAGACCATCTGGACCTGGCGGTCGGTGCGCAACACGGCGGCGCGGGTGCCCCCGGCCTGGTTCTGCACGATCAGCTTCACGCCCACCTCGTCCCGGCTGATCCGCCAGTGCGCGGTGCAGCCCCTGATGACCCTGGACTACGCCGTGGAAGGACTGTCGCTCGGCGGCCTGGCTCCGTCAGGCGCGCAGGTCATCGACCTGTCCGCCGGGCACGTTCAGCTCGGCGGGTCCGCGGCCATTACCGGCGCGACGGCCCAGGTCTCCTACAACGACGGGGACAGCTGGCAGCCGGCCGCGGTGACCGCCGAGGGCGGCGGCCACTTCCATGTCGCCTACAGCGCGCCGGGCGGGGTCGACGTGACGCTGCGAGTCAGCGCTGCCGACTCGGCGGGCGGGTCGATCCGCGAGACCATCATCCGCGCCTACGGCGTGTCGCTGTGAAACTCCCTCGCCGCCGCAGGCCGGGCGGCCCGGGCCAGCCCGCCTCAACTAGCTCGCAGGAAGCCAGGCAAATGAACCAGACCCCACGCCCGACTCCCCGCCTGGCTCTCGGCCGCCTCAGCCGCCGGCCCGGCCGCGTGCTGGCGGCCGGCGCCAGCGCCCTCGCCCTGGGCGGCCTGCTGGCGTCCGCCGCTCCGGCCGCGGCCAAGCCGGCCGGGACCACGCCGGCTGCCAGTGCCGCTCCGGCCACGGCGGGCCTGCGGGCGGCCTGCGCGGCTGTCCCGCCCGGGCACATGCGCTGCTTCGTGCTGTACCGGCCGCAGCAGGTAAAGCGGGCCCTGGCGCTCGGGCAGGCGACTCACCCGGTCGGCTGGGGAGCCAGAGCTCTCGAGCGGGCCTACCGGCTGCCGGCGAACCTGGCCGCGCGCCAGACGATCGCGGTGTCGATCGCCTTCCACACGCCGCACCTGGCCGACTACCTCAAGACCTACCGCGCGCACTACGGCCTGCCGCCGTGCTCGACCGCCAGCGGATGCCTGCGGATCGTGAACCAGAACGGCAAGGCCTCGCCGGTGGCGCCGTCGGGGCTCAACACCGGCTGGGACCTCGAGGCCACGCTGGACGTGTCGATGATCTCGGCGGCCTGCCCGCACTGCAAGATCCTGGTCGTCGAGGCCAGCGGCAACGACGACGCCTCCCTGGCCCGGACCGATGACACCGCCGCCCGGCTCGGCGCCGCGGTCATCAGCAACAGCTACGGCCAGCGGGAGAACGGCCAGGCTCTCGCCTACCGCAAGGACTACGTGCACCCCGGCCACATGGTCGTCGTGTCGTCGGGCGACTACGGCTTCGACGCCGCCAACTTCCCGGCCGATCTCGCCGCCGTTACCGCCGTCGGCGGCACCTCGCTGGCCATCGCGCACAACAGGCGCGGCTTTAGCGAGCAGGTCTGGAACGACCCCAGCCTGTTCGGCGCCAGCGGCAGCGGCTGCTCCGCCTACGTGAGCAAGCCGTCCTGGCAGCATGACCGGCACTGCCCCGGCCGCACGGTGGCCGACATCTCGGCCGTGGCCGCGAACGTCCCCATCTTCAACGCGGCCTACGGCGGCTGGGTCACCGTGGCCGGCACCAGCGTGTCCTCGCCCTTCGTGGCCGGGGCCTACGGACTGGCCGGGAACGCGGCGTCCGTCACGCCGCGCCACCTGTATCAGCACGCCGCTGACTTCTTCGACATCACCCGGGGAAATAACGCCCTCGTGGGCGGGACTCCCGAGCAGGTCTGCGGTGATGATTACCTCTGTGCCGCGAAGCAGGGCTACGACGCCCCCACCGGCCTCGGCTCGCCCAACGGGATCGCCGGCCTGTAAGGACCCTTCGCCCCCCGGGGTGGCTGGAGACTGGCGGCTGGGCCGTCGCCAGCCACCCCCCGGGTAACGGGCGCCGGCCCGCTGCTGGCTATGGCGCGGGTCATCCGGGAAGGAGAAGGGCATGAAGGTAGCGCGCCTGCACGCCGTCGGTGACCTGCGCACCGCCGAGGAGCCGAGGCCGGTCCCGGCGGCCGGGACGAGCCTGGTCCGGGTGACGGCGATCGGCATCTGCGGCTCAGACCTGCACTGGTGGGAAGAGGGCGGGATCGGCGACTCGGTCCTGGACCAGCCCCTGGTGCTCGGGCACGAGGCGGCCGGGGTCATCGCGGATGGGCCGCGGCAGGGTGAGCGGGTCGCGATCGACCCGGCGATTCCCTGCGGGACCTGCGAGTCGTGCCTGCGCGGCTACCGCAACCTGTGCACGCGCATCGCGTTCGCCGGGCACGGGAACCAGGACGGCGCGATGCGGGAGTTCCTGACCTGGCCCTCGCACCTGCTGCCCCCGCTGCCCGACACCATAAGCGACGCGGCCGGCGCTATCCTCGAGCCGCTCGGCGTGGCCATTCACGCCAGCGACCTGGGGCACCTGCACCTGGGCGGATCGGCCGCCGTGGTCGGCTGCGGCCCGATCGGCCTGCTGCTCATCCAGGTGCTGCACGCGGCCGGGGCCGCGTCGATCACCGCGTTCGAGCCACTCGCGCACCGGCGCGCGGCCGCGGTACGCGCGGGCGCGGGCGTGGTGCTCGACCCCGCCGCGCTCGACCCCGCCGGGCTCAGCTCGGCCGCGGACCTGCGGGACCTGGTCGGCGACGGCGTGGACGCGGCCTTCGAGGTGGCCGGGACCGACGCCGGGGTCCAGCTCGCGATGGACACCGCCCGGGCCGGCGGGCGGGTGGTGCTCGGCGGCATCCCCGGCGACGACTGGACCCGTTTCCGGGCCTCCTCCGCGCGCCGCAAGGGCCTCACCATCGCGATGGTGCGCCGGATGAACGAGGTGTACCCGCGGGCGATCGGCCTGGCGGCCTCGGGCCGGGTGGACCTGGACGCGCTGGTCTCCGACCGCATTCCGCTGACCGCGGCGGACCGGGCGTTCAGCCTGGCCGCCCGGCGCGACGGACTCAAGGTGATCGTGACGCCGGGCGCCGCTGCGGAGTCCGCGGGGCCGCCCGGGGCAGGCTAGCGTCCTAGAGGCAACCTTTCCGTTAGCCCGATCTATCTGGAGCAGCACATGACAACTGTCGCCTTTATCGGCCTGGGCATCATGGGCCGCCCCATGGCCGCCAACCTGGTCAGGGCGGGCTTTGATGTCGTCGGCTACAACCGCAGCCGGCCGGCGGTCGACGCCCTGATCGCCGACGGGGGACGCGGCGTGGCCAGCATCCCGGAGGCGGTCGCGAGCGCCGACGTGGTGGCGACCATGCTGCCGGACTCGCCGGACGTGCAGCAGGTGCTCGCCGGCCCGGGCGGCGTCTTCGAGCACGCCCGCCAGGGCACCCTGATCATTGACTTCTCCACCATCCGGCCGGACGTCGCGCGGGAACTAAGCGTGGGCGCCGCGGCGGCGGGCCTGCGCATGCTGGACGCCCCGGTTTCCGGCGGCGAGCAGGGCGCGATCGAGGCAACCCTGTCGGTGATGGTCGGGGGCGCGGAGGGCGACTTTGAGGCAGCCCGGCCGATCCTTGACGCCGTGGGCAAGACGGTGGTCCGCGTGGGGCCGCCCGGCAGCGGGCAGACGGTCAAGGCGGCCAACCAGCTCATCGTGGCCGGGAATATCGAGCTGGTCGCCGAGGCGCTCGTCTTTCTCCGGGCCCACGAGGTGGACACGGACGCCGCGGTCAGCGTGCTGGCGGGCGGCCTGGCGGGCAGCACGGTCCTGCAGCGCAAGGCCCCGGCCATGCTGGCCCGTGACTTCCGGCCCGGCTTCCGCGTCGCCCTGCACCACAAGGACATGGGCATCGTGACCGAGGCGGCCCGCCAGGCCGGCGTGATCATCCCGCTCGGCGCCGCGGTCGCCCAGCTCATCGCCGCGCTCAATGCCCAGGGTCACGGCGGCGAGGACCACTGCGCGCTGCTGAAAGTGGTGGAGGAGCTCTCGGGCCGGGCCGACGGGCAGCCGGCTTAGGGCTGGTTTCAGAATGCCGGCGGCCAGGGAACCAGGTTGGCTAGAGACGCGTCGCAGCCTGGACGAGGCCGGCGACGGCTCGGGACCGGCTATGCGGTGGCCACGCGATTACCGTCGTGACCGCCGGCGCGTCCAGTACTGGCACGGCGGCGAGGTCGCCGCGCAGCTGGGCTCGGCACGACTCCGGCAGGATCGCCGAAGCGCGGCCGAGCGCGATCAGCTGGCTCAACTGCGTATGGTCCCGAACCTGCGGACCGGGGCCGTCCGGGTACGCACCGTCGGGGCCGGGCCAGCGCGGCATCGGCAGGCCGGGCAGCGCGGTGACCTCGGCCATCTGCACGTGGGCCCGGCCGGTGAGGGGATGTCCGGCCGGGAGAACCACGACCTGTCCCTCCGTGCAGAGCACCTCGGTGTCGAGCCCGGCCGTCGTGTCGAACGGCCGGTGCAGCAGGGCCACGTCGGCCCGCCCGTCGCGCAGCAGTCGTTCCTGCTCGCCGATCCCGCACAGGTGCACATCCACGGTGACCGCATCGGATTCGGCGGCGTAGGCGTCGAGCAGTTTCGCCAGCAGTTCGCTGGACGCTCCGGCCTTCGTGGCGAGGACCACGCCGGCGTGGCCGGTCGCGGCGAGGGCAGCGCGGCGGGCGCGACGCTCGGCGGCCTCGACCGCATCCAGCGCCGCCCGGCCCTCCCGCAGGAGCACCGACCCGGCCTCAGTCAGGGTGACCGCGCGGCTGGTGCGTTCCAGCAGCGCCGCCCCGAGGCGCCGTTCGAGCTGGCGGATCGCCCGCGACAGCGGGGGCTGCGCGATCCCGAGCCGCTGCGCGGCCCTGCCGAAGTGCAGCTCCTCGGCGACGGCGACGAAGTACCGCAGCTCTCGCGTCTCCACGCCGCCACGATACTTGGCCCCAGCCGGGATCGATACCCGCGCGGTATCGCTGCCCACCCAATCGGTGTTGGAGTCCGCTGCGGGCCGGGGACAGGATTGACCGTATGAGTGAACAGACGATCGCGCTGGTGACCGGCGCGAACAAGGGCATCGGGTACGAGATCGCGGCCGGCCTGGGCGCCCTCGGCTGGAGGGTCGGTGTCGGCGCCCGGGATGAACAGCGCCGCGAGGCGGCCGTGGCGAAGCTGCGTGCCGCCGGAGCCGACGCGTTCGGCGTGCCGCTCGACGTGACCGACGACGCGAGCGTGGCCGCCGCCGCCGGCCTGATCGAGGAGCGCGCCGGACGCCTCGACGTGCTCGTCAACAACGCCGGGATAACCGGCGGCGCGCCACAGATGCCTACCGCGGTCGACCCCGCGACGGTGCGGGCGGCCGTGGAGACCAATGTGATCGGCGTCATCTGCGTCACCAACGCGATGCTGCCGTTGCTGCGCCGCTCGGCGTCGCCGCGGATCGTGAACATGTCCAGCAGCGTCGGCTCACTCACCCTGCAGACCACTCCCGGCGCCGAGACGGGCCCGATTGCCGTCGCTTACGCGCCGTCGAAGACCTTCCTCAACGCCGTGACCGTCCAGTACGCCAGGGAACTGCACGACACGAACATCCTGATCAACGCAGCCTGCCCCGGCTACACCGCGACCGACCTCAACGGCTTCCGCGGTGTCCGCACCCCGGAACAGGGCGCGGCGATCGCGATCCGACTCGCGACCCTGCCCGACGACGGCCCGACCGGCGGGTTCTTCGACGACGCCGGGGCGGTGCCCTGGTGACCTACTCGGCGGCCACTACGGCTTCATGACGGCGGCCATGGCCGCCGGCGCGGTGGTCAGCGCGGCGATCCGGGCTGAGGGCGAGAATGGACGCGTGATGACCGTCGAGCCCGGCCGCTTCGAGGAGATGGTCGCCCAGGCGCTGGACGGGCTGCCGGCCGACCTCGGCGAGATGATGCGCAACGTGGCCGTGACCGTCGAGCACGAGCCGGGACCGCCGGGCCTGCTCGGCCTCTACCAGGGCGTCCCGCTCACCAGTCGCGGGTCCTTTTACGCCGGCGCGCTGCCCGACCGGATCACCATCTACCGGCGGGCCATCTGCGCCATCTGCGATAATGAGGAACAGGTCGCTGAGCAGGTACGACGCACCGTGATCCACGAGGTCGGCCACCACTTCGGCATCTCCGACGAACGACTGGCCGAGCTGGGCTGGTGAGGGCCCCGGCGGCCCGGCGCGGCGCGCGCGAAACCGCGGAAGCAGGACCCCGGGCCCGCGATGGTGTTTAATGGTCAGTGGTTGTAGTCGAAATTCGTGCACGTGTCATAGCGCCTGCGAAATTCTGACAGCGGGCGCCGCGAGCAGCAAAGCCGAGTCTTCCAGAGCGGCAGGCGGTCGCGCCAACCCGGGTTGCACGAACGTGAATCCCGAAGACCGTATCTGCAGGAGAAGACACATGGCTCAAGGCACCGTCAAGTGGTTCAACGCCGACAAGGGCTTCGGTTTCATCGCCCCTGACGACGGCACCGCCGACGTGTTCGTTCACCATTCCGCTATCCAGGCTGACGGCTACCGCAGCCTGAACGAGAACCAGCGGGTCGAGTTCACCGCCGGCCAGGGCCAGAAGGGCCCACAGGCTGAGGAAGTCCGGCCGATCTAAGCCAGCCCGCTGACCGGGGGCGGGGCGGTTGCGCAACTGCCGCCCCGCTCCTGGTCAGCTCGGGGCTGAGACCACTCGTGAGCATTTCCAGCGAGCCACGGACCGCGCCGGCCGCCTGTGCGTCATGCGCCTCTGGCCCGCGGGCAGCTAGCCCAGTTACCCGGTTTGCCCAGTCACCCGATCCCGGCCGTCAGCCGCACCCATTTCCTGGGTAGCCGACGGCATGTGGGGTAGGGTGAAGACACACGATACGTCGTGAGGCGCAGCCATCCTGGCCGCGTCGGCCGCGCTTCGCCCGGACCCAGCGAACTGAGTTCCCACGCATGTGGCGGGCTTGAAACATGCGGCCATCCAAGTCTGAAAGACGATTTCTTTGACAGTCCTGCCCATGGAAAGGCCTGCCGCCGGTCGGCGCGGGCATCAGCGCCGGCCCGGCAGCCCGGCACCTATTCTGCTTGACGCCTCCTTCGCGGCCCTCGGCGTTCCGGCGCCGGTCGTGGCCGCGCTCGCGGAGGCGGGCATCACGACGCCGTTCCCGATCCAGGCCGCCACGCTGACGGACACCCTGGCGGGCCGGGACGTGCTCGGCCGCGGCCGGACCGGCTCGGGAAAGACGCTCGCGTTCTCCATCCCGCTGGTGACCGTGCTCGCTGACGGGTACAGCATGGCGGGCCGGCCGCGTGGCCTGGTCCTGGTCCCCACCCGGGAGCTGGCCAGCCAGGTCCAGGCGGTGCTCTCGCCACTCGCGCGGGCCATGGGCCTGACCGCGGTGACCATCTTCGGCGGCGCTCCGCAGGGCCCGCAGGTCGCGGCGCTGCGCAACCGCGCCGACATCATCGTCGCCTGCCCCGGCCGCCTGGCCGATCTCATCGAGCAGGGCCACTGCCACCTCGGCGACGTTGAGGTCAGCGTGATCGACGAGGCCGACCACATGGCCGACCTGGGCTTCCTGCCCATCGTCCGGCGGCTGCTGGATGCCACCCCGCCGGAGGGACAGCGGATGCTGTTCTCGGCCACCCTGGACAACGACGTCGACGTCCTGGTGCGGCGCTTTCTCAGCCACCCTGCGGAGCACTCCGTGGACCCGGCGGCCACGCCGGCGCCGATGGTCCACCACGTGCTTACCGTGGCCCCGGCCGACCGGGCGGGCGTGCTGGCCACGCTGGCGGGCGGCAGCAGCCGGTCACTGATCTTCACCCGGACCAAGCACGCCGCGCACAAGCTTGCGCACCAGCTGGCCGCCGCCCGCATCCCGACGGGCGAGCTGCACGGAAACCTGGCCCAGGGCGCCCGCGAGCGCAATCTGGCCTCGTTCGCCTCGGGTGAGGTCCGGGTCCTGGTCGCCACCGATATCGCGGCACGCGGCATCCACGTCGACGGGATCGACCTGGTCATCCATGCCGACCCGCCAGCCGAGCACAAGGCCTACGTGCACCGGTCCGGCCGGACGGCGCGGGCCGGCGCGGCCGGCGTGTCGGTCACGCTGCAGACTCAGGCCCAGGCGGCCGACGTGGCCGCGATGATGCGGCGCGCCAGCGTGGTCCCGCTGCGGGCCAGCGTCCGCCCGGACTCCCCGCTGCTGCGGTCGATCGCCGGGCCGCCGGGCGCGCGAGTCGCACCAGGCCGCCGCCTGACGTCCGCGAGCCCGGCCAGCACCGCCGTCCTGGACGGCACCGCCAGCACCGCCGGCCAGGACGCCGCGGCGGGCCCGGCCGGCGCCGCGGGCCGGGCCACCGGCCACGGGGCCGTCGCCATGTCCGCCGGCTACCGGGGCCGCCGCAGGCGCTGACGGTCGTCGCGCGGCCGCCCGGCCGCCCCGGTCCCGGCTGTCGGGCCGGGCCTAGCCGGGCACCGGGACCTGCGAACCGGCCGCGCGACCTCTCATCCTGAGGCTGGCGACAGCACCCGGTCCGCGCGACCGCGCGGATCTCACTGGCTCGGCCGCGAAGGAGAGAGCAGATGACTCAGGGAACCGTCAAGTGGTTCAGTCCCGACAAGGGGTTCGGCTTCATCGAGCCCGACGACGGCACCACCGATGTGTTCGTCCACCATTCATCGATCGATATGGGTGGATTCCGAACCCTGACTGAGAATCAGAAGGTGGAGTACACGATGGGCCAGGGCCCCCGAGGCCCGCAGGCCGATCAGGTCCGCGCACTCTGACCGCATCCACGTGCCAGGAGGACAGTTGACCGCTGACGCCGCTAGCCCCGTGACCGCCGCCGGTCCCGCAGCCGCCACCGAGATGATCGTGACCGCGCCGGCCGCTGCCCTGGGCAGTGACTACGCCGAGCTGTCCCGCGCCGTGCGCGGCGCCGGCCTGCTCCGGCGGCGGCCCGGCTACTACAGCGTGAAGATCGCGGTCAACCTGGTCCTGTTCGTCGGCGGGTGGACCGTGTTCGCCTTCCTGGGCCGGTCCTGGTGGCAGCTGCTGGTGGCCACGTTTCTTGCCGTGGTCTTCACCCAGCTGGCCTTCATCGGCCACGACGCCGGTCATCGCCAGGTCTCCGGGTCCAGGCGGGTCAACGATCTCATCGGCCGGATTCACGGCAACCTGCTCACCGGGCTCAGCTACGGCTGGTGGACCAACAAGCACAACCGGCACCACGCCCATCCCAACCAGGAGGGCCGGGATCCCGACATCGCCAGCAAGGCCCTCACGTTCAGCACCGAGCAGACGCTCACCCGGCGCCGGATCGGGACCTGGGTGGCCCGCTACCAGGCCTGGCTGTTCTTTCCCATGCTGCTCCTGGAAGGCCTCAACCTGCACGCCGCCGGAGTGCGCGCGCTACTGGGCCGCCGCCGGACCAAGGCCAAGGCGGCCGAGGCGATCATGCTCACCATCCACATCGCCGCCTACCTCACGGCGCTGTTCGTCGTCCTGTCCCCGTGGCAGGCGCTGGCCTTCATCGGCGTCCAGCAGGGCCTGTTCGGCGTCTACATGGGCTGCTCGTTCGCGCCGAACCACAAGGGCATGCCGATGGTCGGCGCGGACGAGAAGCTCGACTTCCTGCGCGGCCAGGTCCTCACCTCGCGCAACATCCGCGGCAACTGGCTGACCGACTTCGTCCTGGGCGGGCTGAACTACCAGATCGAGCACCACCTGTTCCCCTCGATGCCGCGGCCGAGCCTGCGGCGCGCTCAGCAGACCGTGCGGGCCTTCTGCGCACAGCGCGGCATCCCGTACTGCGAGACCGGCCTGCTGGCGTCCTACGGGCAGGTGCTGCAGCATCTCAACGCCGCAGGCCGACCGCTGACCGCGCCGCCGGATTGCTGACGGGCCCGCCCGACCAGCGGTAAAGCCGGGAAACATGACCCCTGTTGGAGCCCTTTCGTGCAGGTAGGGCTCCGGCAGGGCGCATACTTATAGGGATGACTCCTTACCGCGCCGTGCCCCGGCGCCAGCTGGCAGGTAGCCCCTTCAACCGGCCCATTACCGTGGAGCCCGCCGTGTTGTACGAGGTCTCTGACCTGGTGACTCACGACAAGTACGGCCTCGGCACGGTCACCGCCGTGGAGGAGGGAATCGCCGTGCTCGTCGATTTCGGCTCCCACGAGCGGCGCCTCAGCACTCCGTGCGCCAAGCTCACCAAGCTCTGAGCTCCGCGCGCCCGGCCGGATCGCGCCGGCCCGGCGGAACCGGCCGCCAGCGCCGCGTCTCGCTGCGAGCCGGGGGCCCGTGCTGCGCTGGCCTGCTCGCGGCACGGCCGCCGACGGCGGATTAACTGAGCGAGAGGTGAGGCGCATGAGCGCGCCGGACGTATGGGTGGCCAAGGCCGACGGCAGTGACTTCGTCCGAGCCGAGTCCATCGCGGGAGTCGGCCGTGACTATAACGGCGCCGTCACCACCCGCCTGGCTGGCAACGAAGGCGTTACCGTGACGCTGGTCATGCCCGATCCCGTGGATGGCCCGGACACCCCGGCGGACTTCCACCGGCAGCTGATCCGGGTCATCGCCGAGCTGTCGGCGACAGCCGAGGCCACCGTCGTGCGGCCGGTCTGCGCGCAGGAGCGCGGCTGGCGCTGGGTCACTGAGCCGCTGTAGCAGATCATGACGGTCCGGATCGGGGTGATCGGCACCGGCGCGATCGGCGCGGACCACATCCGGCGGCTCGTCGCCGTGCTGGCAGGGGCAGCCGTCACGGCGGTGACCGACGTGGACGCGGACCGGGCCGCCCGGGTGGCCGCCACGGTACCCGGCCCGGCGGTACGCGGCCCGGCGGTACGCGGCCCGGCGGTGCGCGGCACGGCGGCGGAGGTCATCGCCGACGACCAGGTCGACGCCGTGCTGGTGGCCTCGTCAGGGCCAGCACACGAGGAGCCCGTACTGGCCTGCATCGCCGCCGGCAAGCCAGTCTTCTGCGAGAAGCCGCTGGCGCCGACTGCCCGGGCGTGCCGGCGCATCGTCGAGGCGGAGGTCCGGGCCGGCCGGCGGCTCGTCCAGGTCGGCTACATGCGCCGCTATGACGCCGCCCACCGGGCCCTGTGGCGGGTCGCGCACGACGGCTCGATCGGCGCGCCGCTGCTGCTGCACATGGCTCACCGCAATCCGCGCGTGGCCGCCATCAGGACCAGCGAGATGGCGATCGGCGAATCGGCCGTGCACGAGATCGATGTCACCCGGTGGCTGCTGGCGGAGGAGATCGCCGCGGCCACGGTGCTGCGGCCCCGGCCCAGCAGCCGGGCCGTGCCGGGCCTCCAGGATCCGATGATGATCGTGCTGGAGACCGCCAGCGGCGTGCTGGCCGACGTCGAGCTGAACATCAACGCCGGATACGGCTACGACATCCGCGCGGAGCTGGTGGGCGAATCCGGGACGGCGGCGCTCGCCGACGGCGGCGGCATCGTCGTGACCCGCGCGGCCAGCCGCCGGTCGGACGTCCCGGCGGACTGGCTGGAGCGGTTCGCCCGGGCGTACGACACCGAGCTGCAGGAGTGGGTCGACGCCGCCGCCGCAGGCGGCCCGGCGGCCGGCCCGAGCTCCTGGGACGGTTACGCCGCCGCTGTCGTCGCTGACGCGTGCATCGCCTCGCTGCACGACGGTGGCCGGGCCGCCGTCTCGCTCCCTGCCCGCCCGGACCTGTACCGCGAGTAGGCCCGGGCGCGGCAGGCCCCGGCCAGGGGGACAATGGGCCGGTGGATGATCTCAGCTACGCGGAGTCGGTCCTGATCGCGCGCTCGCCGGAGGACCTGTACGACATGGTCGCGGACGTAACGCGGATGGGCGAGTTCAGCCCGGCCTGCCGGGCGTGCTGGTGGGACGAGGGGGCGAGCGCGGCCGTCGGTGCCTGGTTCACCGGCCGGAACGAGGTGCCCGGCCGGACCTGGGAGACTCGCTCGCAGGTGGTGGCGGCCGACCGGGGCCGCGAGTTCGCCTTCGCCGTCGGGGGTGCCTGGGTGCGCTGGGGCTACACCTTCACCCCGGTGGACGGCGGGACGAAGGTGACGGAGTCCTGGGAGTTCCTGCCCGCCGGCATCGACCGGTTCCACGATAGGTACGGGGCCGACGCCCCGGCCCAGATTGCCGACCGGATCGAGAACGCCCGCACGGGGATCCCGGCCACGCTGGCCGCGATCAAGAAGACGGCCGAGTCAGGCTGACCATCGGGATGGCCGG
>DATCEO010000151.1:0-54486 GCA_036510065.1 Streptosporangiaceae bacterium | reverse complement strand
CCCGCGCCGCAGACACCGCCGCTGCCGACGCCGACGCCGGCGGCTGCGCCCACACCGCTGCCACCACCGCCTACCGGCCCGCCACCCGCACCCGCGAGCACGTCACCGCCCGCGACCAGACCTGCCGCCAGCCCTGCTGCGGCCAGCCCGCCTGGCGCGCCGACCTCGACCACACCCGCCCCTGGCACCAAGGCGGACCCACCTGCTCCTGCAACCTCGGCGGCGGCTGCCGCACCCACCACCAGATCAAGCAACTCCCCGGCTGGACCCTCACCCAGCACCGCCCCGGCACCTTCACCTGGACCACCCCCGCCGGACGCAGCTACACCACCACCCCCGACCCCTACCCCAGCTAACGCCGCGACTGAGGCCAGGCGGGTCTGTCACTGACGCTGCCGCGAGCGCGACGAACAGGCGGACGAGGCGAGACAAGCGGATGTCCTGGTCGCCGTGCTGGGCCCGGCTAGTCGCGGGAGCGGCGGCGCACGCGGCGGACGCTGACCACGACGACAGCAACGACTACGACGCCGGCCGCTACGGGAATGGCCCGCTTGAGCACCGGGAACCCGGCCACGCTGAGCAGGTCGATGGCGTCGTCGTCGGCATACCAGGACGGCTTCGCCTGGTCGGCGGGGACCGTGGGCACGGACCGCAGCGGAGTCGGGGGAGTGAGGCGCGGTGCCTCGGCGGCGGCCGCCACCGGCGCGGCGGGGGCATCCGCTGGCGCGGCGGGCGACTCTGGCCGGGCCTCGGCCGGGACGGCAGCGGGCGGCGCTACCGGGACAGCGCCGTTGGCGGCCGCGGTGGTGGCGCTGACAGCCGCCGCACTCGGCGACCCGGCTGGGGCCTCGCTCAGGGACAGGCCGCGGCTGGCCAGCCGCTGGCGGATGTCCTCGATGGAGGCGCGGCCGATGTTGTCGATCGCCAGCAGCTGCTGCGGCGTCTGGGCCACCAGATCGCTGACGGTGTGCACGCCTTCGCGGCGCAGGCTGTTGTAGACCCGCAGCGGCAGGTTCAGCTCCTCGATCGGCAGCGCGAGATCGTCGCTGGCCGACTGGTCCGGCTGGCCGCCCTGCTCGGCGGCCACCTCCTGCTCGGCGGCTGCCGCCTGCTCAGCCAGTCCTGGCTGCTCGATCGGCGCTGTGTGCTCGGCAGCGGCAGCCACGGCGGGTGCGGCCGTCGCGGGCATGGTCACGGCCTCGGCGGGCGACGCACCATCACCCGACACGCCCGCGCCTCCCGACACGCCCGCGCCTCCCGGCACGCCCGCGCCTCCGCCGGCGGGCGGCTCGGCGGCGAGCATCTTGGCCAGGTTGTCCGCGAAAATGCCGATTAGCCTGCCGCCGACCTCGCTCAGGACGCCGCGGCCGAACTGGGCCGGCTTGCCGGTCACGTTGAGGTTGGTCAGGACGGTGACGTGGGTCTCGTCACCCTGGCCGGAGAGCTCGGAGCGCACGGTCGCCGACGCGGTGCCCGCGCCGCGGGTCTCCTTGCCGGACGCCTCGAGCTTCACCACGGCGGCTTCCCGGTCGCGCTCGGTGAACTTGGCCTTGCCCGCGTAAGTCATCGAGATGGGCCCGACCTTGACCTTGATCTTGCCGGTGATCTCGTCACCGGTGACGGAGTCGAGGGTGGCGCCCGGCATGCAGGGCGCCACCTTCTCGACATCCAGCAGCACATCCCACGCCTGGTCCAGGGGAACCGGGACGGTGAATGAGTGCGTGAGCTCCATCTGTCAGACTCCTGCCGCCGCTGCGAGTGCCCGGCCGGTCAGGACCCGCGCGAGGTGGCGCCGGTAATCGGGCGCCCCGTGCAGGTCGGCCGGTGGCTGCGTCCCCTCGCCCGCCCCGTCCGCGGCGGCCCGCAGCGCGCCGACGCTGGCTTCGGCGCCCGTCGCGGCCGATTCGGCGGCCGACGCCCGCACCGGGACTGGCCCCATGTTGGTCAGCCCGATCCTGGCCTCGGCCACGTGGCCGTTGGAACGCCTCGCCAGCGCAGCGACGCCGACCGTGGCCCACGACTGCGCGGTGCGATGGAACTTCTCGTAACGATAGCCCCAGTCGGGTCCGAGCTTGGGCACCCGCACCCCGGTCAGGATCTCGCCGGGGTCCAGCGCGGTGGTCAGGTAGTCCACGAAGAAGTCGCTGGCTGCGATTTCCCGCTCGCCACCCGGCCCCTGGGCCACCAGCACCGCGTCCAGCGCGAGGATCACGGCCGGCAGGTCGCCGGCCGGGTCGGCGTGCACCAGCGAGCCGCCCAGCGTGCCGCGGTGGCGGACCGCCGGGTCGGCGACGGTGCCGGTGGCCTGGGCCAGCAGGCCGCAGTGCTCGGCGATCAGCGGGTCGTGCATGACCCGGTAATGGGTCGTCCCGGCCCCGATGACCAGCCAGTCGCCGGTATCGCTGATCCCCTGCAGCTCGTCCAGCGCGCCGACGTCGACGAGCAGCTCGGGGTAGGCCAGCCGCAGCCGCAGCAGGGGCAGCAGGCTCTGGCCGCCGGCGATGACCTTGGCATCATCGCCACCGTCGGCCAGCGCCGAGATGGCCTCGTCCAGGGAGCCGGGCCGGATGTACTCGAAACTGGCCGGGATCATGCGACGTCTCCGCTCTGCGAGCCACCGTTAATGCCCTGAGGGCTGTTGCCTTGTGTCTGGTCGCTTTGCCGGGCCTGGTGTTCAGCATCCGGGTCAAGGGTCGCGCCGCGGGCCGTCTCGATGGCTCGCCAGACCCGCTCGGGCGTGCAGGGCATGGTGACGTCCCGGACGCCGAGCGGCCGCAGCGCGTCGATGATGGCGTTGACGACGGCTGGGGTGGACGCGATGGTGCCCGCCTCGCCAACGCCTTTGACGCCGAGCCGGTTGGCCGCCGGGCTCTCCGTGTGCGCCGTGACGTAAGACGGCAGGTCGGAGGCCGAGGGCACCAGGTAGTCGGCCAGCGTCGTGGTCACCAGGTTGCCCTCGTCGTCGTAGACGCCCTCCTCGTACAGGGCCTGGGCGATGCCCTGGGCCAGGCCGCCGTGGACCTGGCCCTCGACGATCATGGGGTTGACGACCACCCCGACGTCGTCCACGGCCACGTAGGAACGGATCTTGACGAAGCCGGTCTCGGTGTCGACCTCGGTCGCGCACAGGTGGGTGCCGTGCGGGAAGGAGAAGTTGTCCGGGTCGTAGGTGGCGTCGGCGTCGATGGTCGGCTCGACGCCGTCTGGCAGGTCGTGCGCAAGGAAGGTGGCCAGAGCAACTTCCTGGATGGTCTTGGTTGCGCCGCTGCCCGCGGAGAACACGCCGTCCTTGAACGTGACCTGCTCCGGCGGCGCCTCGAGCATCCTGGACGCGATGGCCTTGGCCTTCTCGATGACCTTGTCACAGGCCGAGACCAGGGCCATGCCGCCGACGGCCAGGGACCGGGATCCGTAGGTGTCCATCCCCTTGGGCGAGACCTGCGTGTCACCATGCAGTACCCGGATGTCCTCGAACGGCACGCCGAGCTGATCGGCGACGATCTGGCTCCAGGCCGTCTCGTGGCCCTGGCCGTGCGCGCTGGAGCCGGTGACGACCTCGACCTTGCCGGTCGGCAGCATCCTGATCGACGCCTGCTCCCAGCCGCCGGCGCCGTACGCGAGCGAGCCGACGACCCGGGACGGGGCGAGGCCGCACATCTCGGTGAAGGTGGAGATGCCGATGCCGAGCTGCACCTTGTCGCCGCTGGCCCGTCGCCGCTCCTGCTCCCGGCGCAGCCCGTCGTAGTCGAACAGCTCCTTGGCCTTGGCCGTGGCGGCCTCGTAATTGCCTGAGTCGTAGGTCAGGCCGCAGACCGTGGTGTACGGGAACTCCTCGTGCTTGATCCAGTTCCGCTCGCGCAGCTCCAGTGGCTCGATGCCGAGCTCGGCGGCCAGGTCGTCCATGATCCGCTCGATGGCGAAGGTGGCCTCCGGCCGGCCGGCGCCACGGTAGGCGTCGGTCGGCATCTTGGTGGTGAAGATGCCGGTGCAGCGGAACGAGTAGGCGTCCATCTTGTAGATGGACGGGTACATGAAGGCGCCGAGCAGCGGGACGCCGGGCGCCACCAGCATGAGGTAGGCGCCCATGTCGGCGAGCAGGTCCACCGACAGGCCACGCACGTTGCCGTCGCTGTCGGCGGCGATCCTGATCCGCTGCCATTGGTCCCGGCCGTGGTGGACGGTCATGTTGCCCTCGCTGCGCGACTCGGTCCACTTGACCGGCTTGCCGAGCCTGCGGGCGATCAGGATAGCGAGCACTTCCTCGGCAGTGACCTGAAGCTTCGAGCCGAATCCGCCGCCGACGTCCGGTGCAATCACCCGGATGTTCTGCTCCGGAATTCCGAGCACCAGCGCGAGCATGACCCGCAGCACGTGCGGGATCTGGGTGGACGACCACAGCGTGAACTCATCATCGCCGACGCAGGAGCAGACCACGGCGCGGGGCTCCATCGCGCTCGGGATCAGCCGCTGCTGGCGGTAGTTGCGCTCCAGTACCACCGGCGCGTCCCGGAAGGCCGCGTCGAGGTCGCCGTTGGCGAAGACCCACTCGTAGCTCTTGTTGCCTGCCTCGTGCACCTTCGGCGAGCCGTCGTCAAGCGCGGTGCGGATGTCAAGCACCGGCGGTAGCGGCTCGTAGTCGATCTCGATGGCCGCCAGGGCGTCGGCGGCCGCGTACCGGTCCCGGGCGACGACGCAGGCCACGGCCTCGCCGACGTAGCGGACCTCGTCGGTCGCCATCGGCGGGTGCGCCGGCATCACGATGTCCGGCGTGACCGGCCAGGCGCAGGGCAGGCTGCCCTGCTCGTCCGCGAAGTCGGCACCGGAGAACGCCGCGATGACCCCCGGCTCGCTGCGGGCGGCGCTGACGTCTACCGAGGTGATCCGCGCATGCGCATGCGGGCTGCGGAGGAACGCGATGTGCAGCATGCCGGGAAGCGTTATGTTGTCGGTCCAGTTGGTCTGGCCGGTGATCAGCCGGGCGTCTTCCTTGCGGAGCCGGGCGGCCCCGATCTGGGCTACCGGGTCCGGAGTGGTGGTCGGATCTGCCGTGGTCGCCGTCATGCCTGAACTCCCGCCTGCGCCGCGCGCCGGACGGCGCGGACGATGTTCTCGTAACCGGTGCAGCGGCAGAGGTTGCCCTCCAGCCCTTCGCGGATTTCCTCGTCGGTCGGGTGCGGGTTGTCGCGGAGCAGGTCGGCGGCCGCGATGATCATTCCCGGTGTGCAGTACCCGCACTGCAGGGCGTGCTCCTCGTGGAAGGCCCGCTGCAGGGGATGCAGCTCGTGACCGGCCCCGTTACCGCCGCCGGGGGGCGCCATGCCCTCGATGGTGGTGATGTCGGATCCGTCCGCCTGGACGGCGAGAACCGCACAGCTCTTCACCGAGGAGCCGTCCATCAGGACGGTGCAGGCTCCGCAGTTAGAGGTATCGCAGCCGATGGGGGTACCGGTCTTCCCGACCGTCTCTCGCAGGTAGTGCACCAGCAGCAGCCGGGGCTCTACCTGATCGACGTAACTGACTCCGTCGACCGTTACGTTGATTCGCGTCATGCGCTAACTCCTGTCAAGGACACGGCTGGAGCGCCATGACTGCCAACCTAGGCCGGTCAGCGTCGCCGCACCAGCCCCACCAGGCGCCCAGCGGGCTCAGCCGGTCTGGATGACCTGGAAGGCCTCGGCCAGGTGGCCCGGTGGCAGGCCGCCCTGCTCGGCGGTGCGGCTCGTCCAGGTGCGCAGCCGGTCGGCGAGCTCGTCGGCGTTGGAGATCTGGCTGGCGTGCGCGCGCAGCGCGGCGATCTTCCGGTCGAAGGTGCCGGTGATATCCACGTAGTGGTTCGGGGTCGGGCTGGCGGAGATCCAGGCCTCCCGGACCGTCCACGGCTCGAGCTTCTCGTCCGCCAGCAGCTCGGGAAAGGCGAACGGGTTGCGGGCGTCGGGATACACGGCGTCGAGCGCGGCGGAGCCGACGGCGCGGTGGTCGGGATGGCTGGCGCCGAGCCGGGCGTAATACCGCTCGGGCGAGGGACAGACCACGCGGTCGGGCCGGAGCATCCTGATGACCTGGGCCAGGTCCTTGCGCAGTTCCAGGGTGGCCTCCACCCGGCCGTCGGGATAGCCCAGGAAGTGCAGGTCGCGGACGCCGACCTGCTGCGCCGCGGCGGTCTGCTCGGCCTGGCGCAGCTTGGCCATGTCGGCGCGGGAGATCGACGGGTCGCTGCCGCCGGCGTCGCCGTCGGTCACGATGCAGTAGCTCACGTCGATCCCAGCGTCGGTCCAGCGCGCGATGGTGCCCGCCGACCCGAAGTCCACGTCGTCGGGGTGGGCGACCATGGCCAGCACCCGCCGGATCTCGCTGTCGTCAAGCACGTCGTCAGGCACGGGGCCGATGCTACGCGGCCCGGGTGGGCCGCGTAGCTCGCGGCATGCCTCAGCCGAGGACTCAGTCGAGGACTCAGTCGAGCGAGGACATCACGTGCTTAATCCGGGTGTAGTCCTCGAAGCCGTACATCGACAGGTCCTTGCCGTAGCCCGACTGCTTGAAGCCGCCATGCGGCATCTCGGCGACCAGCGGGATATGGGTGTTGATCCAGACACAGCCGAAGTCCAGCCGCCGCGAGACCCGCATGGCGCGGCCGTGATCGGAGGTCCAGATGGAGGAGGCCAGGCCGTACTCGGTGCCGTTGGCCCAGCGGACCGCCTCGTCCTCGTCGCTGAACCGCTGCACCGTGATGACCGGGCCGAACACCTCGTTCTGGATGATCTCGTCGTCCTGCCGCAGCTCGTCCACGACGCTGGCCTCGAAGAAGTAGCCGCGGTCGCCGGTTTGCTGCCCCCCGGCCAGCACCCGCGCGTGGTCGGGCAGCCGCTGGATGAACCCGGAGACCCGCTCGAGCTGGCTGGCGTTGTTCAGCGGGCCGAAGTCGGCGTCCGGCACGTCGGGGCCGGCGACGGTCTGGCTCTTGGCCTGCTCGACCAGCGCCTCGACGAACTCGTCGTGCACCCCCGGCCCGGCCAGCACCCGGGTGGCGGCCGTGCAGTCCTGCCCGGCGTTGAAGTAGCCGGCGATCGCGATGGCCTCGGCGGCCTTCGCCGGGTCGGCATCGTCGAAGACGACGACCGGCGCCTTGCCGCCCAGTTCGAGGTGCACGCGCTTGAGGCTGGCGGCGGCCGCGGTCGCCACCTCCTTGCCGGCCCGCACGCTGCCGGTGATCGACACCATCTGCGGCACGGGGTGGGAGACCAGCAGGCGCCCGGTATCCCGGTCCCCGCAGATCACGTTGAACACCCCGGCCGGCAGGAACTCGCTCATGATCTCGGCCATCAGCAGGGTCGAGGCCGGGGTGGTGTCCGACGGCTTGAGCACCATGGTGTTGCCCGCGGCCAGCGCCGGGGCCCACTTCCACACCGCCATCATCATGGGGTAGTTCCACGGCGTCACCGCCGCGCAGACCCCGATCGGCTCCCGCCGGATAAAGGAGGTATAGCCGGACATGTACTCCCCGGCCGACCGGCCCTCCAGCATCCGGGCCGCGCCCGCGAAGAACCGGATCTGGTCGGCCATCGGCGGGATTTCCTCCGACAGGGTGAGCGCGATCGGCTTGCCCGTGTTCTGCGACTCGGCCGCCACCAGCTGCTCGGCGTTGGCCTCGATCGCGTCGGCGATCCGCAGTAGCGCGAGGCTGCGCTCCGCCGGGGTGGCGTCCCGCCAGCCCTCGAAGGCGTCGGCGGCCGCGCCGAAGGCCGCGTTCACCTCGTCCTCGCGGGAGACCGGCGCGGTCGCGAACACCTCGCCCGTGCTCGGGTTGATCAGCTCGGCCTTGGCGTCGTAGGACATGTCGGTCCACTGGCCGTTGATGAAATTCCGCAGGTCGTCCACGCTGAGCCTCCGTTAATTCACGAATTTAACTACTACGGGGCGTGCGCTCGTCGCAGGCCCACGGGGATCCGTACTCGGTGAGCAGGTCCAGGAACGGCTCAGCCGGCAGGGCCTCCGGGCCGAGGACGCCCGCGCCCGACCAGGCGCCCGAGTCGATCAGCTCCAGGGCGACCACCGGGTTGACGGCGGTCTGCCAGACCACCGCCTGCGACCCGTACTCGGCCATGGACCACGCGTTGTCCACCACGTGATGCAGGTATACCTCGCGCGGCGCGCCGTCCGGGCCGGTCCCGGTCACCCAGGTGCCCGCGCAGGTGACGCCGGTCATCTTGTCGCCCAGGCTGGCCGGGTCCGGCAGGCAGGCGGCCACCAGGTCGCGGGGGGACACGCGCGCGCCGCCCACGCTGACCGGATCGGTGCGGTCCAGGCCCAGCTTGTGCAGGGTCTCCAGCACGCCGATGAACTCGGCGCCCAGGCCGTACTTGAAGGTCACCCGCCGGGCCTGCAGCCAGCGCGGCATCAGCAGGACCTCCTCGTGCTCGACGTTCACGCACTCGACGGGGCCGATTCCGGCGGGAAAGGTGAACACCTCCGGCTCGCTGAAGGGGGGCGTGGTGTACCAGCCGCGGTCGGCCTCCCAGACCACCGGCGGGTTCAGGCATTCCTCGATCGTCGTCCAGATCGAGAAGGTGGGGGCGAAGTCGTAGCCGGCCACCTCCAGGTTCGCGCCGTCCCGCACGCCGAGCTCGTCAATCTGGCTGAACAGGCGGTCGGCGGCATAACGGGCGAAAACGTCCGACAGGCCCGGCTCGACCCCGATTCCGGCCAGGGCCAGCTTCCCGGCCCGCTCCCACTGCCCGGTCATGGCGAATTGCTCGTCGCCGAGCTTGACACCGGCCTTGCTATAGGGCGCATCCTGGTCAGGGCGGGACAGTGACATGGCCATGTCCAGGTAGTGCACGCCGGCCGCCAGCGCGGCGCGGAACAACGGCATGACAAAGCGGGGGTCCGTGGCGTTCATCAGGACGTCGCAGGCGTGCGCGGCCAGCAGGGCGGCCGTGGCCGACTCATCCCGCGCGTCCAGTTGGACGGCGGTGTAGGAATCCCGCGCAGCGGCCGCGTGCTGGGCGCGGCTCAGGTCGTAGTCGGCTATGACAAGGTCGGCAAACGGGCGGCGGGCGGCGATACGGGCGATTGCCGTGCCCACGCCGCCGGCTCCCACCAGGAGGATCCGCATGAGGTGATCCTAGACCCGGATTCGACGGTAACCAACGAGACCAGTCGTGATACCTACATGTTACAACTGAAATCGTTGCCAGCGCCGGCTTACTGATGCTAGAACCGTTGCACACAAGTATGCACTCCGGCAGGTCGGCCTATCGATCTCGTACCCCCGTCGCGGGTGATCGCGTGAGCGGGTATTACCCCTGATATTCGGGGGATTTCAGGAGGGGTGAGCCATGGCGACCACAGCGCCAAAGCTGCAACCGATCGAAGAGTCCAGGGACAAGGGCCTGAAGCCGGGCGCCCTCGGCCTGGTTTCCAGCATCGTCATGGGGGTGGCCTCAACCGCCCCGGCCTACAGTCTCGCGGCCACCCTGGCGGGCGTCGTGGCCATCGTGGGCTTCCACGCCCCGGCGGCGGCTCTGCTCGCCTTCGTGCCGATCTTCCTGACCTCCATCGGCTACAGCGAGATGAACAAGGCCGACCCGGACTGCGGGACCACCTTCACCTGGGGCACGCGCGCGTTCGGCCCGAAGACCGGCTGGTTCGGCGGCTGGGCCATCGTGGCCGCCGACGTCCTGGTCATGGCCAGCCTGGCCCAGGTGGCCGGTCAGTACGTGTTCCTGCTATTCGGGGCCAGCGGCATCGGCGCGGATCCGACCAGCCCCTGGGTGCTGCTGGTCGGCGTCCTGTGGATCATCGTTATGACCTACATCTGCTACGTCGGCATCGAGGTCTCGGCCTACCTGCAGAAGGTGCTGCTGACCATCGAGCTGGCCATGCTCGCGGTGCTGGCCGTCGTGGCGCTGGTCAAGGTGTACGGCGGCAGTCACCCGCCCACCTCGGTGCACATCCAGGCCAGCTGGTTCAACCCGGCCGGGGTCCCGTTCGCGAGCTTCATCGGCGCGCTGGTGCTGATGCTGTTCATCTACTGGGGCTGGGACACGGCCGTCTCGGTCAACGAGGAGACCAAGGACCCGGCCAAGACGCCGGGCCGGGCCGCGATCATCTCCACCCTGCTGCTGCTGGTGACCTACGCGCTCGTGATCGTGTCCGTGCTCGCCTTCGCCGGCATCGCGGCCAAGGGCATCGGCCTGGGCAACCCGGCCAACTCCGGTGACGTGCTCTCCTCGCTCGGCACTGCCATCTTCGGCTCCTCGGGCTTCGGGACGTTCCTGTCCAAGCTGCTTATCCTGATGGTGCTCAGCTCGGCGGCCGCCTCGACGCAGACCACCATCCTGCCGACGGCCCGGACTACCCTGTCCATGGCCGCCTACCGGGCCCTGCCGGCCGCGTTCGCCAAGATCCACCCCAAGCACCTGACGCCCACGGTCTCGACGATCGTGATGGGCGTGGTGTCGATCGCCCTGTACGTGCCGATGAACTACCTGTCGGGCGGCAACGTCATCTTCGACGCGGTCACGGCGATCGGCCTCTACATCGCCTTCTACTACGGCCTGACCGCATTCGAGTGCGTCTGGTATTACCGCAAGACGCTGACCCACAACACGCGCGACCTGTTCATGCAGGGGATCCTGCCCGGGCTGGGCGGCCTGATCATGTACACGGCGGGCGGCTACGCCCTCTGGGAGGACTACGACGTCAATTCCGGCAACAGCTTCACCACGTTTACGGTGCCCGGGCTGGGCTGGCAGATCGGGGGCGCCTTCGTGGTCGCCGTCCTGGCGGCCCTGGTCGGCCTGGCCGCCTTCACCTACATGCGTCTCACCGCCCCGGCGTTCTTCCGTAAGGAAACCCTGACCCGGGGGACGCCGACGCTCGTCCCGGACGAGTAGCCAGGAGCCATGTCCGCGGCCAGTCGCGTAGGCCCCCACTTGTCGGCGGCAGCGCCTACTCTTGGCGGGTGACCGCGACGGCCGTTGACTCCGAGTCCGATGCCTTCCTGGCGGGCCTGAACCCGCAGCAGCGGGCCGCCGTGACGCACGAGGGCGGCCCGCTGCTGATCGTGGCGGGGGCGGGCTCGGGCAAGACGCGGGTGCTCACGCACCGGATCGCCTACCTGCTGGCCGAGCGGCACGTCTCGCCGCGCCAGATCCTGGCCATCACCTTCACCAACAAGGCCGCCGGCGAGATGGCCGCCCGGGCGGCGGCGCTGACCGGGGCGCGGGCCCGCTCGATGTGGTTGATGACCTTCCATGCGGCCGCGGTGCGGATCCTGCGCCGCGAGGCGCACCGCTTCGGCTATCCCTCCTCGTTCTCCATCTACGACCAGGCCGACTCCCAGCGGCTGATGGCCATGGTCTGCCGCGAGCTGGAGCTGGACGCCAAGTACTTCCCGCCCAAGGCCATGCTGAACCAGGTCTCGAACCTGAAGAACGAGCTGGTGGACTACGAGACCGCGGCCGCGCGGGCCTCGGGATTCCGGGAGAAGGCGCTGTCGCAGGCCTACGCCGAGTACCAGCGCAGGCTGGTCGCGGCGGGCGCGATGGACTTCGACGACCTGATCATGGTGACGGTGCACCTGCTCCAGGCCTTCCCGGAGGTGGCGGCCGAGTACCGCAGCCGGTTCCGGCACGTCATGGTGGATGAGTACCAGGACACCAACCACGCCCAGTACGTGCTGGTCCGCGAGCTGGCCGGCCAGGGCGCCGCGACGCCGGCCGCGGACCCGGCGGGGGAGCCGATCCCGCCTGCCGAGCTGGTCGTCGTGGGTGACGCCGACCAGTCGATCTATGCCTTCCGCGGCGCCACCATCCGCAACATCGAGGAGTTCGAGCGGGATTTCGCCGGCGCGCGGGTCATCTTGCTGGAGCAGAACTACCGCTCGACGCAGAACATCCTGGCCGCGGCCAACGCCGTCGTCTCGCGCAATCCCGGCCGGGTCCCGAAGAACCTGTGGTCCGACGCGGGCGATGGCCCGCCGATCGTCGGCTACGTGGCCGACAGCGAGCATGACGAGGCGGCGTTCGTCGCCGAGGAGGTCGACCGGCTGGCCGACGAGGGCGAGGCCACCGCCGGGCAGGTGGCGGTCTTCTACCGGACCAACGCCCAGTCCCGGGTCTTTGAGGAAGTCTTCATCCGGGTCGGCCTGCCCTACAAGGTGATCGGCGGAGTCCGGTTCTACGAGCGGCGCGAGATCCGGGACAACCTCGGCTACCTCCGGCTGATCGCCAACCCCGACGATGAGGTGTCGCTGCGCCGGGTGCTGAACACCCCCCGCCGCGGGATCGGCGACCGGGCCGAGGAGTACGTGGCGGCATTCGCCCAGCGGGAGCGGGTCACCTTCGCCCGGGCGCTGGCCCGCCCGGCCGACGTGCCGGGCCTGGCCGCCCGGTCGGCGCGGGCCATCGAGGCGTTCAACGAGCTGATCGGCGGCCTGCGGACGGCTTCGCAGGCCGGCACCCCGGTCGGGGACCTGACCGAGGCCATCCTGGACAAGACTGGCTACGTGGCCGAGCTGCAGGCCTCGACCGACCTGCAGGACGAGAGCCGGATCGAGAACCTCAACGAGCTGGTCTCGGTGGCGCGGGAGTTCGACGCCCGCCAGCCCGGCGGCACGCTGACCGAGTTCCTGGAGCAGGTCTCCCTGGTCGCGGACGCCGACCAGATTCCCGAGGGCGAGGAACACGGCGGCATGGTCACGCTGATGACCCTGCATACCGCCAAGGGCCTGGAGTTCCCCGTCGTGTTCCTGACCGGGCTGGAGGAGAACGTCTTCCCGCACGAGCGGTCGATGGGCGACGACCGGGAGCTGGCCGAGGAGCGGCGGCTGGCCTACGTCGGGATCACCCGGGCCGAGCAGCGGCTCTACCTAACCCGGGCCATTTCCCGGGCCTGGTTCGGGCGGCCGGCCTACCACAAGCAGTCCAGGTTCCTCGCCGAGGTGCCCCAGGAGCTGATCGAGTGGCGGCGCTCGGAGGCGGCCGCCGTGCCGCCCGCGTCGGAGCGGCTGGCCCGGCGCCCCGGCGTGCAGGCCCTGGGCAACCGCCGCGTGCCGTCGCTGCAGCCCGGCGACCGGGTCACCCACGACTCCTACGGCCTGGGCACGGTCCTGTCGGTGGAGGGCCGGGGCGACGACCCGGAAGCCAAGATCGACTTTGGCGGCGACTACGGGATCAAGCACCTGGTGCTGCGCTACGCGCCGATCGAGAAGCTCTAGCGCGGCGGGGAGCTGGCGGGCGGGCCTGTGGTGCGCTTGCGGTAGGCGCGGGACTTGGCTCGTGCGCCGCACAGGCGCATGCTGCACCAGCAGCCGCTGCGGGTAGGGGACCGGTCGTAGAACGCCCACTGGCAGTCGTCGGCGCTGCAGACCTTGAGCCGGGGCCAGGTCCCGACGGTGGCCGAGTCGGCCGCGATCAGCAGGATCCGGGCCAGCGCGGCCGGGACGCCCGACCCGGCCGCCGCCAGGCCGATCCGCCCGTCGGCGGTGACCTCCAGCCGGGTCGGCAGCCCGGCTGCCATCCGGCGCAGCCCAGCCAGCTGGTCAGCGCTGTCTTCGGGGGTGCTGTCTTCGGGGGTGCTGGGTCCTCGGGCGGCGTCGCCGGCCGGCCTGGCGACGTGCGACTGCAGCACGCCGCGCAGCGCCTCTCGCAGTTCAAGCGCCATGGCCAGGTCGGCCGCGGTTGGGGCGGTCTCGCCAGGCGTCGGGGCGGGCGGCGAGCCGGTGGCGGCGGGCGAGTGCAGCAGCCCGGTGGCCTCCAGCCAGTGAGCTAGCGCCTGCGGGCTGCCCAGCTCCTCGGTGCCCTGCTCGATGTCCAGCGTGTTCACGAACGCCTGCAGCCTGGCCAGGTCGCCGGGAGCCTGGCCAATATGCGGCTCAGCGGCTGACTGGCCGGCCATGGCCGCCTCCTACCGGACGTGTTGCAACGGGCCCGTCGCACCGCGCGTCGCAGCACGCCCTCGCCGACTTGCCGTTCGGGCCCGTCACCACCATATTACGGCTGTTGGTTGCGCAGCCGCGGGCCTCTCGGCTAGCGTAAGAGTCACCAGCTAAAGCAAGATGATGGTGACGAGCGATAGGAGGTCGGCCATGAGCCGCTGGGTCATGATCGGGGTGCCGAGCAGTGCCGGGGCGCACCATGCCGGGCAGGACCGGGCTCCGGAGGCGCTGCGCCAGGCGGGCCTGCTCGATCAGGCGCGATCGGCAGGCGTCGATATTAAGGATGCCGGGGACCTGCCGGGCGCGGTCTTCGCCGCGGACCCCGAGCATCCGCACGCCCGCAATCTCGAGGCCGTCGTCCGGGTCGCGGGCGAGACGGCCGATGCGGTCGCCGGGCACCTGGACTCGGGCCGGCTGCCGCTTGTGGTCGGGGGCGACTGCACCATCACCCTGGGCGTGATCGCGGGCTTCCGGCGGCAGCACCCGGACGTCGGCCTGGTCTACGTCGACGGCGACGCCGACCTGGGCACGCCGGGCACCGACGGCTCGGGCATCTTCGACGCGATGGGCATCGCGCATCTGCTGGGCCGAGGCGCGCCCGAGCTGGCCGGACTCGGCGGTGCGCCACCCCTGCTAACGGCGAGCAGGCTGGCTCTGGTGGGCGGTGACCCTCGTGAGACCAACCAGGAAAGCCGGGCGTTCCTGGCCGAGGCCGGAGTGAGCTTCCAGGAGGGACCTGCCCTGATCGCCGATCCAGTCGGTACCGCCGAGCGGGCCATCGCCGGCGTCGCGGCCGCGAGCGGCCCGGTAGTCGTGCACTTTGATGTCGACGCCATCGACTCCGGCGACCTGCCGCTGGGCAACTTCCCGCACTACGGGTCCGGCGTCCAGCTCGAGCACGCCGCTGCCGCCCTGCGAGCGCTGCGAGCCCACCCGTCGTTCGCCGGCCTGGTCCTGACCGAGGTCAACCCCAGCTATGACCCCGGCGGCAGCCAGCTCGACCGGTACATCAACGCCATCGTGTCCGTGCTCGCCGGCTAACGGCATGGTCTCCTTCCTCGCCGGCTAACGGCATTCCCAGCCCGCGACGCCGCCCCGCTCCCACCGCCAACGACGTCGCCGGGCCTCTCCTGTCGCTGCGACGACAGCTCCGGCCCAGCCATGACGTCCCGTGCCGGGCGGACGCACCGGCTGCGGGCTGGCATGGGGCGGGTGGGACGAGGGAGTCGCGCGGGGCCTGGCCTGCGGCTTTCGGCACCGCGCGGCGCCATCGGGACGTCATCGACGTGTGGTTACTGCTGCTCTTACCGCAGCGGCTGCACGTTCATGAGGCTGGAAGCGGTATTTCCGGCGGCGGCGGTCCCGCCCGGCGGCCCGGGGCGTCCGGGCGCGGCGGTCCGGTCCAGTCGGCCGCCAGCGCCCGGCATGGCCACGTGCGCGGCCTGGCCATGCGCTCGGTCTGGCCATGCGCTCGGTCTGGCCATGCGCCCGGTCTGGCCATGCGCGCCCTGCCTGGCCATGCGCGCCCTGCCTGGCCACGCGCGCCCTGCCTGGCCACGCGCGCCCTGCCTGGCCACGCGCGCCCGGCCCGGCTACGCGGGCGGCCTGCGCGCGAGCGGCCGGCTGCTCGCCACGCCCCGGCGGCGGCTACGCTGCCAGTGGCGAGTGAGCCAGCGGGAGGCGTGTGTCATGAGCAGCATCCGGGTCGTGATCGCCAAGCCTGGTCTCGACGGCCATGACCGCGGCGCCAAGGTGGTAGCGCGAGCCCTGCGCGACGCCGGGGTGGAAGTCATCTACACGGGGCTGCACCAGACGCCGGAGCAGATCGTCGCCGCGGCCCTGCAGGAGGACGCCGACGCCATCGGCCTGTCGGTGCTGTCCGGCGCGCACATGACCCAGTTCCGCCGGGTGCTGGAGTTGCTGGCGGAGCGGCAGGCCAGCGACATCGTGGTCTTCGGCGGCGGGATCATCCCGGATGCCGATATCACCGAGCTCAAGCAGCTCGGCGTCGCGGAGATCTTCACCCCTGGCGCCCCCACGACGCAGATAGTGGACTGGGTCCGGTCGACGCTGGCCGATGATGAGATGAAAGGTCACGCGGAGACCGCGGGCTGACGCACCTGCGGTGGAGTAACGGACCCGTGGGCTCGGCCCTGCCTGCCCGCGACGGGGCCGCCCGCACTAGGCTGCCTGCGCAGCCTGGCCAGCCGACCAGCAGGCCGGCCGACAACACTGCCGAGCACGAAGGACGGCCCCGAGTGGACCTGTTTGAGTACCAGGCGAAGGAGCTCTTCGCTTCCTATGGCGTTCCGATTCAGCGGGGCAAGGTGGCCACGACCCCGGAAGAGGCGCGCGCGATCGCGGCCGAGTTCATCGCCGCCGGGAAGCCGGGCGTCGTGATCAAGGCCCAGGTGAAGACCGGCGGCCGCGGCAAGGCCGGCGGTGTGAAGCTCGCCAGCGACGCCGGCGGGGCCGCGGCCAAGGCGGAGCAGATCCTCGGCATGGACATCAAGGGCCACACCGTGCACTCGGTCCTGGTCGCCGCGGACATCGACATCGCGCAGGAGTACTACCTGTCGTTCCTGCTCGACCGGTCCGACCGTACCTTTCTGTCGATGTGCTCGGTGGAGGGCGGCGTCGAGATCGAGGAAGTCGCCCGGACCAACCCGCAGGCGCTGGCCAGGATCCCGGTCAGCCCCCTCACGGGCGTGGACGCGGCCAAGGCGGCGGAGATTGTCGAGGCCGGCGGCCTGCCGGAAGAGGCACGGGCGGGCGCCGCCGCGCTGGCCGAGCGGATGTGGGCGGTCTTCACCGACGAGGACGCGACCCTGGTCGAGGTGAACCCGCTCGTGCTGACCGGCGACGGCCAGGTCATCGCCCTGGACGCCAAGGTCACCCTGGACGACAACGCCGCCTTCCGGCAGAACTACGACCGGTTCGTCGACCCCAGCGCGACCGACCCGCTGGAGGCGCGCGCCAAGGCCAAGCACCTCAACTACGTGAAGCTCGACGGGGCCGTCGGCATCATCGGCAACGGGGCGGGCCTGGTGATGTCCACGCTCGACGTGGTGGCCTACGCGGGCGAGCAGTTCGACGGCGTGCGGCCGGCCAACTTCCTGGATATCGGCGGCGGCGCCTCAGCTGAGGTGATGGCGAACGGGCTGGAGATCGTGCTGTCGGATCCTTCGGTCCGCAGCGTCCTGGTCAACGTGTTCGGCGGGATCACCTCCTGCGACGCGGTGGCCAACGGAATCGTGTCGGCGATCGGGATGCTCGCCGAGCAGGGCGAGCCGGTCAGCCACCCGATCGTGGTGCGGCTGGACGGCAACAAGGCGGCCGAGGGGCGCGCCATCCTGGATCAGGCCGGCATCGCCGTGGTGGAGCAGGTAGCGACGATGGACGATGCGGCGCGCCGCGCCGCCGAGCTGGCCGCTGCGGCCGCGACGGGAGCATGAGATGGCGATCTTCCTGACCGGCGACAGCCGGATCATCGTGCAGGGCATCACGGGCTCGGAGGGCCGCAAGCACGGTGCCCGGATGATCGCGGCCGGTGCCAAGGTCGTCGGCGGCACCAACCCGCGCAAGGCCGGCCAGTCCATTGAGCTGTCCGGTGAGCAGGTGCCGGTCTTCGGGACGGTAGCCGAGGCCATGGCGGAGACCGGGGCCGACGTGTCGGTGGTCTTCGTGCCGCCCGCCGGCACCAAGGCGGCCGTCATTGAGGCCATCGACGCGCGGATTCCGCTGGTCATCGTCATCACCGAGGGCGTTCCCGTGCACGACACGGCCGCCTTCTGGGCCTACGCCGGCGCGGCCGGCCACGCCACCCGCATCGTCGGTCCCAACTGCCCCGGGGTGGCCTCGCCGGGCAAGTCGAACGCCGGGATCATCCCGGCCGACATCACCACTGAGGGCCGGATCGGGCTGGTCTCCAAGTCCGGGACGCTGACGTACCAGATGATGTACGAGCTGCGCGACATCGGCTTCTCGACGGCCGTCGGCATCGGCGGGGACCCGGTCATCGGCACTACCCACATCGACTGCCTGCGGGCGTTCCAGGAGGACCCGGAGACCGACGCGATCGTCATGATCGGCGAGATCGGCGGCGACGCGGAAGAGCGGGCGGCGGCCTTCATCGAGAAGAACGTGACCAAGCCCGTGGTCGCCTACGTGGCGGGCTTCACCGCGCCCGAGGGCAAGACGATGGGCCACGCGGGCGCCATCATCTCGGGCTCGGCCGGCACGGCCCAGGCCAAGAAGGAAGCGCTGGAGAAGGTCGGCGTGCGCGTGGGCCGGACGCCGAGCGGGACCGCGCAGCTCGTGCGGGAGCTCATGCAGGCGAGCTGACGGTCGCCCGGCAGCCGGCGCCCAAGCTGCAGGCCCGACGGCGCCGGCAGTTGCGGGTCGCGCGGCGCGCCTCCGCGCCTGGCGGGCGGCCAGTTGCGACGCTGGAGTGGTGACAACCTCGGCCACGCGCGCTAGCAGTGCCAGTCCCGGCGGCAACGCCGCCGGCAGCCCGGCGCCGGATGATGCCGGGCGCCCGCTGGTGATCACCGGCGCGATCGCGGCCGTGGCCGCGGCGGCGGCCGGCCTCGCGGTGCTCATCCTGGTCGTGCTCGTCGGCTGGATCGCGGCCCCGCACGCCGGGCTGGGCCTGACCGGCGTGCTGCGCACGGCCGCCATGCTCTGGCTCATCGGGCATCACGTCGGCTTCGCCCTGCCCGGCGCCGGACGCATCGGCATGCTGCCGCTGGGCCTGGTCCTGCTGCCGGGGACGCTGCTCTGGCGTGCGGGACGCTGGGTGGTCCGGGCCGGGGGGGTCGTCCGGCTCAGGCACGTCGGCTACGCCGCCCTGGCCCTGGCCGTGCCCTACGCCCTGGTGGCCGGCGCGCTCGCCGTGGCGAGCCGGTCAGCGCAGGCCGCGCCGTCGCCGCCGCAGGCGGTGGTCTGCGGGTTCCTGCTCGCGCTGGTCGCCGGCGGGCTCGGCGGCGCGCGCGCCCGGGCACCATGGAACCAGCTCGCCCGCCTGCTGCCGGACCGGCCGCGCTCGGTGATCATCGGGATGGCGGGCGCGCTGGCGGTCCTGGTCGTCAGCGGGGCCGTCCTGGCGGGCGGCTCGCTGGCTACTCATCTCGGCCAGTACGCCACGCTGAGCCGCAGCCTGGACCCGGGCGCCATCGGCTCGGTGCTGCTGCTGGTGACCCAGGTCGCCTACGTGCCGAACGCGATCGTCTGGGCGATCTCGTTCACGCTCGGACCTGGCTTCGCGTTCGGGACGGGCACGACGGTGGCGCCCACCGGGGCGGCGCTCGGGCAGCTGCCCGCGTTCCCGCTGCTGGCCGCCCTCCCGCAGGGCATCCACAGTGGCGGCCTCAGCATCGCGGTGCTCGTGCTGCCCTACGTGGCAGGCTGCGTGGCCGGGCTGCTGCTCGTCCGGGCCGCGCCCATCCCGGCGCTGGAGACCGCCCCCCTCTGGGGGCTCGCCTGCGGTGCCGCCACCGGCGGACTGCTCGGCGTGCTCGCCGCCTTTTCCGGCGGTCCGCTGGGCGACGGCCGCCTGGCCGCCGTCGGCCCGTCGGGCTGGCAGGTCGGCGCGGTCGCGGCGCTGGAAATCGGCATCTCCAGCGCGGTCGCGGCCGGCGTCGCCAACTGGCTCCGCCTGGGCGGCAGGATCCGGCGCCCGGCCACGCCGGAGGCGGCTGACCCAGCCGATGACTCCGGCCCGCGCGCCGAGGGCTGGCTGCCGCAGCCGCGGCGCGGCGAGGAAACCGACAGCGCGCACACGATCTACCTGGACCCGTGGGCCGGGGATGCCCCCAGCGCGCCGCCGCCAGCCCCGCGCGGGCCGTCGGCCTTGCCGTAAAGGCTGCCCTGCTGCAGCAAGGCTGCCCTGCCGCAGCCATCCTGCCCGGGCGGCGGCTAGCCCCGGGGGTAGTAATGCGGGTCGACCGCATGCATCAGCTGGCGCGTGCATGCTTGCTGAGCCGAGTTGGTCGTGGCGTTCCGCACGCACTGCTCGTAGGTCGTGAGCTGCCGCGAGTAGATGATGGCGACAAACGCCAGCAGGGACAAGATGATGGACATGACCCCGAGGATGACCGCCGCCACGGAGCCGCGCGGCCGGGCGGTGTCCTCCCGGCGGGCCCGCCGGGAGGACGATATCCCGAGCACGCAGGCCGCCACGGCGACGACCAGGGCGAAGCTGACGAGGTAGCTCGCGTGCCCGGCCTTGTTGGCCGTGGCCAGCGCGAGCAGGCTCAGCACGCCGAACGCCGCGCCAGCGAGCGCCCGCTGGCGCAGTTCCCGCCGCGGCGGGGCGGTGGGCCGTGCCCGCTGGGCGGTGGCCGCCGGGCCAGGCAGGCTGGGCGGCCTCGGCGGCGGGTGGGGAACCGGCTGGCTGGCAAGTGGCGGGCTGGAAACCGGCTGGCTGGGAACCGGCTGAAGGCCGGCCCCTGGGTGTGGCGCGGGGACCGCCGGCTCATCCGGAAAGAACAGCCTCGGCAGCTGCCCGCCCGCGGGCTCAGAGCCGGCGGCGGGCGAGGGCGGAGTCTGGTCGGCGGACAGCGTGGAATCCTCTCTGGCGCGGCGCGCCCCGGTATCTGCCTCAGTACTATCTCACCGGAGGATAACGAGCGCGTTTCCGTCGGCAAATACCTCCTGCGGCCACCGCCAGCCGCGCGCCAGCCAGGTCAGCGGGGCTGGTAGAAGATCTCCCGCCAGGGCCGGATGGTCCAGCTGGCGACGACCTTGTTGATCACGAACGGGTCGCCGGCCACGAATTCCTCGGCGGCGGCCTGACTGCTGAAGACCGCCATCGCGTCCCCGTTGACCGGCTCCAGAAGCATCCCGACCAGCAGCAGGTCGCCGCGCTCGCGGAACTCGGTCAGCCGGGTGAAATGAGCGGGGAAATGCAGCTCGGCCAGCGGCTCGAAGCCCGGCGCGCAGTGGTACGTCATGACGTACTTAAGGACGGGCGGTGCGGCCTGAGCCGGCTCGCCCGGCCCGGTCTCGCTCGCCGCGCCTTCGGCGGGGCCGGTCTCGGCGACCGCGGCGAAGGCCCGCAGCGAGGCACCCCAGCCGTCGCGGACACCGTCGGCGAGCTCGGGGCCGCCGTGGAGGTGGCGCTCGAACTCGTCGTGGACCAGCGTGACCCGGGTCCGGTCGCCGTCCGGCGCGAAGGTGACCGTGACCCGCGAGGCGTGCTCGACATCGGGCTCGTAACTCCACGTGCCATCCACCTGCCAGGCCAGGACCAGCCGCGTTGGCGGCTCCCAGGCCAGGACCCGGCCCCAGTCGCACTCGCTGCCGTCGGTGCCCCGGTCATAGCACCGGCCGCTCGCGCGAGGCTCGATGATGGCCTGCTCGACTGGTACCGGGGAGATGGTGTGGGACTTGGGCCACCAGGTGCCGAAGCCTTCGGTGAAGAGGCGGAAGGCGCGTTCGACGGATGCGTTGACCACGATCTGATGGCGCACGGGCGCGATGACGGCCGTGCCGGTGTTCGGGGTGTTCATGCTGGGCTGTCCTCCGTTTTCTGATTCTGCCGGTCGATGGCGGCGGCGTAGGACTCCAGGCCGTCCCGCCACATGGTGTCGAGGTACTCGCGCAGCGCGCGCAGCCCTTCCTGCCGGGCGGCGTAGATCCGCCGCGTGCCCTGCGGAGTGGCGGAGACGAGGTCCGCGGCGGCGAGGACCTTCAGGTGCTGCGACACGGCAGGCCGGCTCACGGGCAGGCTGGCGGCCAGTTCCCCGACGGTCATCGGCCCGAGGGCCAGCTGCTCCCAGACCGCGCGCCTGGTGGGGTCCGCCAGTGCCTCGAGCACGACGCCAATGTTAGTAGCCACTTACCGTTAGTATCAACTTACCGACGTGAAGTCAAGCCGCTGTCGGCTACCCGGGCCGGCGCGCGATGACGACAGTAGCCGCCAGCTCCTCGGAGCTGGCTAGCCGCGGGATCAGGCTATCGGCGGCGATGATGCTGAGCGCCTGCGATGCCTGCCGCTTGCTCGTCTCGAACAGCAGGTGACCGCCGGGCGCGAGCCAGTGCGCCGCCGCCGCCGACACGCGCCGCAGCAGGTCAAGGCCGTCCGCGCCGCCATCGAGCGCCAGCCGGGCCTCGTGCAGGCGGGCCTCGGGGGGCAGCAGCCCGACCTCCTCGGTGGGGACGTAGGGCACGTTGGCGAGCAGGACATCGACGCGGCCGGCCAGCGCGGCGGGCAGCGGTTCGTACAGGTCACCCAGGTACGCGCGGCCGCCGGCGGCCGCGAGGTTGCGCCGGGCGCACGCCACCGCGGCGGGATCGATGTCGGCGGCGTGCAGCTCGATCTCGCTGCCGACGGCAGCCAGGGCTGCCCCCAGGGCGCCCGAGCCGCAGCACAGGTCGACGACGACGGCTCGCGGCCGGGTCAGGGCCGCGGCCTCGCGGACCAGGAACTCGGTGCGCCGGCGGGGAACGAAGACCCCGGGATCCACGGCGATCCGCAGCCCGCAGAACTCCGCCCAGCCCAGGACGTGTTCCAGCGGCAGGCCGGCCACTCGCTGGTCCACCATGGCGGCCAGCCCGGCCGGGGACTGGGCCGCGGCGACGAGCAGCCGGGCCTCATCTTCGGCGAAGACGCAGCCGGCCGCCCGCAGCCGGATGACGATGTCCGGCGCCGGGGCGGCCGCAGCCGGAAGGTCGGGCGGAGCCGGAAGGTCCGGCGGGAAGAACGCTGACATGAAGGCTCCAGGGGTGCGGACAGTCCCCGAGCTTAGGGCGTCAGCCAGTACCCTGAAATGTCCTGGTCAACCGCGCGCACGAGCCGTCGAAGGAGCCCGACCGTTAGCCACTCGCGACTGGTCGTCCTGGTGTCCGGGACGGGCAGTAACCTGCAGGCGCTGCTGGAGGCCACGGCCGACCCGGCGTTCGGGGCCACTGTGGTGGCCGTGGGCGCCGACCGGGACGGCATCGCCGGGCTCAGCCGGGCGCAGGCCGCCGGGGTGCCCACATTCGTCCGGAGGGTCAAGGACTTCCCGGACCGGCCGGCCTGGGACCGGGCGCTCGCGGCCGACTGCGCCAGGTTCACGCCCGACCTGATCGTCCTGGCCGGTTTCATGAAGCTGGTCGGGCCGGAGTTCCTCCGCCAGTTCGGCGGCCGGGTGATCAACACCCATCCGGCCTTGCTACCGTCATTTCCCGGCATGCACGCTCCGGCCGACGCCCTCGAGCACGGCGCGAAGCTGACCGGCTGCACCATCTTCCTGGTGGACTCCGGGACCGACACCGGGCCGATCGTCGCGCAGGCGGCCGTTCCCGTGCACGATGACGACGACGAGCCGGCGCTGCACGAGCGGATCAAGGTAGCGGAGCGGGCACTGCTGGTGGAGACCGTGGGCCAGATGGTCCGCGGCGGCTGGTCCGTGGCGGGCCGGAAGGTGAGGATCGGGCGTTGACGAAGGTGGCCATCAAGCGCGCGCTCATCAGCGTCTACGACAAGGCCGGGATTGCCGGGCTGGCCGTGGCGCTCAGCGACGCCGGGGTGGAGATCGTGTCGACCGGCAGCACGGCGGTGACGATCTCGGCGGCCGGCGTGCCGGTGACCCCGGTCGAGCAGCTCACGGGCTTCCCCGAGTGCCTGGACGGCCGGGTCAAGACCCTGCATCCGGCGGTGCACGCGGGCCTGCTGGCCGACCTGAGCCAGGCCAGCCACCGCGATCAGCTCACGGAGCTGGGCATCGCCCCGTTCGAGCTGCTGGTCTCCAACCTGTACCCGTTCGAGCGGACGGTGGCCAGCGGAGCCAGCCCGGAGCAGTGCGTCGAGCAGATCGACATCGGCGGCCCGGCGATGGTCCGCGCCGCCGCCAAGAACCACGCCACCGTGGCCGTGATCACCAGCCCGGACCTGTACCCCGACGTGCTGACGGCCCTGGGCGGGGGCGGGTTCACGCTGGCCCAGCGCAGCAGGCTCGCGGCGCGCGCCTTCGCCCACACCGCCGCCTATGATGCGGCGGTCGCCTCCTGGTTCGCGTCCGTCTACGCCCCGGACGCGGCCGCTGCCGACAGCGGCTGGCCCGACGTGACCGCTGCCCTGTGGACCCGGCGGGAAATCCTGCGTTACGGCGAGAACCCGCATCAGCGGGCCGCCCTCTACGTGCGCGGCGGCGCCGGCGGCCGGGCTGCGAGCGGCATCGCCACCGCCGAGCAGCTGCACGGCAAGGCGATGTCCTACAACAACTACGTAGACGCCGACGCCGCCCGGCGGGCGGCCTTCGACTTCGCCGAGCCGTGCGTCGCGATCATGAAGCACGCCAACCCGTGCGGGATCGCGGTTGCCGCCGACCTCACCCAGGCCCACCGCCGGGCCCACGAGTGCGATCCGGTCTCGGCCTTCGGGGGCGTGATCGCCGCCAACGGCGTGGTAACCGAGCAGCTCGCCGCGCAGATCGCTGACATCTTCACCGAGGTGGTGATCGCGCCGGGCTTCGAGGCCGCCGCCCTGGACATCCTGGCCGGGCGCAAGAACCTGCGGCTGCTGCGCTGCCCGCCCCCCGAGCCAGGCCCGGCCATCGAATCGCGGCCGGTCAGCGGTGGCCTGCTGATGCAGACCGCCGACCGGGTCACTGAGCCTGGCGACGCGCCGGCGGGCTGGCAGCTCGCCGCGGGCGAGCCGGCCGACGCGCAGACGCTCGCGGACCTGCGGTTCGCCTGGAAGGCGTGCCGCAGCGTGAAGTCCAACGCGATCCTGCTGGCGGCCGGGCAGGCCAGCGTCGGGATCGGCATGGGCCAGGTCAACCGCGTCGACGCGGCCCGCCTGGCGGTCGAGCGAGCCGGTGACCGGGCCGCCGCCGCCGTCGCGGCCAGCGATGCTTACTTCCCGTTCCCGGACGGGTTCGAGGTGCTGGCCGGGGCAGGCGTCCGGGCGGTCGTCGAGCCGGGCGGCTCGGTGCGCGACCAGCTCGTCATCGACGCTGCGCAGGCCGCTGGCGTCACCCTTTACTTCACCGGGGTGCGGCACTTCTATCACTGAGCCCGATGCCAGGACGAGCCGCGGCCCGGCCGGCGCATCCCCTCGCCAAACTGGGCGTCCATCTGGACGGTAAAGCCGAGCGCGCTCGGATTCCCTCTCACCCGCTGGCCATGCAGAATGGTAATATGAGCGGGCGGGATAAGATGAGGATATTTCCCTTTTGGCTTACTGTGACTGTTCTGGGAGTAGCGCTGCTCGCGCTCAGGTCAGCCGTTCCGGTATGGGCCACGATTACCGGCTCCCCGTTCTCATACGGCGGAGTTACCTGGTGCCAGAGTTATCACGCTTACAACGGCTGTAACAACGTTCAGAGCCCTTCGCAGTACACGGTGTCGTTCGATCCGGCCCAGGACTCACTGAACGGCAGTGCCGTCTGGCTGGCCATGAACTCTGCGGCCACTAGGTCAGGAGCCGTCAACACCTGGGGGAACCAGACCTGGAGGCTTATTCACGCGGATAAATTGACACCTATCCGGCGTGCCAAAATGAACGGCGACCCGCCAACTGGGAGAATTGGGTTAACGAGACTCAACACTCACCAGAAAACGGGCCGCCTTACATGTATTTTACCACCGGATTCTCCCGCGAGAGCATTACGGACCTGTGCGCTATGATTCACGCTGAGGCGATGGAAGGGAAGCGGCCCTGGCCACCCATTCTGGGCCTGCGCAAGTCTGTGATTGTGGCCCTGACCTATATGCGGCGGAACCGGGTTCAGGCAGAACTGGCAGAGACCTACGGAGTATCCCAGCCGACGATAAGCCGCGCAGTTACCGGGATAACGCCGCTGCTAGGAAAGGTGCTCCGGGATTATGCCCCGACGGCTGATGAGCTGGACGGGCGGACGCAGTACATCGTGGATGGCACCCTCCTTCCGTGCTGGTCGTGGGCCTCCCGCCCGGAGCTGTACTCCGGCAAGCACAAGACAACGGGCATGAATGTGCAGGTCGCCTGCACTCTCGCCGGAAGGCTCGCGTGGATTTCTGATCCGGTCGACGGCAGCCGGCACGACACGTACTGCCTTAGTGAATCCGGGGTCCTCCTGACACTTGATCCCGGCAGCTGGATCGGCGATAAGGGATACGTTGGCAATGACATGATCACGCCGATCAGGAAGCCCGCTCACCGCAGTCTCCTGGACTGGGAGAAGGAATTCAACAAGCAGGTCAACAAGATTCGCTACGTCATCGAGCAGACGATCGCCAACTTCAAGACCTGGCGAATCATGCACACCGATTATCGGCGCCCGCTCGCGACATTCGCCACAACCATTTCAACGGTAATCGCCCTGCATTTCTACGCAGCTGGCTGAATAACCCTCCTGGACGCTGCCGTTCACCCTTACTGAGCAGATTAGCCTTCCGTGCAACTCATCGAACCTCATCGAGAACTGGCCCGCATTCTGGACCGTAGGGTCGTCCGGCACCTGGCCAGCTAATGGTGAGACTGACATCGTTGAGGCCATCAAAGGAGAGGCTGCCTGGGATTACCACTACGTAAACCCGGCGGGTGTCGCGGACGACCGCGCCGGCGCTCCAGCCGGAAACTGGTGCGGGACGCATATCTACTCCGTTATTGAAACAACGTCCGCCGTCACGTTCATCTGGGACGGCGAGCAGGTCGGTCAGGTAACACCCGCCGAGATCGGCGTTCCGATTTCCGCCGTCCCGCAGTACGCCGTCGGCGACTACGGGGCGGGCTCTTCCGGCGGACCGACCACTGCCGGTGCCGTCATGAAGGTCCTCAGCTTCGTCGCGTCCTAAGGTCGCCTGCGGGACGCGCTTCGGGACTGTGCCGGGGTATCGGGCACAATGGCGGGCGATGACAGCGACGATCCTGGACGGCAAGGCGACAGCCGCCGCCATACGCGAAGACCTGGCCAGCCGGGTCGCCCGGCTGACCGGCGCCGGGCTGCGGCCGGGCCTGGGCACCATCCTGGTCGGCGACGACCCGGGCAGCCGCTCCTACGTCAACGGCAAGCACCGGGACTGCGCCCAGGTGGGCATCCTCAGCATCCGCGTTGACCTGTCGGCCGACGCCACCCAGCAGCAGGTAGAGGACGCGGTCGCCGAGCTGAACGCGGACCCGGCGTGCACCGGTTACATCGTGCAGCTGCCGCTGCCCGCCGGCCTCGACGCGCAGCAGGTGCTGGAGCGAATCGACCCGGCCAAGGATGCGGACGGACTGCACCCGATGAACCTGGGCCGCCTGGTACTGGGCGAGCCGGCGCCGCTGCCGTGCACGCCGCGCGGCATCGTCGAGCTGCTGCGCCGCTACGACGTCCCCATCGCCGGCGCCGAGGTCACCGTGATCGGCCGCGGGATCACGGTCGGCCGCTCGCTTGGCCTGCTGCTCAGCCGGCGCAGCGAGAACGCGACCGTGACGCTCTGCCACACCGGCACGCGGGACCTCGCCGCGCACACCAGGAAGGCCGACATCGTCGTCGCGGCCGCCGGCTGGCCCGGCCTGATCACGCCGGACATGGTCAGCGTGGGCGCGGCCGTCCTCGACGTGGGCATCAGCCGGACCGAGGCCGGCCTGGTCGGCGACGTCGACCCGGACGTGGCCAAGGTGGCCGGGTACCTGGCCCCGATGCCGGGCGGTGTCGGGCCGATGACGCGGGCGATGCTGCTGACCAACGTGGTCGAGGCGGCCGAGCGCCGCCTGGTAGCTACCAGTGGGTAAAGTCGACAGAACGCAGGGCCAGGGTATGCAGAGGGAGGTCGGCCGCCGATCATGAACATCGTCGTCTGTGTGAAGCAGGTACCGGATACCTGGTCGGAGCGGACGCTCCGTTCCGATGACAGCACGCTGGACCGCGGCGCGGCCGATGCCGTGATGAACGAGCTCGACGAGTACGCGATCGAGGAGGGCCTGCGGCTGACCGAGGCTCATGGCGGCGAGGTCACGGTCCTGTCGGTCGGCCCGGAGAAGGCCACCGAGACCATCCGCAAGGCCCTGTCGATGGGGGCCGACAAGGCGGTGCACGTCAGCGACGAGGCCCTGCACGGCTCCGACGCGCTGGTGACCTCGGAGGTCATCGCCAAGGTGCTCGGCCGGATCGGCTTCGACCTGGTGATCCTCGGCTCGGAGTCCACCGACGCCCGGATGGGCGTCATGGCGGCCATGCTGGCCGAGCGGCTGAGCGTCCCCCAGATGTCGTTCGCCAGCAAGGTGGAGACCGACGGGTCCGCGATCACCATCAACCGGCAGGCAGACTACGGCTATGACACCGTCGAGGCCACCCTGCCGGCCGTGGTGAGCGTGGTCGAGAAGATCAACGAGCCTCGCTATCCCTCGTTCAAGGGGATCATGGCGGCCAAGAAGAAGCCGGTCGAGACGCTGAGCCTGGCCGACCTCGAGCTCGACGCCGGGCGCGCGGGCCTGGCCGCCAGCGGCACCGAGGTGGTCAGCTTCGCCAAGCGGCCGCCGCGCCAGGCCGGCACGATCGTGACCGACGAGGGAGACGGCGGCGCCAAGGCCGCCGAGTTCCTGGCCGCGCGCAAGTTCATCTGATTAGCGGAAGGGCGGCCGGACATGGCTGAGATCCTGGTACTCGTCGAGCACTCCGGCGAGACGGTCAAGAAGGTCACCTGCGAGCTGCTGACCCTGGCCCGCGCCTACGGCGAGCCGGCTGCGGTGTGGACCGGTGCCGGCGCCGAGGGCGGCCAGGCGCGGCTGGCCGAGTACGGCGCGGCGAAGATCTACGTCGCCGACAGCAAGGACTTTGACGACTACCTGGTGGCGCCCAAGGCGGAGCTGCTGGCCGAGCTTGTCGCCGAGAAGTCGCCCGCGGCGGTGCTGGTGGCGGCCACGGCCGAGGGCCGCGAGGTGGCCGCCCGCCTGGCGGTCAAGACCGGCTCCGGGATCCTGACCGACGTGACCGGCCTGGGTGACGAGCTCGTCGGGGAGCAGTCCGTCTTCGGCGGCGCGATTACCGTGCAGTCGAAGGTGTCCGCGGGAACGCCGATCATCGCGGTCCGGCCGAACGCGGTGACGCCGGAGCCGGCGGCGGGCGCGGCGGACATTGAGCCGGCCTCCGTCACCGTCAGCGACGCCGCCAAGGGCGCGCACGTCACCGGGCGCGTGGAGCAGGAGCGCGGCGAGCGGCCGGAGCTGACCGAGGCGTCGATCGTCGTGTCCGGCGGCCGCGGGGTCGGGGCCGGCGAGAACTTCGCCCTGATCGAGAAGCTGGCGGACGCGCTGGGCGCCGCGGTGGGCGCGTCCCGCGCGGCCACCGACGCGGGCTGGTATCCGCATCAGTTCCAGGTCGGCCAGACCGGCAAGACCGTGTCGCCGCAGCTCTACCTGGCCTGCGGCATCTCCGGGGCCATCCAGCACCGGGCCGGGATGCAGACCGCTAAGACGATCATGGTCATTAACAAGGATCCCGAGGCGCCCATCTTCGAGCTCGCCGACTACGGCGTCGTCGGCGACCTGTTCAAGGTCGTCCCGCAGCTGATCGACGAGATCGAGAAGCGCTCCCAGGGCTGAGCCCGCGGGGTGCCGCCGCCCCGCCCCGCCCGATCGCAGCTGGGCCCCGATCGCAGCTAGGCTGGGTAACATCATGGTGAATTTTGACGGCATGGCCGACCGGCCCTCTTCAGCTGCGGCGGCCCGCCCGGAGCCCTCCGGTCCGGTGTACCTCGACCATGCGGCGACCAGCCTGATGCTGCCCGGGGCCCTGGCCGCCATGACGGAGGAGCTCAGCCAGCTCGGCAACCCCTCGTCCCTGCATAACGCGGGGCGGCGCGCCCGCCGGGTCGTCGAGGAGGCCAGGGAGCAGATCGCCGCGGCCTACCAGGCCCGGCCTAGCGAGGTCGTGTTCACCAGCGGCGGCACCGAAGCTGACAATCTCGCCGTTAAGGGCCTGTTCTGGGCGCGCCGCGCGGCCGATCCGGCGCGCAGCCGGGTCCTGGTGACCGAGACGGAGCACCATGCGGTGCTCGACAGCGTGCACTGGCTGGCCGATCATGAGGGCGCGAGCGTTGACTGGATGCCGGTCTCGCCCACCGGGCGGCTGAGCCCCGCGCAGCTGCGCGAGGCCATCGAGCGGGACCCGGCCAGCGTGGCGCTGACCAGCGTCATGTGGGCAAACAACGAGGTCGGGACGGTACAGCCGATAGCCGACCTGGCGGAGGTCGCGCGGGACTATCAGATCCCGTTCCACAGCGACGCGGTCCAGGCCGCCGGGCAGCTGCCCGTGGGCCTGGCCTCCAGCGGTGCCACGGCCCTGACCATCACCGCGCACAAGCTCGGCGGCCCGGTGGGGGTCGGCGCGCTGCTGCTGGCCAGGGGGACCGACGCGGTGCCCGTCCTGCACGGCGGCGGCCAGGAGCGCGACGTGCGGTCCGGAACCCTGGACGCCCCGGCCATCCGGGCGTTCGCCGTCGCCGTCACGATCGCCTGCGAGCGGCGGGCCGACGAGGCCAAGCGGCTGGCCGCGCTCCGCGACGACCTGATCGACCAGGTTATGGCCGCCGTCCCGGACGCCACCCTCAACGGGGAGCCGCCCGGTCCTGGCCGGCTGCCCGGCAACGCGCACTTCTCCTTCCCCGGCTGCGAGGGCGACGCGCTGCTGATGCTGCTGGACGCCCGGGACATCGCCTGCTCGACCGGCTCTGCCTGCACCGCGGGGGTCGCCCAGCCCAGCCACGTGCTGCTCGCGATGGGCGCCGACGAGGCCCGGGCCCGCGGGTCGCTGCGGTTCTCGCTCGGCTACTCCACCACCCAGGCCGACGTCGACGCGCTCGGCGCCGTCATCGGCGAGGTCGTGGAGCGGGCCCGCCGCGCCGGCCGCTAAGCCGGCCGGGCGGCCGATTTTTCATGATCACGACCGTTTCGCCGCGTATACTGCGCCCGATCGGTCGTGATCAAGGAGAAAGCCCGGCGGGGCCGGCCCAGCGGGCGCTCGCGCATAGGCTGGAAGGGCTATGACCAAGCTGCGCGTGCTAGCCGCAATGTCCGGCGGCGTCGATTCTGCAGTGGCCGCCGCCCGGGCTGCCGAGGGCGGCCACGACGTCACCGGGCTGCACCTGGCCCTGTCCCGGAACCCCAGCTCCTACCGGACTGGTGCCCGCGGCTGCTGCACGCTGGAAGACGCCCGCGACGCCCGCCGGGCCGCCGACGTGATCGGCATCCCGTTCTATGTCTGGGACATGGCCGAGCGCTTCCACGATGACGTCGTGCGGGACTTCGTCGGCGAGTACGCGCGCGGCAACACCCCGAACCCCTGCCTGCGCTGCAACGAGAAGATCAAGTTCGCGGCCGTCCTGGACCGCGCCGTCGCGCTCGGCTTCGACGCCGTCTGCACCGGCCACCACGCCCGCCTGGACCCGGCGCTGCCCGCGCCGGGGCCGCGCCGGCTCGTGCGCAGCGTGGACAGCGGCAAGGATCAGTCCTACGTGCTGGCCGTGCTCACCAGCCAGCAGCTGGAGCGGGCCATGTTCCCCCTGGGCGGCATCACCAAGGATCAGGTGCGCAGGGAGGCCGCCGATCGCGGCCTGGCCGTCGCCGCCAAGCCCGACAGCCACGACGTGTGCTTCATCGCCGACGGCGACACCCGCAAGTTCCTGCGCGGGCAGCTAGGCAGCGTGCCCGGCACCATCATCGAGGCCGACGGGACGGTGGTCGGCGGCCATGACGGCAGCTACGGTTTCACCGTCGGCCAGCGCAAGGGCCTGGGCATCGATCACCCGGCTGCCGACGGCCGCCCGCGCTACGTGCTCGACATCGAGCCGGTGTCCAACACGGTCACCGTGGGGCCGGCCGAGGGCCTGGACGTGCTGGAGATCGAGGCGGCCCGGCCGGTCTGGTCGGGCTGCGCGCCGCCCGCCGGCCCGGTGGAGTGCCTGGTGCAGCTGCGAGCGCACGGCGAGCCGCAGCCAGCCACCTCTGAGCTGATCGCCCGTCAGGACGGCGACATGGTGCGCATCCACCTGCACGGGCCCGCTCGCGGCATCGCAAGGGGACAGGCGGCGGTTCTCTACGACGGGGAAACCGTGCTGGGGTCGGCCACCATCACAGGTACCAGCCAGGCGTGCGCGGCGCACTGAGGCGCCGGGCCGTCATGTCTGCCGGAACAGGGCCAGGCCCGGGGGCGGGACACGGGCCGCCGAGCGCTGAAATCGCGCCCTGGACGGGTAGCCCTTGTCGGGGTGCAGGCCGGCGAAGAGGAATCCTTGCCGTCGGTAGTACCGGTGCAGGCCTTGATTGGTGGTCCACGCGCTCAGCCGGATCCAGCGGGCCCCGTGCTCGCGCTTCGCGCTCTGGCCGGCCCAGTCCAGCAGGGCGGCCCCGAGTCCTGCGCCCGCATACTTGCGGCTGACCACCAGGCGGTGGACGTAGACGGCCGGCTCGGCTGGGCCTACCTCCGACCAGTAAGGATCCTCCTGCGGATCAGCCGTGATCGTGGCCGCCGGCGTAGCGCCGTCCCAGCAGATCCAGCTCCTGCGCCCGGCAATGGCGGCCCGCACCCTGCTATCGAGACCGGCCTGATCGGGCCAGGGCCTGGCCCACTGGTCGGTGTTCTTCATCTGCAGCCATACGGCCGCTTCTTGGATAAGCCCCAGGATGACCGGTATGTCAGCATCGAGTGCATGGGATAGAGCTAGTGGCCATGCCGACATAGCTCCCTATTCAGCCACGACCGACACAACATATGCCAGGCCCGCAGGGGCTGTCGCAGCCCGGCGCCGCCAGCGGAGCAGGAATCCGGTGAATTTTCCGCTCGCCCCGCACCGGATAAGGCAGAGCGGGGCGAGCGGAGCTAGCTGAACAATCCGACATGGCGTGCAGTCACTAAGGGTGCTGAGGTCCATTATCGGAGCGAAGATCGTGCTCCTGCACCGTTGTCACACTCAATCTCTCACGTAACAGTCGCCTATTGGCGTGTCGTTCGAATCGGTTGCATCAATCGTTGCATCAAGTCACTCAGGCACCAGCTGTGCAGTACGGTCCTTGTCGTGCCGGCGCTGTTCGGGCCGCGAGAGATCTGTCCAGCGCCGGTGCACAATGAAGATGCTGCCCCAGATCAGGGGCGTCCCGACTCAGTAACGACTGCCCAGCGTGGGTCGTAGTGCTCATACCGGTAATGCGGCGACGGGCGCCCATAACGCTTTCCCATGACACCTCCTCAGTTTGTCGCTGTCAGTCACGAGGAGAGTCTCCGCCGTGACATCTGTGTCCCGTTTGCCTGTCTGCGAACAGGTACGGACGCTTAGGGAATTACTACCGGGAACAACTCTGGTTCGCTCCCGGGTCGTCGGCGGACATTAGCCAGTGCCGCCCTGGGCGGCGCCCCGCAGGACGGACTCGTCCGGCACGTCGCCGGCCAGCATGACGAACTGGTTTCGGTCAGCCGGATAGGTGGTGACGGTGACCCGGAACGGCTGGCCGGATTCGTCATAACCTGTCCGGACGATCTCGATCACGGCGATTCGTCCGTCGTCGGGGAGGTGGAAGAACTCTGTCTCGCGGCGATCGGGGGGCCGGACCTGGAATCGGTCGCGCCAGCCGGCCTGCTTGATGCCGAGGACCTGCTCGATGTAGTTCACTACTCCCGGGCTTATTTCCTCTGCCTGGATCAGCCGTACGGCCCCCTGAGTCACCAGGTCCATCGAGTACCACGTCGTTTGCAGGGACCATGGCGTGCCGTCGATGAGGCGCTGCTGGTGGCGGCTGACCACGGGGGTGCCCTCGGCTAGTCGCAGTTCGACTGCCACCAGGCCGTCGGCCTTCTTAATCTCCACTCTCGGGACTGAAGTTTCGGGTTTTCTGCTCTGCGCCGCGACCTCGGAAGCATAGGCGGTGCTCTCCGCACCGGGACCGGCTCCATCGTCGGTCAGCTGGGTCACAAACGGGTCGATCATGGTGACGACGAAGGTTCCCTGACCGGGCCTGGTGACGACCAGGCCACGGGTCACAAGCCACTTGACGGCGTCGCGGATCGTATTCCGGGAGGCGTTGTACGTGTCTTGGAGCTCGAGCTCGGACGGGAGGACCTGGCCGTCGCGGCCTAGCTCGCCAGACTCGATCTTCTGCCGCAGATTCTCAGCGATCTGGCGCCACTTCGGGGTGTCTGGCATCTGACCTCCAAACGTCCCAACAGCCCCAATGGCTGGGGTGGATGGGCTGGATAGAACCGTACCCCTCGTCGGACTAGTCCAGATGGTTGGGCTTAACCTATTGCGCTTGATCTTGTTCGCTGTCAGCATGAAATCAGTACCAAACGTTGGGATGGCTCCAACGGATGGGTTAGTAGGCCCGATCCTAGCAGTCAGTGCCCTTGGGTTGGCAAGGACATGCTGGATCGCGGCCCCAAGAACCCGCCGGCGGTGTCATCCGCCACGGCGCAGAGTACTCCGAAAGGGGCAAACCGAACCAAACAGCCAGCCGCTGGCCGGGTGAGAAAGGGGATCCACCATGGCAGCTATCGAGGCGATCATGTTCGCCGGAGCAGCAGGGTTCGCCCTGGTCGTCGTCGCCACTGTCCTAGTCATCATCGGGGTCAGGCAGGAGGAGCGGCACAAGACCCTGCTCTATGGTCCGCCCACGATCGTGGCGCTGCTGGCCCGATGCGTGCTCCGAGCTCACATCACCGTGCAGCCCGACCAGCATTCCGAGGTTGGCGGTTCCGAAGAAGAGCCGCCCTGGTTGGAGCGCCCGGTTGGCCCGCGCGTCCGGTAGGGCGCCACTGACGCCGTGCCGCACCGTCGCTAGGGGAGCGCGGTGCGGCACGGCCCTGCTGGTCCCCGAAGTGTCTGTGCAGGACATTAAGCTCGGGACCGTGCCCGATAACGCAGCGCAGGACGCCACGGCGCGCTCTCTTCCCTGGCGTGAAGGCAGCGCCACTGGCGTGGGCTCTATGCCCGACACCGACCCGGCCCGGGCGTGCGCCGTGATCATGGATGAGCTGCCGGACTTCCCCTTCCTCCCCGAGCTGCCCGCTCGCGGGGTGGGGGCCGACATGATCGGGCGGGCGGCGTCGCTGCTGATTGACCTGCCGGTGGAGACGACGCCGCGCGGCTGGAAGTTCGCCGCCCATCCGGGCCGCGATCAGCGCGCCGCGGCCAGCTTCCTGTCGTTCGACCTGGATGCCGCGCAGGAGGCCGCTGAGGGCTACAGCGGGCCCTACAAGGTCACGGTCTGCGGGCCGCTGACGCTGGCGGCGCGGATCGAGCTCAGCCGGAGCATGAATCCCGCGCTGGCCGATCCTGGCGCGCTGGCCGACCTGACGAACTCGCTGGCCGAGGGTGTCGCGGCGCACGTCCAGGAGATCCGCCAGCGCATCCCCGGCGCAACAGTCGTGGTGCAGCTCGACGAGCCTGACCTGCCCGCGGTGCTGGCCGGCCGGGTGCCGACGGCTAGCGGGCTGGGGATGCTGGCCGCTCTGGACCAGATCGTGGCCAGCGCCACGCTCCGCTCCGTGCTGGAGGCGGCGACCGCGTTCACGGTGCTGCATTGCTGCGCGCCTAATTATCCGTTCCTGCTGGCCCGGGAAGTGGGGGCGGGGGCGGCCAGCTTCGATCTGACCCTGGTGGGGCGGGCGGGTATCGATGGCGTGGCCGAGATCGCCGACGCCGGCCTGGGGCTGCTGGTCGGCGCGGTGCCGACGACCAGCGATGACTCGCTGCGGCGGCCGCCGCGGGACACGGCCTCGGAGGTGGTCACCATGTGGCGGCATACCTCGCTGGACTCGCGGCTGCTGGCCCAGCAGGTGGTGATCACCCCCGCGTGCGGGCTGGCGAGCCTGTCGCCGGAGGCGGCGCGCGCGGCACTCAAGGGCTGCCGGGAGGCGGCCCGGATCGCGCCGGAGCTGATCGAGGAGGTGGCCCGGTGACCGAGCCTGATGCGGCCGCGGCCGGGGCCGGGGCCGGGGCCGGGGTCGGGGTCGGGGCCGAGGCGGCCGCCTCGGCTGCCGTGGCGGCCGGGCCGGAGCCGACCCCGGAGGCGCGGCACCGGCACGCCGAGCTGTCGGCGGAGCTCACCGAGAACAGCTATCGGTACTACGTGCTCGACTCGCCGCTAGTGTCCGACGCCGAGTACGACACGATGATGCGCGAGCTGGAAGGGCTGGAAGAGCGCTACCCGCAGCTGCGGACGCCGGACTCGCCGACCCAGCGCGTCGCCGGCGCGATCTCGACCGACTTCGCCGCCGTCGAGCACCTCGAGCGCCTGCTCAGCCTCGATAACGCCTTCTCGGCTGAGGAATTCGACGCGTGGGCGGCGCGGGCCGACCGGCTGGGCGCGTCCGGGCCCTACCTGTGCGAGCTCAAGATCGACGGTCTGGCGATCGCCCTGGTCTACCGGAACGGGCGCCTGGTCCGGGCGGCGACCCGCGGCGACGGGGTGACCGGCGAGGACGTGACGCCGAACATCAAGACGATCGCGGCGGTCCCCGCCCGGCTGGCCGGGTCGGGCTGGCCGGAGACGCTGGAAGTGCGCGGCGAGGTGTTCCTGCCGGTGAAGGCGTTCGAGGAGCTCAACGAGCGGCTGACCAGCGAGGGGAAGGCCCCCTTCGCCAACCCCCGGAACTCGGGGGCCGGCTCGCTGCGGCAGAAGGACCCCCGCGTTACCGCCAGCCGGGCGCTCAGCATGCTGGTGCACGGGCTGTTCGTACCGGGCGGCTCTCCGGACAGCGGCATGCCCTCGCCCGACGACGCGGGCGCGGCCGCGGCCGTCGGCACGGACATGCCCGCCTCCCAGTCGGGCTGGTACGAGCGGCTCGGCGAGTGGGGCCTGCCGGTCAGCGACCGGTACCGCGTGGTCGACGACCTGGACAGTGTGCGGGAGTACATCGCGCACTACGCCGAGCACCGGCACGACACGCCCTATGAGATCGACGGGGTGGTGGTCAAGATCGACCGGCTGGACCTGCAGCGCCAGCTGGGTGCCACCAGCCGGGCGCCGCGCTGGGCGATCGCCTACAAGTACCCGCCCGAGGAGGTCAACACCCGGCTGCTCGACATCCGCGTGAACGTCGGCCGGACCGGGCGGGTGACGCCGTTCGCCGTGATGGAGCCGGTCAAGGTCAGCGGGTCGACGGTCGACCGCGCCACCTTGCACAATGCTGACGAGCTGGCCCGCAAGGGCGTCCTGATCGGCGACATGGTTGTGCTGCGCAAGGCGGGCGACGTCATCCCGGAGGTCGTGGGCGCGGTCGTGGACCTGCGCACCGGCACGGAGCAGGCCTTTGACTTCCCGGCGGCCTGCCCCGCCTGCGGGACGCCGCTGGCCCGCGAGGAGGGCGGGGTCGACTGGCGCTGCCCGAACGCCCGGTCGTGCCCGGCCCAGCTGCGCGAGCGACTGTTTCACCTGGCCGGCCGCGGTGCCCTGGACATCGAGGTCCTCGGCTACGAGGCGGCCTCGGCGCTGCTGGACTCAGGCCTGGTCACCGACGAGGGCGACCTGTTCGCGCTGACCGAGGACTCCCTGGCCAGCAGCTCCTTCTTCGTCAGCAAGCAGGGCACGCTGACGGTCAATGCCGTCAAGCTGCTGCACAACCTGGAGGAAGCGCGCCGGCGGCCACTGTGGCGGATCCTCGTCGCGCTGTCGATCCGCCATGTGGGGCCGACGGCAGCACGGGCGCTGGCCGCCGCGTTCGGCTCGGTGGACGCGATCGCCGGAGCGTCGGCTGAGGCGCTGACGGGCGTGCCGGACGTCGGCCCGACGATCGCCGCCTCGATCCGGGACTGGTTCGCCGTGGACTGGCATGCGGCCATCGTGGACAAGTGGCGGGCGGCCGGCGTCCGACTGGCTCAGGAAGGCTGGACCGCGCCGCCCGCGGCCGCCGCCGAGGGCGGCCAGGCGGCCGGCCCGCTGGCCGGCGTGACGGTCGTGCTGACCGGCACCCTGGCTGACCGGACCAGGGAGGAGGCCGCCGAGGCCGTGCAGGCGCTGGGCGGCAAGGTATCCGGCTCGGTGTCGAAGAGGACCCGGTTCCTGGTCGCGGGCGAGAATGCCGGGGCGAAGCTGGACAAGGCAGTCGCCCTGGGCGTGCCGGTGCTAGACGAGAGCGGCCTGGCCGTGTTGCTCTCGGAGGGAGCGGAGGCAGCGGAGGCCAGCGCGGTCCCCAGGGAGGATGGCTGAGGCGGGCGAAGTCGTTTGCGCGCCGCCAAGCCGGCCAGATTGCCGGAAGGAGGCCCCGGTAGGACGTATTGTAGCTACACGACTACGGAAAGACATCTAGTAACGGATAGTATGCAATTGGCTTCGAGAGGTTCGCTGTCGGCCGTAGGCTTGTCGCCAGGCATGTGCATTCGCGGCGCAATCGGTTGCAGCGATGAGGTTCGCCTATGAAGGATCCGAACGACACGAGGGACATGGGTCCCCGGGTCGGCTCCCCGCTGTGGATTCACCTCATGACGGTGACCGCGGCGGGTGCGGTGGCCTTCACCTTTGCGATGCTGCACCTGCATGGCCTGGTGCCCCGGCCGGACGGCCTGGTCTGGCACCCCTTGTTCTGGCTCCTGGCGGCGCTCGTCCTGGTCGGGGACATCTGGCCGATCATCACGCCGGGCCGCTCCGGGCCGGAGTCGCCGGTTGCCTCCCTCACCTTTAGCTTTGCGGCCCTGCTGTACTGGGGGCTGCCGGTCGCCGTGCTGATGAAGGCGGCCTCCACGCTGGCCGTGGGCCTGGCCGAGCGCAAGGCGGTGAAGCGCTCCGCCTTTAACGCCGCCCAGGTGACCCTGAGCATGTGCGCCGCCTGGCTCGTCCTGCTGGCCTTCCATCTGCATCCCACGCCCACGACCCCCTGGGACCCGAACGGGCGCGAGCTGTTGGTGGTGCTGCCCGCCGCCGCCGCTTTCTTCGCCGTCAACTTCGTCCTGGTCGGCATCGCGATCGCATTGCATTCCCGGGCCTCGCTGCTGAAAACGCTCCGCGGCAACCTGCCCTACCAGGCGTTCGTGAACCTGGTCCTGCTCGCCACAGCGCCGCTGGTGGCCGTGGTCATGAGCACCGGCTCCGCGCTGCTCCTGCTGCTGTTCGCGTTCCCGCTGGCCGCTATCTACGCCAATGCCGCCATGTCGGTGCAGCGCGAGCACCAGGCCCATCACGATGAGCTGACCGGCTTGTCCAACCGCAAGCTGCTCATCCGGCGCACTAACGACGCGCTTGCGCAAGCCGCCCGGTCGCAGACCATGGTCGGGTTCCTGCTGCTGGACCTCGACCGGTTTAAGGAAGTCAACGACACGCTCGGGCACCCGGTAGGAGACCGGCTGCTGCGCCACGTGGCCCACCGGCTGACCCACAGCGTGCGGCCGGGCGACATGGTGGCGCGCCTGGGCGGCGACGAGTTCGCCGTGCTGCTGCCGTCGGTCAAGGAAGCCGCAGCCGCCCGCGAGGTCGCTGCCCGGCTGCGCGCGGCGGTCTCCGAGCCGATCCGCATGGACGGGATGTCGTTCGACATCGAGGCCAGCGTCGGGATCGCGCTGTACCCCGACGACGCGAGCGGATTCGAGGTACTCCTGCAGCACGCCGACGTGGCCATGTACCTGGCCAAGGAGCGCCGCAGCGGCGTCGAGCGCTACGTGGCCGACTCCGACCGCAACTCCCCGGCCCGGCTGGCGCTGCTGGGCGACCTGCGCCGGGGCCTGGACCGGGGAGAGCTCGAACTGCACTTCCAGCCCAAGGTCTTCCTGGCCGACCGGAGCACGGCCGGCATGGAGGCGCTTGTCCGCTGGCAGCACCCGGCGCGCGGCCTGATGGCCCCAGAGGAGTTCATCCCCCTGATCGAGCAGTCCTACCTGATGCGCGAGCTCACCGCGCGCGTCATCGACATGGCGCTGAGTCAGGCGGCGCTGTGGTGGCAGTCCGGGATGAGCGTCCAGGTCTCCTTGAACCTGGCCGCCCGGGACCTGATCGACAATGGCCTGGCCGACATCGTGGGGCGCGGGCTGCAGCGGCACGGGCTGCCGGCCGATGCCCTGCTGCTGGAGATCGACGAGCGTGTCCTGACCAGCGAGCCCGCGCACGCGGTGGCGACCGCCGAGGCCCTGGCCGCGCTGGGCGTGTCGCTGAGCCTGGATGATTTCGGCACCGGGTACTCCTCGCTAGTCCGGCTGAAGCGCCTGCCGGTCAGCGAGGTGAAGATCGACTCCTCCTTCGTCGGGCGGCTCCTGCACTCCGCCGACGACCAGGTGATCGTGCGGTCAATCGTCGACCTGGTCGGGGCGCTCGGCATCCGGTCGGTCGCGGAGGGCGTGGAGTCCGCCGAGGTGGCGGCGGCCCTCGTCGCGATGGGCTGCGCCGCTGCCCAGGGCTGGTACTTCAGCAAGCCGCTCAACGCGGCCTCGGCGACCGCCTGGCTGGCCGAGCGGGAGGCGCCCGCCGACGGGCTGGTGCGGGAGCGCAAGCGGGAGCCCATTGCCCCGGCGGCCTCGGCGCAGCCGGTGACCGGCGCGGTCCCGCCGACTATCTAGCCCCCGGCAACCCGCGACCTAGCCCCGATGTCTAGCCCCGGCCGCTCGCGGGACGATCCCGGGCTGGACCCGGCTGCGGCTGGTTTATGCGGTCGGCTCGCGGTGCCGTGACCTCTAGGATGGCCCACATGCCCATTACCCGTGACGAGGTAGCCCACCTGGCCCGGCTGGCCCGGCTGGCGCTGTCCGATGCGGAGCTCGATCACTTCGCCGGCCAGCTGGACGTTATCCTCACTGCCGTCGCCCGGGTTCAGGAAGTCGCCGCCGACGGGATACCGCCGATGACCCATGCGGTCCCGGTGGTGAACGTATTCCGGGACGACGTGGTGGTGCCTCCGCTGCCGCAGGAGGTGGTGCTGTCCCAGGCGCCGGCCGCCGAGCAGGGCCGGTTCCGGGTCCCCCGGATCCTGACGGAGGACTGACATGACTACTGGTCCGGACAAGAAGGCCGGAGCGGGGACGGCCGCGGAGCTAACCGGTCTCACCGCCGCCCAGATAGCCGCGGCGGTGGCGGCCGGCGAGGTCTCGGCCGTCGAGGTCACCGCCGCGCACCTGGACCGGATAGCGGCCGTCGACTCCGAGGTCCACGCGTTCCTGCATGTAGCCGCCGACGAGGCGCTAGCCGCAGCCCGCGCCGTGGACGAGCGGCGGGCCGTCGGCGAGCCGCTGGGACCGCTGGCCGGGGTTCCGCTCGCGCTCAAGGACGTCTTCACGACCACGGACATGCCGACCACGGCCGGGTCCCGGATTCTCGATGGCTGGCGGCCGCCGTACGACGCTACGATCACGGCCCGGCTGCGGCGCGCGGGGGTGGTCCTGCTCGGCAAGACGAACATGGACGAGTTCGCCATGGGGTCTTCCACGGAGAACTCTGCCTTCGGGCCGTCGCATAACCCGTGGGACCTGGACCGGGTGCCCGGCGGTTCGTCCGGCGGCTCGGCCGCCGCCGTCACCGCCTATGAGGCTCCGCTGGCGATGGGCACCGACACGGGCGGCTCCATCCGGCAGCCCGCCGCGGTCTGCGGCATCGTCGGGGTCAAGCCGACCTACGGCGGGTCTTCCCGCTACGGGCTGATCGCGTTCGCCTCGTCGCTGGATACGCCGGGCCCGCTCGCGCGCAATGTGCTGGACGCGGCGCTCCTGCACGAGGCCATCTCCGGGCATGACCCGTGCGATTCGACCTCGGTAGACGCCCCGGTGCCCCCGGTGGTCGCTGCCGCCCGGCGGGCCGACGTGGCCGGCCTGCGCGTGGGCGTCGTGAGCGAGCTGAGCGGGGAGGGTTACCAGCCGGGCGTGCTGGCCAGGTTCGGCGAGGCGGTCGAGCTGCTGGAGTCGCTGGGCGCCAAGATCGTCGAGGTCTCGTGCCCGCACTTCACCTACGCGCTGCCGGCCTACTACCTCATCGCGCCCAGCGAGTGCTCGTCCAACCTGGCCCGGTTCGACGGGATGCGCTACGGCCTGCGGGTCGGCGATGACGGCTCGGCCAGCGCCGAGGAGGTCATGTCGCTGACCCGGGCGGCGGGCTTCGGGCCGGAAGTCAAGCGGCGGATCATCCTGGGCACCTACGCGCTGTCCAGCGGCTACTACGACGCCTACTACGGCAAGGCGCAGCAGGTCCGCACGCTGATCAGCCGGGACTTCGACGCGGCGTTCGATCAGGTCGATGTGCTGGTCTCGCCGACCACCCCGACCACGGCGTTCGCCATCGGCGAGCGCGCCGACGATCCGATGGCGATGTACCTGGCCGACCTGTGCACGATCCCGTCGGACCTGACCGGGAACGCGGCGCTGTCAGTGCCATGCGGCCTGGCGCCGGAAGACGGGCTTCCGGTCGGGCTACAGGTGATGGCGCCGGCCCTGGGCGATGACCGGCTCTACCGGGTGGCCGCCGCGGTGGAGGCGGCGCTGGAGCAGCGCTGGGGTGGCCCCTTGCTGAGCCAGGCGACGGGCCTGGCGCCCCCGCCTGGCCTGACACGGCCTGGCCTGACACCGCCTGGCCTGACGCCGCCGGGCCGCGGCGAGGCGACTGGGCCAGCCGGAGCCGGAGGGGTCGGGCGATGACGCAAGCAGCCACGCTGGTGCCTTATGAGGAGGCGCTGGCCAGGTACGAGCCGGTGATCGGGCTCGAGACGCACGTGGAACTGGGCACCGTCACCAAGATGTTCTGCGGCTGCCCCACCGTGTTCGGGGCGCAGCCCAACTCGGCTGTCTGCCCGGTCTGCCTGGGCCTGCCGGGCTCGCTGCCGGTGGCCAGCCGGGCCGCGATCGAGTACACGATCAAGATCGGCCTGGCCCTGAACTGCTCCATCGCGACCTGGTGCCGGTTCGCCCGGAAGAACTACTTCTATCCCGACATGCCCAAGGACTTCCAGATCTCGCAGTACGACGAGCCGCTGTGCACCGACGGCTGGCTCGACATCACGGTGGAGGGCCAGCCGGTCCGGATCGGCATCGAACGTGTCCACCTTGAGGAGGACACCGGCAAGTCCTTGCACGTGGGCGGGGCCACCGGCCGGATCCATGGCGCCGACTACTCCCTGGTCGACTACAACCGGGCTGGTATCCCCCTGGTCGAGGTGGTCACCAAGCCGGTGGCGGGGACGGGCGCGCTGGCGCCCGAGGTCGCGCATGCCTACGTCGCCGAGCTCCGGGACCTGCTGCGGTCGCTGGGCGTTTCCGACGTCCGGATGGAAGAGGGCTCGCTGCGCTGCGACGTGAACGTCTCGATCGCGCCGAAGGGCTCGGGCACCTGGGGCACGCGGACCGAGACCAAGAACGTTAACTCGCTGCGCTCAGTCGAGCGAGCGGTGCGTTTCGAGATCCAGCGCCAGGCCGCCGTGCTCGACGCGGGCGGCAAGATCGTGCAGGAGACCCGGCATTTCCACGAGGACACCGGCACCACCACCACCGGGCGGAGCAAGGAAGAGGCCCAGGACTACCGGTACTTCCCCGAGCCCGACCTCGTGCCGGTGGCCCCGTCCCGCGAGTGGGTGGAGGAGCTGCGCGCTGCCCTGCCTGAGCTGCCCTCGGCCCGGCGCGCCCGGCTGCAGGCCGGCTGGGGCCTGTCCGCGCTGGAGATGACCGCGCTGCGGAACGCCGGCGCGCTGGACCTGGTGGAGCAGACGGTGGCCGCCGGGGCGTCGCCGGGCGACGCGAGCAAGTGGTGGCTCGGCCAGCTGGCCCGGCGGGCCAACGAGACCGGAACCGAGCTCGCCGCGCTGCCCGTGACACCGGCCCAGGTGGCGCGCGTGGCCGCGCTGGTGGCCGCCGGGACGCTCAACGACAAGCTCGCCCGGCAGGTGCTGGAGCTGATCGTGGCGGGCGACGGCGAGCCGGATGAGATCGTGGCGGCCCGTGGCCTGGCCGTCGTCAGCGACGAGGGCGCCCTGACCGCCGCCGTAGATACGGCGATCGCCGAGCATCCGGACATCGCGGCCAAGATCCGCGAGGGGAAGACGGCGGCGGCCGGCGCGCTGGTCGGCGCGGTCATGAAGGCGACCAGGGGACAGGCGGACGCCACCCGGGTGCGCGAGCTCATCCTGCAGCGCCTGACCTAACCGGACCGGACCGGACCGGACGCCTGACCCGGCCGCCCCCCGCGGCCCGGGCCGGTTGTCACCGTGCTCACCGGCCACTGTGCCAGTCAACCGTCACCTCCTACTCACAAGTTGTCTCCCGCTGGACGCGCTTCCTCAATCGAAGCGTGACCTCCGGCACTTAGAGTTATTCGGTATCGCTGATTTGCGAGATCCACGTCTGGCGCCCCGGAGCTAGTTCCCAGCTTCGACTGGTAGGACGGGACGAACGTTTCCGCGATCGTGTGCCGCCATGGCTCAACGAGGAGCGCGGGCACTGATGCGGCGCAAGGCAGGCGGCTTCGTAGGCCGTCCGACTCGCGCCTGGCTCTGAATGCAGCCGACAAGGAGGCTTGGTGCGCGCTGACTCAGCTGGTGCCGCCTCATGAGCCTGGCTCCGTCGGTCTGGACCGCGCTAGACGCGCTGGCGGCGGCCGGCGCGGTCGCGGCTCTGCTGGGTGGCCGGCAGCGCGAGGCCGACCGGCTTCCCCGCCGGTGGCTCGCGGTCGCGGCCGCCCTGTGGGGCGGTGCCGCCATCGCCCAGGACGTGGCCAGCGGGGTGATCGGCGCGGCCGCGCCGATCACCCTGGCCGGCCTGCTCAGCCTGGCCGCGTTGCCGGCCCTGGCGCTCGGCCTGGCCGGCCTGGCCTCGTCCCGCTCGTCGGGAGGGCTGGCCAGTCTCCTGCAGCTCCGGCTGGCCCGCGTCGGCGTGACCCGGCTCGCTGACGGCTGCCTGCTGGCAGTGTCGCTGTTCCTGATCGGCTGGGTCACTGTACTGGCCCGGGTCTACGCCACGGCCGCCGTCGGGGCGGGATCGTTCGCTGCCGACCTGATCAACCTGCTGGCCGACCTGGCCGTCCTGGCCGGCGTCCTCTACCTGGCGGCCAGGGGCGGCTGGCGCGGCCTGCTCCCGTGCCTGGCGCTGCTGCTGGCCACGGCCGGTGACTGCCTGGCCGTCGGCGACCGGACTATCGGCTCCTATCCCGGCTGGGGGGCCCAGCTCGCCTGGCTGGCGGCCATCTGCGTGCTGGGCGCGACCCCCATCGGGCTGTCGCGAGCGGCCAAGGTCAGCCCGCGGCCGGACCAGCTGGAGCCAGCCGCCCATGCCAACCGGCCCGAATCCCGGCTGCCTGCCTACGCCGCCATCGCGGCGGCGGGCCTGGCGGCCATCCTGACGCTGGGCCGCGCGCTGGCCGGGGGCTCCATCGATCCGATCGTCATCGCGGCGGTCACGGCTGTGGTGCTGGCCCTGGTCACTCGCCTGGCGGGCGTGTTCCGGCAGGCGGCCGCCGCCTCGGCGCTCACCCGCGAGGCGAGCCGCCAGTTCAGCGAGCTGGCCGACCGGACCAGTGACGCGGTGCTGGTCTGCGGGCTGAACGGGACGATCGAGTACGCCAGCCCGGCGGTGGCGCACTTCGGGTACACGCCGGCCCAGCTGACCGGGACGTCGCTGGCCGAGCTGGTGCATCCCGAGGACCGCGCGCCCGGGACGCGGGTGGCGCTGGCGGCGGGCGACGGCTTCGCCGGGCTGGCCAGATTCGACTGCCGGGTCCGCTCCGCCGACGGCACCTGGCGGCACGTCCAGTCCACGATCTCCCGGTACACCGAGCCGGGGGCGGCTGACCGGCTGTTCGTGACGGCCCGCGACCTCAGCGACCAGGTCGCGCTGCGCCGCCAGCTCACGCACCTGACCTTCCACGACGGCGTCACCGGACTGCCCAACCGGGCCTACCTGGAGGAGCGCGCCAAGGAACTGCTCAGCGGTTCGGGCCAGCCGGTCGCGGCCATCTTCCTGGACCTGGACGGCTTCACCGACGTGAACGACTCGGTCGGGCACGGTGCCGGTGACCTGCTGCTGGCGCAGGCGGCCCGGCGGCTGCGGGCCGCGGTTCCGTCCCAGCAGATGGTGGCGCGCTGGGGCAGCGACGAGTTCGCCGTCCTGATGGCCGATGCCACCAGCCCGCAGGAGGTCGTCGACGTGGCCGAGCGGCTGGCCGTCGGCATCGCCGCCCAGCCGTTCCGGGTGGCGGACCGGGACATCCCGCTGACCGCCAGCGTCGGGGTGGCCCTGTCCGCCGGAGACGCGACCGGGCACCTGCTGCGCAACGCCGACGTGGCCATGTCCCGGGCCAAGGAAGCCGGGGGCGGGCGCGTGGAGGTCTTCGCCGCGCACATGCACGCCGATGCGGTGCGCCGGCTGGAACTGGCCACCGAGCTCCGCCAGGCCATCACCGACATGTCCCTGGGCATCGACTACCTGCCGGTGGTAGAGCTCGCTACCTCGCGTGTCACCGGGGTGGAGGCACTGGTCCGCTGGTCGCCCCATGGCGAGCCGGTGCCGCCCCGCGAGTTTCTCGGGGTGGCCGAGGACTCCGGGCTGATCGTGCCGCTCGGCGACTGGGTGCTGCGCGAGGCCTGCCGGCAGGTAGCGCAATGGCGCGAGTCGGGCTGGGTGATCGGGCTGTCGGTCAACTTCTCGCTGCGCCAGGTCAGCGCCGTGCGGTTCGCGGAATCCGTGCTGGCGGCCCTGGACGACAGCGGGCTGGCGCACAGCGCCCTGACCCTTGAGGTCACCGAGCAGGTGCTGGTTGAGGGGGCAGGCCCGATGGCCGAAGGGCTGGCCCAGCTCCGGCAGCGGGGTGTCCGGCTGGCGATCGACGACTTCGGAACCGGCTACGCCTCGCTGGCCTATCTGCGCGAGCTGCCCGTCGACATCATCAAGATCGACCCGTCCTTCGTGGCCGGCCTCGGCACCGACGGGACCCTCGCGCTGCTGACCCGGACCATCGTCCAAGTCGGCCACGACCTCGGCATCGAGGTCGTGGCCGAGGGCATCGAGCGCCCGGAGCAGCTGGAGCTGCTCCGGGCCATGGGCTGCGGGCTGGGCCAGGGTTACCTGGTGGCCCGGCCCATGGCCGCCCGGGGCATCGAGGCGCTCGCGGCGGCCGACCATGACCCGGATCCGTCCGGCAGCGACGAGCCAGGCTCGGCGGACGGCCCGGGTCCAGCCGGGCCTCCGGGATCGGTGGCGGGCTCAGCCTCGGCGCCCCTCACGGGTCCAGCGGGGATGGCCGGACCGGTGAGCATGGAGGGGCCCCCCGGCGGCCGGGACCCCGCGGCCGCCGCGCACGACGCGCCCGCTTCCACGGCCGCCCCCGCTCCCGCCAGCTAACCCCCCGCGCCCCCGCGCTCCGCCCCGGCGCTCCGCATCCCCGTTCCGCATCCCCGCGCCCCGGCCACCGGCCCCGGCCCCCTGAAGATCTTCTCTCCAGGCGTTCCCAGCCCCCCGTTAGACTGTCCTCGCCGCCCCCGCCGACGGAGGACCCGAACCCCGTGCCCAGACCGATCGTCCTCGTCGCCGAGGAGCTCTCGCCCGCCGGAATCGCCCAGCTGGACTCCGCGTTCGACATCCGCTACACCGACGGCAGCGACCGGGGACGGCTGCTGCCGGCGCTGGCCGACGCGGACGCGGTCATCGTGCGCAGCGCCACCCTGATCGACGCCGAGGCGATCGCCGCGGCGCCCCGGCTCCGCGTCGTGGCCCGGGCCGGGGTCGGCCTGGACAACGTCGACATCGAGGCCGCGACCAAGGCCGGCGTCATGGTCGTGAACGCGCCGACCTCCAATATCGTGAGCGCCGCCGAGCATGCCGTGGCGCTGCTCCTCTCGCTGGCCCGCAACGTGCCGCAGGCCATGGCCTCGCTCAAGAGCGGGCAGTGGCGGCGCGCCGCCTTCACCGGGGTGGAGCTGCAGGGCAAGGTGGCCGGGATCCTCGGCCTGGGCAAGATCGGCGTCCTGGTCGCGGAGCGGCTGGCGGCGTTCGGCATGACGGTCATCGCCTATGACCCGTACGTGGCCGCGGCCCGGGCCGGCGAGCTGGGGGTGCGCCTGTCGAGCCTGGACGAGCTGCTCGCCGAGGCCGACTTCATCAGCATCCACCTGCCCAAGAGCGCCGAGACGATCGGCCTGCTCGGCGACCGCGAGCTGCACCTGGTCAAGCCGGAGGTGCGGATCATCAATGCCGCGCGGGGCGGCATCGTGGACGAGGCCGCGCTGGCCAGCGCGGTCCGCGAGGGCCGGGTAGCCGGAGCCGCGCTGGATGTCTACGCCGTCGAGCCGTGCACCGACAGCCCGCTGTTCAGCCTGGACGGCGTGGTCGTCACCCCGCACCTGGCGGCCAGCACGGCCGAGGCGCAGGAGAAGGCCGGAACCGACGTGGCCCGGTCGGTCCGGCTGGCCCTGGCCGGCGAGTTCGTGCCCGACGCGGTAAATGTCCAGGGCGGGGCCGTGGCCGACGAGATCAAGCCCGGCCTGCCGCTGGCCGAGAAGCTGGGCCGGATCTTCACCGCGCTCGCGGGCGGCGTCGCGGCCCGGGTCGAGGTCGAGGTTCAGGGCGAGATTGCCATGCTGGACGTGAGCGTCCTGCAGCTAGCGGCCATGAAGGGCATCTTCGTCGACTCCGTGGCGGATCCGGTCACCTACGTGAACGCGCCGCTGGTCGCCCGGGAGCGCGGCGTGGAGGTCAGCCTCCGCACCACTGCCGAGTGCGCGGACTGGCGTAACCTGCTCCGGCTGCGCGGCACGCTGCCCGACGGCCAGGTCATCTCCGTCAGCGGCACGCTGACCGGCCTGCGCCAGGTGCCGAAGATCGTCGAGATTAACGGCTTCGAGGCCGAACTCGCCCCGGCCGCGCACATGATGTTCCTCAACTACGCCGACCGGCCGGGTGTGGTCGGTGTCGTCGGCCAGATTCTCGGCGGCCGGAGCATCAACATCGCCGGGATGCAGGTCTGCCGGGACGCCCGCGGCGGTGAGGCGCTGATCGCCCTGACCGTGGACTGCGCGGTGTCGGCGGACGTGCTGGCGGAGATCGCCGAGGCCATTGGGGCCACCGTGGCCCGCGTGGTGGACCTGGGTGAGGACTGACGTCGCTGGCCGCCGATCCTGGCTCTTGTTACAGGCAAGTAAAGTACCTCCCGTGACAGGACCTAGCGCGGGAAACAGCATCCGGGTGGCGGTCATCGGCGGTGACGGCATCGGCCCGGAGGTAGTCGCGGAAGCGACCAAGGTCATGCTCGCCGCGGCCGGTGACGTCACCATCGAGACCACCAGCTACGACCTGGGGGCGGCCCGCTGGCACCGGACCGGCGAGATCCTGCCGGACACGGTGCTGACCGAGATCGCCGGGCACGACGCCATCCTGCTGGGGGCCGTGGGCGACCCGAGCGTCCCCAGCGGCGTGCTGGAGCGCGGCCTGCTGCTGCGGCTGCGGTTCGAGCTGGACCAGTACGTCAACCTGCGGCCGGTCCGGCTCTACCCCAGCGTTATCTCGCCGCTGGCCGGCGTGCGCCCGGAGTCGATCGACATGCTCGTCGTCCGGGAGGGCACCGAGGGTCCGTATGTCGAGGCGGGTGGCGTCATGCGCAAGAACACGCCGGGCGAGGTAGCTACCCAGGAGAGCATCAACACCGCATTCGGCGTCAGCCGGGTCGTCCGGTACGCGCTGCAGCGGGCGGCGCAGCGGCCCCGCCGCCGGCTGACCCTGGTGCACAAGAGCAACGTGCTCGCCTACGCCGGCGATCTGTGGCGGCGCAGCCTGGCCGGGATGGCGGCCGAGTTCGGCGAGGTCGAGACCGAGTACTGCCATATGGACGCGGCGTCGATCTACTTCGTGACCCAGCCGGAACGGTTCGACGTGATTGTCACCGACAACCTGTTCGGCGACATCCTGACCGCCCTGGGCGCCGCGGTGGCCGGCGGCATCGGCCTGGCCGCGAGCGCGAGCATCAACCCCGAGCGCACCACGCCGAGCATGTTCGAGCCGGTGCACGGCAGCGCGCCCGACCTGGCCGGCAAGCAGAAGGCCGACCCGACGGCGGCCATCTTGTCGGTCGCGATGCTGTGCGAGCACGTGGGCCTTACCGCCGCGGTGGCCCGGATCGAGCAGGCGGTCGCCGATGACCTGCTGGAACGGCAGGGCGCCTGGGCGGCCCGCTCCACCCGCGAGGTCGGCGACGACATCGCCGAGCGGGTGGCCGGCTACTAGGCCAGCGGCTAGCTGGCTGAGCCCTCGGCGATGACCCCGGCCACCTCCGCGGCGCGCGCCGCCTCCTCCGCCGCGAAGCGCTCCCGGTCGAGCCGCTCGGCGATCTCCTCGTCGGTGCGCATCAGCGCCTCCAGGTCCGCCTTGGCCGCGTCGAGCACGCCCATGTCGGCGTAGGCCTGCTGCAGCCGGTCACTCCACAGGCCGATGTCGCGGACGCAGGGGACCAGGCGGCTGAAAAGCAGCGACCGGAAGGTCCGGCTGTACTCCGAGTTCTCGGTGATCGCGGCGATCTCGTCCCTGGGCAGGCCGAAGTTGTCCCAGACCTCGTCGCCGCGCAGCCGGTCGCGCATCAGGTAGCAGCCCTCGATGACGAAGTCCTCGCGCTCGCGCAGCTCGGCCCGGGTCAGCTCGCGGTAGTAATCGCGCAGGGCCATCCGGCCGAAGGCCACGTGCCGGGCCTCGTCCTGCATCACGTAGGCCAGGATCTGCCGGGGCAGCGGCTTGGTGGTGAAGTCGCGCAGGACGCCGAACGCGGCCAGCGCCAGTCCTTCGATCAGCACCTGCATGCCCAGGTAGGGCATGTCCCACCGAGAATCGTTCAGCGTGTCGTTCAGCAGAGCCTGGAGCTGTCCGTTAATCGGGTAAAGCAGTCCGACTTTCTCATGCAGGAACCGCGCGTACAGCTCGGCATGCCGGGCCTCGTCCATCGTCTGCGTCGCGGCGTAGAACTTGGAGTCCAGGTCGGGCACCGACTCCACGATCCGGGCCGCGCAGATCATCGCGCCCTGCTCGCCGTGCAGGAACTGGGAGAACTGCCAGGCGGCGTTGTGCCGGCGGAGCTCGCGGATGTTCTCGGGACCGAGCTTGTCCCAGTACTTGGTGCCGTAGATGGCCATCGACTCATCGGGCAGGCCGAGTACGTCGTACGGGTCGACTTCCAGGTCCCAGTCGATCCGCCGGACGGCGTCCCACTGCTTGTCCTTGCCCTTCTGGTACAGGGCCAGCAGCCGCTCGCGGCCGTCGTCGTACTCCCAGGTAAACCGCGAGGCGCCCGCCATCGGGACCTGCCAGCCGGCCTGCTCGGGCGGGAGCGTGTACAGATCGTGACTCGCCACGACGGCCTCCTACGTACGGTGTACGTCAGTCTCCGGGTATGCCGAGCCAAGCACGTACGGTGTACGCCTGTCAATGAGGTAACGGAGGCTTGTGCCGGTCCGGCCTGCCCGGCTCGGGTTAGCCCGCCGGAGTCGCCGGCACCATCGCGGCGATCGCATGCACGAGCAGATCGAGCCCGAATTCGAAGTCGGCGTCCGGGTCCCGGTGCATGAGCTCCGCGGACAGGCTCGTCACCTGGGGGAACTCCCCGGGATCGAGACGGATTCGCGGCGGGACCTGGGCCGGGTAGCTCGCCTGGGCGTCACCCAGCGCGGGCGCGACGCCCACCTCGCGCAGCAGTGAGCCGAGGATGAAACCGACGAACGCGCGCATGATCAGCACCGCGTCGCCGCCGCTGAAGCCGGCCTCGCGCAGGGTGGCCAGAGCGTTCTCGATGGGCCGCAGCCCGGTCACCGAGTTGGTCGGGCGGCTGACGACGACCATCGTGCAGCGCGGATACCGCCGGGCGATCGCGCGGAAGGCGCGGGCCTGGGCGCGGACCTGGTCCTCCCAGCCGGCGCCCGGGACCGCCGTGAACTCGATGCCGGACATGACCCGCTCGGCCACCGCGTCCAGCAGCGCGGCCTTGCTGGGCACGTGGTTGTACAGCGACATGACCCCGCAGCTCAGCTCGCCGGCGATGCGGCGCATGGAGACGGCCTCGACGCCGTGCTGCTCGATCATGTCGATGGCGGCCGTGACGATGCGCTCGCGGCTCAGCTGCATACGGTCAACGTATACGCCGGCGATGGCCGGTCCTCAAACGGCGCAGGGCGGCGTCGTGCGCCCGTGCCTCGCCTCACTACGGTAGGGCCATGGATGACAAGGAGATCCTCAGCCAGATTGACCAGCTCATCGCCACCGAGCACGAGCTGCGGGACAAGCTGGCCCAGGGGGAGCTGTCCGCCGGCGAAGAGCAGGCGCGGCTGCGGGCCACGGAGGCAGCCCTGGACCAGTGCTGGGACCTGCTGCGGCAGCGGCGCGCCCGGCAGGAGATGGGGGAGGACCCATCCGCGGCCGCCCCCCGCCCCGTCGAAGAGGTCGAGGGCTACCTGCAGTAGCCGGGCCGCGATCCAGTTACCCGACGCGGACATCCCCTCCGTCATGTAGGCATAGCACCTATAGCACCTAGACGTCCGATACCTATGGCGCTAGGCTGTAACCATGGCAGGCGAGCGCGAGCTAATGGACCGGGCGCGGGATGTGATCGCCGCCCGGCTGACCGCGGAGCACCCCGGCTGGCTGGCGGGCCACGACCTTTATGGCTGGCATGCGCACCGGCTGGATGACGGGCATATCGTGCGGGCGAGCGGGCCGGACGGGCTGCGGGCTCTCATCAGCGCCGCGCCGCCGTTCGCCACCTGGCACCTGGTCGCCGAACTGCGGCGCGAGTACCCCGCCTGGCACATCTGGCGCGACGGCACCGGATGGTGGCACGCCCGGCGCCGGGGTAACTTCCGGCAGGAATACCGCCCCGGGGCGCCGGTGTACGCGGTGCACGAGCCCGACGTGGTGTTATTGCGCGATCGCCTGCAGCAGCAGGACGAGCGGCACGAGCCGGACCTGGCTGAGGAGGATTGAGCGCAGGACTGGGTGGAGTGGCGGGTGGAGTGGGCTCGCTGTGCTGGGCGCCGCCCGGCCTGGCTAGGCTCCCGCCATGCGCATAGCGAGGTTTGCCTTCGGCGGCGAGGTCCGCTACGGAGTGGTCGACAGTCCCGGCCGCGAGTCGGCGGATGACGAACTGCAGGTCGCCGAACTGGCCGGCCATCCGTTCGGGGCTGCGGACTCCATCCGGTTCACCGGGGCCCGCTACCCGGTGGCCGATGTCCGGCTGCTGGCCCCGGTCCTGCCGAGCAAGGTCGTGGCGATCGGCAAGAACTATGCCGCCCACGCCCGGGAGATGGGCGGCGAGCCGCCGGCCGAGCCGGTGCTCTTTCTCAAGCCGTCCACCTCGGTCTCTGGTCCCGTCGACGCGATCGTCCGGCCGACGCATCTGTCCAAGCGAGTCGACTACGAGGGCGAGCTGGCCGTCGTGATCGGCCGGGTCTGCCGGGACGTGCCCGCCGAGCGCGCGGCCGAGTCAATTTTCGGCTACACCTGCGCCAACGACGTCACCGCCCGTGACCTCCAGGCCAGCGACGGCCAGTGGACCCGGGCCAAGGGCTTCGACACGTTCTGCCCGCTGGGGCCGTGGATCGAGACCGAGCTCGACCCCGCCGACCTGGCCCTCACCACCACGGTGAACGGCGAGGTACGGCAGCAGTCGCGCACGTCACTGCTGCTGCACCACGTCCCCGAGCTGGTCAGTTACGTCACTGCCGTCATGACGCTGCTGCCCGGCGATGTCCTGCTCACCGGGACCCCCGACGGCGTCGGCCAGCTGGAGCGCGGCGATCAGGTATCGGTCACGATCGAGGGCATCGGGACGCTGAGTAACCGGGTCGTGGACAGCGGCTGAGCGGCCGGCCGTCGGTCCGGCCGGGCCGCGGGATCGCTTTGGCCCGCGCCCGCGGGTTCGGCTACACTGCTCAGGCGCGCCCGGTCAGCATGGCGCGCTCCCATGGGGTATGGGGTAATTGGCAGCCCGACGGGTTCTGGCCCCGTTAGTCTAGGTTCGAGTCCTGGTACCCCAGCCACGTACCGCAGCAGCGCGGGCGCCCGTCGTGGACGCCTGCGTTTTTTGCTGGGCTTTGGGAAAATTGAGCGGCTTAGATCTACCGGCGGCGGGCCGACCGGGCGCGGCCCCGGCCCCGGCCGCGACCGCGGCCGCGCTCCAGGCCGGTCGCTCGCAGGATCAGCAGGACCACGATGGCGCCGAGGATCGAGCCGATGATGCCGACGGTCTGGAAGTGGTGCACTTCGATGGTGCGGTGCACGATGAGCTGCTGCAGGAAGCCTCCGACGAACGATCCCACGATGCCCAGCAGGATGGTTCCCAGGATGCCGATGTCATCGCGGCCCGGCACGAGCAGCCGGGCGATGAGGCCGACGATCAGTCCGACAACGATCAGAAGAACGATGAAGAGCAACATGCCGGACTAACTACCAGAATTTCCTAGGATTATGCAAAGCTGATCACTGCCTTCGGCGTCTCGTGGTAAGGCGGCAGCCCGCGTGTCCGGGCCGCACCTGCGGCGAGATGTGCCGGGCCGGCGGGTTTGGCGCGTCCCCGTGCGGTGCGCTAACCTTGCCTGCGACTGGGGATGGCAGGTCCGGCTTCGGCAGCGGACTGGAGTCCTGCGATCCAGTCGATATTTATGTGTACCTGGCCCCGTCGTCTAGTGGCCCAGGACGCCGCCCTCTCAAGGCGGTAGCACGGGTTCAAATCCCGTCGGGGCTACAGAGGT
>DATCEO010000150.1:0-5176 GCA_036510065.1 Streptosporangiaceae bacterium | reverse complement strand
CGGTCTCGATGCCCGCTTTGAGTACTACGAATCCGCGCGGGATCTGGCCTTTGAGCGGGTCATTGACCCCGATGACCGCGCATTCGGCGACGGCGGGATGACTGGCGAGTATCTCCTCCATCTCTCCGGTGGAGAGCCGGTGCCCGGCGACATTGATGACGTCGTCGGTACGGCCCATCACGTAGACATATCCATCCCTGTCGCGGAATCCGCCGTCCCCCGTGATGTAGGCGCCGGGGTACTGCGCCAGGTAGGACTCGATGAACCGCTGGTCGTCACCCCACAGGGTGGTCAGGCATCCCGGCGGCAGCGGCAGCCGCAGCACGATCTCCCCGGTGGTGCCTGGCGGGACGTCGGCGCCGCTGACCGGGTCGACGATGTGCAAGTCGTAGCCGGGTACCGGCACGCTCGGCGAGCCCGGCTTCGTGGGCAGTGGGTCGAGTCCCATCAGGTCGGCCGCGATCGGCCAGCCGGTCTCAGTCTGCCACCAGTGGTCGATCACCGGGATGCCGAGCAGCTCGCCTGCCCACCGGTAGGTTTCCGGATCGAGCCGCTCGCCCGCCAGGAACAGGTATCGGAGGCCAGACAGATCGTACTTTCTGGCAAAATCACCAGCCGGGTCTTCCTTCTTGATCGCACGGAAGGCGGTGGGCGCGGTGAACATCGCCTTAACCCCGTGCTCGGCGATCACCCGCCAGAACGCCCCGGGGTCTGGGGTACCGACCGGCTTGCCCTCATACAGCACCGTGGTGCAGCCCGCCAGCAGCGGGGCGTAGACGATGTAGGAATGCCCAACAACCCAGCCAATGTCGGACGCGGCCCAGAAGACCTCGCCGGGCTTGGTGTCGTAGATGTTATCCATGCTCCAGCGCAGCACGACGGCATGGCCCCCGTTGTCGCGGACAACGCCCTTCGGCTTCGCGGTAGTGCCAGACGTGTACAGGATGTAGAGCGGGTCAGTGGCCGCGACCGGGACGCAGTCGGCGGGCTCGGCGGACGCCATCGCGTCGTGCCAGTCCAGGTCACGGCCCTCGGTCAGCGCCGCCGCTGCCTGCGGCCGCTGCAGGATGACGCACCGGCCCGGCTTCCTGGACGATAGCTCGATCGCGCTGTCCAGAATCGGCTTGTACTCCAGCACCCGACTGACCTCGATGCCGCAGGAAGCCGACACGATGACCTTGGGCGCCGCATCGTCGATGCGGGCGGCCAGTTCGGGCGCGGCGAAGCCACCGAACACAACCGAGTGCACGGCGCCGAGGCGCGCGCAGGCGAGCATCGCGACCACCGTCTCGGGAATCATCGGCATGTATATGACCACGCGGTCGCCAGCACCCGTGCCGAGCCTGCGCAGCACGCCTGCGAACCGCGCGACCTCATCGAGGAGTTGCCGGTAGGTCAGCTTCCGGCTGGTACCGGTGACCGGGCTGTCGTAGATCAGGGCGGCCTGATCGCCGCGGCCGTCGTTCACATGCCGGTCCAAGGCGTTGAAGCAGGTGTTCAGCGTGCCGTCGGCGAACCAGCGGTAAAACGGTGGGTTGGACTTGTCCAGCACGACCGTCGGCTGGCGGTACCAGTCGATTCCGCTCGCTGCCGCGCCCCAGAAACGCTCCGGGTCGGTGAGGCTCTGCTGAAACGCATCAGCGTAACGGCCCATGGTTGCTGTCCTCCACTAGGAATGGGCTCCGTTGATCAGGCGTCCGGTGCTTACTTCTTGGTGAGCGAGCCGAGCGGCATCCTGGTCGATGACAGCCATGTGCTTTCTCCACAAATACGAATCGGATGCGGCGAGCATGCGCTTCCGGAGCCCTCGCGCGGAATGGCCATAAGTCCTGAACAGGCCGTGCCAGAAGTAAGTTGTGCTCATCCCGAGCCCGACCGGATGGTGGAGTGACCGCCGCCGCCAACCAGACACGCCCGATCCCGGAATCAGGGAGGTCAGTGCCCGGCTAGGCATGGAAGTAGCTGGCTGGCGAACGCCCCCGCGTCCCGCACTGTGCTCCGTGAATCAACATTTTCCATCTCATTCCGCCTTGACACGACGCCCTGCCGGAGTGAGCGTTGGTTCCGGCTATCCGGCAAAACGGCCGGACAGGGAGGCTGATCATGAGGCGGCTGACTGCCAGACTCTTACCGACGGCGCTGCCCGCCCTGCTCGCCGCGGCCTTACTGGCTGCCACGCCGACCTCTGCGGCCGCGGCTGCGCCGGCTGGCACCGGGTTCACGGCACCGGCCGCACCCGACGGCCCCGGCGCTACGTCCTACCTCGACCTGGGCCGCAAAGACTGCCTCGGCACGGCGCGGAACACGACGTCAAGGGTCTGGTACACGGTCGCGGGCGGCGTGCTGTCCGACGTGTATTACCCGACCACCGACAACACCAACGTCAAGACCGTTCAGTACATCGTCACCGACGGCCGCACGTTCACCGACCTGCAGACGCGGGACATGACCTACACCGTGCGGCCACTGGACGGCACCGGGATGGCGTGCCAGGTCACAAGCACTGCCAAGAGCGGCGCGTACCGCCTGGTCACCGACTACACAACCGACCCGCTGCGGGACAGCGTGGTCATGCACACGACCTACGTGCCGCTCACGCCGCAGGCCCGCGGTTACCACATCTACGTCCGCTACAACGCACTCATCAACGGCACGGGCGGCGGTGGCAGCCAGAACGGCGGCGGCGGCTCGGCCACGGTCGACCCGGCCACCACCGAGCTGGTCTCCTATAACACCAGCACCGCCAGCAGTTATGCGCCCCGTGACTACGAGGTGCCGGTCTACGGCACGCTGGCGGCCAACCAGCGCTTCCTCGTGGCCTCCAGCGGATTCGCCGGCGAGCCGAGCGACGGGCTCACCCAGCTTGACAGCAGCCATGCTCTGACCGCCACGTACCAGAACGCGGTCGACGGCAATGTGGTGCAGACCGCCGAGATCAACACCTCCCGCAGCGACCAGTTCACGCTCGCGCTCGGCTACGCGCAGACGCAGGCGCAATCGATCCGGACAGCCCAGCTCAGCGCCGCGACACCGTTCGCTGCCACCTATGCGCGGTACCGGTCCGGCTGGCTGCGTTACGACGCCGGCCTCCGGCGGCCGCCGGGCCGCTTCCCCGGGGCTAGTGCAGCCACGAGCCGCAAGCTGGCCGCCCAGTACTGGGTGTCGGCCAACGTGATCAAGGCCACCGCCGACAAGGAGTTCCCCGGCGCCATCGTGTCCTCCCTCGCCGACCCGTGGGGCCAGGCGACCGCCGCCAACTCCGCCAGCAACGGCCTAGCGGACGTGGACACCAACTACCGGGTGATCTTCGAGCGGGACTTCTACGAGACGTTCACCGGCTTCCTGGCCGACGGAGACCTGGCTGAGGCGCGCCAGCAGACGACGTTCATCTTCGACAAGGTGGAACTGCCGGACGGCAGCTTCCCGCGCGACGCCCTCGTCAACGGGGCGGCCGCGTCCGACAACTACGTCCTGGAACCGGACGAGCAGGCCTTCCCGCTGATCATGGCGTGGCAGTCCGGGCTCGGCAGCGATCATGAGCTGTACACCGAGCATGTCCGCCCGGCTGCGGACTACCTTGTGGCGCACGGCCCGGTCTATGGTGACGAACGGTGGGAGGACCAGGCCGGGTACTCACCATCGACGATCGCCACCGAGATCGCCGGGCTCGTCGCGGCTGGCCGGATCGCCCAGCTGAATGGTGACCGCGAACGGGCCGCCCTCTACCTGGCCACTGCGGATTACTACCAGCGCAGCGTGCAGGGCTGGACCGTCACCACCAACGGCCCCTACAGCAGCCAGCCCTACTTCCTGCGGCTGTCGAAGACCGGCGACCCTGACGCCGCCATCGTCTATAACCTCGGCAACGGCAGCATCAGCGCCGACCAGCGTGCTGTCGTCGACGACGGCTTCCTCGAGCTGGCCAGGTTCGGCGAGATCCCCGCCACCGCGCCGGTCATCCGGAACTCGCTGAAGGTCGCCGACTCGGTGCTGGAAACGAACACGCCGAGCGGCCCGGGCTACCACCGGTACGGGGCTCGGTACGAAAGCGTCAACGGCACCAACGTCCCGGTCACCGGCAGCACCGACGGCTACGGCGACTGCTACGCGCCGGACCCGATGCACTGCCCGCTGACCGGCCGCCCCTGGATCCCATGGTTCACCGGAACCGGCCACGTCTGGCCGCTGCTCAACGGCGAGCGCGGCGAGCAGGACCTGCAATCCGGCGATCCGTCCGCCGCCTCGCAGCAGCTAGCCGCGATGACGAACCTCGCGGACGGGGTTGGGATGATTCCGGAACAGGACTGGGAAGACCCAGGCGTCCCCGCGTCACCGTACGGCAGTGACCCGACCACCGCGTCAATCGGGTTCACCGACGGCCAGGGCACCGGCTCGGCCGGCGAGATCACCTGGGCCGAGGCCCAGTATGTGCGCCTCGCGCGCGACATCGGGACCAGCTCTCTCATCGATCAGCCCTCCATCGTCCGGAACCGGTATGTGGCCGGCGGCGCGCCCGGCAAAGCGCCACTGAAAATCACGGCGCCCGCCAGCGGCGCGACCGTCACTACGCCCACCGTGACCGTGACGGGGACGGCGGCACCAGGCGCGACGGTGATCATCGACTCGACGCTGTCACCAGCCGGCGCCACCGCCGCGGGCGGCACGGCGCACTCCGCCCCGGTACCCACCAACATCACCGAGGTCACCGCCGGCGTCGTCGGCGGGGAGTTCTCGGCGAGCCTGCCTTCCACGGCCGGGACCTGGGTGATCACGGCCGCAACCGTCACTGATGCGGGCGCCACCGGCTACGCGCAAGTGACGGTCACCGCGCCGTGATCCGCGTCTTCCCCTCGGGTAGACAGCAGGAGGTGGAGGGCCTGTGAAGCTCAGCGAGATGCCGGCCTGGCCGGGCCTTCTTGCAGATGCCCAACGCCTGCCCGAGGTGACCCTCGGCCGAGGCTACGGCCGCGACCATGCCGGCACATGAGGCAGGCGGCCCGGACTGGTGCCAGAATACGGAAAGGTGAACATCACCCAGTTCGAGAAGATCAAGACCGGCCGGGGTTTCTTCGCGGCCCTCGACCAGAGCGGCGGCAGCACCCCCAAGGCGCTCGCCGAGTACGGCGTCGCGGAGGACCGCTACAGCTCCGACACCGAGATGTTCGACCTGGTCCAC
>DATCEO010000149.1:0-11606 GCA_036510065.1 Streptosporangiaceae bacterium | reverse complement strand
GCCCGGCCTCGGCGGGACCGCTGGTGTCGAAGACCTCGACTGCCGATCCCATCGCGTGGGTCAGCAGCGGACGCAGCGTCTCGCCCAGCACGAAGTTGCTGTCGGCGGTGTCGAGGGTGGTGGTCGTGACCGTCATCTGATGTCTCCGTCCCCCGGGGCCCCGCGGGCCCGCGTAAATGACTTCAGTCAGGTGAAGTCAATCTCTCAAGCGAAACGATACAGTTCGCTGCAGTCAAATGCAACCAAAACTTCTGGCGATGAATCCGGTCCCTCCACCGCCGGGACCCTGGGCCTGCTGAGGCGAACTGGACGCAGCTCCGCGACCTGAATCGATAACGTGTGCCATTACCCCCGCCCCGCGGGAGGTACCGGCACACGATCACGACCGGGGCGCTACGGCCTTCACGCCGGAGATGAAGACCTCGATGCCAAGCCGGTAGTGAAACTCGAGATCGTCGGCCGAGGTCATCGGCGCCGCGCACTCGACCAGCCGCGGATATCGCGCCGCGGGCAGCATGGCGAGCTCGAGCTGGTCGCGCCGCTGCTGCTCGGCCCGTTCGTCGCCGGAAAGCTCAGGGTGGTGGCCGGGCTCGCTCAGGACCAGCGTGATCCCGGTCCACAGGGTGCCGCGGGCGATGGCGCTGGCGTGCTCGGGATCGAAGCCCGCGGTACGCAGCACCCCGAGGGTGACCTCGGCCGCGCGCAGCGCCGCCTCGTTCCGCTTCTCGTGCGCGAGCAGCAGCTGCGGCGCGGACGGGTGGGCCCGCAGCACGCTGACCAGCGATTCCAGCAGCCCCTGGAGCTGATCCGGCCACGGCGCGGCGGGGTCGACGTTCAGGTCGATCTCGCTCCAGAGCTGCCCGGCCACCCCGTCGAGCAGGTCTTCCTTGCTGCGGAAATGCCAGTAAAGCGCCATCGGCGTGACGCCGAGGTGCTGGGCGAGCTTGCGGATGGTGAGCGCGTCGAGCCCGCCGGCGTCGGCGAGCCTGAGCGCCCGGTCGGTCACCGCGTGCTTGCTGAGCCGGGCCCGCTCGCCGTCCGGCTCCTCTGACTCAGATATCGCGTCCATCACGTGACAACTATACGCCGTACAAGTAATGCTGTACAACATACTTGTACAACGTATAAGAACAGCGTGCAGGTACATCGTAAAAGACGGCTACCGAACGGGTCGGGGGCTTCCCCGCAGGAAAGCTCATTCGCGGAAGGGGCGATCGCAGTGTCAACGAGTACCGAGTAGCAGGAATGACCGGGCCAGCCCCAGGGTTGGCCCGGTCATGACAACCATCGGCTTCATCGGCGCCGGCATGATCGGCGGCACCGTCGCCCGCCTCAGCGTGGCGGCCGGCCACCACGTCGTCCTCAGCAACTCCCGCGGCCCCCAAACACTGAAAGACCTGGTCGCCGAGCTCGGCCCGCTGGCCAGCGCCGGCACCGGCGAGCAGGCCGCAGAAGCGGGCGACATCGTGGTCGTCTCGATCCCGCTGAAGGCCTACCCCAGCGTCCCGGTCGCCCCGCTCGCGGGCAAGACCGTGATCGACACCAACAACTACTATCCCGAACGAGATGGCCAGTTCGACGCCCTGGACCAGGGCGCCCTCACCAGCAGCGGCCTCCTGCAGGAGCACCTCAAAGACGCGCACGTGGTGAAGGTCTTCAACAACATCTTCTTCCGCCACCTGGCCTCCCTCGCCAGGCCTCCACACGCCCAGGACCGCACCGCGCTGCCCATCGCGGGCGACGACGAGAAGGCCAAGGCGCAGGTGACCGAGTTCCTCGACTCGATCGGCTACGACGCCGTGGACGTCGGCCCGCTGGCCGAGAGCTGGCGGCAGGAGCCGGGCAGCCCCTGCTACGGCCCCCCGTACGGAGCCTTCGAGAACCCGGACGGCACCCCCGCCAGCGCCGGCCAGATACGCGCCGCCCTAGCCGCCGCCAGCAAGTAAAAACCCGCCGCCTAGGCTGGGTGTTCTATGAGCACCGAAGCGGTCATCCACACCGAGGACCTCACCAAGGTCTACCCCGGCACGGACTTCGCCGCCGTCGACAAGCTGAACCTGGACGTCAGGGCCGGGGAGATCTTCGGTCTCCTCGGCCCGAACGGCGCGGGCAAGACCACCACCGCGGGCATGCTCACCACCCGCGTGGTGCCGACCGGCGGCCGGGCCTTCATCGGCGGCGTGGACGTCGCCGCGCACCCCGCCCTGGCCAAGCAGCTGACCGGCATCGTTTCCCAGCAGAACACCCTGGACCGTCAGCTCACCGTGTGGGAGAACCTGTACTTCCACGGGCGGCTGTTCGGCATCAAGGCGGGCCAGTCCAAGAAGATCGCGACCGACCTGCTCGAGCAGTTCCAGTTGTCCAAGTGGGCCAAGGCCTCGGTGTACGCGCTGTCCGGCGGGATGGCCCAGCGGCTGATGGTGGCGCGCGCCATCTTCCACAGTCCCTCGGTGCTGTTCCTGGACGAGCCGACCGCGGGCCTGGACCCGCAGAGCCGGCTGGCGCTGTGGGACCTGCTCGGCGAGCTGCACGCTCGCGGCCAGACGATCCTGCTCACCACGCACTACATGGAAGAAGCCGACCGGCTCTGCGAGCGGGTCGCGATCATGGACCACGGCAAGATCCTGGCCCTGGATACCCCGGCCGCGCTCAAGCAGAGCACCGGCGCCGACACCATCGTCACCGTCCGAAGCCCCGGTGACCTGCAAAAACTGGCGGAGCTGCTCACCGCTGACGTCGAGGGCGTCACCCGTACCCGCGCCGTCGACGACAAGCTCGAACTGCACATGCAGGGCGGCGACCGCCTGGTCCCGCGCGTCGTGCTCGCCGCCGAACGCGGCGGCTTCGAGCTCCTGGACATCTCCATCGCCGAGCCGACGCTGGAGACCGTGTTCATCAGCCTGACCGGAAAGGAGCTCCGCGACTAATGGCTACCACCGCCCAGGCCTCGGCGCAGGCGCCGGCCGCGAGAATCGGCGGCGGCCCCACCCGCTCGGTCGCCGCCGCGAGCTGGACCGCGCTCGGCGCCCTGATGCTGCGCGACATCGTGGTGCTGCGCAAGCACTTCTGGGAGTTCGTGCTGCGCACGATCATCCAGCCGTTCCTGCTCTGCTTCGTCTTCCTGTACGTCTTCCCCAAGATCGGCCAGGGCATCGGCGGCCGCAGCGACGCGCAGCAGTCGGCGTTCGCGACGGTCCTGGTGCCCGGCGTGGTCGGCATCTCGGTGATGTTCCAGGGCGTGCAGTCGATCGCGCTGGCCATGGCCCAGGAGTTCGGCTTCACCCGGGAGATCGAGGACCGGGTGCAGGCGCCCTGCCCGATCTGGCTCGTGGCCATGGCCAAGGTGCTGTCCGGCGCGGCTCAGGGCGTGCTGTCCGCGATCATCGTGCTGCCCATCGCCTCGGTGATCCACGCGCCCGGCGTGCAAGCGCACCTGACCCTGCACTGGTGGGTGATCGTCACGTTCGTGCCGCTGGCCTGCGTCGCGATGGCCGGCCTCGGGCTGGTCCTGGGCACCAGCTTCCAGCCGCGCAACATCGGGCTGATGTTCGGCTTCATCATCCTGCCGATCACCTTCCTCGGCGGGACCTACTACTCCTGGACCAAGCTCGCGCCGGTAACGGTCGGCGGCTGGCACTGGCTGCAGACCATCGTGCTCATCAATCCCCTCATCTACGTCAACGAGGGCATGCGGGCCGCGCTCACCACCGCGCCGCACATGCACCTGTATGTCATCTACCCGGTGGTGGTCGCGTTCGGCGCGGCGTTCCTGGCCATCGGGCTGCGCAACTTCCGGCGGCGCGTGCTCTCCTAGCCGGGTCGGGTCCCGGCGGCTCGGGGCGGCCCGTGGCGGGGCATCTGCGGGGCCGGGACCGCCGGGTCCCCGGGCCGGGCCAGCGCCCAGCACCGGCCGCCGATACTGGCGACGGGGCCGTCGCGCTCGCCGGCGACCGGGACGACCCGCGCCGAGATGAACTCGCCCTTGCGGGGCACGGGCAGTCCCAGGGCCCGGGCCACCAGCGGGTCGCTGTCCTGATGGCCGAGCACGAGGATGCCCTCCGATCGCAGGTGGCTGCGCGCTCCGCCGTTGCCGCGGGCGCGCTTCATGAAGTCATCCTGCTGGGCGACGGTGGCCAGCTCGGCCCGGCGGATCACCCGGCCCTGGACCCGGCGGAACAGCTCGTTTGTCTTGGCCTGGCCATGCTGGAGGCCGCGCGCGCCGCGCGCCCCGAAGACGGCGTCCCGGACTGCCGGATCCAGATGCAGGAACAGGTTCTCGGCGAGCCTGCCGTGCGCCGGCCAGAGTGAGCGGATGTGGGGCCGCCCCGCCGTCTTCAGCTGGCGCTTGGCATCCCGGTTGGGCACCGGGCGCAGGTAGGAGGCCCGGACGCGGATCAGGCCGGCGGTCCAGGAGCTCTCGGCGTCACTAGCGGTGATGACCAGGCAGATGTGACCGATCACCTCGGGCGGCAGCTCCCAGCCTCCGTAGGTCATGGAGTACTTGCAGTCCACCTCGACCCCGGCGATGCGGTAGTCGGTGGCATCGCCGTCGGCGAAGCCGAACTGCCGGTGCAGGTTGATCTCGACCAGCGTGCCCATGTGGGTCTTCTCGGTCTTGTGCAGCTGGCCGTAGTTCCAGCGCCCGGTGTGCTGCCCGTCGTAGAGCTGGTCGAGGGTGTCGCGGAGCACCCGGGCGATGTGCTCGCCGGCCGGATCGAGCCGGTAGAGCTCCGCCTCGACCTTCTCAAGGTCGGGGTCGTCGCCGAAGGGCAGCGGATCGGGCTCGATCCGGCTCACGGAGGCCGGCGGCTTACACGGCGCGCAGCCAGCGGCCCGGCTGGGCCGCCTGGAGCGCTGACCGGATGCTCAGGCCGACGGCCCGCGCGACGGGCGGCGGGAAGGCATTGCCGATCTGCCGGTAGGCGGCCGTCTTGCGGCCCCAGACCTGCCAGTCGGCCGGGAAGCCCTGGATGGCGGCGGCCATGGGGAGTGTCAGCCGGGGCAGGTAATGGTCGGGGTCGCTGGGCCGCGGCGGCGCGTCCGCCAGGCCCCTGCCATCGACGCGCAGCTTAAGCCAGGCCTGGCGGGCGCGGGTGGGACCCAGGTCCGGGCCGCCGTGCTTGCGGGAGCCGCCGACCAGCGTGGGGCCGATGCCGTTCGCCATCCGCGCCCAGGCGTCCGCGCCCGGCCAGCCGTCCGCCGCCATGTGCCCGTGCAGCGTCTCGCCGACCGTCGGCGGCGTCCTGACCGGGGCGGGCCACTCAAAGTGCCGGTAGGCCGCGGCCCGCAGCGCCACCAGGATGAACCGCGGGCGCAGCTGCGGGACCCCGAACTCGCTGGCGTTGAGCACCTGCCAGTCGGTCTGGTAACCGAGCTCGTGCAGCCGCTCGAGGACCTGCTCCCGGTAGCGGGCAAAGCGGGCCGTCGACAGGCCGCGGACGTTCTCCAGCATCACCGCGGCCGGCTCGCACTGCGCCACCAGCCTCAGGGCCTGCGGAAACAGGTCCCGCTCGTCATCGGCCCCGAGCTGCTTGCCCGCGATCGAGAACGGCGGACAGGGAACGCCCCCGGCCAGCAGGTCAACGCCGCGGAAGTCGGTGCCCTGGAAGTGATGGACGTCCTGCTCCTCGATCTTCCAGCTGGGCCGGTTCAGTCGCAGCGTCGCGCACGCATCGGGATCGATCTCTACCGCGGCCGCATGCGCAAAACCCGCCTGCTCCAGTCCCAGGGACTGACCGCCCGCGCCAGCGCAGATCTCCAGGCAGGTCAGGTCGGGCACGGGAACTCCCATCGCGGCGCTTGGACACAGCCAGATTCCGCGCGATGCCGGAATCCTCAGGTGTCGGACTCTACAGATCGCCGGGGTCGACTTCCAGAACCTATCGCACAGGCGTTCGACGTGTTGGAGCCATGGAGAGGAGGGCTGATCCTCGGGCGCCGGCCCGGGGCCGTCTTACTTGTCCGGCCGCGCGGGCTGGTCGTGATATCCGGCGACGAGGTCCACGACGCGGGTCTTGAGCCGGATGACCGGCTCGCGCATCCGCTCCTCGCGGCGGCTGGACCGGGCCAGCTTCTTGGGCCGTTTCTGGTACCGCCACCGCGACCAGGGCGATCCCGGCCGGGCCAGGCGGACGGCTCCGATGAAGAACAGGAACGGCAGGAACACGCCGAACAGCCCCGTCCACACCTTGCCCTTGAGCAGGGTCACTGCCGCGAAGGCGAACAGCAGGACCGTGCTGATGATCACGGAGACCAGCGCGTTGGTGCTGCCCGGGACGCGTACAGCGCCCGCTACTGCGCCCACGCCGGCCGGGGTGATGCCCAGCAGCAGCAGGGCGGTCAGGGCCGCTGCGATGAAGACGGCATCCACCGATACCCGGCCCGCGCTGGTCCAGTACACGTCCCGCAGGTGCAGGATAAGCGCGAACTCGTCCAGGACCAGCGCGGTGCCCACGCCGAAGAGGGCGGCGGCCCCGGCTCGCCACTCCAGTGAGTACACCGGGGCGGCCAGCCCGGTCACCCCCGCGACGACCATGAAGATGACCCCGAACACCATGTGGTGCAGGTGCATGTTCCCCGGCGTGACGTTGCCCGGCCACCAGCGGACCCGGGCCCGGATCATCCGGACCGACAGCCGGATGAAGGCGAAGCTGACCAGGAAGGCCACGAAGAAGCAGAACAGCGGCAGGCGGCCCGTGTGCAGGATCTGCGCGGCGAACCAGCCACTCCCGCGGCGGTCGTCATCTGCCAGCGAAACTGCGTGCATCATGAACGGGACCTACTCCGCAGGCTGCGCCGCCAAACTTCCCGCTGATCCGCAGCCGCGGCCTGGTGGCGGAGGATGCCCCGCGAGTCATGACATTTGCGGGGCAATGCCCGCCGCCCGGCGGTCACGGCAGGTTCACTGGCTGGACGAAGGCGGCGGCGGACTCGAGGGCGTTACCTGAATAAAGGCGAGGGTGTTGCCGTCGGCGTCGGTGACCGCGGCCTTGCGGCCGGCCTCCCCGATGACCTCGACCGGCCCGGCGGTGATCCCCCGGCCGCCGATATCGGCCACGGCCTGATCCAGGTCGCCGACCGCCAGCGACACCAGGGGCCGGCCCGCGCGCTTCTAGTCGCCGATCACGTACAGCCACGCCGCGTCCGCGATCCGCCACATCACCTCGTTGTCCGTCACCACGACATCGGCCGGCCGTCCGAACACCCGGCCGTACCAGCCCACCGCCGCGCCGAAGTCGGCCACGGCCACCCCGGCGAAAAGAATGTCGATGTCCGCCACTCGTCCTCCTGTCCGCCACTCGTCCTCCTGTCCGCCAGAGCGCCCGCGCCGTCCGCCCGCCCCGGCGAATTTCAGGTGCGCCGAGCGGAGTACGGACGTCATTATGGGCCATGCCTGACGACCGGCAGCTAGCCCCGATGCGCGCGTATTACGACCGCGGCCGCGAGCTCGGACGGCTCACGGAGCCGGCCGGCCAGCTCGAGTTCGAGCGCACCAAGGAGATCATCCTCCGGCAGCTGCCGCCGCCGCCCGCGATCGTGGCCGACATCGGCGGCGGACCGGGCCGGTACGCGCTCTGGCTCGCGCGGCTGGGCTACCACGTGCTGCACCGCGACCTGATGCCGCTGCACGTCGAGCAGCTGCGCCAGGCCGCGGCCGACCTGCCCATTCAGTCGGCGGTGGCCGACGCCCGCCAGCTGGACCTGGCCAGCGCGAGCGTCCACGCCGTGCTGCTGCTCGGCCCGCTGTATCACCTGGACCGGCGGGAGGACCGGCTGCGGGCTCTGGCGGAGGCGAGCCGGGTGGTCCGGCCGGGCGCCCCGGTCTTCGCCGCGGCGATCTCCCGCTGGGCCACGCGCATCGACGGCATCCTGCGAAATCGCCTCTACGAGACCCTGCCCGGGTCGGAAGCCGAGCTGCCGGCGCTGGAGCGGACCGGACGGATGCCGCCGCTGCATCCCGGCGCGTTCTGCGGCTACGCGCACCGGCCCGGCCAGCTGCGGGCAGAGGTGACCGCCAGCGGCCTGCGCGTCAGCGACCTGGTCAACGTCGAGGGTCCGGCGTTCTTGCTGGATGACCTCGGGGAGCGCCTGGCTGATGACGAGGCCCACCGCGTGGTCCTGGAAAGCGCCCGGGCCCTGGAACGCGTGCCCGAGCTGCTCGGCACCGGCCCGCACCTGATCGCGACCGCCCAGCGGACGAGGCCCTGATCAGGAGGCCATGCTGTTCAGGAGGCCATGCTGTTCACGAGGCCATGCTGTTCACGAGGCCATGCTGTTCAGCTCGGCCAGCTGGTCCTGCGGCAGGGTCAGCGCGGCTCCGGCGACGTTGTCCCGCAGGTGGGCGACCGACGACGTACCGGGAATGAGCAGGAGGTTCGGGGAGCGCTGCAGCAGCCACGCCAGCGCGACGGCCATCGGCGTGGTGCGCAGACCGGCGGCCACTGAGGTGAGCGTGTCGGACTGCAGGGGGGAGAAGCCGCCGAGCGGGAAGTAGGGCACGTAGGCGATGCCCTGCGCGGCGAGGGAGTTGATGAGGTCGTCGTCGACCCGGTGCGCGACGTTGTAGAAATTCTGCACGCACACGACCGGCGCGATCGACTGGGCCTCGGCGACCTGCTCGGCGGAGACGGTGCTGAGGCCGAGATGCCTGATCAGGCCCTCCTTCTGCAACTGCGCGAGCACGGTGAACGGTTCGGCGATCGAGCCGGGAGTAGGGCCGTCGAATGCTCCGACGCGCAGGTTGACCACGTCGAGCGCGTCGAGGCCGAGGTGGTCGAGGTTGTCATGCACGGCCTGGCGCAGCTGCTCGGGCGCGAGCGCCTGCGGCCACCCGCCCTCGGCGTCTCGCAGCGCCCCGACCTTGGTCACGACGTGCAGCCCGTCCGGGTAGGGGTGCAGGGCTTCCCTGATGATCTCGTTGGTGACATACGGGCCGTAGTAGTCGCTGGTGTCGATGTGCCTGATACCCAGGTCTACCGCCTCGCGCAGGACCGCCACGGCCGCGTCGCGGTCGGCCGGCGGCCCGAACACGTGCGGGCCCGCCAGCTGCATGGCGCCGTACCCCATCCGGGTGACGGCCAGGTCCCCGCCCAGGGTGAACGTCCCGCCGGGAAGCTTGGTCGATGCCAAGGTAGCTCCTCTTCTCGCTGGTTCTCGTGGTGATGTCATCTCCACCCTGCCCCCGGCGGCCGGCGGCGCGGTGCGCGGCGGACCCTCGGACGCGCCCTACGGCCATCCGGCAATGCAGCGACCTGACCGCCCAGGAAACGGTGTCCCCAGGTCAATAACCGCCCGCGCTGGATGCTGGCCGCGGTAGCTGCTGCCCGCGGGAGCGCTTCTTCTTCTCGTACCGCGAGTCCAGCATCTGGGCACCGGCGATCAGCAGGCCGATCGAGTAGAACGACAGGAAGACGCGGAGTGCGGCTCCGCCGGTGAGCAACATAGCCGCCGCCATGACTACCACCGCAATGACCACACAGATGCCGGCCTTGGTGACATTCCTCATCGGCGGCCGGCTCCGCGCGAGGCCGGCCAGCGCGGCGGGAATGTCGGCGGTGACCGCAGCCAGCTCACCGTGGGTCCGCGAGGCAAACGTCTGGCCAACCCGCACGTCAAACTCGTCCTTGGCCAGCATGCCCTGGACGAACGCGGCCTTAAGCGTATCGACCACCTGCTCGCGGTCGGCGTGGGACGCCCGCAGGCGGCCGGGGCCTGCCGTGCCTGCTGCTATCTCGTCTCCCGGCCTTGTCATGACCACCGCCCCCCACGACCACAATGCAAGAAAGCGTATCCCGGCTGTCCCCTGGCGGCCATCCTCGGATCTTCTGATCCTCGACTCCGGCCAATCCGGGTCGTAACTGGATAGGTCTGCGTAGGGCTTGCGACTGGAATTGGCTCGTGAGCGGGCCGGGATGTGCTGGATTGAGGTAGCGGGCATGCTGGGTAGCCTGGGTGCAGGCAGGAGCGCCTGCCGCACTCCGAGCTGCCGTGGCTCGCGCCCGCGGTGGCGGTGAGGACAAAGGCCGCCGGTTCGCGCTAGCTGGGACAGATCAGTCACCGCTGAGCCAGCCGATCAGGGCGCGGGGCAGGGTCGCAGCGAGGGACATGGCGTGACTGACGACAGCGCGTTCAAGAAGCAGGTCCGGGCCCGGATGGAACAGACCGGGGAGAAGTACACCGTCGCCCGCCGCAGGGTCCTCGCCGGGCGCGATCGGGGTCGGGCGCCGGTGGCGTTGCGGGTGTACCTGAATCCGCATGTGGACCTGGAGCTGACCGGCGAGGCAGCCCGGGCATATGCGGCGGCGGATTCACGGCCGCCAGCGGTAGTGAACCCCGGCGACGCTGATGGGGCCAGAATCAGACCAGGGGCATAGAGGGCAATCCGGAACATGAACCGTCCACGAGCTGACCTGCGGCTACGGTGGCGCGCTCGGAGGGACTCGAACCCCCAACCTTCTGATCCGTAGCTACCGGCGCGACCCACACCGCCCCAGGCTGGGGCGGCTCACGTTGCGTGGCAAGTCCGTCAGCGTCCGCTGCGATCCGCATGATTGCCCGGCCATTGCTGTACTTCCCTGCTGTACAAGGCCGCAGGGAGGGCCGCTTCGTCCCGAAGCCAACCAGTGATACGGACTACCAGGACTACCGCATGCCTGACCTGCGAAGTCTCGCTACACCGAGGTACCCGACGAGGCTTCCCGCGCGGCGCTCAGGCGGCTCGAAGACAACCTCGACCAGCCCAGCTAGGGAGCACCGCAACTCAGCCCTGATCCACCGAGCCGGATCGGGTGTGTGAGCGTGGCGTAGAACGAGAATGCCCTCCTGAGCAGGGAGGATGTCGATTGCTGAAGTCCGCGTCCACCGACTCAAGAGGGGCACCTCGTAAGTGAAACTTTCTCACACGATCCGGCTGACCTTCGATGATCCGAACGTGGTGTCGGATGCTTGGGTGGTTCCCGCGTTGCGGCTGGGCGAGTCCGCTGGCCTGTACGACCTCCTTGAGGAGGCACTGACGGTCGACTCGCCGAACGCGACGGCGAAGACGACCTGCGTGGTGGGCGGGATGCTCGCCGACGCCGACAGCATCGATGACCTCGAGACCCGCGTCGAGGTCAGCCGCAGCGGCCCCGGCAACCCCCTGTCCGACGAGGAGCTGGCGAGGAAGTTCCACGACAACGCCGTCAGGTCCCTCCCGGAGGAGCGCGCGGGCGAGATCGCGGCCCGAACGCTCGCCCCTCCTGACGCTCAGAGCGTCGAGGATCTCACCGCGCTGCTGACCTCGGCGGGGGAGCGCTGAGTCCGGGACAGTTACCGCTCCCGGACTGCGTAGGTCAGGTGGGTCACCCGCTGCGTCGGCTCCGCGCGGACCTGCTCCAGGGCCACGCGGCCCGCGTCCACGCCCTCGAACAGGCGGATTCCGGAGCCGAACAGCACGGGTGACAGCGCGATCGAGAACTCGTCGATCAGGCTGGCGTTCACGTACTCCAGGATCGTTGCGCCGCCGCCTGCGATGCGGACGTCCCGGTCGCCGGCGGCCTCGCGGGCCTGGTCGAGCGCGGGCTCGATGCCGTCGCTGGCGAAGTGGAAGGTGGTCCCGCCCGGCCGCT
>DATCEO010000148.1:0-4502 GCA_036510065.1 Streptosporangiaceae bacterium | reverse complement strand
CCGGACCTCTTGCATGCCATGAATCACTCGCCCGTTCCGCGACCAGGCGATATGCAGCCTGACCAGGACGGACGCTAGCTCACGCTAGCTGCGGCAGGCTCAGGCAAGCCCTCCCTAGCGGCATTCTGCCCCTCATTCTGCCCCTCGATGTGATCTCCGATGACCAGTCCGGCAGCCCGACCGACACTGACCGAACATACATTCACATTCTAATCCCCGCTAGCCGGACCCACCGTATGGCACGGGACCATCCGCCCGCGCCTGGGCGCGCCGCCGCCCCGGCCCCCCGGCCACGACCGCCATGCCAGGAATGGCCCCGCGCCCTCGGCGAGAAGACCATCCTCAGCCGCGCTGCCAGCGGCCCGGTAGCCCCGCAGCCGGCCCCAGGCCACCGCCTTGCCATCTGAGCCAGCAGTGACCTTGAGAACGCGGCGCGGTTCGCGACGCCGGAACGCTCCGGCTATGGCGGCGGCCGGCTCGCGCCCTGCTCGACGGGTATCACGAGTCCGTCACCGGGCAGCTCGGCGCGGTACTCGGTGCGGCCGAAAGGCCGACGGCGGACGGCGGCGCTCAGCGCGATCCGGGCCGTCAGGCTGGTGCCCGCGGCGACCTCGGCGATCAGCGACATGCGGTTGATGCCGGCCAGGGCATGCTCGCGACTGGCCCGGTAGACCCATTCGGGATCCGGGCAGCCCTCGCCCGCCGCGGTGACGAACAGCGTCTCCGAGCTGCGCTGGGTTTCACGTTCGGCACTCGCGCTGACCAGGCTCAGCCGAGCACTGAGGGAGACCCGCGTGGTGTGCTCGACCGGAGCGCTGCTGCGCTCGGGACTCAGCGACCGGGCGACTGGAGGATGCTCCGGCGTTCCGCCCTCCAGCAGGACGGCGACCCGGGCCGATTCGAACGGGGCGTCGCCGTCATAGAAATTGGCCGCGATGCTCAGCAGGAAGAACCTGCTGGTGGCGGCCTGCGCGCGCAGGAATGCCGCCAGCTCGGCGTCATCGCCGGCGTCCCGGGCGGTGATCCGGCGGAACCAGGGGCGGCCGAGGGAGAGCCGGGCGCGCAGCGTGTCACGATCCCCACGCGTGCCGAGTACTGGCGGTACCACCAGGTCGACATCCGTGAATTCATCCGGGCCTAGCTCGATCTCGGTCATGAGACCCCTCACCCTCCGGCTGGCTGGCGCCACTCGCCGAGATAGCAGAACGCACCCCAGTCGCGATACCTCGGATACCGGGCGCGGGTCTCCTGCTGTGCAGCCCGGTAGGCATCTAGCTTGCCGATACCGTCGGCGATCTGCCGGTAAAGGACGGTGAAAAACACCGCGGCGGGTCCCGGCGCCACCGGCCACAGGCAGCCGATAACGGTACGGGCTCCGGCTTGCAATGCGGCGGCCGGAATACCCACCAGGTTGTCGGCGATATCGGCCCGGCTGAGCGCGGACTCGCATGCGCTGAGCGTGACCAGGTCGACGCCACGCAAGTCGAACCGGGCCAGTTCATAGGCGAACAGGCGTCCGTCGTCCTCGCCCGGACCGGGCCTGAGGTACAGGCATCCCAGGGACGGGGCCGCGGCGTTCAGGGTGCCGTGGGCCGCCAGGTGCAGGTATCGGCAGCCGGCCAGGGCCGCGCGCAGCGCCGCTTTGGTAGCGCCCCGGCCGATCAGCAGCCGCCCGCCGGCCAGCGCCGCGATGTCGGCGGCCTGCCGGCCGACCGCTTCCTCGGCCGGGTACCCGAAGCCAACCCCGCCATCCGGAACCCCGACGGCGACCAAGGTTCCCGGGGGTACCGCGACCGGCGGCGCACCCAGCGTGCGTACCTCCGGCACGATGCTCACGATCCAGTCGTCGGCCAGCGGCGGCATTCCGAGCAGGTGATAGGGCAGAACGTGCAGCGGCCCGTGCGGCCAGATCACCAGATGATCATAGCCAGCCGCGCGCCACGAGCTGAGCTCGTCCGCGACCGAGCCCAGGTAGATGCCGGTCTCGTCGGCGAGAGTCCGTTCGCACTCGCGGGTCAGCAGCCGGAACTGCGGATCTTCGCAGAGTTCGCGCCGCAGCTGGGCCACGTTGAGCGCGATGTGGTGCAACCGGAGGGTCTGCAGGCCATCCTGCAGGTCGACGAACCCGGCCTCGTTCGGCGTGGTGATGCCCATCCGCTCGATGGACTGCCCCGTAACGGTCAGGATGTCGGTAAAAGCGGTGATCCGGCCGCTGTTCGCGATGCCGCCGAGGTAGCACGAGACAAGAACGGACCGGTGCCCCAGGTGTTCCTGCACATGGTCCAGCCGGGTCAGCGCGGATCCGGCCACCCGGAACGCGGCCCGCTGACGCTGGGCCGCAGCCAGCTTCCGGTCGAAAGAGCGCTGCCGGTTGACCGCGATCTGGGCGAGCGTACGACCCGGCATCATCTCCTCTGCCCGCGCGCAGGCGCAGGTGTGCTCCTCGCTGTCAAAGGAGCCGAGATCGGCCCAGCTTAGGTCAAAGCCCGCGGGCGCCGCCACGGGATCCGGATCCGGGAGGCGGCCGGCCCGCTCGGCACCGAACCACAGGCCCTTGGCCAGCTGGTAGGCGGCGAAGAGGACCTGGCCGTTCACCTCCGGGGCATCGGCCAGGTACCCGAGCGCGCCGCGCAGGACATCCAGCAGCTCGCCTGTGGCCTCCTCCCCGGCCACGACGGCCAGGAAGGGCATGAGGCGGGCGACGGCCTCGACGGCTTCCTCGGCCGCGGGCAGGTCACCTGCGGCATGGCGGATCATTCCGGACAGCGAGACGATGGCGAGATCCGGCAGGCCGACATCGGCATATCCGGCAGCAGCCGCAGCCGCCGCGCGCACGGCCTCGGCGTGCTGGCCGACCGCGCCGAAGGCCTCCCCCTGACGCTGCTTCCAGGCGGCGCGCAGGAAATCGACTGCGACCCCGGCAGGCCCGGCGGCCAGCTCCGGAGCGAGTTCGGCGGCCTCCTGGAGCAGGGTCAGGACGACGGCGGCCTCGACTTCGGGACCAGCATGCGCCGCCATGTGCACGGACGCGGCGGCGCGCGCAGCGGGCGAGGCGAGGGCCGCGAGCACCGGGCCGGCGGCCGCGATATCTGACAGCGGTCCGCGGCACGCCACCGCGGTGTCGCCGACATGCAGCGTCATCGTCCAGGCCAGGCGGCGGTCGGCTTCCGTCCCGTGCTGCTGGGCCAGGGCCGCGGCGGCCGCGGCCAGCGGCCGGGCCGTGCCCAGGTCGCCGGCGCGCTAGTGCACCTGCGCGGCCCGGGCCAGCACCGCCAGCGCGCCCGCCTGGCCGAGCGCGGCGGCCAGGCGGCCGTCGTCGAGCCTGCCCGGCAGCGTCATCATGCCGTGCCCGGCCACCGCCCGGGCATCGGCCAGCAGCACCTGCGCCGCCTCATCTGGATCAGCGGCCAGCAGCTCGGATGCCTCGGCCAGGGACCGTGCGCCCGGCGCACTGCCCGGTTCCGCCAGGACGGCGCCGAACAGCTCCGCGTAAGCCTCCGCGAGCAGCGCCAGGCCGCGCCCGAAACCGGGCAGGAGCCGGGCCGCGGCCCCGGCCCTGGTGGCCGCGCGGCCCAGCGCCTGAGCCGGGTCCGGCATGACGACGGCTGGGTCACGGTGATCGGCCAGCTCGTGACCTAGCACGCGACCCATCCGCGTCTGCCATGCCGCCAGATCGCCGGCGTAGTACTGGCTGGTCTTACCCTGGGTGTAAGAGATCAGGGTGGCCAGCGCCGAGCGCAGCAGGGCCGTCCCGATGCGCGCGGCATCACCCAGGCGGAACGCCGCTGCGACCAGGTCCTGCGCCACCTGGTCCAAATGGCGTTGCCATCGCCCGTCAGGTACCTCGGCGATCACCAGCGGAGCCACGGTCAGCAGGATCAGCCCGGTTTCCCGGCCCATTTCCGGACCGGCCTCGCCGCTGATCGCGGCGGGGCCGGTCACCGCAGCGTGCAAGAGTTCGGCCAGGACCGCGGCGTCAAAGTGCAGGTCCTGCTGAAGACAGCGACTGACAAGACCCTGGACGGCGGCCACCGCGGCCGGACTCACCTCGGCGGCCAGCCGCCCGGCTGCCTCGCGGCCCGCGGCCAGCTCGGTTATCCGGTCGCCGACATCGGCGGCCAGCCCGCGCAGGCCGGTCACCAGCGCGCTCGCCCCAGTACCAGTTCCGGCAGCTCCGGCCGGGGCGGCCGGCCAGCCGGGCAGGCTCCGTCCCGCTGGCCACAGCCAGCCTCCGACAGCTGACGGGGCGCCCACGACCAGATGCTATGCCGGGCTGCGCCACCCTAGCTGCCTATATGCTCCCGGAGCAGCCCCCGCGACGGGATGCGCCGATAACAAAAGCGGAAGGTAAAAGGTGGCACGGAGGCTTATTCACGGCGGACCAAATAACGCCTATCCGGCGTGTTGAAATGAACGACGGCCCGTTTATTGAGAGAATTGGGTTACCAGCCTCAAATCTCACAAAAACGAGCCGCCTAACATGTACTATACCACCGGGTTTT
>DATCEO010000147.1:0-18404 GCA_036510065.1 Streptosporangiaceae bacterium | reverse complement strand
CACGTACAAGACCACCGAGAGCCCGTTCAAGTCCGACAGCACCGCCTCGAACCAGTGCGGCGTGACCCTGATGAACAACCAGGTCGGGGCCGTGGTCGCCGAGGTCATGAAGACCAAGCCCAACGTGTCCGTGCGTTTCCTGCCGTCGATGATCCGGGTCGACGCGATCGGCCGGATGGACTTCGTCTACGACGAGATCTCCGAGGCGCTCGGCGAGGAGCCTGGATTCTACGACTCCGCCGAGTTCGAGGAGAACATGTCCACCCACTACGGCCGGATGATCCACGAGGACGACCGGACGATCATGTTCGCCAACCCGGAGGACGCCGCCGAGTACATCGGCTTCGACCTCACCGCGGCCGGCAGCTAGTCACGGCGTTCAGCGCTTCACGACCGGACCCCGACGAGGAGGAACCGTGTACGAAAAGGACGGCGAGAAATATTTCGTTGTCGACAGCCATATGCACTACTGGAACGCCGCCCCGGATAACTGGGTGCAGGGGGCGGAGCAGTACGCCAAGGGCTGGATCGAGTGCTTCCACGCTTACCAGTCGCTTGGGCCGCCCGAGACGCACTGGTCGATCGAGCACTTCCAGAAGTACTCCGAGGACGACCTGATGAAGGACGTGTTCGAGGACGGCTACGTCGACGTAGCCATCTTCCAGCCGACCTACCTGAGGGAGTGGTACGCGGAGGGCTTCAACACCACCGAGCGCAACGCGCTGATGGGCGAGAAGCACCCGGGCAAGTTCATCGCCAACACGCGGTTTGACCCGCGTGACGGTGACGAGGGCCTCAAGCAGCTGCAGCGCGACGTCGACCGGTACGGCTCCAAGGGAGTCAAGCTGTACACCGCCGAGTGGAACAACGGCTCGCGCGGCTACAAGCTCAGTGACAACGGCGCGTACCGCTACCTGGAGGCCGCCCAGGGCATGGGCATCAAGAACATCCACGTCCACAAGGGCCCGACCATCTGGCCGCTGGACAAGGACGCCTTCGATGTCTCCGACGTTGACCACGCGGCGACGGACTTCCCCGAGCTGAACTTCATCGTCGAGCACGTCGGCCTGCCGCGGATCGAGGACTTCTGCTTCATGGCGACGCAGGAGCCCAACGTCTACGCGGGCCTGTCGGTGGTCATCGGCGGCCTGATGCACGCCCGGCCGAAGTTCTTCGCCAAGGTCATGGGCGAGCTGCTGTTCTGGGTCGGCGAGGACAAGATGACCTTCGGCAGCGACTACGGCATCTGGGAGCCCAAGTGGCAGATCGAGGGCTTCGTCGACTGGGACTACCCCAGTGACGAGTTCTCGGACTTCCCGCGGGTGACTACCGCCACCAAGAAGAAGATCCTCGGCCTCAACGCGGCCAGGCTCTACGACATCGAGGTGCCGGCGGAGTACCAGCTGCCGGCCGAGGCGGGCACTCCCGCCGCGCAGGACGACGCCCAGCTGGTCGCGGGGGCATGACTGCGGAAGTGAGCGCGCCGGCCGTGCCGGGGAGTCAGCTCCCCGGCACGGCCGTGCCAGACGCGAGGCTCGGCCCGCCGGGCCGAGCGGATAGCAGCGCGGGGGGTTCCGGGGGGGCGCTCCCCCGGGTTAGCACCGTGCTCGCCGCCCTGGACTCGGTGCGCGACCCCGAGCTTGACGAGCCGATCACCGCGCTGGGCTTCGTCCAGTCGTGCGTGGTCAGCGCGGCCGGTGACGCCCAGGTCCGGCTGCGGCTGCCGACGTACTTCTGCGCGCCTAACTTTGCCTTTCTCATGGTGGCCGACGCCTACGACGCGGTCGCCGCCCTGCCCGGAATCCGCCGGGCGGAGGTCGTGCTGGACGAGCACTTCGCCTCCGACGCGATCAACGGCGGCGTGGCCGCGCACGCGGGCTTCGCCCGGTCCTTTGACGGCGAGGCGGTCGGCGAGCTGCACGAGCTGCGGGCCGACTTCCTGCGCAAGGCGGTCATGGCCGGCACCGACCAGGTCTGCCGGCCGCTGCTGGCCGCCGGCACCGATCCGGCCAGCCTGCCGGCGCTGACCCTGGGCCAGGTGCCGCCCTCGCGCGCGCTGCAGCGGCTGCGGGAACGCCGCGCCGACCTCGGGCTGCCCGCCGGCGATGACGCGCCGCTGCTGATCGACCCGCGGACCGGCGAGCCGGTGCGGCCGGACTCGCTGCGCCTGCACCTGGGGCGCGCCCGGCTGACCCGGACCAGCCTGGAGGCGAACGGCAGCATCTGCCGCGGCATGCTGCGGCACCGATATGACTCTCCCGGACAGGGTTTGCCACCACAGGGTTTGCCACCACAGGGTCAGGAGGACCAGTGAAGGCCGTCCGCTTGCACGCGTTTCACAGCCAGCCGGTGATTGACGAGGTACCCGAGCCGACCATCAGCGGCCCGCTGGACGTCATCGTGAAGATCGGCGGCGCGGGCGTCTGCCGCACCGACCTGCACATCATCGAGGGCCAGTGGGATGCCGCGATGGGCACGCCGCTGCCCTACATCCTCGGCCACGAGAACGCCGGCTGGGTGCACGAGATCGGCTCGGCCGTGACCAACGTCGCGGTCGGCGACACCGTGATCCTGCACCCCACGCCCACCTGCGGGCTGTGCCGGGCCTGCCGGGCGGGCGACGACATGCACTGCATCGCCAACAGCTTCCCCGGCCTGTCCACCGACGGCGGGATGGCCGAGTACCTGCTCACCTCGGCCAGGGCCTGCGTGAAGCTGGACCCGGCGACCCGGCCGGAGGACGTGGCCGCGCTCGCCGATGCCGGCATCACCGCCTATCACGCGGTCCGCAAGGCCCTGCCGCTGCTGTACCCGGGCACGACCTGCGTCGTCATCGGCGCCGGCGGCCTGGGCCACATCGGCGTCCAGTGCCTGGCCGCCCTGACCGCGACGAACATCATCGTGGTCGACCGCAATCCCGACGCCCTCAAGCTGGCCGAGCAGCTCGGCGCGCAGCACACCGTCGTCGCCGACGGCGGCCAGGTCGAGGCGGTCAAGGAGCTGACCGGCGGCACCGGCGCGGAGGTCGTGCTCGACTTCGTCGCCGAGCAGGGCGCGGAGAACGACGGCTGGAACATGACCGCGCGCGCGGGCTCGTACTTCGTCATCGGCTACGGCGGCACCCTGCACATCCCGACGCTCGACATCATCTCGACCGAGCGCAACATCATCGGGAACATCGTCGGCACCTACAACGAGCTGGCCGAGCTGATGGTGCTGGCGCAGGCCGGCAAGGTGACCCTGCACACCCGGACCTACCCGCTGGACGCCGCCGTGGAGGCCCTGACTGACCTGGACGCCGGCCGGGTCCGCGGCCGGGCGATCCTCGTGCCCTGAGCGGCCGCCGGCGACCCGGCGAGCATCGAACCGACCGAACCGACGGCCCGATATCTGACGCACTGGCTACCTGACGCATTGCTGTATGGCGCGCTGCGGCGCGTAACGACCTGATGGAGGAACTATGGCCAAGGAACTGCGCTTCGGAGCGGACGCGCGAGCCCTGCTGCTGGCCGGGGTCGACCAGCTAGCCGACGCCGTCAAGTCAACGCTCGGGCCGAAGGGCCGCAACGCGATCCTGGAGAAGATCACCGGTTCTCCCGTCGTGACCAACGACGGCGTCACCATCGCGCGCGAGATCCACCTGAAGAACCAGTTCGAGAACATGGGCGCGCAGCTGGTCAAGGAAGCGGCGATCAAGACCAACGACATCGTCGGTGACGGGACCACCACCGCGACCGTGATCGCCCAGGCCGTCGTCCGCGAGGGCATGCTGGCGATCGGCCAGGGCGCTAACCCGGTGCTGGTCAAGCGCGGCATCGACCTGGCCGTCGGCCGGCTGGTGGAGCACCTGCAGAGTGTCGCGCACCCGGTGCAGACCGAGGAGGACTTCACCCGGGTGGCGGCCATCTCGGCCAATGACGACGTCGCCGTCGGCCGGGTGATCGCCAGGGCGCTGCACACCGTCGGCGACGGCGGCATCGTGACCGTCCAGGAGTCCGCCAGCTACGGCATGAGCGTGGACTTCGTGGAGGGCTTCGAGTTCGACAACGGCTACCTGTCGCCGTACCTGGTCACCAACCCGGCCAGCCTCGAGGCGATCGTCGAGGACCCCTACATCCTGCTCTGCAGCCAGAAGATCACCAAGGTGCAGGAGCTGATGCCGCTGCTGGACAAGGTCATGCGCAACCCCCGGCCGCTGGTGATCATCGCGGAGAACGTCGAGGGCACGGCGCTGAGCATGCTCGTGCACAACCACGTGAACGGGGCCTTCCAGTGCCTGGCGGTGCGCGCGCCCGGCTTCGGCGACCGGCGGCTGCACAAGCTCGAGGACATCGCCGCCATCACCGGCGGCGCCGTGCTCAGCAAGCACTCCGGCTTCACGCTGGAGACGATGACCGTGGAGCAGCTGGGCCGGGCCGCGGAGGTCCGGGCCAACGCCGACAGCACCACGATCATCGGCGGCTACGGCTCCCGCGAGGACGTCGAGTTCCGGCTCAACCAGATGCGCGCCGAGATGGCGCGGGCCGTCTTCGGGATCGACGAGGACGTGCTGAGCGAGCGGATCGGCGCCCTGTCCGGCAAGGTCGCCGTGGTCCGGGTGGGCGCGCCCACGCCCGCCGAGCTGAAGGAACTGCAGCACCGCGTGGAGGATGCCCTGGCCGCGTGCCGGGCCGCCATGGCCGAGGGGATCGTGGCCGGCGGCGGCGCGGCCCTGCTGCACGCCGAGAAGGCGCTCGATGACCTGCAGCTCAAGGACGACTACGCGACCGGCGTGGAGATCGTGCGCAAGGTGCTCACCGCGCCGGCCTACCTGATCGCCACCAACGCCGGCTACTCCGGCGAGGAGGTCGTCGCCCAGGTGACCAAGCTCGGCCAGGACGAGGGCTTTGACGCGCTGGAGGGCCGCTACGGCAACATGATCGAGCTGGGCATCATCGACCCGCTGCGGGTGGCCCGCTCGGCGCTGCAGAACGGCGCGTCCGTCGCCGGGCTGCTCCTGACGACCAACACCCTGGTCGCCGAGGAGCAGACACCCTGGGGTGGCAGCCCGGCGCTGATGACCGAGTTCGGCGCCCTGGATGAGGGCCTGCATCAGCCGTCACCGGACTCCAGCACCCCGCAGTCGCTGGGGCTCGGCCCGACCGCCGGGTAGGTTCTGCTCATGGCCGCAGATCCCGCAACAGCGCTCAACGCTGGAACGGGGCCTGCGGACGACGCCGCCCCCGCGGGGCCGGAGGAGGACGAGGACCCGCCCGCGGGGCTGGGGAAGTGATCCCGCCGGCTGGCTCAGCCGGCGGCCCCTCCCCGGCCGCGGCACAGAACGCGCTGCGGGTCATGCGCTCGCGCGGCCGCTACCGGGGCTTCGCCGCCATGCTCGGGCCGGCGTTCGTCGCGGCGGTGGCCTACGTCGACCCCGGTAACTTTGCCACCAACATCACCGCCGGGGCGCAGTTCGGCTACAGGCTGGCCTGGGTCATCGTGGTGGCCAACCTGATGGCGATGCTGGTCCAGTACCTGTCGGCCAAGCTCGGCGTGGTCACCGGCCAGGACCTGCCGCAGCTGTGCCGTGACCATCTGCCCCGCGCGGCGTCGCGCGGCCTGTGGGTCCAGGCCGAGCTGGTCGCGATGGCGACCGACCTGGCCGAGTTCGTCGGCGCCGCGATCGGGCTCAACCTGCTGTTCGGCATGCCGCTGCTGGCCGCCGGGCTCGTCACGGCCGTGGTGGCGTTCGGCATCCTGGCCCTGGACCAGCGCGGCTACCGGCGGTTCGAGCTGGCCATCGCCGCCCTGCTGGGGCTGGTCCTGCTCGGCTTCGCCTACGACCTGGCCGCGGTGGGCGTGAGCTGGGCGGGCATCGCGGCTGGCCTGATCCCCGGCCTGTCCGGGCACGGCCTGTCCGGCCACGGCCTGTCCGGGCCGGGCCCGGCCGGAAACGACGTCCTGCTGCTGGTGGCCGGCATCATCGGGGCCACGGTCATGCCGCATGTGGTCTACCTGCACTCGGCCCTGACCAAGGACCGGGTGTCCTGCCGCGACGATGCCGAGCGCCGTGAGGTGCTGCGCTTCCAGCGCATCGACGTGATCATCGCGCTCGGCGCCGCCGGCCTGATCAACCTGGCCATGCTGTTCGTGGCCGCATCGCTGTTCAGCCGGCCGGCCGCGGCGCCGGAGGGCACCATCGAGGTCGCCCACGCCAACCTGGGCCAGATGGTCGGCGGCGGCGCTGCGCTGGCCTTCGCGGTGGCCCTGCTCGCCTCCGGGCTGTCGTCCTCCAGCGTCGGCACGTACGCCGGCCAGGTCGTCATGCAGGGCTTCATCGGCCGGCGCATCCCGGTCTACCTGCGCCGCGGCATCACCATGCTGCCAGCCCTGGTCGTCCTGGCCGCCGGGCTGCCGCCGACCGGCAGCCTGGTCATCTCCCAGGTCGTGCTCTCGTTCGGCATCCCGTTCGCGCTGGTGCCCCTGGTCATGCTGACTCGCCGGGGCGACATCATGGGCGCGCTGGCCAACCGCCGCGTGACAACAGCGGCGGCCGCTTGCGTCGCCGGCCTGATTATCATTCTTAACGCCTACCTGCTGTGGATCACGTTCGCGCGCTGACGGCCGGGAGGAGCGATCTTGCTTATGCCGTATCGGTGCCTATAATCCGTCAGACATGCCCTTCGCCACGATCCCCGAAGCCCAGCCGGTCACCCGCCGGGACCGGCGGCTGATTGCCGTCGCCGGCGTCATCCTGCTGGCCATCTTCGCCGGGGTGGCTATCTGGGCGGCCGTCCGGCCGGGCAGTTACGGCGCCTCCCGCAACGGCTGCATCACGGTCAGCGTGCCCAGCACCACCGGCGGCGCGCTGCTGCACGGCTGCGGCTCCAAGGCCGCGGCGATGTGCCGCAATGCCTACGCGGGCCTCGGCACGGCCCCGCAGCTGACCCGCCAGCAGTGCCGGGTGGCCGGGATCACCCCGGCCGGCCACTGGGCGCCCTCGCCCGCTGGCTGATTGCCCGGTGGCTGATTGCCCGGTGGCTGATTGCCCGGTGGTCGATTGCCCGGTGGTCGATTGCGCTGCTGGCTGATTGCGCTGCTGGCGTGAGTTTTCCGCCACTACTGGACGGTAACGTGGTGTTTGTCCCGCGCCAGGCTTCTCCCCCCAGACGCCTGGCGCGGGGCCGCGGCCCACGATCGCGGCCGGTGCCTACTGCGAGCTGGCCAGGATGTCGGCGTCGAAGCAGGTCCGGTCCCCGGTGTGGCACGCGCCGCCGACCTGGTCGACCTTGACCAGGATGGCGTCACCGTCGCAGTCCAGGGCCACGGACTTCACCAGCTGCAGGTGACCCGAGGTCTCGCCCTTGACCCAGTACTCCTGGCGGCTGCGCGACCAGTAGGTGCACCGGCCGGTGGTCAGCGTCCGGTGCAGCGCCTCGTCGTCCATCCAGCCGAGCATGAGCACCTCGCCAGTGTCGTACTGCTGGGCGATGGCTGCCACCAGCCCGGCAGCGTCCCGCTTAAGGCGCGCCGCGATGCGCGGATCGAGGCCGGACTGGGCTGATTCGATTCTCATGCGTCTGTCACCTGTGCTCGCTGTCGGGCTGAACTTGGCCCGCTATCGGGCGGGACACTGACCGGGCGGACCCGGTAGCCGGAGCCGGCCAGCGCGTCCTTGACCTGGCAGATGGAAGCACTGCCGAAATGGAACAAGCTGGCCGCCAGCACGGCGTCGGCGCCGGCCGCCACGGCCGGGGCGAAATCGGCGAGCTGCCCGGCGCCCCCGCTGGCGATCACCGGTACGCTGACCGCGGCCCGGACCGCCGCGATCAGCTCCAGGTCGAAGCCGCTCCGGGTGCCGTCGGCGTCCATCGAGTTCAGCAGGATCTCGCCCACGCCGAGGTCGGCGGCCTGCCGGGCCCACCCGATCGCGTCGATGCCGGTTCCGCGCCGGCCACCGTGGGTGGTCACCTCGAAGCCGCTGGCCGTGACCGGCCCCTGGCCGCCGGCCGGGGCCAGCCGGCGGGCATCTACCGAGAGCACGACGCACTGGGAGCCGAACCTGGTCGCCGCCTCGGTCAGCAGCTCAGGCCGGGCGATCGCCGCGGTGTTCAGCGACACCTTGTCGGCGCCGGCCCGCAGCAGCCGGTCGATGTCGGCCACGCTGCGCACTCCCCCGCCGACCGTCAGCGGGATGAAGACCTGCTCGGCGGTTCGCCGCACCACCTCGTGCATCGTCTCGCGCCGGTCGCTGGACGCGGTGATGTCGAGGAAGACGAGCTCGTCAGCACCATCCCGGTCGTAGGCGGCGGCCAGCTCGACCGGATCCCCGGCGTCGCGCAGGCTGCGGAAGTTCACGCCCTTGACCACCCGTCCCGCGTCGACGTCGAGGCACGGGATCACCCGCACGGCGACGGACAGGGCGGTACCGGTCACCTCGGGGCCGATCAACCCGGGGCCGGTCGTGGCGGGGCCGCCGGCGGCGGGACTGGCCGTCATCGGGCGCCGATCCCCGGCTTGCAGGCGACCGCCTCGACCTCGACCAGCATCCGCGGATCGACTAGGGCGGCGATCCCGATCATCGAGCTGGCCGGCCGGATCTCGCCGAAGGCGGCGCCGTGCGCCTGGCCGTACTCCGCCCAGCGGGAGATATCGGTGACGAACATGCGGGTGCGCACCACGTCGGCCAGCCCCGCCCCGAGGCCCGCTAGCGCCTCGGCGATGTTGGCGATGGCCTGGCCGGTCTGCGCCCGGGCGTCGCCCTCGTGCATCAGCTGACCGCCGACCACCGACGTGCAGCCGGACACGAACACGAAGTCGCCCACCGCGACGGCGCGGCTGTAGCCGACGGGCCCCTCCCATGGGCCGCCGCTGTCCAGGCGGCGGGTCATGCCGGGACCGCCGCGAGCGCCTGCGGCAGCGTGAACGCCCCCGCGTACAGCGCCTTGCCGATGATCGCGCCGTCCACCCCGAGGGGCGTGAGCTCGGCGATGGCCAGCAGGTCGGCCAGGCTGGAGACGCCGCCGCTGGCGATGACCGGGCGATCGGTACGGGCACAGACCCGGCGCAGCAGCTCCAGGTTGGGCCCGGTCATCATGCCGTCCTTGGCCACATCGGTCACGACGTACCGCTGGCAGCCCTCGGCGTTGAGACGGCCGAGCACCTCGAACAGCTCGCCGCCCTCGGCGGTCCAGCCGCGCGCGGCCAGGGTGGTGCCGCGGACGTCCAGTCCCACCGCGATCCGGTCGCCGTGCTCGGCGATGATGCCCCGCACCCAGCCGGGATTCTCCAGCGCGGCCGTGCCGATGACCACCCGCGCGCAGCCCGTCGCCAGCGCCGCCGCGAGCGAGGCATCGTCGCGGATGCCGCCGGACAGCTCGACGGCGACGTCCAGCCGCCCGATCACGTCGGCCAGCAGCGCCGCATTGGAGCCGCGGCCGAAGGCGGCGTCGAGGTCCACCAGGTGGACCCACTGCGCTCCGGCCTCCTGCCAGGCGAGCGCGGCGGCCAGCGGGTCGCCGTAGCCGGTCTCGGTGCCCGCCGCCCCCTGCACGAGCCGGACGGCCTGCCCGCTGGCGACGTCCACCGCGGGCAGCAGCGTCAGCGGGGCCCGCGGGGCGCGGCCGACGTTCGAGCTGAGTGTCATCTGGTGCCCCCGTTATCCCAGTGTCCGCAGCCAGTTGGCGAGCAGCTGCGCGCCGGCGTCACCGGATTTCTCCGGATGGAACTGGGTGGCGGCCAGCGGGCCGTCCTCCACCGCCGCGACGAAGGGCTCGCCGTGCGTGGCCCAGGTGACCAGCGGGCCGGCCGGGGCATCCGGAACGCTACCGTGGCGCAGCGGCCGCTGGACGGCGTAGGAGTGCACGAAGTAGAACATCGCGTCGGCGCCCAGCCCGGCCAGCAGGGCGGACGCGGCGGGCGGGCGGACGCTGTTCCAGCCCATGTGCGGCAGGACGGGAGCCTCCAGCCGCTCGACGACGCCCGGCCAGCAGCCGCAGCCCGCGCATCGCTGGCCATGCTCGACCCCGGCCTCGAACAGGATCTGCATGCCGACGCAGATTCCGAGCACCGGCCGGGATTCGGCCAGCCGCTTGGCGATGATCTGCTCCCCGCCGACGGCGCGCAGCCCGGCCATGCACGCGGCGAACGCGCCCACGCCGGGCACCACCAGGCCGTCGGCATCCTGCGCGGCCACTTGATCGGCGGTGACCTCGGCGTCGGCCCCGGCCCGCAGCAGCGCGCGCTGGGCCGACCGCAGGTTCCCCGACCCGTAATCGAGGACGGCCACCCGCGGCCGCCGCCTCATCGCGCCCCCCCGGCCACCACAGCCCCCGCCGCCCCCGCCCCCGCACCCAGCTCGCACCGTTCATGATCACTACCGTTTTGGGTCACATAGCGCCACGAAACGGTAGTGATCATGAAGGGGAGCGAGGTCACAGGGCGCCCTTGGTGCTGGGGATAGTGCCGGGCGCGCGGGGGTCCGGGGCGGCGGCCGCGCGCAGGGCCCGGGCGAACGCCTTGAACTGAGCCTCTACGATGTGATGCGGGTTGCGCCCGGCCAGCACGTCCAGGTGCACGCAGATGGCGGCGGAATGGGCCAGCGACTCGAAGAAGTGCCGGGTCAGCGTGGTGTCGTAGGTCCCGATCAGCGGCGCCATGCCGGGCGGCTCGGAGTGCACCGCGTAGGGCCGCCCGGACAGGTCCACCGCCGCGCGGGCCAGCGCCTCGTCCAGCGGCACGAGGGCGTCACCGAACCGGCAGATGCCGGCCTTGTCGCCGAGCGCCTCGCACAGGGCCTGCCCGAGCGCCAGCGCCGTGTCCTCGACCGTGTGGTGGGCGTCGATCTCGATATCGCCCTGGGCCTGGACGCTCAGGTCCAGCAGGCCGTGCTTGCCCAGCTGGGCCAGCATGTGATCGAAGAACGGCACGCCGGTCTGGGCCAGCGCGGTCCCCGAGCCGTCGAGCTCCAGCTCCACCAGGACCTTGGTCTCCTTGGTGGCACGCTCCACCCGGGCGAACCGGCTCATGACAATCCTCCGCTGATCTGGTGGGCCGCACTAATCTGCTGGACGGCCAGGACGGCCGCCAGGGCCGCGCGGAAGGCCGCCATCTCATCCGGCGTCCCGATGCTCACCCGCAGCCACTGCGGCGGCCCGACCTCGCGGATCAGCACGCCGCGATCCAGCAGTTCCTGCCAGATGAGCCGACGCTGGTGCAGCCGGCCGAACAGCACGAAGTTGGCGTCGGAGTCGGCCACCTCCAGGCCCTGCCCGCGCAGCCACTTCACCAGGTCATCACGCTCGGCGCGGATGCTGGCCACCGACGCCAGCAGCCGGTCGGCATGGTGCAGCGCGGCCCGGGCGGCCGCCTGGGTGACCGCGGACAGGTGATACGGCAGCCGGACGAGCAACAGCGCCTCGACGACGGCCGGGTCGGCGGCCAGGTACCCCAGCCGCGCTCCCGCCAGGGCGAACGCCTTGGACATCGTCCTGATCACGATGAGCCGGGAGAAGCGCGGCAGGAGCGCCAGCGCGCTGGCGCCGGGATCGCGGGCGAACTCGGCGTAGGCCTCATCGACCACCACCATGCCGGGCGCCTGCTCGCAGGCCGCCTCGATCACGCTCAGCGGCAGCGCGGTCCCGGTCGGGTTGTTCGGCGAGGTCAGGAACACCACGTCGGGCCGATGCCGGGCGATGGCCGCGGCGACCCCGTCGGCGTCCAGGCTGAAATCCTCGTTGCGCGTGCCGGCGATCCACCGGGTAGCGGTGGTCTGGGCGATGATTGGGTGCATCGAGTACGACGGCTCGAAGCCGAGCGCGCTGCGGCCGGGACCGCCGAAGGCCTGCAACACCTGCTGGATGATCTCGTTGGACCCGTTGGCCGCCCAGGTGTGCGCCAGCGTCAGGTCATGGCCCAGGTAGGCGGCCAGCCCTTCCCGCAGCTCGCGGGCGTCCCGGTCCGGATAACGGTTCAGTCCGGCGGCGGCCGTCGCGACCATGGCGGCGATCTCGGCGACGAGCTCGGGGGGCGGCGGGTACGGGTTCTCGTTGGTGTTAAGCGCGACCTTGACCGTCAGCTGCGGGGCGCCGTAGGGCTCGCGGCCGACCAGGTCGGGCCGCAGCGGCAGCGGCAGCCCGGGGGTCACTCCGCCCCCTGGACCGGCGCGCGCGGGATCCGGGCCCGCACCGCCTGCACGTGCGCGACCAGGTCCTCCGCGCCTCCCAGGGCGTCGATGAACGGCGCGGCCGTGGCCAGGCCGGCCTCGTCGTACTCCACTACGTGGATGCCCCGCAGGAAGGACAGCACCGACAGGCCGGCCGAGTGCCGCGCGGTGCCGCCCGTCGGCAGGACGTGGTTGGAGCCCGCCAGGTAGTCGCCGAGCGAGACCGGCGCCCAGGGGCCGACGAAGACAGCGCCGGCGTTGCGCACGCGCCGGGCCAGCCCGGCGGCCCCGGCGGCCTGGATCTCCAGGTGCTCGGGGGCCCAGGCGTCGCTGACGGCCAGGGCGGCCGTCAGGTCGTCGACCAGGACGCACGCCGACTGGCCCGCCAGCGCGGCCTGGACCCGCTCGGCATGCCGGGTGGCGGCGACCGCGGCGGCCAGCTCGGGGTCGACCAGGTCGGCGAGGCCGGGATCGGTGGTGATCAGCAGGCAGGCGGCGAGCGGGTCGTGCTCGGCCTGCGCCACCAGGTCGGCCGCGATGAAGGCCGGGTCCGCGGTGTCGTCGGCGATAATCGCGATCTCCGTCGGGCCGGCCTCCGCGTCCACCGCCACCCGGCCGCTGAGCAGCCGCTTGGCCGCGGCGACGTAGACGTTGCCCGGGCCGGTGATGACGTCGACGGCGGCGCAGTCCGCAGTGCCGTAGCCCAGCATCGCGATGGCCTGCGCGCCGCCGACCGCGTGTACCTCGGTGATCCCCAGCAGGGCGCAGGCGGCCAGGACGGCCGGATGGGGCCGCCCGCCGCGGTCGGCCTGCGGCGGCGAGGCGACGGCGATCTCGGTCACCCCGGCGGCCTGGGCCGGGATGACGTTCATCACCACCGAGGACGGGTAGACGACCAGGCCGCCGGGCACGTAGACGCCCGCCCGGCTGACCGGCACATACCGCTCGGTGACGGTGGAGCCGGGAGCCACGGTGGTCACGCTGTCGGCCGGCAGCTGCGCTCGGTGCACCAGCCGCGCCCGGCGCGCGGCCTCCTCCAGCGCGGCCCGCAGGGCCGGGTCCAGCTCGGCCAGGGCATCGGCCAGCGCCTGCGGCGGCACCCTGGTCGTGGCCAGGTCCACGCCGTCGAATCGGGCCGTGTGCTCGCGTACCGCCTCGCTGCCGCGCCGCCGGACGTCCTCGCACACGGGCCGGACGACGGTCAGGGCGGCCTCGACGTCCAGCTCGGCGCGGGGCAGGACGCCGGCCAGCTCAGCCGGGCGCATCTCACTGGCGGGCTTGCCACGCAGGTCAACTCGGATCAGCACTCGTCAAGCCTACGGGACCCCGGACCCCGGCGCCCCGCGCCCGCATCCGGCCCGCGCGCCGACCCGCTAGCCGGGGTAACGGGCGATGAGGCCCTGCCAGGGGGCCAGGGTGACCCCCCCGTCGGCGCGCTCCGCCTCGGCGGCGGTGCTGAGCAGGACCTCGTCCACCGGGGCTGGCCAGCCGCGGGCCCGGTCAGCGAGGTTGGCCAGGACCATCAGGTCCCCCACCCGGTACGCCCACAGGCCGTCGTCCACCGCCAGCAGCTCGTACGGCGCGATCGCGCCGCCCAGCTCCGCGCGGCGCAGCGCCAGCAGGTCACGGGTCAGCCGCAGCAGGGAGTGCGGGTCGTCCCGCTGGTCGGCGACGTTGCGGGCGGCGGCATCGCCCAGCGGCAGCCATGGTTGCGGCGCCGCGGTAAACCCGCCGGAGGGCGAGCCATCCCACTGCATGGGGGTCCGGGCCCGGTCGCGGTTGCCCTGCGGGCCGGTGCCGCCCAGCGTCATCTCGTCGCGCTGCAGCTCCGGCGGCACCTCGACATCGAGCATGCCGATCTCGTCGCCGTAGTAGAGCACCACGGTGCCGGGCATGGTGGCCAGCACCAGGAGCGCCAGCCGGGCCCGCCGGGCGTCGTTACCGCACCAGCGGGTCGGGAACCGGCCGACGTCGTGATTGGAGGCCATCCACACCGGGCAGGCGCCGTCCGGCACGCTGCTCAGCGTCCGGCGCACGACGTCAGCCAGCTCGCCGGCGGTGAAGCCGGCGAAGACAAACGGGAAGTTGAAAGCCAGCTGCAGCTCGTCGTTGTCGCCGTAGAACTTGGCCAGCGCGGCGGGGTCACCGACCCACGTCTCGCCGAGCAGCAGCCGGGGCGGCGCGTACTGCTCGGCGATCTTCCGCCAGTCCCGGTATACGCCGTGCACCTCGGGCTGGTTGGCGTTGTACACCGGCCGCAGGCCATACCGGCCCACCAGCGGGTCGTCGCGGTCCAGCGGAGGGTTGTCGCGCAGCTGGGCATCCTTGTACAGGCCGTGCGCCACGTCGATCCGGAACCCGGCCACTCCCCGGTCGAACCAGAAATCCAGGATCTGGCGGAACTCCTCGTGCACGGCCGGCAGCCACCAGTTGAGGTCAGGCTGGCTGACCAGGAAGTTGTGCAGGTAGTACTGGCCGGTGCGGGCGTCCCACTCCCAGGCGGACCTGCCGGTCGCATCGAGCCAGTTGCTGGGCGGCCCGCCGCCGGGCGCGGCATCGGCCCAGACGTAGTAGTCCCGGTGCTCAGAGTTCCGGGCGGAGGCGGCGTCGATGAACCAGGGATGGGCGGAGCTGGTGTGATTAGGCACCAGGTCGAGCAGCACCCGCATGCCCCGGCGGTCGGCCGCGGCGATCAGCTCGTCCAGGTCCGCCAGGGTGCCGAGCTCGGGGTGCACGCCGGTGTAGTCACTGACGTCGTAGCCCCAGTCGGCGTCCGGCGAGGGCATGGTGGGCGACAGCCAGACACCGTCCAGGCCGAGCCACTCCAGGTGATCGAGGCGGTCGATGATGCCGCGCAGGTCGCCGTAGCCATCGCCGTCGGAATCCAGCCAGGACCGGACGTAGAGCTGATAGAGGACCGCGCCGTGCCACCAGCGGTGCGCCGGGGCCTCGCGGCCCGTCGTGCCGTGTTCCATCTGTCTCCTGAACCTCTGCGGGCGGGAATCGCGCGACCCGCCCGTCATGCGACCCGCCTGCCACTATTTCATGCGGCCCGGAACGGACTACCAGGCCACTCGGCTTGCTCCCGGGCCCCCGGGAGCGGACACTGGGAGCATGCGCACCTTCGCGCTGGTAGCTTGCGCCTTGCTTCTCCCGACCATCGCCGGGTATGCCATCCTGGCCGCCTTCCGCGGCAGCCGCAGGTTGTCGGAGAGCCGGTACCGGCCGCCGCCGCCCGAGCCGCGCGAGCGGCTTGAGGCTACGCTGCGGCGGCTGCGGTCCCAGCTCGAGGCGACCGAGGCCGCTCCCGGCGCGGTCGCCAAGAACCATCATGTCCAAGCCCTGCGCGGCGCCTACCTCGATGCGCTGCGTGACGCCTGCGCGCTGGTCGGGACCAGCCCGCCACCGGGCGGGGACCGGGCCCGGCAGGCCGCCATCTACCAGACCGAGGCGGAGCTGCGCGAGCACGGCCTGGACGTCAGGGAACCGGCTGCGCACTAAGCATCATCCCGCGCTGCCGACGGCAGCACCCGGCCCCGGACAGGTCCGGGGCCGGGTACGCCGTAGCAGCAGGTAGGACCCAGCTAGCCGCGGTCGGCTCCAGCCGCGGTCGCCTCCAGGGCCAGGTTCCGCCCGGACTCCGGGTCGAAGACGTGCATCGGCCGCAGGTCCGCCCACAGCTCCGCGTCCTGGCCCTCGCGCAGGTTCGTCGCGGCGTCCAGCCGGGCGGTGATCGTCGTCTCGCCATCGACCGTGTCGACGCCCGCGTCGGTGGCGAGGTCGGCCAGCTGATCGGAGCGCGCCGACAGATCGCTTTCCGCGGTGAAGTAGGCGAAGACGTCGGAGCCGACGGATTCCAGCACGTCGATCGTGGTGTGGAAAGTGATGCCGTAGTCACGGTTCTCCGCGGACACTAGCGCCACGTCCTCGAAGTCCTCGGGACGCAGGCCCACGATGACACTGCGGCCCACGTTCGAGCGCTCCAGCACCTGGCGCAGCGGCGGTGAGACCGGCAGGTCCCCGATCGGAGTGCGCAGGCTGCCCTCCTCCAGGGTGGCCCCGAGGAAGTTCATCGCCGGCGATCCGATAAAGCCGGCCACGAACAGGTTCACCGGCCGCTCGTAGAGCTCCTTGGGCGTGCCGGCCTGCTGGAGCAGCCCGGCCCGCATCACGGCCAGCCGGTCCCCCAGGGTCATGGCCTCGGTCTGGTCGTGGGTGACGTAGACCATGGTCGTGCCGAGACGCTTCTGCAGCCGGGACACCTGGGTCCGGGTCTGGACCCGGAGCTTGGCGTCGAGGTTGGACAGCGGCTCGTCCATAAGGAAGACCTGCGGGTCGCGCACGATGGCGCGGCCCATCGCCACCCGCTGCCGCTGGCCGCCGGACAGGTTGGCGGGCTTGCGGTCCAGGTGCTGGGTGAGGTCGAGGACGCGGGCCGCCTCCTCAACCTTCTCGTTGATGACGTTCTGCGGCGTCTTGGCCAGCTTGAGCGCGAAGCCCATGTTCTCCCGCACTGTCATGTGCGGGTAGAGGGCGTAACTCTGGAAGACCATCGCGATGTCGCGGTCCTTAGGGGCCTTGTTGTTCACCACCTGGCCGCCGATCCGCAGCTCGCCCTCGGTGATGTCCTCCAGCCCGGCGATCATGTTGAGGGTAGTGGACTTCCCGCAGCCCGACGGGCCGACCAGGATGACGAACTCGCCGTCGGCGATGTCCAGGCTGATCTTGTCGACGGCCAGCGAGCCGTCGGGAAAGCGCTTGGTGATGTTGTCCAGAACGATCTCGGCCACTGTTACTCCCTATTCCTGTGCGTCCGGTGCGTCCGGCTAGCCCTTGACCGCGCCGGACGTCAGACCGGCCACGATGCGGCGCTGGAAGAGCACCACGAAGATGATGATCGGGATGGTGATGACGACTGAGGCGGCCGCGATGGGACCGGTCGGCACCGTGAACTGCGAGGTGCCGGCGAAGTAGGCGATGGAGGCCGGAGCCGTCCGAGCCGAGATCGTGGAGGTGAACGAGATCGCGAACAGGAACTCGTTCCAGCAGAACAGGAAGACCAGGATCGCCGTCGTGACCATGCCCGGCGCGGCCAGCGGGGCGATGACCTTCATGAACGCCTGGAGCGGGGTCGCCCCGTCGACCTTGGCCGCCTTCTCCAGCTCCCAGGGGATCTCGCGGAAGAACGCCGACAGGGTGTAGATGCCCAGCGGCAGGCCGAAGGCAACGTAGGGGATGATGAGGCCGGGCCAGGTGTTGAACAGGCCGATCGCGCGCTCGATGCTGAACAGCGGCGTGACTAGGGCGATGGCCGGGAACATCGCGATCAGCAGGGACATCCCGATGAGCAGGCCCTTGCCGGGGAACCGCAGCCGGGCGACGGCGTAGGCCGCCATGGAGGCCAGCGTCACGGCGATCACCGTCGAGATGAGGCCGATGCCGATCGAGTTGATCAGCGGCCGGATGAACTGCGAGGTCTTCAGGATCTGGGTGTAATTCGACCAGGTCCAGGACTTGGGGATGAACGAGGGATCGAGGACAGCTGTCGGCGTCTTGAACGACAGCGAGACCAGCCAGAGCACCGGGATCAGGGCCAGCGCCACGACGACGAAGTTGGCTGTCCCCCAGCCGGACTTCTGGGCGAGGGTGGTGCGCTGGCGGCCGGCCTTCCGGCGGCTCCTGGCGGTCACGCCGGCCGTCTGGCTGGACGTCGTCGTCACGGTTGCCATGAGCGGGTCACCTCTTCCCGATGTCGGTGCCGGGGGCCGCAGTGCCGAAGCCCTTGATGAACGCGAACGCGATGATCGCGACGCAGATGAAGATGAGGATCGAGATCGCCGACCCGATGCCCAGGTTCAGGGCGTTGAACAGGTTGTAGTAGCCGAGGATCGAGACCGACCCGGTGTTGTTGGCCCCGGCGGTCAGGATGAAGATGTTGTCGAAGATCCGGAAGGAGTCCAGCGTCCGGAACAGCAGCGCGACCAGGATGGCCGGCTTCATCAGTGGCAGCGTGATCTTCGTGAAGCGCTGCCAGCCGGTTGCGCCGTCCACCATGGCGGCCTTCTGCAGGTCCTCGGGCACCAGGGACAGCCCGGCCAGCAGCAGCAGCCCCATGAACGGCGTGGTCTTCCAGATCTCCGCCAGGATGATCACGGCAATCGCCTTAAATTCCGAGGTCAGCGGCGCGCTGTTGTGGAACAACGCGGAGAGGTAGCCCTCGTTCGGCGTCCATGCGTACTGCCAGCCGTACGCGGCGGCCACG
>DATCEO010000146.1:0-86092 GCA_036510065.1 Streptosporangiaceae bacterium | reverse complement strand
GGAGGAAGTCGCCTTCCACCGCCTCGACGACAGCTGAACAGGACCGCGCACCGCTGAACAGGACCGCGCACCGCCGGCGGCGCGGTACTCTGTTATGGCACCGGCCGGCAGTTGCGGCGGTGCCGAAACGGCTGGCGCCGGATGAATTCTGGCCCGGCCGAGGGGAATGTATGGGCTCGCTTTGACCTTGCGGGGACAGCCCGGTACGCTGTTTCTCCGTGCCCGTCACTGGCGGGCACGTGCGCGCTAACGGGCTGCGGTTCCCTGGCCAGTAGGCCGGGAGCAGCGAACGGCCACGCGCGCAGGCTTTCCCACTCTGACGTATCGGCCCTCGCGGGCGGGTGCGCTGTGATGACGGCGACACACCCGACTACGGGGGTCGGAGAGTCGAGCGAACTTGCAGGCCAGGTGCGTACGACCGCCTGCCTGGGCGGCCTTTAGGGGCCTGCCCGGGTAGTCATGGGCGGCCGGGGCAGCCAGGTGAATGACGACATGCGCCGCAGGGCGCCCGAAGATTAACGAAGACGGAGACGCGGTGCCCACGATCCAGCAGCTGGTCCGAAAGGGCCGCCAGGACAAGGTAGCCAAGAACAACACCCCGGCGCTCAAGGGCAGCCCCCAGCGCCGCGGGGTCTGCACGCGCGTCTACACCACTACGCCGAAGAAGCCGAACTCGGCGCTCCGCAAGGTCGCCAGGGTCAGGCTCACCAGCCACATTGAGGTCACCGCCTACATCCCCGGCGTCGGCCACAACCTCCAGGAGCACTCCATCGTGCTGGTCCGCGGCGGTCGCGTCCGTGACCTTCCCGGAGTGCGCTACAAGGTCATCCGCGGCTCCCTGGACACCCAGGGCGTCCGCGGCCGCAAGCAGGCCCGTAGCCGTTACGGCGCGAAGAAGGAGAAGAGCTGACATGCCGCGCAAGGGCCCCGCGACCAAACGGCCGCTGGTCACTGACCCCGTCTACGGCTCGCCGCTCGTCACCGCGCTGGTCAGCAAGGTGCTGCGGAACGGCAAGCGGTCGCTGGCCGAGCGGATCGTTTACGGCGCGCTCGAGGGCTGCAAGGAGAAGTCAGGCAACGACCCGGTCGTGACGCTCAAGCGCGCGCTCGACAACGTCAAGCCGACCCTGGAAGTCCGCAGCCGCCGGGTCGGCGGCGCGACCTATCAGGTGCCGGTCGAGGTGCGGGCGTCCCGCAGCACCACGCTGGCGCTCCGCTGGCTGGTCTCCTACTCGCGCTCGCGCCGGGAGAAGACCATGACCGAGCGGCTGATGAACGAGCTGCTCGACGCGAGCAACGGCCTCGGGGCGAGCGTGAAGCGCCGCGAGGACACCCACAAGATGGCCGAGTCCAACAAGGCCTTCGCGCACTACCGCTGGTAGCCATTAACACGAGCACAACCACGAGGGATCGAGGATCTAAGCAAGTGGCCGCTACACAGACCGCTACCGAACTCGCCAACGTCCGGAACATCGGCGTCATGGCGCATATCGACGCGGGCAAGACCACGACCACCGAGCGGATCCTGTTCTACACCGGCATCAACTACAAGATCGGTGAAGTCCACGAAGGCGCCGCCACGATGGACTGGATGGAGCAGGAGCAGGAGCGCGGCATCACGATCACGTCGGCGGCCACCACCTGCATCTGGCGCGATCACACCATCAACCTGATCGACACCCCGGGCCACGTCGACTTCACCGTCGAGGTGGAGCGGTCACTGCGCGTGCTGGACGGCGCGGTGGCGGTGTTTGACGGTGTCGCCGGCGTGGAGCCGCAGTCGGAGACCGTGTGGCGCCAGGCGGATCGCTACGGCGTCCCGCGGATCTGCTTCGTCAACAAGATGGACCGGGTCGGCGCCGAGTTCCACCGCTGCGTGGAGATGATTACCGACCGGCTCGGCGCCACGCCGCTGGTCGTCCAGCTGCCGTGGGGCGTCGAGTCGGACTTCCGCGGCGTCATCGACCTGATCCGCATGCATGCCCTGCTGTGGCAGACCGAGGGCAAGGGCGACAAGTACGACGTCGTCGACATCCCGGCCGACCACGCCGAGGCCGCCCGCGAGTGGCGCGACAAGCTGGTGGAGGCCATCTCCGAGAACGACGAGGAGATGATGGAGCTCTACCTCGAGGGCACCGAGCCCGACGAGAAGCAGCTGGTCGCCGCCATCCGCCGGGCCACCATCGCCGGGAGCATTACCCCGGTCATGTGCGGCAGCGCGTTCAAGAACAAGGGCGTGCAGCCGATGCTGGACGCCGTCGTGGACTTCCTGCCGAGCCCGCTCGACGTGCCGGCGATCAAGGGTCACGCCGTGAACGACGAGGCGACGGTGATCGAGCGGCACGCCGACCCGGCCGAGCCGTTCGCCGCGCTGGCCTTCAAGATCATGTCGGACCAGCACCTCGGCAAGCTGACCTACATCCGGATCTATTCCGGCACCCTGGAGGCCGGCACGCAGGTGCTGAACTCCACCAAGGGCCGCCGGGAGCGGATCGGCAAGATCTACCAGATGCACGCCAACAAGCGCGAGGAGCGCCCGTCGGCCGTAGCCGGGCACATCGTCGCGGTGATGGGCCTGAAGGACACCTCGACCGGTGACACGCTGTCCGACCCGGGCAAGCAGGTCATCCTGGAATCCATGACCTTCCCCGCGCCGGTCATCAACGTCGCGATCGAGCCCAGGACCAAGGGCGACCAGGACAAGCTCGGCATCGCGATCCAGCGGCTCGCCGAGGAGGACCCGACCTTCCAGGTCAGGTCCGACGAGGAAACCGGGCAGACGATCATCTCGGGGATGGGAGAGCTGCACCTCGAGGTACTGGTCGAGCGGATGCGCCGGGAATTCAAGGTCGAGGCCAACATCGGCCGGCCGCAGGTCGCCTACCGGGAGACTGTCCGCAAGCTGGCCGAGAAGGTCGAGTACACCCACAAGAAGCAGACCGGCGGCGCCGGCCAGTACGCGCGGGTGATCATCAACCTGGAGCCCACCGGCGGTGACGGCGGCGGCTACGAGTTCGAGAACAAGATCCGTTCCGGCCGCGTCCCGCGGGAGTACATTCCCTCGGTGGACGCGGGGTGCCAGGAAGCAGCCGAGTTCGGCGTTCTGGCGGGTTACCCGATGGTCGACATCAAGGTCACGCTGACCGATGGTGCTTACCACGAGGTGGACTCCTCCGAGCTCGCCTTCAAGATCGCCGGATCGATGGCCTTCAAGAAGGCGGCCAACCTGGCCAGCCCGGTTCTGCTGGAGCCGGTCATGGCGGTCGAGGTCAGGACCCCCGACGACTACATGGGCGAGGTCATCGGCGACCTGAACAGCCGCCGCGGCCAGATCCAGGCCATGGAGGAGCTGTCCGGGGCGCGAGTGGTCAAGGCTCACGTCCCGCTGTCAGAAATGTTCGGCTACGTGGGGGATCTGCGCAGCCGTACGCAGGGCCGGGCGGACTACACCATGCAGTTCGACTCATATGCCGAAGTACCGCCGAGCATCGCCAAGGAGATCATCGCCAAGGCGCGCGGCGAGTAGCCCGAAGTTAGGACGACGAGAACCAAGCAGTGCGCGCGAGCGCCTGGCCCCACCGCGGTGGGGAAACGATCGTAACGAGGAGATTTCAGTGGCGAAGGCCAAGTTCCAGCGGACCAAGCCGCACGTCAACATCGGCACCATCGGTCACATCGACCATGGCAAGACGACACTGACCGCGGCGATCACCAGGGTGCTGCACGACAAGTACCCGGACGTGAACCCCTTCACCCCCTTCGACCAGATCGACAACGCGAAGGAAGAGAAGGAGCGCGGGATCACCATCGCGATCTCGCACGTCGAGTACCAGACCGACAAGCGCCACTACGCGCACGTCGACTGCCCTGGTCACGCTGACTACATCAAGAACATGATCACCGGTGCCGCCCAGATGGACGGGGCGATCCTGGTCGTGGCGGCCACCGACGGCCCGATGCCGCAGACCCGCGAGCACGTGCTGCTGGCCCGCCAGGTCGGCGTCCCCTACATCGTCGTCGCGCTGAACAAGGCCGACATGGTGGACGACGAGGAGATCCTCGAGCTCGTCGAGCTCGAGGTCCGGGAGTTGCTCAGCTCGTATGAGTTCCCCGGCGACGACCTACCGGTGATCCGCGTCTCGGCGCTCAAGGCGCTCGAGGGCGACGCTGAGTGGGGCGAGAAGGTCGTCGAGCTCATGGGAGCCTGCGACGACAACATCCCCGAGCCCGTCCGCGACGTCGAGCGGCCGTTCCTGATGCCGGTCGAGGACGTGTTCTCGATCACCGGCCGCGGCACCGTGGTGACCGGCCGGATCGAGCGCGGCAAGGTGCACACCGGTGAGGAAATCGAGATCATCGGGATCAAGGAGAAGGCGGCGAAGACCACGGTCACCGGCGTCGAGATGTTCCACAAGATCCTCGACGAGGGCCAGGCCGGCGACAACGCAGGCCTGCTGCTGCGCGGGATCAAGCGCGAGGATGTCGAGCGCGGCCAGGTCATCATCAAGCCGGGCACCAACACCCCGCACACCGAGTTCGAGGCGCAGGTCTACATCCTGTCCAAGGACGAGGGCGGGCGGCACACGCCGTTCTTCAACAACTACCGGCCGCAGTTCTACTTCCGGACCACGGACGTGACCGGTGTGGTGCAGCTGCCCGAGGGCACCGAGATGGTGCTGCCGGGTGACAACACCGAGATGGTGGTCAACCTGATCCAGCCGATCGCCATGGAAGACGGCCTTCGGTTCGCGATTCGCGAAGGTGGCCGCACCGTCGGCGCCGGCCGGGTCACGAAGATCATCAAGTAGGCAGCCGCTGCGCGGCGGCCAGGGCCGCCCGGCCCCGGCCGCCGCGCAGCGCAGTGCAGGCACCAGCAGCGGGACGACGAGACAGAGGAACCATGGCGGGACAGAAGATCCGCATTCGGCTCAAGGCCTACGACCACGAGATCATCGACAACTCGGCCCGGAAGATCGTCGACACGGTGGCCCGGACCGGGGCGAAGGTCGCAGGCCCCGTGCCGCTGCCGACGGAGAAGAACGTGTACTGCGTCATCCGGTCCCCGCACAAGTACAAGGACTCGCGGGAGCACTTCGAGATGCGCACGCACAAGCGCCTCATCGACATCATTGACCCCACGCCTAAGACCGTCGACTCGCTGATGCGGCTGGACCTGCCGGCGGGCGTCGACATCGAAATCAAGCTGTAGAGGGACGCACCGAGATGACCAAGCAGATCAAGGGGGTCCTGGGCACCAAGCTCGGCATGACCCAGGTCTTCGACGATGGCGGGAAAATGGTGCCCGTCACCGTGGTCGCCGCAGGCCCCTGCGTCGTCACCGCGGTGCGGACGCCGGACGCTGACGGATATGCCGCCGTTCAGCTTGGCTTCGGCGAGATCGACCCGCGGCGCGTGAACCGGCCCGAGGCGGGCCACTTCGCCAAAGCCGGCGTGACCCCGCGGCGGTACCTGGTGGAGCTGCGCACCGACGACGCCACCGACTACACCCTGGGCCAGGAAGTCACGGCCCAGACGTTCACGGCCGGCGAGCTGGTCGATGTCACCGCGCGGAGCAAGGGCAAGGGGTTCGCGGGCGTGATGAAGCGCCACGGCTTCAAGGGCATGTCCTCCTCGCACGGCACCAAGCGCAAGCACCGCGCGCCCGGCGCCATCGGCGGCTGCGCCTACCCGGGCCGCGTGTTCAAGGGCGTGCGGATGGCCGGCCGGATGGGCGGCGAGCGGACGACCGCCCCGAACCTGACCCTGCACGGCGTCGACGCCGACCGCGGGCTGCTGCTGATCAAGGGCGCGGTTCCCGGCCCGGCCGGCGGGCTGGTCCTGGTCCGCAGCGCCGTCAAGACCCCGCTCGCCCCTGGCGGGCAGCTGGCGACCACGAGTGAGGCGAGATGAGCCCGGCCAAGACGAGCGCCAAGCCCAAGGCCGCATCGGCCGGCGGCGCGGCGACCGACCTGCCCGCTGAGATCTTCGACGCGAAGGTTAACGTGCCGCTGATCCACCAGGTCGTCGTCGCTCAGGAGGCAGCCGCCCGGCAGGGCACGCACTCCACGAAGCGGCGCGGCGAGGTGCGCGGCGGCGGTCGCAAGCCCTACCGGCAGAAGGGCACCGGCCGCGCCCGGCAGGGCTCGATCCGGGCCCCGCAGTTCGCCGGCGGTGGCGTGGTGCACGGACCGCAGCCGCGGTCGTACGCGCAGCGGACGCCCAAGAAGATGAAGGCCGCCGCGCTGCGCGGTGCGCTGTCGGACCGGGCCCGGCATGGCCGTGTGCACGTCGTGGACAGCCTCATCACGGGCGACGCGCCGCGGACCAAGGACGCCGTTACCGCGCTACTGGCCCTCACGGGCGTGGCGGCGCACGTGCTGGTGGTCGTCAACGTCACCGACACGGTGACCTGGCGCAGCCTGCGCAACGTGCGTGGCGTCCACCTGCTCGACTCCGGGCAGCTGAACACCTATGACGTCCTGGTCAGCGACCAGGTGGTCTTCACCCAGGCGGCGCTGGACAGCTTCGTCGCCCGGAGCACGGGCCAGCCCGCCACGGTGCCTGCTACCACGGTGCCTGCTACCACGGGTCCGGCTACCACGGGTCCGGACACCACGGAAGGCGCTCAGGCGTGAACAAGACCACCAACCCCCGGGACATCCTGATCCGGCCGGTTATCTCCGAGAAGAGCTACCGGCTGGCTGACGACGGCAAGTACACCTTCATCGTCGCGCCCGGCACGAACAAGACGCAGATCCGGCAGGCCGTCGAGGTCGTGTTCAACGTCCGGGTGACCGGCGTGAACACGCTCAACCGGCCAGGCAAGCGCCGTCGGACGAAGTTCGGCTGGGGCAAGCGGCCAGACACCAAGCGCGCCATCGTCAGCCTCGCCGCTGGCGAGCGGATCGACATCTTCGGAGCCTGAGCACATGACTATCCGCAAGTACAAGCCAACGACCCCCGGCAGGCGAGGGGCGAGCGGCGCCGACTTCTCCGAGATCACGCGGGATGAGCCGGAGAAGTCGCTGGTTCGCCCGCTGCACGGCACTGGCGGCCGGAACGTGCACGGCCGGATCACCACCCGGCACCAGGGCGGTGGTCACAAGCGTGCCTACCGGCTGATCGACTTCCGCCGGTCGGACAAGGACGGCGTGCCGGCCCGGGTCGCGCACATCGAGTACGACCCGAACCGGACCTCCCGGATCGCGCTCCTGCACTACGCCGACGGGGAGAAGCGCTACATCCTGGCCCCGCAGGGCATGAAGCAGGGTGACCAGGTGGAGAACGGGCCGGGCGCGGACATCAAGGCCGGCAACTGCCTGCCGCTGCGTAACATCCCGACCGGCACCGTGGTGCACGCGATCGAGCTGCGGCCCGGCGGCGGCGCCAAGATCGCCCGGTCGGCCGGCTCGGGCGTCCAGCTGCTGGCCAAGGAGGGCAAGTACGCGCAGCTGCGTATGCCCTCGGGCGAGATCCGGCGGGTCGACGTGAGCTGCCGGGCCACCGTCGGCGAGGTCGGCAACGCCGAGCAGAGCAACATCAAGCTCGGCAAGGCCGGCCGCAACCGGTGGAAGGGCCGCCGGCCCACTGTCCGCGGCGTGGCCATGAACCCGGTTGACCACCCGCTCGGCGGCGGCGAGGGCAAGACCTCCGGAGGCCGGCACCCGGTCAGCCCGTGGGGCCAGCCCGAGGGCCGGACCCGCCCGGCGCACAAGCCCAGCGACCAGCTGATCTCCCGTCGGCGTGGCAAGAAGAAGCGGTAGGAGCACCTGACGATGCCTCGTAGCCTGAAGAAGGGCCCATTTGTCGACGACCACCTGATGAAGAAGGTGGACGTGCAGAACGACAAGGGCACTAAGAACGTCATCAAGACGTGGTCGCGCCGCTCGATGATCGTCCCGGCGATGCTCGGCCACACGATCGCCGTGCACGACGGCCGTAAGCACGTGCCGGTGTTCGTCACCGAAGCGATGGTCGGACACAAGCTCGGCGAGTTCGCGCCCACCCGTACGTTCCGCAGCCACGTGCGGGACGACCGGCGCAGCCGGCGCTAAGCGGAAAGCGAGAAAGACCCATGGAAGCTAGGGCGAAGGCGCGGTACGTCCGCGTCACGCCGCGGAAGGCCCGCCGAGTGGTGGACCTGATCCGCGGGATGCCCGCCAACGAGGCGCAGGCCGCGCTGGCCTTCGCGCCGCAGTCGGCGAGCGACCCCGTCGGCAAGGTGCTGGCCAGCGCGATCGCCAACGCCGGCCAGGTCCGGCCGGTGGACGCGGGCACGCTCGTGGTGAGCCGGGCCTGGGTGGACGAGGGGCCGACGCTCAAGCGCTTCCGGCCGCGCGCCCAGGGCCGGGGTTACCGGATCCTGAAGCGCACCAGCCATATCACGGTCATTGTTTCCGACCGGGGTGCGTCAAACAGCAGGGAGAGGACCCGATAGTGGGCCAGAAAGTGAACCCCCACGGGTTCCGGCTGGGCATCACCACCGACTTCAAGAGCCGGTGGTATGCCGACAAGCTGTACAAGGACTACGTCGCCGAGGACGTTGCCATCCGGCGCATGCTGCAGCGCGGCATGGAGCGCGCGGGAATCTCGAAGGTGGAGATCGAGCGCACCATGGACCGCGTGCGGGTGGACATTCACACCGCCCGGCCGGGCATTGTCATCGGCCGGCGCGGCGCGGAGGCCGACCGGATCCGCGGCGACCTCGAGAAGCTGACCAGCAAGCAGATCCAGCTGAACATCCTCGAGGTGAAGAACCCGGAGATTGACGCTCAGCTGGTGGCCCAGGGCGTCGCCGAGCAGCTCTCCAGCCGGGTCTCCTTCCGCCGGGCGATGCGCAAGGCCATGCAGACCGCCATGAAGGGCGGCGCCAAGGGCATCCGCGTCCAGTGCGCCGGGCGCCTGGGCGGCGCGGAGATGTCGCGCTCGGAGTTCTACCGCGAGGGCCGGGTGCCGCTGCACACCCTGCGCGCGGACATCGACTACGGCTTCTACGAGGCCCGGACGACGTTCGGCCGGATCGGCGTGAAGGTCTGGATCTACCGCGGCGAGGCCCCGGTGACCAGGGCCGAGCGTGAGGCCGCCGCGGCGGCGCTGCGGGCCGGCCAGCGGCCTGGCGGCGGCGGCGGTCGTGACCGCGAGCGCCCGCCGGCGCGCCGGCGGGCCGGCGACCGCCCGGCAGGCGGCGGCGCCGAGCGTGGCGGCACGGCGGCGAGCGCCGGACCGTCCGCAGCCGCCGGGGCACCCGCCCCGGCCGCGGCCAGTGCCGCTGACGGGGCAACCGCTGCTCCCGACGAGGCGGCTAGCACGGGTCCGGCCACTACGGGCACGACACCCGGCGGGGAGGGCTAGGCCATGTTGATCCCGCGGCGGGTCAAGCACCGCAAGCAGCACAGGCCGGACCGGCACGGTGCCGCCAAGGGCGGCACCCGGGTGGCGTTCGGTGAGTTCGGCATCCAGGCCATCGAGCACTCCTACGTGACCAACCGGCAGATCGAGGCCGCACGTATCGCCATGACCCGGCATATCCGGCGTGGCGGCAAGGTGTGGATCACGATCTACCCCGACCGGCCGCTGACCAAGAAGCCGGCCGAGACCCGGATGGGCTCGGGCAAGGGCGCACCGGAGTGGTGGGTGGCGAACGTGAAGCCGGGCCGGGTCATGTTCGAGCTCTCGGGAGTCTCCGAGGACGTCGCCCGGGAGGCCCTGCGCCGCGCGATGCACAAGCTGCCGATGAAATGCAAGTTCGTGAAGCGAGAGGTCGGTGAGGCGTGATGGCTAAGGGACTGGCTGCCGCTGACCTGAGAGCCGCGGCCGAGGATGAGCTCGAGGTCAAGCTGACCGAGGCCAAGATCGAGCTGTTCAACCTCCGTTTTCAGGCGGCCACGGGGCAGCTTGAGAGCCACGGACGGCTCCGCGCCGTGCGCAAGGAGATCGCGCGCATTTACACCGTGAAGCGGGAGCGCGAGCTCGGCATCGTACGGCTGGAAGAGGAGGCGGACACCGATGAGTGAGACCCAGGACACTGCGGTCGTGACGACGGACACTGAGCAGTCAGACGGCGCGGGGCTCTCGCGCGGCTACCGCAAGGTACGCCAGGGCCTGGTGGTCAGCGACAAGATGGACAAGACCGTCGTGGTTGAGGTGGAGGACCGGGTCAAGCACCCGAAGTACGGCAAGATCATCCGCCGGACGAAGAGGTACAAGGCACACGACGGCGAGAATGCCTGCGGCGTCGGGGACCGAGTGCTGCTGATGGAGACCCGCCCGCTGTCGGCGACCAAGCGCTGGCGCGTAGCGGAGATTCTGGAAAAGGCGAAGTAGCCAGGACCCGCCAGTCCTCTGCGGAGGCGGCGCGTGAGAAGCAGGAGTTGACGTGATCCAGCAGGAGTCGCGGCTCAAGGTCGCCGACAACACCGGTGCCAAGGAGATCTTGTGTATCCGGGTGCTCGGTGGCTCGAGCAGGCGATACGCGGGCATCGGCGATGTCATCGTCGCCACCGTCAAGGATGCCCTCCCCGGCGCCGGGGTGAAAAAGGGCGACGTGGTCAAGGCCGTCGTCGTGCGCACGCGTAAGGAGCGGCGTCGTGGTGACGGGTCCTACATCCGCTTCGACGAGAACGCTGCCGTACTGATCAGGGATGGCGGGGACCCGCGCGGTACCCGCATCTTCGGGCCAGTCGGCCGGGAACTGCGAGACAAGCGATTCATGCGGATCATCTCGCTCGCACCGGAGGTGCTGTGATGAAGATCAAGAAGGGCGATCACGTGATCGTGACCGCGGGCAAGGACCGCGGCCGCGAGGGCACGGTGATCCTCGTCTACCCGGATCGGCAGAAAGTGCTCGTCCAGGGCGTCAACATGATCCGCAAGAACACCAAGGTGGACTACCAGGGTCGTCGTGGCGCCAAGGAAGGCGGCATCGTCAACCAGGAGGCGCCGATCCACGTCAGCAACGTCCAGCTGATCGATCCGGACACCAAGAAGCCGGCTCGCGCTGGCTACCGGCGCGACGAGGACAACAAGAAGGTCCGGGTCTCCCGGGCCAGCGGTAAGGACATCTGATGGCCGACACTACGGGCCCGGCGAGCACGGGCTCTCAGGGCGGCACGGCGCTCGCGGAGCGGGCCCGGCCGCGCCTCAAGCAGCGCTACCTGGACGAGATCGCGGCGGCGCTGCGCGAGGAGTTCAACTTCCCGAACGTCATGCAGGTGCCCACGCTGACCAAGATCGTGGTCAACATGGGCGTCGGCGAGGCGGCCCGGGATGCCAAGCTCATCGACGGCGCCGTCCGCGACCTGGCCATCATCACCGGCCAGAAGCCCGCCGTGGCCCGGGCGCGCAAGTCCATCGCGCAGTTCAAGCTGCGCGAGGGCATGCCGATCGGAGCGCACGTCACGCTGCGCGGCGACCGGATGTGGGAGTTCTGCGACCGGCTGCTGTCGATCGCGCTGCCCCGGATCCGTGACTTCCGCGGCCTGAGCGACCGTCAGTTCGACGGCCGGGGGAACTACACCTTCGGGCTGACCGAGCAGCTGATGTTCCACGAGATCAACCCCGATCAGGTGGACCGGCAGCGCGGAATGGACGTGACAGTGGTCACGTCCGCGACCACCGACGCCGAAGGCCGCTCGCTACTGCGGCGCCTCGGCTTCCCGTTCAAGGAGAACTGACGCAGTGGCGAAGAAGAGCCTCATCGCCAAGGCCAAGCGCAAGCCGAAGTTCGAGGTGCGCGCCTACACCAGGTGCTCCAGGTGCGGTCGGCCCCGGGCGGTCTACCGCAAGTTCGGCCTGTGCCGCATCTGCTTCCGGACGCTGGCGCACCGGGGCGAACTGCCCGGCATCACGAAATCTAGCTGGTAACCACGGGCCAAGCTGGTAACCACCAGCCAAGCTGATAACCAAGATCGACCTGGGCGCAACTCGGCGCCCACTGACCACGCCGAAGGTCCACTGGAAACCACGGCGAGGAGGGCCACCAGGCCATGACCATGACCGACCCGGTCGCAGACATGCTGACCAGGCTGCGCAACGCCAACTCGGCTTATCACGACGACGTGATCATGCCGCACTCCAAGATCAAGGTGCACATCGCCGAGATCCTCCAGCAGGAGGGCTACATCGGCGGCTGGCGCGTCGAGGACGCGGAGGTCGGCAAGGACCTGGTCCTCCTGCTCAAGTTCGGGCCGACCCGGGAGCGCTCCATCGCGGGCCTCAAGCGGGTGTCGAAGCCCGGACTGCGGGTGTACGCACGCAAGGACAACCTGCCGCGGGTGCTGGGCGGCCTCGGCGTCGCGATCATCTCGACGTCGGCTGGCCTGATGACCGACAAGCAGGCGAAGAAGAAGGGCGTGGGCGGGGAAGTCCTCGCTTACGTCTGGTAGGGGAGCCGGCTATGTCACGAATCGGACGAATGCCCGTCACCGTGCCCAGCGGTGTCGATGTCACCATCAACGGCCGTGAGGTTACGGTCACCGGCCCCAAGGGCACCCTGAGCCTGGAAGTGGCCGAGCCCATCGAGGTCCGCCAGGCCGACAGCACCATCACCGTCACCCGGCCCAGCGACGAGGGCGAGGTCCGCGCGCTGCACGGCCTGTCCCGGTCGCTGATCGCCAACATGGTGACCGGCGTGACCGACGGCTACCGCAAGACGCTGGAGATCGTCGGGGTCGGCTACCGCGTTCAGGCCAGGGGCAACGACCTGGAGTTCGCCCTGGGGTTCAGCCACCCGGTACCGGTGCACGCGCCCGAGGGGATCTCCTTCAGGGTCGAGACGCCTACCCGGTTCATCGTGGAGGGCATCGACAAGCAGCAGGTCGGCGAGGTCGCCGCCAACATCCGCAAGCTCCGCAAGCCCGACCCCTACAAGGGCAAGGGCGTGCGTTACCAGGGTGAGCAGATCCGCCGCAAGGTCGGGAAGGCTGGGAAGTAAGACATGTCTGGCACCAAGACCAGGGCGCACGGGCGCATCACCGGGCGGACCGCCACGCGGATCGCGTCGCGGCAGCGGCGTCACCTGCGGGTCCGCAAGAAGGTCGGGGGCAGTACCATGCGCCCGCGCCTCGTGGTCACCCGCTCGTCCAAGAACACGTTCGCGCAGCTCATCGACGACGTGGCGGGCGTTACGCTAGCTTCGGCCTCCACGCTGGACGAGTCCATCCGCTCGCAGGCGGCCGACAAGACCGCCAAGGCCCGCCGGGTGGGCGCGCTGCTGGCGGAGCGGGCCACCGAGGCCGGGATCACGGCCGCGGTATTCGACCGCGGCGGCCATGCCTATCACGGCCGGATCGCGGCGCTGGCCGACGGCGCGCGGGAAGGCGGGCTGGCCCTATGAGCACCATCTGCATGCAACTACGGAAGAGGAAAAGGTAATGCCACCACAGCGGAGGACCGGCACCGGAGGCGGCGGCGAGCGGCGCGACCGTCGTGACGACCGCCGTGGTGGCGCGGCCGAGAAGGGCACCGCCTACCTGGAGCGGGTCGTCACCATCAACCGGGTGGCCAAGGTCGTGCAGGGTGGCCGGCGGTTCAGCTTCACTGCCCTGGTTGTCGTGGGCGACGGCAACGGCATGGTCGGGGTCGGCTACGGCAAGGCCAAGGAGGTGCCCGCGGCCATCGCCAAGGGCGTCGAGGCGGCGAAGAAGAGCTTCTTCCGGGTGCCCCGGATCGCCGGGACGATCCCGCACACCGTGCAGGGCGAGGAGGCGGCCGGGGTCGTGCTGCTGAAGCCGGCCAGCCCCGGAACTGGCGTTATCGCTGGGGGTCCGGTGCGCGCCGTGCTGGAGTGCGCGGGCATTCATGACGTGCTGTCGCGCTCGCTGGGCTCCTCGAACCCGATCAACGTGGTGCACGCGACCGTCGCCGCGCTCAAGGGCCTCAGCCGGCCGGAGGAGATCGCTGCCCGGCGCGGGCTGCCGATCGAGCACGTCGCCCCGGCGGCCATGCTCAGGGCCCGCGCCGCGTCCGCCGCCAGCGCCTCATCAGACAACAGCTGAGCAGGAGCGGGACATGGCAGAGCTGAAGGTGACCCAGACCAAGTCGAAGATCGGGGGCACCCGCGCGCAGCGTGACTCGCTGCGGTCGCTGGGGCTGCACCGGATCGGCGAATCGGTCGTGAAGGCCGACCGGCCCGAGATCCGCGGCATGATCCAGGTGGTGCGCCACCTGGTGGTCGTGGAGGAGGTTAAGTAACGATGGCAGACAACGACAGGACGCCGCGCACTCCCGGTGGCCAGGCGGGGCTGAAGATCCACCACCTGCGCCCGGCCGCCGGCTCCCGGAAGGCTCGCACGCGAGTCGGCCGTGGTGAGGCGTCCAAGGGCAAGACGGCGGGCCGCGGTACCAAGGGCAGCAAGGCCCGGACCCAGATCGCACCGGGGTTCGAGGGCGGCCAGATGCCCCTGCACCGCCGGCTGCCCAAGCTCAAGGGGTTCTCGAACCTGCGGTTCAAGACCACCTACCAGGTGGTCAACATCGACCGGCTGGCGGCGCTGTACCCCGACGGGGGCGACGTGACCCCCGAGGACCTGGCGGCCAGGGGCGCGGTGCGCGCGGGCGAGCTGGTCAAGGTGCTCGGCCAGGGCGAGATCCCGGCCGCTGTCCGGGTGACCGCGCACGCGTTCTCGGCCTCGGCCCGCGAGAAGATCACCGCCGCTGGCGGGACCGTTACGCAGTTGTGAGATGGCGATGTACCCGCCTGCTGCCCCGGGCCAGCCGCTGGCCGGCCCGGGCAGCGGCACGGGCGGATACCTGCCCCTCGCGCCCGGCTGTCCTAGTGCCGCGAGCGCGTTAGACTGCGGCGTGCGCTCGCGCTTGCGCTGGCGGCGAGCGGGGCCACACGTCCGCGACAGGAGCGGCAGATGACGTTGACCCAACAAGCAGAGGACCGCGCATGCTGACCGCGTTCATCCGGGCGTTCCGGACGCCCGACCTGCGCCGGAAGCTGCTCTTCACGGTATTTATCATCGCCGTGTTCCGGCTGGGCTCCACGCTGCCCACGCCGGGGGTCTCACAGAAGGCCATCAACATCTGCCAGGCCATCACGGCCGGCAAGACTGGCGTGTTCCAGCTGGTCAACCTGTTCAGCGGCGGCTCGCTGCTGAAGCTGACGGTGTTCGCGCTCGGGATCATGCCCTATATCACCGCGAGCATCATCCTGCAGCTGCTCGCGGTCGTGATCCCGCGCCTGGAGACGCTGCGCCAGGAGGGCCAGAGCGGGCAGGCCAGGATCACCCAGTACACCCGTTACCTGACGATCGGCCTGGCCATCCTGCAGTCCACCGGGATCATCGCGCTGGCCCGGTCCGGCAACCTGATCCCCGGCTGCAACCAGAAGCTGATCCCCAACCCCACGCCCTTCACCATCACCACCATGGTGATCTGCATGACGGCCGGGACCGCCGTCATCATGTGGCTGGGCGAGCTCATCACCGACCGCGGCGTCGGCAACGGCATGTCGCTGATGATCTTCACTCAGGTCATCGCCGTCATCCCCGGCGAGATGCTGCTGATCTACAAGAACAAGGGCGCGTTCGTGTTCGGCATCGTGCTGGTGCTCGGCATCGCGATCATCGCGTTCGTGGCCCTCATGGAACAGGCCCAGCGCCGGATCCCGGTGCAGTACGCCAAGCGGATGGTCGGCAGGCGGATGTACGGCGGGACATCTACCTACATTCCGCTCAAGGTGAACCAGGCGGGCGTCATCCCCGTGATCTTCGCCTCGTCCCTGCTGTACATCCCCCAGCTGGCCGCGCAGCTGTTCGGGGCCAATTCCAACAAGCCCTGGGTCCGGTGGATCGACACCAACCTGGTGACCGGGGACAAGCCGATCTACGCGCTGCTGTTCTTCGCGCTCATCGTCTTCTTCACCTACTTCTACGTATCGATCACCTTCAACCCGACCGAGGTGGCCGACAACATGAAGAAGTACGGGGGCTTCATCCCGGGCATCCGGCCGGGCGCCCCGACCGCCGGGTACCTCAGCTACGTGCTCAGCCGGCTCACCGCCGCGGGCTCGATCTACCTGGGCATCGTCGCGCTGATCCCGGTCATCGCCATCGGGCTGCTAGCGGCGACCCAGCAGTTCCCGCTCGGCGGGACCAGCATCCTGATCATGGTGGGGGTGGGACTCGATACGGTCAAGCAGATCGAGAGCCAGCTCCAGCAGCGCAACTATGAGGGCTTCCTCAGATAGTGCGCCTCGTCCTCGTCGGGCCCCCCGGTGCGGGCAAGGGGACACAGGCCCAGTTCATCTCCTCGAACCTGTCGATCCCGAAAATCTCGACAGGTGACATCTTCCGCTACAACGTCAGCACGGGCACGGAGCTCGGCCGCCAGGCCAAGGCGTTCATGGACCGCGGGGACCTGGTCCCGGACGAGGTCACGATCGCCATGGTGAGCTCGCGGCTGCAGGAGGATGACGCGCAGGTCGGCTTCCTGCTCGATGGCTTCCCGCGCAACGTCCCGCAGGCCGAGACGCTCAAGAAGATGCTCTCTGAGTGGGATGCGCGGCTGGACATCGTGCTGGAGCTGGTCGTCGACGATGACGAGGTCGTCCGCCGCCTGTCCGGCCGCCGGACCTGCCGCAAGTGCGGCCGGATCTGGCATGTGGTCTTCGACCCGCCCGCCCGGGCCGGCCAGTGCGATGACTGCCGCGGCGAGCTGTTCCAGCGCGATGATGACCAGGAAGAGACCATCCGGCACCGGCTGGAGGTCTACCAGCAGCAGACCAGGCCGCTGATCTCCTTCTACGCCGACGAGGGAACGCTGCTGGGCATTGACGCGACCGGCCCGGTGGAGGAGATCACCGACCGGTCCATGAGCGCGCTGCGGCGGTTTGTCCGCTGAACTGGCTCCCGCCGCATGCGGGTAGGTTAGGGAGGAGCCGCGCGAAGCTGATGGGCGGCGGTATGCGGTGGCAGTACGGTGGCGGGCTGCAAGCGGCGGGAGGCGGGATGCGGCGCAGGCGGGAACTGGCGATCGAGGTCAAGACGCCCGCGCAGCTTGCCGTCATGCGGGAAGCGGGCCTGGTCGTGGCAGCCGCGCTGCGCGCCGCGGCCGCCGCCGTGGAGCCAGGGATCAGCACCGCGGAACTGGACGCGATCGCGGAGCGGGAAATCCGCGGCGCCGGCGCCGTGCCCTCGTTCAAGGGCTACCACGGGTTCCCGGCGACGCTGTGCACTTCCGTGAACGACCAGGTCGTGCACGGCATCCCGAGCCCGGACACGCGCCTGTCCGCCGGCGACCTGATCTCGGTCGACTGCGGGGCCATCGTGGCCGGCTGGCATGGCGACGCGGCCATGACGATGAGCGTCGGTCCGGTCGGCGCCGAGCTGGCTGGCCTCCTGGACGCCTGCGAGCAGTCCCTGTGGGCCGGCCTGGCGCGGGCTGTGCCGGGCGCCCGGCTTACTGACATCAGCGCCGCGGTGGAGGCGTCCGCGCGCTCCGCCGGCCCGTACGGGATCGTCGAGGAGTACACCGGCCACGGGATCGGCACCCAGATGCACATGGATCCGTCCGTGCCCAACTACGGCCGGCCAGGCCGCGGGCCGGTTCTCACCGAGGGGATGGCCCTGGCCGTGGAGCCGATGCTGGTGCTCGGGGACCCGGAGACGCGGCTGCTGGATGACGACTGGACCGTGGTGACGCAGGACGGTTCCTGGGCCGCCCACTTCGAGCACACGGTGGCCATCACGGCGGACGGCCCGTGGGTCCTGACCGCGGCCGACGGGGGAGCCAGCCGCCTGGCCGCCGGCCGGGCCGGCCTTCCTCAGGCCGGCCTTCCCCAGGTCGAGCCGCCCTCGGCGCGGCCGGCGGCGGCCGGGGCACGGGGCAGCGCGGGAGGATCCTGATGGTGGCTGACCCGAGGATGCGGGCCTCCGACGACGACCGGGACCGGACGGCATCCCTGCTGCGCGAGCATCATGCGGCCGGCCGGCTGACCGCCGAGGAGTTCAGCGAGCGGCTGGACCAGGCGTTCGCCGCCAAGACAGTCGGCGACCTGGACGAGCTCCTGTCCGACCTGCCCGGCATTGACCTGTATCACCTGCCCGATCACGGCCTGAGGCGGCGTGGCCCGGTGCCCGGCAGCTCGTCCCACCTGACGGCGACGGCCGCGGCGGGCGGCGCGGTCCAGCCGCACGGCCGGTTCTCGCCTGCCTGGATGGCCGCCTGGGGGTCATGGCTCAGCGTCTCCGCCGTCCTGATCGTGGTCTGGGCCCTGTCCGGGATGGGCTATCCGTGGTTCGCCTGGGTCGTCGGCCCCTGGGGTGCGCTGATGTTCGGGCGCTGGGTGGCCGGCAGCCACCCCGGCGGTGATCATCAGCGCGGGACGCCAGGAGAGTAACGGGAATTTTCCCACCCCGCCGCCGGTTAGCACGGGAGCGAAGCGGGAAACCAGGCCCGGTTCGCAATGCCCGGCGGACTGACGTAGACTCACCCCTGGCCCATGAACTGCTGGTGACGTGACTCCGCATGCGGTAGTCGCCTTACAGCACGGGTCACCCGATTCCGAGCCGCGTGCGCGAGCACGAGCCGGAGCACGGGAAAGCCACCGATGACCGCAGGGGGCTTGCCGCAGCGCGACCGGAAACAACCGGGGGCGGCACGGCCCATTGCAAACAGCCCAGCCAACAGCACCAGCTAGCACGCGAGAACCGGCAGGCTAGCCACGAGCAGCGAAGCGCGGAGGATATGCCCAAGAAAGACGGCGCCATCGAAATAGAGGGAACGGTCGTGGAGTCGCTCCCGAACGCTTTCTTCCGAGTGGAGCTGGACAACGGGCACAAGGTCCTGGCCCACATCAGCGGCAAGATGCGGATGCACTACATCCGGATCCTGCCCGATGACCGGGTCGTCGTCGAGCTCAGCCCCTACGACCTCAGTCGTGGGCGGATCGTCTACCGGTACAAGTAACGAGCTGACGGTGCACGGGCCGGCTAGCCCGGCCCCGAGCGCCTGAGGAGACCCACAGTGAAGGTCAAGCCGAGTGTGAAGAAGATCTGCAGCAAGTGCCGGATCATTCGCAGGCATGGCCGGGTCATGGTCATCTGCTCTGACCCCCGCCACAAGCAGCGTCAGGGCTAAGCGGACAAGGCCCGCACTCTGCAGTAAGCAGTAAGCACAACTAGACACGCACCGCAATCCGCTGCCGTCCATGACGGCAGCGGACACCCCCGGAGGAGGCCGGGGCCGGGTCCTGGGCAGGGACGCGGAGGCGGCGCGCAGGACCTCCGACAGCAAAGGAGAGCTGCCCGCGATGGCACGTCTCGTAGGGGTCGACCTGCCGAATGAAAAGCGGCTTGAGGTCGCCCTGACCTACATCTACGGCATCGGCCGTACCCGCGCGTTTGAGACCCTCAAAGAGACCGGCGTCAGCGGGGACACCAGGGTCCACCAGCTCGGCGAGGATGACCTGGTCCGCCTCAGGGACTGGATCGAGGCCAACTACCGGGTCGAGGGTGACCTGCGCCGTGAGGTGCAGGCCGATATCCGCCGCAAGGTCGAGATCGGCTGCTATCAGGGCATCCGGCACCGCCGGGGACTGCCCGTCCACGGTCAGCGCACGCAGACTAATGCCCGTACCAGGAAGGGCAAGAAGAAGACAGTGGCCGGCAAGAAGAAGGTCGGCAAGAAGTAGTCCCAGTGCCGAGCCTGCTCCCGCGGAGCTGGCCCGGCATTTTCCGCGGACCGATGACCTCCGGAGTTGAGGAGCAGAATGCCTCCCAAAAGTCGTACCGGCGCCAAGAAGGTGCGCCGCAAGGAACGCAAGAACATCGCGCACGGACACGCCCACATCAAGAGCACGTTCAACAACACCATCGTCTCCATTACCGACCCCGGTGGCAGCGTCATCTCATGGGCGTCCTCTGGCCAGGTCGGCTTTAAGGGCTCGCGCAAGTCCACGCCGTTCGCCGCGCAGATGGCCGCTGAGGCCGCCGCCCGGCGTGCCATGGAGCACGGCATGCGCAAGGTCGACGTTTTCGTTAAGGGCCCGGGCTCCGGCAGGGAGACTGCGATCCGGTCGCTGCAGGCCACCGGCCTGGAGGTCGGCTCGATCCAGGACGTCACCCCGGTTCCGCATAATGGCTGCCGCCCGCCTAAGCGGCGCCGGGTCTGAGGAGTAAGCACAACATGGCTCGATACACGGGCGCGGACTGCAAGCGCTGCCGCCGCGAGAAGACCAAGCTGTTCCTGAAGGGCGCCAAGTGCGACTCGCCCAAGTGCCCCATTGAGATCCGGCCGTACCCGCCGGGCGAGCACGGGCGTAACCGGCCCAAGGAGAGCGAATACCTGCTCCAGGTCCGGGAGAAGCAGAAGGCCCGCCGGATCTACGGCGTCCTGGAGAAGCAGTTCCACAACTACTACGAGGAAGCCGCCCGCAAGCGTGGCAAGACGGGTGAGGTGCTGCTGCAGATTCTCGAGAGCCGCCTCGACAACGTCGTCTACCGCGCCGGCTTCGCCAAGAGCCGGGACATGGCGCGCCAGCTCGTCAGTCACGGGCATGTCATGGTGAACGGCAAGAAGGTGGACATCCCGTCCTACCGGGTCAGTGACAGCGACATCGTCGAGGTCCGCGAGAAGTCGCGCGAGATGACCCCGTTCATCGTGGCCAGGGCCGAGGCCGGGGACCGCACTACGCCGGCCTGGATTGAGGTCATTCCCGACAAGATGCGCGTGCTGGTGCATCAGCTCCCGGTTCGGGCCCAGATCGACACCCTGGTCCAGGAACAGCTCATCGTCGAGTACTACTCGAAGTAACGCAAGGTCGCGGGCCGGCTGCCGCCAGGCCGGCCCGCACCGGCCGGCGGCTGCCGCCGGCCAGAGGTCGCGCTGTCATATAGCGGGTAGCGCGGAAAGGAACAAGCAATGCTCATTGCCCAGCGTCCCAGCCTTACCGAGGAGCAGGTCAGCGAATTCCGGTCGCGGTTCATTGTCGAGCCGCTCGAGCCGGGCTTCGGCTACACGATCGGCAACTCGCTGCGCCGCACCCTCCTGTCGTCGATCCCCGGTGCCGCCGTGACGAGCATCAGGATCGAGGGAGTGCTGCACGAGTTCTCCACCGTGCCAGGGGTCACCGAGGACGTGACCGACATCATCCTGAACCTCAAGGAGCTGGTGGTCTCGTCGGAGCACGACGAGCCCATGCACATGTACCTGCGCAAGCAGGGCCCGGGCCCCGTCACCGCGGCGGACATCGCGCCGCCGGCCGGCCTGGAGGTCCACAACCCCGACCTGCACATCGCCACCCTGAACGGCAAGGGCAAGCTGGAGATGGAGCTGACCGTCGAGCGCGGTCGCGGCTATGTCTCCGCCGCCCAGAACAAGCAGCCGGGCCAGGAGATCGGCCGGGTGCCGATCGACTCCATCTACTCGCCGGTCCTGCGGGTCACCTACAAGGTCGAGGCCACGCGGGTCGAGCAGCGGACCGACTTTGACCGGCTCATCCTGGACGTCGAGACCAAGCCGTCGATGCGGCCGCGGGACGCCGTGGCGAGCGCCGGCAAGACCCTGGTCGAGCTGTTCGGGCTGGCCCGGGAGCTGAACGTCGACGCCGAGGGCATCGACATCGGGCCGTCCCCGACGGACGCAGCGCTGGCCGCCGACCTGGCCCTGGCCATCGAGGAGCTGAACCTGACGGTCCGCTCCTACAACTGCCTCAAGCGCGAGGGCATCCACAGCGTGGGCGAGCTGGTCGCCCGCAGCGAGCAGGACCTGCTGGACATCCGCAACTTCGGCGCCAAGTCGATCGAGGAAGTCAAGCAGAAGCTGATCGAGATGGGCCTGGCGCTCAAGGACTCCCCGCCCGGGTTCGACCCAGGTACGGCCGCGGACAGCTACGAGGCCGACGACGACGACACTTATGTCGAAACCGAGCAATACTGACGGGTCAGATGGCCCGCGGTAGTAATCCGAGGAGAACTCTTCGATGCCCACGCCCACCAAAGGCGCGCGACTCGGCGGCAGCTCGGCCCATCAGCGGCACATGCTGGCGAATCTTGCCACCGCGCTCTTCGAGCACGGCAAGATCACCACGACCGAGGCGAGGGCGCGCAGGCTGCGGCCGTATGCCGAGCGGCTGATCACCTTCGCCAAGCGGGGCGACCTGCACTCCAGGCGCCAGGTGCTGTCGGTCGTGACGGATAAGAGCGTGGTTCACACGCTCTTTGCCGACATCGGGCCGAGCTTCGCCACCCGCGAGGGCGGGTACACGCGGATCACGAAGGTGGGCGCGCGCAAGGGCGACAACGCCGCGCTGGCCGTGATCGAGCTGATCCGCGAGGAGCCTGACGCCAAGCCGCGCCGCCGCCGCGCTCGCCGCACCCCGGCGACCGCGACGGGCCCGGGCCGGACCGGCCGGACCAGGGCGGCCAGCTCGGGCGGGGCGGCTACGGACTCGGGCACCGCCACTACCGAGGCTGAGGCCCCGGCGGAGACTGCGGCGGCCGAGACCGAGACGCCGGCTGCTGCGGAGACGCAGGTGCAGGCTCCGGCTTCCGCGGAGGCCGCGACCGAAGCGGATGCCTCGCCGGCCGATGCTCCGGCCGCGGAGCAGAGTGCTGACGAGACCGCGACCGAGTAAGAACCTCACGACGACGCCGGGCGAGACCCCGTCGGCTGACCCAGCCGGGCCTGCCGAGGAGGATCTCGTCCGGCTTCGTCTTGATCTGGCCTACGACGGCTCGGCCTTTCATGGCTGGGCCAGCCAGCCGGGCCAGCGCACCGTCCAGCAGACGGTGCAAGAGGCCCTCGGGCGGCTGCTGGCCTTGGGTGCCGTGCCCGCGCCGACCGTGCCCGCGCCGACCGTGCCAGTGCTGACCGTAGCTGGGCGCACGGACGCGGGCGTGCACGCCCGCGGCCAGGTCGCGCATGCGGACGTCCCGGCGACCTCCTGGGCACCAGCGGCTGGCCCGGCGCTGCGCAGGCTGAGCGGCCTGCTGCCGCCCGACGTGCGGGTGCGGGCCATCGCCGTTGCCCCGGCCGGCTTCGACGCCCGCTTCTCGGCGCTCTGGCGGCGATACTCCTACCGCGTGTGCGATGACCTGGCCGCCATGGATCCGCTGCGTCGCCACGACACCCTGTGGCAGCCGCGCCCCCTGGACCTTGACCTGATGAACGAGGCGGCGCTCGGGTGCCTGGGGGAGCACGACTTCGCCGCGTTCTGCCGCCGCCGGGAAGGCGGCACGACGATCCGGGCCCTGCTCGGGCTGCACTGGCAGCGGACGGAGCCTGGCGTGGCCGTGGCTACGGTGGTGGCCGACGCCTTCTGCCACAACATGGTCCGCGCCCTGGCGGGGGCCATGCTCGCCGTGGGAGAAGGCCGCCGGCCCCCCGGCTGGCTGGCCGAGGTGCTCGCCGCGCGGGTTCGCGATCCGGCGGTCCGCGTCGCGCCGCCGCATCCACTCTGCCTGGAGGAAGTCGGCTATCCCGACCCGGCTGAGCTGGCCGCCCGCGCCGGGGCCACGCGCCACGTCCGCCAGCCAGCCTCCCCGCCGCCTCCAGGCGCCTGACCCCAGTTCCTCGACGTGGATGTCCCGGGGCCTACCCCCCCGTGGTTACCAACGGGACATCCACGATTTCGGCAGCGGCTGCCTGGCGATCCGGCCGCCCGGCAGCCGGCTGGCGGAGCTGGGCCGTTCGGAGCTGGGCCGTTCGGAGCTGGCGTGCGAAACTGGGCCGGTGGACTGGACGCCTGGCTACCGCGAGCTCCCGCCGCCCGCCTGGCTGCGTAGTGCGCTCTCCTGCTTCTGGGTAGGCGTGACGTCGCCGGCGCGCTGCGAGCGGACGCTGGTGCTTCCCGACGCCTGCACGGACCTCATCTGGTCCCGCGGCGAGGCGGCGTTCCTGGCCGGCCCGGATACTGGGCCTGCTCCCGTGCTGCAGGCCGCCGGATCGGTGCTCGTCGGGGCCCGGTTCCGGCCCGGCGCCGGCGGCGGCATACTCGGGCTGCCGCTGGCTGAGGTGGCGAACCAGCGGGTGGACGTCGCGCAGATCCCGGCCCTCCGGGCTCGGATGCCGCGACCTGACTTGCCGCCGCGCCTCGTGCTCCCCGCGCTCGCCGCCCTGATCGCTGAGCTCGTCCGTGACCGGCCCGCCGACATCGCGACGACGCATGCGGCACGGCTGCTGTCCCGGCCCGGCAGCGGGGCGCAGGAGGTCGCGGACAGCATGGGCCTGAGCGAGCGGCAGCTCCGCCGCCGGTGCCAGGCTGGCGTGGGCTATGGTCCGCGCACGCTGCAGCGGATCCTGAGGTTCAGGCGGTTCGTCTCGGCCATTGACGCCGGACCGCCCGCCGGCGGCCTGGCCGCCGCCGCTATCGCGGCCGGGTACGCCGACCAGTCCCATCTGAGCCGGGAGTGCGCGCAGCTGTCGGGTCTCACGCCCGGGGCACTCGCGCAGGTCCGGCGGCCCGGCGCGGAAAGGCAGCGGCCGAGCGAGGCAGAGCCCGGTACCCGTGGGCCCGCGCCGGCAGGCTCGTCGGTGGTGAGAGCCGGGTCTAGGGGGTTCCGTCGACCATGCGGCTCGACAGGCTGATGTTCGCGGTCTGCTGGAAGAGATCGCTCATGAATGTCGCCAGCTTCGCGCGCTCAGCGGCGGTCTTGGGCCTGGCCCGGCTGGTGAACTGGGCCCAGATCAGGATCAGGTAGTGGCCCTTGACGGCCGCCTCCTCGATGCCGGTGCCCTGGCCGAGCTGGTGAGTGGGGCCGGCGCGACCCTTCAGCTGCGCGATGAAATCCGATGCGCCGGCGGACCGCCCCGCGTGCTCGGCCGCCGCAGCGCTGCCGAGGTTGAGTACGCCGATCGTGCCCATGTCCTTCTCGGCGGCCGACAGGTAGCTGGCCCGGAGCACCTGAGTGCACTGGCCGGCCCGCACGGCCGACTGCAGCCCCGCCCCGATCACGGCCGCAGTGCAGGACTTGCTGGCCTGGCTGACGACTCGCACGTACGATGCGCCGCCGGCAGTGAAGGCAGCTGGGTAGAGCTGGGTGACGGTCAGTGGCAGCGGGTCGGCCGTCCGGCTCGCGATATGACCGAACGCGCCGAGCGTCGGACTGGGCGTCGGGCTCGGCGTGGTGACAGATGCCTTGGGGGACGGGGCGGTCCCCCCCGCGGCTGCCGCGCCCGGGTGCCGGTAGGTCAGCAGCAGGAAGGTCGCGGCGCCCACCGCGAGGACCAGCACGGCGCAGACCGCGAGCAGGGGCGGGGGAGGCCGCCTGCCCTTCCGGGGGGAGCGGCCGCTGCGCGAGCCCGCGGCCCGCGATCCGGGCGGCCGTGATCCTGCGGCCTCGGGTCCGCCGGGCTGCGACTCGTCCGCCCGTGCCGACCCGCCAGCCCGTGCCGACCCGCCAGCCCGCGCCGCCCCCTGTGACCCGCCCCCGCGCGCCGCGGCCCGTGACCCGCTGCCCCGCGCGGCCGCCCGTGACCCGCTGCCCCGCGCGGCCGCCCGTGACCCGCCGGCCCGCGTAGCTGCCCGTGACCCGGCGGCCCGGGGCCCGGTGCTGCCTGGCCGAGTCGCATCGGTTCCGGAGTCCAGGTCCGGGGCACTGGTCTCGGGCCACCCGGTGCCCAGGGAGCTGGTGGCCGGCGAGCCGGAGTCCGCCGAGCCGGGGTCCGCCGAGCTGGCGTCCGGCGAGCTGGCGTCCGCCGAGCTGGACGTGGGCGCGCCGCCGCCAGCAGCCGCCGCCCTGCCGCGCGGGCTGGTCCAGGCTCCGGCACCGGAGCCGTCGGGGCCGTCGCCGATGGCCTGCCAGGTCTGCGTCGAGGTCACGTCGGCGGCCGGATCGCTCACCGCGAGCGCGGAGTACCCGGGTTCGTAGGCCGGGCCGCCTGGTTCGCTCTGTCCGTACCACGGCGGCCCTGATCGGCCAGCCGCATCGGGCTCGTCCCGGACGCCGGTACCCCGGCCGGTGTCCGCCGCGATTGCGGGCTGTGGCCCCGTCCGGGGAGCACCGGCCGCGGACATCCGGTTCCAGACCGCGAACTGGCCCGGCGGGTACAGCGGCGGCGGCTGCCCGGGCGCGGGCGGATATCCGCGAACCGGGCCCTTGCCGACGGTGGCGTCCGCGTCCGCGCCCGGCCAGCTTGCGCCCGGCCGGCCCGCGCCCGGCGTACCCGCGGCGGCCGGCTGATGGCCTGCCCGCCGGCCAGGTCGCTGGCTTCGATAGCCGGGCCCGAAGAGCGACTGATCGCTGCCCTGGCCCGTCCCGGTGCCGGCCTCACCGCGGTGCCGAGTCCCGCCGGGCGCTCCCAGATCGCCCGACCGGCCCCCCGGCTGTCCGGCGCTACCATCACCTAGGCGACGCATGCGGCGAGCGTATCGCTGTCGGGCGCCGTGTTGGCCGAGCCGGCTGTTTTGCGCACAGGGGACAACAGGGATTTTGCGCGCGAGGTGCACGCGGCCGCGGGCGGGGGCATGTCGGCCTGTGCGGGTCCGCGTCCTTCCGCCCGGAGACTGGGCCACCGGCCTTGCGCGCTCCCGTCCGCAGACGGGCTCGCCAGGCCTGCGTGCTCTTGCCGAAAAGCGGGTCACTGACCTGCGTTTCCGGCTCGCTTTGCCACTACGGCCGGCGGCCGGTATCCTTTGCAGGCGTCCATGTGTATCGGCATGCCCGTGCGCCCGCCCTGCGGGTAGATGAGCTGCGGTCGGTGCTGCGGATTTCCGTGCTCGGGAGAAGAGCCCCCGAGCACGGGCCAGGGATTCAGGACTCACACGCGAAGGCTTATGACTGTGCGCACATTTAGCCCCAAGGCCGCGGACATCCAGCGTCAGTGGCATGTCATCGACGCTGCCGATGTCGTTCTCGGCAGGCTGGCCAGCCAGACGGCCACATTGCTGCGCGGCAAGCACAAGCCGATCTTCGCCCCGCACGTGGACACGGGCGATTTCGTGGTCATCGTCAACGCGGCCAAGATCGCTCTGAGCGGGAACAAGCTTCAGGACAAGAAGGCCTACCGGCACTCAGGCTACCCGGGCGGGCTACGATCGATGTCCTACGCCGAGCTGATGGCCAAGAGCCCGGAGCGCGCGGTCGAGAAGGCCGTCCGCGGCATGCTTCCCAAGAACACTCTCGGCAGGCAGATGCTGAGCAAGCTCAAGGTCTACGCCGGGCCGGAGCACCCGCACCAGGCGCAGCAGCCAGTTCCGTTCGAGATTACTCAGGTCGAGCAGGTCGGCCGGGCCGCCGCCAAGTAGGCAGCGGGCAGATACAGCAGAGCCGATCAGGAAGTACGAGGAAGAAAACGTGGCTGAGCCCACTGACGCGCCCAAGGCCCCGGCCGCAGCCGCAGCCGGAACCGACACTGCCGCGGACACTCCGTCGGAGTACACCACGCAGACCGGCGATTCCCACGGCCGGGCGGGGGCGGCTGCTACCCGCAAGCCCGTGGTCACCGGCAACGCGCTCGGGACAGGCCGCCGCAAGGAGGCCATCGCCCGGGTGCGCATCTCGCCCGGTACCGGCCAGTACAAGATCAACGGCCGGTCGCTGGACGAGTACTTCCCGAACAAGGTGCACCAGCAGCTGATCAACGAGCCGTTCGTGACGCTCGGGGCCGATGACCACTTCGACGTGGTCGCCCGGATCACCGGCGGCGGCGTAGCCGGCCAGGCGGGCGCGCTGCGGCTGGGCATCGCCCGGTCGCTGATCCTCGTGGATCCCGACAGCCGGCCGGCGCTGAAGCGGGCTGGCTTCCTGACCCGCGATGCCCGGTCGGTGGAGCGCAAGAAGGCAGGGCTCAAGAAGGCCCGTAAGGCGCCTCAGTACTCCAAGCGCTAACCTCGCGCCGCAGCTGCGGACGTCCACAGGCAGGCACGCGGGGGGATTCCATGGGTCGACTGTTTGGCACGGACGGTGTTCGCGGAGTCGCTGGCAGTGACTTGACGGCCGGCCTGGCGATGGACCTGGCCTCGGCGGCGGCCGGCGTGCTGGCGGGCTCGGGCGCATTCGCCCAGGCTCGCGACGCGCACCGGCGGCCGGTGGCGGTGGTCGGCCGGGACCCCCGGGCTTCCGGCGAGTTCCTGGAGGCCGCCGTGGTGGCCGGCCTGGCCGGCAGCGGCATCGACGTGCTCCGGCTCGGGGTCATCCCGACCCCGGCGGTGGCGTACCTCACGGCGGAGCTGGGCGCGGAGTTCGGGGTCGTGCTGTCGGCCAGCCACAACCCCGCTCCCGACAACGGCATCAAGTTCTTCGCCCGCGGCGGCGTCAAGCTGCCCGATGCGGTCGAGGACGAGATCGAGGCCCGGCTAGCGGCCGGGCACGGCGGAGACCGGCCGGGGCCCGGGGGCGAGGCCCCGTCGGAGCTGGCGGGTCCGGCCGGCGTTCCCGACGGCGGGTTCGGCCGGGTCCGGGACGCCACCGACGAGGGTGAGCGCTACCTGGATTACCTGCTGTCCACGGTCGCCGGGCCGGACGGGATCGGCGGGCCGCAGGAAGCGGGCGGACCGCTGCCGCTGACCGGGCTGCGGGTCGTGGTGGACTGCGCGCACGGTGCCGCGGCGGCCTTCGCGCCCCGGCTGCTCAGCCGCGCCGGGGCCGACGTCATCACGATCGGCGCCGAGCCCGATGGCCTGAATATCAACGACGGCTGCGGCTCTACTCACCTGGACGTGCTGGCCGACGCCGTTATCAGGCACGGTGCCGACGCCGGCATCGCCCACGATGGCGACGCGGATCGCTGCCTGGCGGTCGACGCGGCCGGCCAGGTGATCGACGGTGACCAGATCCTGGCCGTGCTGGCCCTGGCGCTCCGGGACGCGGGCCGCCTGGACGGCGACACGGTCGTGGCCACGGTCATGTCGAACCTGGGCTTCCGGATGGCGATGCGCGACGCCGGCATCAGCGTGGTCGAGACGCCGGTCGGCGACCGGTACCTGGTGGCCGCGATGCTGGACGGCAAGTACATGCTGGGCGGCGAGCAGTCGGGGCACATCATCATGCTCGAGCACGCCACCACCGGTGACGGGCTGCTGACCGCACTGCACCTGCTGGCCCAGCTGCGGCGCCAGGGCGGCACGCTGGCCGGGCTCGTCGCCGTGATGACCAGGTATCCCCAGGTGCTGATCAACATTCCGGGCGTAGACAAGTCCCTGGTGACGTCCTCCGCGGTGCTCAGCGAGGCCGTGGCGGCCGCCGAGGCGGAACTGGGCGACGCCGGCCGGGTGCTGGTCCGGCCCAGCGGCACCGAGCCGGCCGTCCGGGTCATGGTCGAGGCGGTGGATCCGGAGCAGGCGCAGGACCTGGCCGCCCGGCTGGCCGCCGTCGTCCGCGACATCGGATAACCGCCCCCCGCGCCAGCTTGCCGGTCGCCGGGAGCTCGTCACCCGGGGATCGCCTGCCTGCCTAATTACTAAGGGTAATCACCTGATTACCAGAGGCGCCGGTGGAGCGGCTGGCCAGAGGTACTAACCTGGCCGTCATGTGCGGCATCGTGGGGTACGCCGGCTACCGGCCGGCCCTGGACGTGGTCATGGACGGGCTCGGGCGGCTGGAGTACCGAGGCTACGATTCCGCGGGCATCGCCGTGGTGGCCGACGGGAAGCTGGCCTGGACCAAGCGCGCCGGCAAGCTGGCCAACCTCACCGCGGCCCTGGCCGAGCGGCCGCCGCTGGCCGGCACGGTCGGCGTCGGTCACACCCGGTGGGCTACTCACGGGCCGCCCACCGACCCGAACGCGCACCCGCACACTGACTGCGCCCAGCACCTGGCCGTGGTGCATAACGGGATCATCGAGAACTTCGCCACGCTGCGGGCCGAGCTGGAGGACCAGGGTCACCGGCTGACCTCCGAGACCGACACCGAGCTGGTCGCCCACCTGCTGGAGGAGGAGATGGCCCGGGTGCCGGACGGTCCCGGCGCCAGCCTGCCGCGGCCCGGTGCGCTCGCAACCGCCATGCGGACCGTCTGCCAGCGCCTGCACGGCGCCTTCACCCTGGTGGCCGTGGACGTGCGCGACCCGGAGGCGGTCGTCGGCGCGCGCCGCAACTCGCCCCTGGTGATCGGCCGCGGCGACGGCGAGAACTTCCTGGCCAGTGACGTCTCGGCGTTCATCGCCTACACCAGGGACGCGATCGAGCTCGGCCAGGACCAGGTAGCCGAGGTGCGGCCCGACGGCATCATCGTCACCGGGTTCGACGGCGAGCCGGCGGTGATTCGCGACTACCACGTGGACTGGGACATCCAGGCGGCCGAGAAGGCCGGCTTTGACTACTTCATGCTCAAGGAGATCGCCGAGCAGCCCCACGCCATCACCGACGCCCTGCTCGGCCGGGCCGGCGCGAACGGCTTGCTGTGCCTGGACGAGATGCGGCTGTCCGATGACGAGCTGCGCGCGGTTGACAAGATCATCATCGTGGCCTGCGGCACGGCGTTCCACGCGGGCATGATCGCCAAGTACGCGATCGAGCACTGGTGCCGGATCCCGTGCGAGGTGGAGCTGGCCAGCGAGTTCCGTTACCGCGATCCGGTGCTGACCCCGGCCACGCTGGTGATCGCCATCTCGCAGTCCGGCGAGACCATGGACACCCTGATGGCGGTGCGGCACGCCGCCGAGCAGGGCTCCCGGGTGGTGGCGGTCTGCAACGTCAACGGATCGACGATCCCGCGCGAGAGCGACGCCGTCGTCTATACCCACGCCGGGCCGGAGATCGCCGTGGCCTCGACCAAGGCGTTCCTGACCCAGCTGGTCGCGTGCTACCTGCTCGCGCTGTACCTGGCCCAGGTCCGCAACGGGCCGGCCGCGGGCCAGGTCACCGAGCTGCTGGCCCAGCTGAACCGGATGCCAGCCGCCGTGGAGCACGTGCTCAGCCAGATGGACCCGGTCCGGGCCGTGGCCCGTGAGCTGGCCGGCGAGCGGTGCGTGCTGTTCCTGGGCCGTCACGTCGGCTTCCCGGTGGCCATGGAGGGCGCGCTGAAGCTCAAGGAACTCGCCTACATGCACGCCGAGGGCTTCGCGGCCGGCGAGCTCAAGCACGGGCCGATCGCCCTGATCGAGGACGGCCTGCCGGTGGTCGTGGTCGTCCCGCCCCGGGCCGACGGGCAGTCCGTACTGCACGACAAGATCGTTTCCAACATCCAGGAGATCCGGGCCCGCGGGGCGCGGACGATCGTGATCGCCGAGCAGGGCGACCGCTGGGTCGCGCCTTACGCCGACACCCTCATCGAGGTGCCCGCGGTGCCGGCCCTGCTGCAGCCCCTGGTGACCACGGTGCCGCTGCAGGTGTTCGCCTGCGAGCTGGCGACGGCCAAGGGCCACGACGTGGATCAGCCGCGAAACCTGGCTAAATCAGTCACGGTGGAATAACAGCCTGGTCCAGGCACCGGACCAGCTACTGCCCGCCTTCTGACGGCCGCGAACGCGCGGCATACGCGCGGTATACGCGCGGTATACCCAGCATGAGAGTCCGGCTCGGTACTCGGCCGGGGTGGGTAGCCGTACTCACCATGATGGCCGATGTCGAACTTCGTTACGACTGGCACAGTCTTGTCTCGCGTGCCCCAATGATGGGGGTCTAAGCGCCTTAGGAGATAAGTGCAGTGCCTGGCCGAATAGCTCGCCGATGACACCGGCGAGATCCCCGATTGACGTCAGCGTCCCGGCGGTGGTGCTGAAATTCGACCCGAACGTCATGCATCACGGCGGCCTCGGGGTCATCCGCAGTCTGGGCAGGCTCGGTATTCCGGTCTATGGCCTGCATGAGGGGCCATGGGCTCCCGCGGCTAATTCCCGTTATCTGCAGGGCCGCTGCTACTGGCGGCCAGATCCCGGCGACGTCGCCGGGGTGGCCGCCGGCCTGCTGCGGCTCGCGGAGCGGATCGGCCGGCCAGCCGTCCTCATCCCGACCGATGACGCCGGATCCATCTTCCTGGCCGAGCACGGCGAGCAGCTGCGGCCATCGTTCCTGTTTCCCGCCCCGCCCGCCGGGCTGCCGCGGCAGGTGGCGGGCAAGCACTCGCTCCACGAGCTGTGCCAGGAGCTGGGGGTGCCAAGCCCGCCGGTCGCGCTGCCCGAGTCCCTGGCCGCCGCCCGCGACTTCGCGGCGCAGGCCGGCTTCCCGGTCATCGCCAAGCTCACGACGCCGTGGGCCGCGGGCCGTCGCACGCTGCCCAGCACCTCGCTCCTGGCTGACCGCGGTGAGCTGGACACCGCCTACGAGACCTGCGCCAGGGCCGGCGCGGGGCTGATGCTCCAGGACTACATCCCGCCAGCGGCGGGCGACCAGGACTGGTTCTTCCACGGTTACTGCGACGCCAGCTCGCGCTGCCGCCCGGCCTTCACCGGGGTCAAGGAGCGGTCCTATCCCGCCCGGGCCGGGCTGACCAGCCTGGGCCGGGCCGTGGCCAACGATCGCCTGCGCGACGAGGTCACCGCGATGCTGACCCGGCTGGGCTACCGCGGGATCCTCGACCTGGACCTCCGCCTGGATCCCCGGGACGGCCAGTACAAGCTGCTGGACTTCAATCCCCGGCTGGGTGCCCAGTTCCGGGTCTTCCGCGATACGGCGGGGACGGACGTGGCACTGGCCCAGTACCTCGACCTGACCGGCGGCACCATTCCGGCGGCCGAGCAGCTTTCCGGACGCGGCTTCCTGGTCGAGAACTACGACCCGATAAGCGCGCTCACGCACTGGCGGCATGGCGAGCTCGGCCCGCGGTCCTGGCTGGCCTCGCTGCGCGGCGTGCAGGAGGCGGCCTGGTTCGCCCGTGATGACCTGCGGCCTTTCGGGCTGATGTGCGCCCGGATGAGCTGGCGGCTGGCCAGCCGGCCGCTAGCCCGGGCCGGGGAGCGGCCGCCTCGGGGCGGATTCCGGTACGCCGCCGGCCGTGCGGCGGGAAATCGCCGCAGCGGCCGGGCAATCCATAAGCCGCTTGTCACCGAAGACCTGACAAAGCGGCCCGCAACGCCGCAAGCGCCCAAGGAGGGGACACGAGCATGAGCGATGCCGTTGATGTGGCCATCGTGGGAGCCGGACCGTACGGGCTGTCGCTTGCCGCGCATCTGCGTGCGGCCGGCATCAGCTTCCGCATCTTCGGCCAGCCCATGCACCTGTGGGCGGGGAAGATGCCGGCGGGCATGTTCCTCAAGTCCCAGGGCTTCGCCTCGAACATCTCCGACCCCGGCCATACCCATACCCTCCGGGAATTCTGCCGGCTGACCAGGCGCCCCTACTTCGACTACGGCCTGCCCGTCGCCCTCGACACGTTCATCAAGTACGGCCAGTGGTTCCGCTCGGAGCTCGTGCCCGGGCTCGAGGAGGTGCTGGTCACCGGCATCGCCCGGGGCAGCGGCGGCTTCGAGCTGACGCTGGCTAACGGCGATCAGGTCCCGGCCCGCCGGGTCGTCGTCGCCGCCGGCGTGGACCACTTCGCCTACGTTCCGGAGCCGCTGGCGGCGCTCCCGCCGGACGTCTGCACGCACACCTCCGAGCACACCGACCTGGGAATCTTCAGCGGCCAGCAGGTCGCCGTGGTGGGAGCGGGGCAGTCAGCGCTGGAGACCGCGGCGCTGCTGCACGAGGGCGGCGCCCAGGTGGTCCTGGTCTCCAGGAAGCCTGCCCTGGCCTGGAACGGGACGCCGCTGGCCCTGGACCGCCCGCTGATCCAGCGCCTGAAGGAGCCCGAGGCGGGGCTGGGCTCGGGCTGGGCGACGTGGTTCTACTCCAACCGCCCGGAGCTGTTCCGGCTGCTGCCGCGCGGCACCCGGGTGGAGCGCGCTCGCACCGCGCTGGGCCCGGCGGGGGCCTCCTGGCTGCGGCCCCGGTTCGAAGGGAAGATCCCCGCGCTGACCGGCCAGGCCGTGGCCGGGGCCCAGCTGGACGACGGCCGGGTGCGCCTGTCGCTGTCGGGGGCCGGCGGGCACAGCCAGGAACTGTCGGTGCATCACGTCCTCGCCGGCACCGGGTACCGGACCGACCTGGCCCGGCTCTCGTTCCTCGGCGACGGGATGCGGGCCGAGCTGCAGACCGTCGGCGGGACCGGCAGCCCGCGGGTCGGCCGCGACTATCAGTCCAGCGTCGCCGGCCTGTACTTCATCGGACCGGCCGTGGCGCCGACCTTCGGGCCGGTCATGCGGTTCGTCTTCGGCTCCGAGCACGCCGCGGTCACCACCGCGCGGGCGCTGCGGGCCACCACCCGCGCCGCCGATCCCGTCCTGGCGGGAGCGGTCCGCTGACGCCGGCCGGGAGCAGCGGCCCTGGGTCGCGGGGCGCCCCGCCGACCTGGCGCCGCGTCCCCATGATCTTGATGTACCACGGCATCACCCGGGTCTCCCACGATCCGAACATGCTCTGCGTGACGCCCGCTCGCTTCGCCGAGCAGATGACGTGGCTCGAGCGCCGCGGGCTGCGGGGCGTGGCGGTGAGCACGCTGCTGGACGCGATGGCGGAGGGCCGGCACGGCGGCATGGTCGGCATCACGTTTGACGACGGGTACCGCAACGTGCTCGAGGCGGCGCTGCCGGAGCTTCAGCGCCATGGCTTCGGGGCGACGGCCTACGTCATATCCGGGTACCTCGGCGGGACTAACGACTGGGACACCGGGCCGGCCTGGCCGCTGATGTCGGCCGACGAGGTCGGCAAGCTGGCCGCGGCCGGCGTCGAGATCGGCTCGCACGGCGCGACCCATATCCGGCTGGCCGGCTCGACCGCTGGGCAGCTGGCGGCGGAGATCAGCGCGAGCCGGACGGCCCTGAGCGCCCTGCTGGGCACGGAGATCCGCGGTTTCTGCTATCCGTTCGGCTCCATGGATGAGCCAGCCCGCCGCGCGGTGCGCGACGCGGGTTATGAGCACGCCTGCGCGGTGCAGACACCGCCGGCCGACGTCGGATTGATGGCACTGCCCCGGATCTACATCGGTCAGCAGGACGGGGCTGCCCGCATGGCCGTGAAGCGGCGCCTTTACAGCCGCTATATCGCGTACCGGGGAAGGCGGCCGTGAAGGCCGGCTGCCGGGCGCGGCGAGCGTCACGAGCGGGCCTTCCTGGCATTAACGGACTATTTCCCCTGATCTTTCTCATGACTGAGAGGAATGCCCCGGAATGAGAGACAGCGTGCTTTCGCTGGCAGTAAACGGCAGGGAGCACCAGTTGCGCGGCAAGCTGGTGCTTTTCGAGGCGCCGGGGAATGACCGGGCGGCAGGAGCAATTGCCGGGACCGCCGGCGAGGCGGCTACCTGGTCGGCGGCCATCGTCGGGCTGGGCTACGTCGGCCTGCCGACGGCGGCGGCGCTGCATGAGCGGTGCGGGCGGATCATCGGGATCGACCTCAGCCAGCCGCGCCTGCAGGCGATCATGGCCGGGGAAGCCGACCTCGGCGAGCCCGACAGCGTCCGGCTGAAGGCCGCGCTGGCCGACGGATCGCTGGAGCTGACCTCCGATCCCGCCGCCGTGACCGAGGCGGACGCGGTCATCATCTGCGTGCCGACGCCGGTGGACGGCAACTACCTGCCCGACCTCGGCGCGCTGCGGGCCGCCTGCGCGAGCGTGGCCGCGCATGCGCGGCCGGGCCAGACCCTGATCCTGACCTCGACGACCTATGCCGGAACCACGCGCGAGCTGCTGGCCGTCCCGCTGGAGGAGCGGGGCCTGCGGGTCGGCACGGACGTGTTCGTGGCGTTCAGCCCGGAGCGGATCGATCCCGGTAACGCCGATCATCTCCAGCGCGAGACACCGCGGGTCGTCGGGGGCATCACGCCCGGCTGCGCCGCCCGGGCGGCTGCGGTGATCGGCCAGCTCACCGATGAGGTCTACCTGGTGAGCTCGCCCGAGGCCGCCGAGGCGACCAAGCTCTACGAGAACATCTTCCGCGCCGTGTCACTGGCCCTGGCCAACGAGTTCGCTGACGCCTGCGGCGTGCTGGGCCTGGACCCGGTCGAGGTCACGCTGGCGGCGGGCACCAAGCCGTACGGGTTCCTGGGGGCCTTCCCCGGGCCGGGGGTGGGCGGCCACTGCATCCCGTGCGATCCGCACTACCTGCTGTGGCAGCTCAGCGCCATGGGCCAGCGGTCCCCGCTGATCGAGCAGGCGATGACCTCCATCCGGCTGCGTCCGAGCCGGGTGGCCGAGCGAGCCGCCGAGGTGCTGGCGGCCAGCGGCAGCGCCCTGGCCGGAGCACGGGTGATCGTGGTCGGGGTCAGCTACAAGGCCGGGGTCGCGGATCTCCGCGAGTCCTCGGCCCTGCCGCTGATCGCCAGCCTGCTGGCCCGCGGCGCCGTGGTGGGCTACTACGACCCGCTGATCCCGAAGATCGAGCTGGCAGACGGCAGCCAGCTGGGCACCGAGCCCGCCCCCGCCGGGCTCGGCTGGGATCTGGCTGTCGTGCACACCCTGCACCCGGGAGTCGATTACGCGTGGGTGCAGGACTGCCCGCGGGTGCTCGACGGCACCTATCAGTTCAGTGGTGCTCCGCACCGCGTCATCGTCTAGGCGAAGGTCGTCGGTCATGTTCGGCAGCGCTCTGCGGTCGCCAACGGCGGCCGGCCGCAGCGACCTCGTCAGGGCAGTGGCCTGCCCGGATGAGGTGAGGGAAGTCCCGCTCGCGCCGCTGCGGCGCGAGCGGAGGCCGGCCAGCCTGCGCGTGAAACGGTGCTTCGACATCGCGGCGGCCACGATCATGCTCGGCGCGGCGGCCCCGTTCCTCGGCCTGCTCGCGCTGGCCATCGGCCGCCGGCATCCGGCCTTCTTCCGCCAGGACCGGGTAGTCGGCTGCGGCAGGCGGGCGGAGATCATCAAGCTGCGCACCATGGCCGCGCACCCGGACTCCGACACCCGCTGGGTGGTGCCGACCGACCAGCTCACCTCGCTCGGCCGCTGGCTGCGGGCCACGCACCTGGATGAGCTGCCGCAGCTGATCAACGTGATCCGCGGCGACATGTCCCTGGTGGGCCCCCGGCCGGAGCGGCCGTACTTCGCCGACAAGTTCGGGCGCGAGATCCCGCGCTATGACGACCGGCACCGGATGCGCGCCGGGCTGACGGGGCTGGCTCAGGTGCAGGGACTGCACGGTGACACCTCAATTCACGAGCGGGTCCGCCTCGACAACTTCTACATCGACCACTGGTCGCTCTGGCTCGACGTCGTGATCCTGGCCCGGACCCTGGCCATGGTCACCGGGCCGGCCCGGCGGACGGCGGCGGTGACCAGATGACAGATCTGTCCGGGTTCTGGGCCAGCGGGCCCTCCCGCTTCGGCGTCAGGAAAGAGGGGCTGTGAAGGTTCTGCATGTCATTACCGGTCTGGGGGTCGGCGGGGCCGAGCTGCAGCTGAAGTCGTTCCTCCAGCACACCCGCCACGATTGCGACGTCGTCACGCTCTACAACGCCGGGCCAGTGGCGGAGATGATCCGCGAGGACGGCAACCGGGTGCGTGACCTGGGGATGACCCGGAACACGCAGCTCTCGGCGCTGCTCGAACTGCACCGGCTGATCCGCGCCGGCGGCTACGACGTCGTGCACACGCACCTGTACCGGTCGCAGGTCTACGGCCGGCCGGCGGCCTGGCTGGCCGGAACGCCCGTGGTGCTGAGCACCGAGCACTCGATCGGCGAGACGCACCTGGAGCGCCGGAAGATGACGCCGGGCGTCCGGGCCCTGTACCTGGCTACCGAGCGGTTCTCCGACGCGACGATCGCGGTGTCGCAGACGGTCCGCGACCGGATGGCCGCCTGGGGCGTGCGGCAGGCCCGGATCACCGTCATCCCCAATGGCGTCGACCTGGGCCGCATCTCCTTCGACAGCGCCGCCCGGCAGTCGGTCCGGGAGCAGTTCGGGCTCGGCCGAGACGACTACGTGATCGGGGTGCTGGGGCGCCTGGACCCGAACAAGCAGTTCGAGCTGGTGATCGAGGCCGCTGCCCCGCTGCTGAATGACCGCACCAAGCTGCTGATCGTCGGCAAGGGCGAGGAGCAGGCCCACCTGGAGGAGACGGCGGCCAGGTGCGGGGCCACCGGCGGGGTGATCTTCGCCGGAGAGCGCCATGACGTCGCGGCCATGCTCTCGGCGATGGACCTGTTCGTCGCCTCCTCCGCCCAGGAGACGTTCGGCCTCTCGGTGCTGGAGGCACTGGGCAACGGGATGCCGGTCCTGTACACCACCTGTCCCGCGCTCGGCGGGCTGGACGTGACCCGCGCCTGGCCGGTCCCGTCGACTGCCGAGGGCATCCGCGAGGCGATGGCCGCCGAGGTGCGGGCCGGGCACCGCGACCGGGTCCCCGAGCCCGCGGTGGAGAAGGCCTACGGGATCCAGGCCGTCACGAACCGCATTGATGATTTTTACGACCAGCTCGCGGCGCGTCGCAGCTGGCGCGCCCTCCGCCGGGGCCGCCGCCTGCGGCAGTCCGCGCCGGGCGGGAAGTCCGCCCGGCCGGCCCCGGCCAGCCCAGCCGCCGAATCAGCGAAGGGGTAACTCGTGAGGATTCTCGTCACCGGCGCCGCCGGCTTCATCGGATCGCACCTGGTGCAGGCCCTGCTGGCCGACGGCCATCAGGTGACCGGCCTGGACGACCTGAGCACCGGGCGGCTGGCGAACCTGCAGGCTGTCGCGGATCACCCGGGCTTCCGCCTGGTGCAGGGCTCCATCCTGGACGAGGAGCTGGTCGGCGAGCTCACCGCCGGGTGCCAGCAGGTCTACCACCTGGCTGCCGCCGTGGGCGCCTTCGTCATCCGGGACCGCACCCTGGAAAGCCTGCGGACCAACATCTACGGCACCGAGCACGTGGTCGAGGCCGCCGCCCGCAGCGGCGCCGTCCTGCTGGCCGCCTCGACGAGCGAGATCTACGGCAAGAACTCCAAGCCCGGCCTGCGCGAGGACGACGACCGCATCATCGGCTCGCCGCTCAAGTCGCGCTGGAGCTATGCCGAGGCCAAGGCCATCGACGAGAGCCTCATCGACGCCTACTGCCGCGAGCGCGGGCTCAAGGCGGTCATCATCCGGTTCTTCAATACCGTCGGCCCGCGGCAGACCGGCCGGTACGGGATGGTCATTCCCCGGTTCACCCAGCAGGCCCTGGCCGGCGAGCCCATCACCGTCTACGGCACCGGTGACCAGATCCGCTGCTTCTGCCACGTGCAGGACGTGATCCCGGCCCTGATCGCGCTGATGGCCAGCCCGGAGGCCTACGGCCGGGCCTTCAACCTGGGCAACGACGAGCAGGTCTCGATCAACGAGCTCGCCCGGCGCATCGTGGCCGCCACGGGATCTCGCAGTGCCATTACCCATACCCCCTACCTGGAGGCCTACGGGTCGGGCTACGAGGACATGCAGCGCCGCATTCCCGATTGCGGCCTGGCCCGCGCTACGTGCGGCTTCACCCCGACCCGGACCCTCGACGACATCATCCGGGCCGTCATCGGCGACCAGGAAGCCAGCCGTAACATCGCCGTCACGGCTTCATGAATGCGGGATCAGCGCTGTGCATCATGACCTGCCGGGCAGCCGGCCCCAGTTCGACCGGGCACAGTCCGATCGGGCACAGTCCGACCGGCCGCAGCTCACCGTGGCGGCCGGGGGGAGCCCGGAAGCGGGCCCTCCCGCCGCCGGGCGGCGCAGGCACCGCGGGCGGGGCGGCTTCGCCTGGCTGGCCGTCGTGCCCGCGGGCATCCTGGCGGTCCTGCTGATCATGCGCGCCAGCCAGCCGCCGCCCGCCCCGGTGACCCACCGGGCCCTGGTGGTGGCGTCCCTGCCGTACTGGAACATCGGCCCGGGTACCGACGCGGTCCTCGCCAACCGGCGTGACGTCAGCGAGGTCTCCCCGTGGATGTACGGCGTCGGGAGCAACGGCCAGATCATTCTCGACTCCGGCATCAGCCTGTCCGCGATCAACGGGCAGCTGACGCGCCTGCGCGCGCAGGGCCTGCCCATCGTGCCGACCCTGGCCAACGTGGATGCCCAGGGCAACTGGTCGTACGCGCCGGTGGCCCGCGTGCTGCACGATCCGGCGATGGCCGGGCGGCAGGTAGCGGCCATCGTCGCGCTGGCCGACTCCAACGGCTACGCCGGCATCGACCTGGACTACGAGGAGCTGCACGCCAGCGACCGGCAGGCCTTCACCGCGTTTGTCGTCCGGCTCGCGGGGGCGCTGCACGCCAGGGGAAAGCTGCTGTCCGTGGCCCTGTTCGCGAAGGCGAGCAACGCCGGGTACGCCCCGCGTAACGTCGCCCAGGACTACGCGGCCATCGGCAAGGTCGCCGACCAGGTGCGGCTGATGGGCTACGACTACCACTGGGACTCCTCCCCGCCCGGTCCCATTGCCCCGGTCGGCTGGATCCGCGGCGTGCTCAGCTACGCCAGGACCCAGATGCCGGCGTCGAAGATCGTGCTCGGCATCCCGCAGTACGGCTACGACTGGTCCGGCGGCCACGGGGCCTCGGTCACCTGGCCTGAGGCGCTGCAGATAGCCCGCCAGCACCACGTGACGCCGCAGTATGACGCGGTCAGCCAGGCCCCGTGGTTCGGCTATACCGATGCCGCCGGTCACCGGCACACCGTGTGGTTCGAGAATGCGGCCAGCGCGCGGGCCAAGTTCGACCTGGCCGCGAGGGCCGGCATCGGCGGCGTCTACCTGTGGATGTACGGCGCCGGTGATCCCGGTACCTGGCAGGCGCTGCATCAGGTGCTGCCACCGGGGTCGCGCACCGGGCACCCGGCCCGCCGGGGAGCCTCGTAATGCCGACGTGGGCAATGGTCATCCTGGTCTTCGGCGTGAACTTCGCCGTGTGGGGCACGGTCGGACTGATCCGGCTGGTCGACCAGCTGACGGTGGGCCGGTGGCGCTCGCGCCGGCGCGCCGCGACCCTGGCCGCCGCCAGCCACGAGAACGTGGTCGCGCTGCGCCATGATCCGGCCGGCCGGCGCTCGCGCCGGATCCACCTGACCGTCGATGACGTCGCCGTGCTGATCCCGGCCCACAACGAGGCGGCCGTCATCGCGGACAGCGTGGAGGCGATCACGAAGCTGGTCCCGCGCCGGAACGTGCATGTCGTGTCCGACGGGTCGACCGACGATACCTTCGAGATCGCGCTGAGCTGCGGGGTGAAGGCCATCAAGACCCGGCAGAACGTCGGCAAGGCCGGGGCGCTGAAGGACGCCATCGAGCGCTTCAAGATCGTGGAACGGTTCCCGGTCCTGATGCTCCTGGACGCCGACACCCGGGTGCAGCCCCGCTACTTCCTCGCGGCGCTGCGGCTGTTCGACTCCCCGAAGATCGCGGCGGTCGCGGGCTGCGTCAAGACCGACACCCGCCGGATGCTGTCGCCGCTCGGGAACCTGCTCGTCGGCCACCGGATGAGGATCTACTCAGCCGGCCAGCGCCTCATGAAATTCGGCCAGACCTCGCGCTACGTGAACGCGACGCCGATCGTGCCGGGCTTCGCCAGCCTCTACCGCACCTCGGTGCTCCCGGCCATCGACATCAACCCGCCTGGCCTGGTGATCGAGGACTTCAACATGACGTTCGAGGTCTACCAGAAGGCGCTGGGCAAGGTCGGCTTCACCCTGGGCGCCGTGGCGATCACCCAGGACCCCGACAACCTGCACGACTACATCCGCCAGACGAGGCGGTGGGCGCTCGGCCTGTGGCAGACAGTTCGCCGGCATCCGCCCCGGCTCAACCTGTTCACGGCCATGCTCGCGCTCATGCTCACCGAGCTCGTCACCTCCAGCCTGCTGTTCATCTTCCTGCCGCTGGTCGTGGCCGTCCTGATCGTCCCCGACCTGGTCAGCAGCGCCGTGACCTGGCCCGTTTTCGGCCCGGTGTACGCCGTGGTGTCCAGCCATATGAACCTGACCAGGATCCTCTACGGGGTCGTCGTGCCCGACCTCGCGTTGACCTGCCTGGTCGCGGCCGTGGAGCGCAGGCCGCGGCTGCTGCTGTCCGCACCGTTCTTCCCGTTCATGCGCGTGCTGGACGCGGCTGTCGGGCTGTCGGCGATTCCGCTGGCCTGGCTGGCGAGCTCGAACGGGGTGTGGAGGAGCCCGACGCGACGGCGCGCGCCGGGGCTGCACGCCAGGCTCGCCCCGCGGCCGGTGCCCGCGACGATCATTCCCGAGATCCGCAGCGCGGCCTACCTGATCGAGCCCGCTGTTGCGCCGGCCGCGGCGCAGCAGGCAGCGGCCTACGGACAAGAAGCGGAGAGCCATCATGCGTCCGGCTAGGTGGGGAATTCAGCTCGCGGGGGCCGCGCTGGCGCTGCTGGCGTCGCCCGCCGGCCTGGCGCTCGCCGGCGCCAGCCCGGCCCACGGCACGTCCGCCGGCTCCAGCGCTACCGCCAGCCCGTCCGTCAGCTCCACGGCGGCTGGCTCCGGCAGTCCGGCGCTGTCCCCGCGCCCCGCGCCCTCCACGTCCTCCGCGCCCCTGCCGTCCAGCTCGGCCCAGTGGCTGACTGGCCCGCCCGCTCCTCGCCCAGCCCGCCATGCTGGCCGGCCGAGGACGGTGGCGCTGGCCGAGCCGGCCCGGCTGCATAAGACGGTGGTGACGTTCGCCTGGGGTGGTGGCCTGGCCGATCAGATGCCGTCCCTGCCGATGTTCGCGAAGTACGGGATGCACGCGACGTACTTCGTGCCCTCCGGACTGGTCTGCGTGCTGGCCCAGCAGCAGTGCCACCGATCCTCGCCCTACCTGACGCTGGGGGACATCCGTAAGGTCGCCGCCGCGGGCAATGAGATCGGCGGGCTCAGCGTGCTGCATCAGCAGCTGACGACGACGCCGGTCGCCGAGGCCAAGCGCGAGGTCTGCGACGACCGGGCGAACCTCTTCCGGTGGGGCTTCCGCCCGACCGATTTCGCGTACCCGTTCGCGGCCGTGAACCCGGCCGTGGAGACGCTGACGCGAGCCTGTGGCTATAACGCCGGCCTCGGCACCGGCACCCTCCGCGGTGCGGGGCTCTGCCTGACGTGCGCCTGGGCGGAATCCATTCCGCCGCAGGACCCCCTGGACGTGCGAACTCCGATCGAGGTGAACTCCGTTAACACGACCTGGACGGCGGGCACCTACGAGCACGATGTCCGGGAAGCCCAGCTGCACGGGGGTGGCTGGGTGGTCTTCACCATTCACGACATCTGCCAGGAGAACTGCCCTCTGGGAACCACGCCCGCGATCCTGAGCGAGGTGCTCAGCTGGCTGGCCGGCCAGCAGAAGGCCGGCACTACCTTCGTGGAGACCATGGCCGCGGTCATCGGCGGGCCGGTCCGGCCGGCGGTGCCCGGGCCCGCGCCCCGCCGGCTGCATGGTACCGGCGTGGCTAACGCCCGGCTGGCGGCTGGCAGCGGCAGCCTGCCGGCCTGTTTCCAGGCCGCCAACTACGGGCACACCGTCGCGAGCTTCACCTATCGCCCCGGCGGCGGCCCTCAGGGGGCGGCGGCCGAGACGGTCCGCACCACGAGGCAGGGCTCGGGTATTGCCAAGCTCCTGCCCAGGATGGACCTCGGGCTCTGCGCGCCGTCGGTCGTGGCCGGCCACGCCTACCGCGCCGGAATCTGGTACCAGGCCAGCAGCCAGCCGCAGATGGAGATCTACCGGCGCACCTCGCTGGGCAGCTGGGTCTACTGGACGACGAGCCCGGCCTTCCCCGCCTCGGGCTCGTGGCGGCACGCGCTCTGGCAGACGCCCACGGTCCCCGCAGGCACCACCGCCATCAGCTTCGGCCTGGCGGCGAAGTCCGCCGGCACGATCACCACGACCGACTACAGCCTGACGGCGGCCAGGAACTACCGCACGCTGATCTGGATCGGCGTCCTGGCCCTGGCGCTGGCGGCAGCGGGCCTCATCGGCCGCGGTCATTACCGGTACGTCAGGTATGCCAGGGCCGAGGCGGCCGAGGCGCTCGCGGTGCAGGACGCCGAGATGAGGTCCTGACGCCAGTGCTGCCGGGATCGGCTCCTGCCCGGCCGCTGCTTATCCGGCTAGCAGCCGCACGCCGGGCGGGCTGGCGGGCGCGTCGTCGAAAGCCGGCGGCGACGACCAGATCACGGCATCCGACAGATCCAGCAGGCCGCGCGAGAAGTGCGCGCTGGTGAAATCGACCATGCTGCCGTTGAACTTCGCCTGGGTGAACAGGACGCGGCCGCCGGCGAGGCTGGTCCCCGAGAATCGCACTTCGCCGCCGTTGAATTCGGTCCAGGGAAACCTGATCTCGCCGCCGGCGAACTCGGCACCGACGAAGCTGATCATCCCCTTCATCATTCTGGCTCCGGCGAAGCTGACCACCGCCCCGGTAAACTCAGCGCCCACGAAGCTCACTTCGCTTCCGGTAAAGACAGCCCCGGCAAAGCCCACCTGACCGCCGGAGAATTCAGCGTCGAGGAAGCCAACGGTTCCGCCGCTGAACTCCGCCTCGAGGAAACTCACCATTCCGCCGGTGAACCGTGAGCCGATGAACGCCACCTCGCCGCCGGTGAAGCGGGCGCAGAAGCTGACCTGGCCGCCGCCGAACTCGGCCGCGGCGAAACTGACGGTGCCGGCGGCGAACTCGGCACCCAGCCAGGTGACCTTCGTCCCGCTGAACTGGGCGCCGGCGAAGTTGACGGTCGCGCCGGAGAACTGGGCGCCGGCGAAGCTCACCTCCCCGCCGCTGAACTGGGCGCCGGCGAAGCTGACGTCCCCGCCGCTGAACTGGGCGCCGGCGAAGCTGACCCTGGCCCCGCTGAACTGGGCGCCGGCGAAGGTGACCGCGGCCCCCGAGAACTGCGCCCTGGCGAAGCTGATCTCGCCGGCATCGCTGGGCCCCCCGAGGCCCGGCGCCTGGCCGGCCAGCCGGGACGAATCCGGGGCGTCGAAGACGGCGCCGCTGAAGTCGAGGTCACAGCCGGCCCAGGAGACCGGGGCACCGGGTCGGAGATGCGCCACGATGGCCGTGACCGTGACGTAGCGGCATACGCGGTCTTCGTGCCGGGCGCGGGACCGGGCGCCGGTGTCCGGGCTGCCGGTGTCCGGGCTGCCGGTGTCCGGGCTGCTCGCGGGGGCCGCGCGCAGGGCCGAGCACAGAATGTCGACGCACGCCTGCCGGACCGAGGGGTCCTCGTCAGCCAGCTGAGTCAGGGCCTGCACCGCGGCCAGGCGATCGGGAGCCGGGCCCTGGCTGAGCTGGGCGCTGACTTCGGCCAGCCGGTCTCGTGCCGCGTCCGCGGTCTGCGCCGCCTGGCGGCGCTCGGCCTGCATCCGGCGACGCGACGCCGGGGTCCAGCCGCCCGGCGATCGCTGCGGCTTGTCCACCGCGGAATCGGCAGGGGGCGCGTCCTGCCGGGGCGGTGGGCCGGTCTTCGGTGCGATGCGAACTCCACTAGCTATTCAGCCGATATACACATCTTGTCCGGTATGAAGCAGCTTATCGCGGTAACTTATTCATAATATCCGGCTTTCCGCCATGTGCCAGTGCCCAGCCAGCCCGGAGGCCCGGGTCAGGCCGGGCCGCGGTTGCAGGCGCAAGCGCGTGCTTGCGGCGGGTGCGCAGGGCGGTGACGGGCGCCGATGACTGTGAGCTACCGGAAGGACACGCACATCACTATTTAACTGCACGAGATGGCCTCATTCATTTGCATGAGGGCAAACCAGGATGGTGGTGTCAAAGTAGATACCGTGAATGTGCTGCGGGTGCTTCTGGTTGATGACTATCAGATGGTGACTGAGGCCCTCACCTCCCGGCTGTCGGCCGCGCCTGACCTGTGGGTCGTCGGGTGCGCACGGACCGACGACGCCCGGCTGCCGGAGATGACCCGGTGGCTGCGCCCGGATGTGATCTTGATCGACATCGAGCCGCTCGGGTTCGCGGCCACGGACGTGCTGCAGCGCCTCGGGGAGGCGTGGCCGGCGGCGCACGTGGTCGTCGTCAGCGCTGACGACGTCCCCGCCCACGCCGTCGACGCCGCCCGCGCCGGGGCGGCCTCGTGGGTGTCCAAGCGGCAGGCCGCGCACGAGCTTGAGGCCGTCATCCGGGGTGTCTGCCAGGGGCAGTCGTGGTACCCGCCCGAGCTGCTCGGCGAGGTCCTTCGCCAGCTGCGCGAGGATGTCCGGCGGGCCAAGGACGACGAGGATCCGCTGGCCATCCTCAGTCCCAGGGAGCGCGACGTGCTGGCCAGCATGGCCGAGGGCAAGCGCGACCGGCAGGTCGCGGAAGAGCTGATGATCTCGACCGACACGGTGCGCACGCATACGCGGAACATCTTCTACAAGCTCGATGTGCATACGCGGCTTGAGGCCGTCAGCGTCGCTCGGGAGGCGGGACTGCGGCTGTCCGGGCCCGCCGCGGCGCAGTCGGGGGCGCAGGCCGGGGCGGATGGCCCCAAGGCCGTTCCCGCCCGCCCGGACCGGTCGCAGCGGACGTGACCAGCGGCCACGCGGTGGCCGGATGGGCAGATCCGGGGTCCGGGAATGGCCAGGCGCTGCGAGTCGCCACCGTCATCACGCGCCTGGAAGGCGGTGCGGGCGTGCTTGCCCTCCGCGGCGCTTGTGCCCTGGCCCGGCACGGCTGCCAGGTGACGATCATTACCGGGAGCGGCGGCCGGCTGGCTCAGGGGGCCGCCACCGCCGGCGTGGAGGTCATCGTGGAGCCGGCGCTGCGCGCGCCGCTAGCGCCGGGCAGCGACCTGCGAGCCCTCAAGCGACTGGAAAGGCTGCTGCGCAGCCGGACATTCGACGTCGTCCATACCCATTGCGCCAAGGCCGGAGCCGTCGGCCGCCTGGCCGCCCGCCGGGCCGGGGTGCCCAGGATCGTGCACACCTACCACGGTTTCCCCTTCCATGAGTTCCAGTCCGGGCCGCGTCGCCAGGCTTACCTCGCGATCGAGCGGCGGCTGGGCCGGATCACTGATGTCGCCCTGTGCGTAGGCGCGGGGGTGGCCGCGGAGGCGGTGCGGCGAGAGCTGGCCGCCCCCGACCGGATCGTCACCATCGGGGTAGCCGTTGACGGGCCGGAGCGGGCCCGTGCCGTCGCCGCCGCCGGGTCCCCGCTGGCGCGGCAGCGGGCCCGGATCAGCCTCGGCATCCCCGCGCAGGCGGCGGTGGTCGGCGCCGTGGGCAGGCTGACGTACCAGAAAGCGCCCGAGGACTTCCTGGCCGCACTGCAGCAGCTGAACCGGCCCGGCGCCATCGGAGTATGGGTCGGCAGCGGCGAGCGCGCCGAGCAGATCGCCCGGCGCGCCCGCAAGATCCGGGGGACCCGGGTGATCCTGGCCGGCGAGCGCAGCGACGTGCTCGAGATCCTGCCAGCTTTCGACATCTTTGCCCTGCCCAGTCGCTACGAAGGGCTTCCGACGGCCGTGGTCGAGGCCATGCTCTGCGGGGTCCCCGTGATCGCCACCGCGGTGAACGCGGTGCCCGACCTCGTGGTGCCGGGCGAGACCGGCCTGCTCGTCCCGCCCTGCCGTCCCGCCGCGCTGGCCGCGGCCGTCCGGTACCTGCTCGACTTTCCCGTCGTCGCCGATCGCCTGGCCGCGACGGCCCTGGCCCGGGTCGGCGGCCGGTACCGGGAGGGCGAGCTGCTGGACGCTCTGCTGGCGGCCTACGTTCCGGGCCGGCGCGCGCGGTCCGTGCCCACGACCTCGGCCCGGTAAGCGGTTCGGCCGGCTAGCTGCCGCCCCGCTGCCGGTCAGCGAAGGTACGTCACCGAATGAGCCGTTCCGGCCGCCCGGCAAAATTTGTCCGGCTGTAGCGGCTTACGTAAACGTCTGAGCGCTCCCGGGCGTCCTCATTACGTGAGCCATGACCGGCGCGGTGGGGACAAGGGGCCGCGCAGGCCGGGGCGAGCTGAGACGGCCGAGCGCGGTACGCGCAGCTGACGAGCTGAAGTCGTCAGCACTAGGGGGGGTCATGAATCGTCAATTGGGCATAAAAGGCACCCGGCACGCCAGGCTGGGCGGGTAACCCAGTGGCAACCGTCGTGGTCGGCGATGACCAGGTGGTATTTCTCGAAGCACTGTCCGACGTCATCGAGCAGAACGGGCACACGGTCGCCGGGGTGGCCCGTGATACCGCTCAGATGCTGGTGCTGGTCGCTCGCGAGCGACCGGACCTGTGCCTGATCGAGCGGCACCGGGCGAGGGCAGACGACGGCGACACGATCGCGGCCGTGCGGATGGCGTGCGAGCGGACTAGCGTCGTGATCATCGGAGCGGACCGGGGAGAGGCCGGGCCGCGTCGGGCGCTGGATGCAGGAGCCTCCGGCTACATCCACCTGTCGCGCGGCGTCAACGTGCTCGTCTCGGCGCTCGAGCGGATGCTGCGCGGGGAGATTGTCGTCGACGTTCCCGATGCCCAGCCCGGCCCGCGCGGGCCGGTCAGCCCGGCCGGCCAGCTGGCGTCGCGGCTGACCAGCCGCGAACGCGAGTGCCTCACCCTGCTGGTGGCCGGCCTGGACACCACGGCCATCGCGGAGATCCTCGGAGTGTCGCGGACCACGGTGCGCTCGCACATGCACGCCGTGCTCTCTAAGCTCGGGGTGCACTCGCGCCTGGAAGCGGCCTCGTTCGCCGTCCGGCACGGGCTGGCTGCGGAATTGCCGGTGGCCAGCTCGCTGTCGGCTGGCTGCATGAGACCGGTCCGGGCGCTCCGCGCGGTAGCAGGATCGTCCCCCGTGCACGCCTCTTATCCCGGCCGGGGCGGGCCGGGCCTGCCGTCCCCGTCGATCCGCCGCCGGGCGGCCGGAGGCCGGCTCCCCCGAACTGGTGACCGGTAAAACCGCGCAAACCTCTCGTTCCAGTCTGGGCGGCCGCTTCCGGACCTGATTAATTTGCGGCAGGGCCGACGCCGCGGCTCGCGCCCGGACCCCGTGCCAGGCAGCGATCTGGCGTCCCGTCTTGCCCGCCGGAGGGCATGACTCGGCCGGTTGGGTACATTTCCTCACCCCGATGCAGGGTGATCCCCAGGATAACTCCTGGCAATGTCTCCCCTACGTGCGGTGACGGCATGACGCCGTCTCGCCATCAGGGGGGAACCAGATGAGGATGCCTGACCGCAGGCGGCACCCAGTGCCCGCCGGGCTAGCCGGGGTCGATACCAGCACGCCGGCGGTGGTGCTCAAGCTCGATCCCAACGTCCTTCATCACGGCGGGCTCGGGGTCATCCGCAGCCTCGGCCGGATGGGAGTTCCCGTCTACGGCGTGCACGAGGGGCCGCTGGCGCCGGCCGCGAACTCCCGTTACCTGCGCGGACGGTACTTCTGGCAGCCGGGGACGGCCGACTCCGGCCGGATCCGGGCCGGCCTGCTGGCCCTGGCCGACCGGATCGGCCAGCCCGCCGTGCTGCTGCCGACTGACGACGCCGGCGCGATCTTTCTCGCCGAACACGGCAGCGACCTGCGGTCGGCGTTCCTCTTCCCGGACCCGCCCGCCGGGCTGCCGCGGCAGGTCGCCGGCAAGTACTCACTGCACGAGCTCAGCCGCAGCCTGGGCGTGCCATCGCCAGCCGCGCAGGTGCCCGACTCGGTGGCCGCGGCCCGCGGATTCGCCGCGCAGGCCGGCTACCCGCTGATCGCCAAGCTCACCACCCCGTGGCAGGACGGCAAGCTGCGCAGCACCTCGATCGTGACCAGCCGGGATGGGCTGGACCGCGTCGTGGCCGACTGCGCGCGGGCCGGCGCCGGGCTGATGCTGCAGGAGTTCATTCCGGGTGGTCCGGGCACCGACTGGTTCTTCCACGGGTACTGCGACGTCAGCTCGACGTGCCGGCCCGCCTTTACCGGGGTCAAGGAGCGGTCCTACCCGGCGCATGCCGGGCTGACCAGCCTGGGCCGCTCGGAGCCGAACGCGGCCCTGCGCGACCAGGTCACCGGTCTGCTCACCAGGCTGGGCTACCAGGGCATCCTCGACCTGGACCTGCGCCTGGACCGCCGCGACGGCCAGTACAAGCTGCTCGACTTCAACCCGCGGCTGGGCGCCCAGTTCCGGCTCTTCCGCACGACGGCGGGCCTGGACGTGGCCATGGCCGCCTACCTCGATCTCACCGGGACCGCGATTGGCGATGCCGAGCAGGCCGCCGGGCGGCGGTTCCTGGTGGAGAACTACGACCCGCTGGCCGCGCTGGGCTACTGGCGGCGCGGCGAGCTCAGCCCGGCGTCCTGGCTGCGATCCCTGCGCGGGATCGACGAGGTGGCCTGGTTTGCCCGCGATGACCTGCGGCCGTTCGGGCTGATGTGCCTGCGGATGGGCTGGCGCCTGGCGTCGCGGCCCGCGCGCAGGCTGGGCGCTGCCAGGCCTGGCACCAGAGCAACTGGCACCACGGGGCCTGGCACCACGGGGCCTGGCACCACAGCGTTTGGCACCACCGGGCGGCCGCAGCGGCCGCACCCCATCAAGGAGGAGGCAAGGGCATGAGCGACGCCGTCGACGTTGCGATCGTGGGAGCGGGACCGTACGGACTGTCGGCCGGGGCGCACCTGCGCGCCGCCGGAATGAACTTCCGCCAGTTCGGCCTGCCGATGCGGCTGTGGCGGGAAGCCATGCCGCGGGGGATGTACCTGAAGTCGCAGGGCTTCGCGTCCAACCTCTCCGACCCGTGCGGCAGCCACACCCTCGAGGCGTTCTGCCGCCAGACGGGGCGTCCCTACGCCAGCTACGGCCTGCCCGTCCCGCTGGACACCTTCATCAGCTACGGCGAGTGGTTCGCCGATCAGCTGGCCCCCGGCCTGGAGGAGATGCTCGTCACCGGGGTCTCCCGGCACCGCGGTGGCTACCGCGTCACCCTGGCCGATGGTGAGGAAGTCCAGGCCCGGAACGTGATCGTGGCCGCCGGGGTCGAGCACTTCGCGCGGCTGCCCGGCCTGCTGGCCAGCCTGCCGCCGTCGGCGTGCACGCACAGCTCCGCGCACACCGATCTCGGGGCCTTCGCCGGCCAGCGCGTGGTGGTGGTCGGGGCAGGCCAGTCGGCGCTCGAGAGCGCCGCCCTGCTGCATGAGGGCGGAGCCGAGGTGCAGCTCATCGCCCGGGCGGACCGGCTGGTGTGGAATGGCCGGCCGCTGGCCCCGGACCGCCCGCTGCTGCAGCGGATGAAGGAGCCCGAGGCCGGGCTGGGCTCGGGCTGGACCACCTGGTTCTACTCCCGGCATCCCGAGCTGTTCCGGCATCTGCCTGAGCGGACCCGGGTGTTCCGCGCCCGGACGGCTCTCGGTCCCGCCGGCGCCTCCTGGCTGCGGGCCCGGGTAGAGGGTCAGTTCCCCGTCCTGACGGGTCATGCCGTGCACTCGGCGGCGGAGCGCGGCGATGGCGTCCGCCTCGGGCTGACCGCCCGGGACGGGTCGGTCCGCGAGCTGGAGGCCGACCACATCGTCGCCGCCACCGGGTACCAGCCGGACCTGAGCAGGCTGTCCTTCCTGGACGACGCGCTGGCGTCGCGGCTGCGGACCGTCTCGGGGACCGTCAGTGTCGGGGGCGACTACCAGTCCTCGGCACCGGGTCTGTATGTCATCGGGCCGGCGGTGGCGCCCAGCCTGGGGCCGGTCATGCGGTTCGTCTACGGCTCCGACCACGCGGCGGCCACGGTGGCCCGCCGGCTGGCCGGCTCCGCCCGCGCCCCGGCCCGGGCCGCGGTGGCCGCAGGCCGCTGACTGCCGATTCCTGATTCCTGAGATTCCCCGCCCGCCACCCTGCCCGGCCTCATCCAGCAGAGAGATCCCCGACATGGTGAACTATTTCCAGGAGCACCGGCCGGCTGTGCCCGGCCAGGCGCGCACCGGACGCTCGCCGGCCGGGCTGCCACGCACCGGGAGGGCTGAGCCGACACGGCCAGGCTGCGGTCCGGCCGGCCGCGGCCGGCTCGGGCTGAGCCGCCTCGTCCTGGTCGCGGCGCTGCCAATTGCCGACTCCATCGGCCTGGCCACGGCCGGGGCGAGCATGTCGGCCGGCCTGGCGACAGTCCTGTACGGGCTCGTCGTGCTGACCGCGCTGTGGCTGGGCGGGCTGTACCGGCTGCGGATCTGCCTGCGGGTCTCCGATCAGGCCAGCCGGATCCTGGCCGCGACCCTGCTGCCGGTGCTGGCGGCGCTGCCGCTGCTGCCGGCGGCGGCCGCGCTGCGGCTGGGGCTGATCTCGGCGGGACTGGTCATCACGTTCCGGCTGCTGGCCAGCTGCGGCCTGCGGGTGGCGCACCGGCGGGGCGCGCTGACAGAGGCCACCCTGGTCATTGGTTCCGGGACCTTCGGCGCGTACCTGGCCGAGCAGGTCCGGCGTCACCCCGAGCTCGGCCTGCGGGTCAGCGGCTTCCTCGACACCGGGGCGCCGCGGCGGGACCTTCCCGAGCCGTCCCTGGGCCGCCCCGAGGACCTGGCTCAGGTCGTCGCCGGGCTCGCAATCCGCCGGGTCATCGTCTGCTTCGGTGACTGGAGAGACGAGGACCTGGTCGCGATCCTGCGCGCCTGCCGGCGGCTGCGGGCGCAGGTGTGCGTGGTCCCGCGGCTGCACGAGCTGGGCCTGGCCATCCCGCGCGGCAGCCTGGACGAGATCTGGGGCATCCCGCTGATCCCGCTGCGCCGGATCGGGGAGTCCCCGGCGAGCCGGGGACTGAAGCGGGCCTTCGATGTCACCGTCGCCACCGTCATGCTGGCCGCCGCCCTTCCGGTGCTGCTCGCGGCGACGGCCGCCATCGCGCTGCAGACCGGCCAGTCGCCGCTGTTCCGGCAGCGGCGGGTGACCGGCGATGGCCGGGAGGCGACCGTGCTCAAGCTGCGCACCATTCCCGATGCCAGCGACTCCGATACCCGCTGGACCGTGGATGCCCGCCGCTACAGCAGGCTCGGCGGCTGGCTGCGGGCCACGCACCTGGATGAGCTGCCGCAGCTGGTCAACGTGCTGCGCGGCGAGATGTCCCTGGTCGGGCCGCGGCCCGAGCGCCCGCACTTCGCCGAGCAGTTCGGCCGGGAGATCCCGCGCTACGCCGACCGCGACCGCGTGCGGGCCGGGCTCACGGGCTGGGCCCAGGTGCACGGCCTGCACGGCGACACCTCGATCACTGAGCGCAGCCGGTTCGACAACCAGTACATCGAGTACTGGTCGCCGTGGCTGGACACGGTGATCCTGCTGCGGACCGTCGGCTCGGCGCTCTCCGGCCTGGGGGGCGGCCGGTGACCCCCGCGACGACGGCGACCGCCGCGACTCCCGCCCCCGCCGCTGCCCTGGCGGCGGCTCCGGAGCAGGCTCCGATGCGGCTGCGCGACGCCCCGGTGATCTTGATGTACCACGGCATCGCGGACGTCGCCCGGGACCCGAACCAGCTGTGCGTGTCACCGCGGCGCTTCGCCGAGCAGATGAGCTGGCTCGAGCGCAGCGGGCTGCGCGGGGTCAGCGTCGCCACGCTGGTCGACGCGGCCGCGGCCGGCCAGGCGGCCGGGATGGTCGGGATCACCTTCGATGACGGCTACGCCAGCGTGCTGGACACCGCGCTGCCCGAGCTGGACCGCCGGGGATTCGGCGCGACGGCGTTCATCATCTCCGACCTGCTGGGCCGCACCAACGAGTGGGACGAGGGCCCGGTCTGGCCGCTGCTGGACGCCGCCGGGGTGGCCGAGCTGGCCGCCGCCGGCATCGAGATCGGCTCGCACAGCGCGACGCACCGGCACCTGGCCACCCTGTCCGCCGGCCGTCAGGCGGCTGAGGTCACCGCGAGCCGGGAGCGGCTGGAGGACCTGCTGTCGGCGCCGATCCGGGGCTTCGCCTATCCGTACGGGTCGATGGACGCGGCAGCGCGTTACTCCGTGGGCGCCGCCGGCTACGAGTACGCCTGCGCGGTGCAGACGCCGCTGGCCCACCTCGGGCCGCTGGCACTGCCGCGGATCTACATCGGGGAGCGCGACAGCGCCGCCCGCATGACCGTCAAGCGACGGCTCCACAAGGGCTACGTCGCGGTGAAGGGGAGGCACGGATGAAAGTTCTGCATGTCATTACCGGACTGGATGTCGGCGGCGCCGAGCTGCAGCTGGATGCGGTGCTGCAGCACACCCGGCATGACGCTGACGTTGTTACCCTCTACAACCCGGGCCCGGTCGCCGACCGGCTCCGCGGGCACGGCGTGACCGTGCGTGATCTCGGCATGCGGCGCAACACCGAGCTGGGCGCCCTGCTGCGGCTCTACAAGATCATCCGCGACGGGCGTTACGACGTGGTGCACGCGCACCTGTACCGGGCCCAGATCTACGCCCGGCCCGCGGCCCGGCTGGCGCGCACCCCGGTCATCGTGACCACCGAGCACTCCATCGGCGACACCCATATCGAGCGGCGGAAGATGAGCCCCTCGGTGCGGGCCCTGTACCTGGCGTCCGAGCTGACCTCCGACGCCACCATCGCCGTGGCCGACGTGGTCCGTGACCGGCTGGTGAACTGGGGCGTGCCGGCCCGCAAGATCACCGTCATCCCGAACGGGCTGGACTTCAGCACCCTGTCCTTCGACCCGGCTACCCGGGCTCAGGTCCGCGAGCAGTTCGGCATCGCGCCCGACGCCTACGTGATCGGCACCCTCGGGCGGCTGGATCCCAACAAGCGCATCGACCTGGCCATGGCGGCGGCCGCGCCGCTGCTCGGCGACCGCTGCAAGATGCTGATCGTCGGCCGCGGCGAGGAGAGCGACCGGCTGGAGGCCGTGGCCGCCAAGCTCGGTATCACCGAGCATGTCATCTTCGGCGGCTACCAGGCCGACATGACGGCGATGCTGTCGGCTTCCGACCTGAACCTCACCACGTCGCTGCAGGAGACCTTCGGGCTGTCGGTCCTGGAGGCGCTGTCCAACGGGCTGCCGGTGCTCTACACCACCTGCCCGGCCCTGGACGGGATCAGCACCGACCGGGCCCGTCAGGTGGCCGGGAACGTGGCCGCGGTGCGCGCGGAGATCAGCAAGGAGATCGAGGCGGGTAGCCGTCCCCGGCAGCCGGTCACCGAGGTCATGGACCGCTACGGCATCGAGTCGGTGACCAGCCGCATTGACGACCTCTACGAGGACATCGCCACAGTCCGCCTGACCACCGGCCGCCGCAGCGCTGGCCGGCTCGGTGAGGCCCGGGCCGCCTCGGCCGCCGCCCGCCGCCCGGCCCTGGGCCGCCTGACCACGGGCCGCCTAACCACGGGCCGCCTGTCCACGGGCCGCCTGTCCACGGGCCGCCTAACCACGGGCCAGACCCGGGGGGGCGCGGGCTGACGTGGAGATTGCACTGACGGCCGAGGGCACCTACCCGCACCAGTTCGGCGGGGTCAGCGTGTGGTGCGACCAGCTGGTCCGGGGCCTGCCGGATTACGACTTCTCGCTGGTCGCCGTGGTGGCGACCGGGAGCGAGCCGGTGAGCTGGACGCTGCCGGGCAACGTCACCGGCCTGACCACCATGCCGCTGTGGGGCCCCCCGCCGCCGTCGCCGCCGGGATCACGGTGGCTGCGGCCGACGGCCGGGCCGCCGGTGCGGGAGCTGGTCGAGGTGCTGCTGGCTTCGCCCGACCAGGAGCAGGACCGGTTCGGGGAGATCATGCGGGAGATGTTCGCCTACGCGCAGTACGGGAACCTGTCCGCCGCCCTGGCCAGCGAGGAGTCGGTGCGGCTGCTCAGCGAGGCCTGGCGGCAGCGCTGGCCCGATCCCGACCTGCCGCCGCCCACGCTGCAGGACGCCGTGACCGCGATCCAGCTGATCGAGCACGCGTTCCGGCCGCTGTCGCACCCGCCGCCGCGGGCCGACGTCGTGCACGCGGTCACCAACGGGCTCGGCGCGCTGCCGGCCCTCACGGCCAAGTGGCGGTACGGCACCCCCGTTGTCGTGACCGAGCATGGGCTGTACATGCGCGAGCATTACCTGCACAGCCGCCAGGACCCCTACCGCTGGCCGGTGAAGCAGCTGTACCTGCAGTTCCTGCGCCGGCTGTGCGTGCTCGGGTACCAGGAGGCCGCGGTCATCACGCCGGGGAACGTGTACAACAAGCGCTGGGAGGCCCGGCTCGGCGCGGACCTGTCCCGGGTGCGGACCGTCTACAACGGCGTGAACCCGGCCGACTTCCCCGCCTTTGACAGCGAGCCCGAGGTACCGACGATCTCCTGGGCCGGGCGGCTGGACCCGATCAAGGACCTGGAGTCGCTGCTGCGCGCCTTCGCCATCGTGCGGGCAGAACTACCCGACGCGCGGCTGCGGATCTTCGGGTCGCCCCCGGCCAGCCGTGAGCCGTACGTCACCCGGTGCAAGGCGCTGGGCCGGGAGCTGGGCCTGGGTGAGTCGGTGACGTTCGAGGGCCGGGTAGCGGAGATTCGCGACGCCTACGCCGCCGGCCAGGTCGTCGTGCTGTGCAGCATCTCGGAGGGCTTCCCGTACACCCTGATCGAGGCCATGACCTGCGGCCGCCCCTGCGTCGCCACCGATGTCGGCGGCGTGACCGAGGCGGTGGGGGACACCGGCCTGGTCGTGCCCCCGCGGCGGCCCGCCGAGCTGGCCGAGGCCTGCCTCACCCTGCTGCGCGACGCCGGGCTGCGGCAGCGCCTGGGCAGCGCCGCCCGGCTGCGGGCCCTGGAGTACTTCACAGTCGACCGCGCGGTCAGCGCGTTCGACGAGATCTACCTGTTCCTGGGCACCGGCCGCCCGCTGCCAACCGCGCAGCCAGGCACCGGGCCGGGCGCCCTGCGCCTCGCCGCCGGGCCGGCGGACACCGTGCCCGCAGACTCCGGGCCCGCACACTCCGGGCCCGCACACTCCGTGCCCGCACACTCCGGGCCCGCACACTCCGGGCCGGCGGACACCATGCCAGCGGAGGCAGCCGGATGAGCGCCGGAGACCTGCGGACCCAGCTGCCCCGCGCGCTGCGGCCCGTCAACGACGAGGGCGGCCTGCCGCACCTGCGCACCATCGCGGGGAGCCAGACCGCGCCGCCGCTGACGGTCGCCGCCCTGTGCCAGGACTTCGCGCCCGTCTGCGAGTCCGCGGTGGACCCGCTGGAGATCGCCAGCGCGCTGGAGTTCGACGGGATGAGCGACCAGATGGTCCGCGACCGCTACGGCTACCCTGACGTTTTCGAGCTCGCGGCCGAGATGTACATCCAGGTGCCGCGCCAGCCGGCCGAGCCGCCCCCGCCCGCGGACCCCTGGCAGGTCAGCAGGCTGCAGCCGGTGCTGCACGGGCTGCTCTACGGACTGCCCGCCGTCTGCTTCCCGGCCGCGGCCGTGCTGCTGGCCGGCCCCGGCATGCACGCCGTCCTGATCATCGCGCTGCTGTCCGCGTGGGCGAGCAGCCAGGGCCTGGCCGGCCTGGGCTACCTGCGGCTGGGCCGGACGACCGACCGCCGTCAGGCCAAGCGCCTGCTGCGCGCCGGGCTGCTGGCCGGGCTGGTCCTGCTGGCGCTGATCATGTCCGGCACGGCGCTGCTGGTGCACGCGCAGCTACCGGTGCTGCTCTTCGGCCTGGCCGAGGGCGCTTACATGCTCGGGGCCTGCGTGCTGCTGGTGCTCGGGGCGGAGAAGTGGCTGCTGGCCGTGCTCGCGCCCGGGGTGCTGGGCAGCGCGGCGTTCCTGGCCCTCGGCCGCCCGCCGAACCTGCAGCACGCCTCCTGGGCCGCGCTGGCCGCCACCCCGGTGCTGGCCGTGGTGGCCGCCCTGGTGTGCACCCGCGGCGGCCGAGGGGCCGCCGGCCGCCTGGTCGCGGCGGCCGAGCTGCGGGCCGCCGCCCCGGCCGCGGTGTTCGGGCTGCTGGCCGCCGGCCTGCTGGCGTTCCCGGTCATCGCCGGTGCCAACGGCCACGGGGGCGTGAACGTCGGCGCGCTGCTGGCCACGCTGCCGCTGTCGCTGTCCATGGGCGCCGCCGAGTGGAGCCTGCTGGCCTATCGCCGGCGGACCCGCGAGCTGCTGCGCTCGACCCACGACCTGCGCGTCTTCGGCCGCGGCGCGCGGCTGGTGCTGGCCCGGGCAGTCGGCCAGTACCTGCTGGCCGCCGTCGTGCTCACCATGATCGCGACCTGGATCGCCGTCGCGGCCGGGCTCGTCCAGCCGGCCCGGCTGCTGCTGCCCGAGCTCGCGGTCTACCTGGCGCTGGGCTGCGCGATGTTCCTGGCCCTGGCCCTGCAGGCACTGGGCGTCCGGGCCGTCGCGCTGATCGCCTGCGCCGGGGCGCTGGCCTTCGAGATCGCCTGGCGCGAGCTCGGGGTGGTCTCCCAGCTGGCGGCGTGCATCGGACTGCTCATCGTGCTTGGCGGGTATGCGACCAGGGTGCTGTCCATGGCGGTCCGCCACGCCTTCTAGGGCCGGACTCCGCCGCCGGAGCGGCGGAAACCAACGAAGTAACGGAATCGGGGGAACAGCATGTCGGACATCGTGGCGGTTACCGGAGCCGAGGGCTTCATCGGCTCGCACCTGACCGAGGCGCTCGTGCGCCGCGGGCATCGCGTGCGGGCCATGGCGCTGTACAACATGTTCAGCTCGCGGGGCTGGCTGGACACGCTGGAGCCGGACATCGCCGACCAGGTAGACGTGGTCTTCGGTGACGTGCGGGACCCGGGTTCGGTTCGATCGCTGGTGGAGGGCGCATCCGCCGTATACCACCTGGCCGCGCTTGGCTCCGTGCCGTACTCCTACGCGGCGCCGCGGTCGTTCGTGGATACCAACACGATCGGCACGCTGCACGTGCTGGAGGCCGTCCGGGCCTGCCAGACGCCGCGCCTGGTGCATACCTCGACGAGCGAGACCTACGGCACCGCCCAGACGGTGCCTATCAGCGAGGCGCACCCGCTGCAGGCCCAGTCGCCATACGCCGCGTCCAAGGTCGGCGCCGACAAGCTGGTCGAGTCCTATCACCTGAGCTTCGGCCTGCCGGCGACCACCTTGCGGCCGTTCAACACCTTCGGCCCGCGGCAGTCGACCCGCGCCGTGATCCCGCAGGTCATCACCCAGCTAGTGGGCGGATCCCGGCAGCTCAGGCTGGGCGCCCTGGCCCCGACCCGGGACTTCTGCTTCGTCACCGACACCGCCCGGGCGTTCATCGACCTGGGCACCGCGCCCGGCTCGGCGGTCTTCGGCGAGGTATTCAACTGCGGTCCCGGCGATGATGTCGCCATCGGCACCCTGGCCGGGGAGATCAGCGCGCTGATGGGCATCGACGCCGACATCACCGAGGACGCGCAGCGCCTGCGGCCCAAGGACTCCGAGGTGATGCGGCTGGTCTGCGACGCGTCGCGGCTGCGGGAGCGCACCGGCTGGCGGCCGCAGGTCGACCGGGAGCAGGGCCTGCGCCAGACCATCGAGTGGTTCAGCGACCCGGCCAACCTGGCCTACTACACCTCGTCGGGGTATCAGCAGTGACCCGCGGCTGGTCAGGTCCCCGATGATGGCGTCCGGCCCGCGAGCCGGCGGCGGCCCGGCGTCCGGGCCGCGCGTGCTGGTGATCGGCGCGAGCGGCTTCCTGGGCGCGCACGTGCGGGACCGGGCCTGCGTTGCGGGCCTGGACGTGGTGACCGCGGGCCGGCGCGAGCTGCCGGACTCGCGCTCGCACTGCCGGGTCGACCTGTCCACCGAGGACCCGGCGCGGCTGGCCGCCACGCTGGCCGCGGTCAGCCCCGACGCCGTGGTGAACTGCGCCGGGTCGACCGGCGCCGACGTCAGCGAGCTGGCGGCGGCCAACGTCACCGGCACGGCAGTCCTGGTCCGGGCGATGCGCATGACCGGCCGGCTGATCCGGCTCGTGCACCTGGGCTCCGCCGCCGAGTACGGGCCCAGCGAGCCGGGCACCGCCGTCGCCGAGTCCGCGCCGGCTCGGCCGGCCGGCGCCTACGGGGCCACCAAGCTGGCCGGGACCCTGCTGGTGGAACTGGGCCGGGCCACCGGGCTCGACGCGGTCGTCCTGCGCGTCTTCAACCCGGTGGGGCCGGGAGCGCCGGACACCATCCTGCCCGGCCGGGTCGTGGCCGAGCTGCGCCGGGCCCTGACCGGCGGCCCGGCGGCCAGCCTCGGGCGGCTGGACGCGGTCCGGGACTTCGTCGACGCCCGCGATGTCGCTGACGCCGCGATCGCCGCCGTCCAGGCGCCGGCCCTGCCCGGCGGCGTTATTAACATCGGCAGCGGCGCGGGCGTGCCCGTCCGCACGCTGGTCAAGGACCTGGTGGCCATCAGCGGCTACGACGGCCCCGTGCACGAGGACGCCGACGGCTCGCCGCGCTCGACGGCCCCGCGCTCGACGGCCCCGCGCTCGACGGCCCCGTGGTCAGGGGCCCCGTGGTCAGGGGCACTGTCCTGGCAGCAGGCCGACATCGGCCGCGCCCGGCGCGACCTTGGCTGGGAACCGCGCCACGACCTGCGGACATCGCTGGCCGACCTGTGGGAGGACTGCCGTGCCCCAGGTCCCGGCTGATCCCGGCCAGCCGCGGCCCGGCTCGCCCGCGAGGTCCTGGCGGCGGTCCCGGCCGGTCGTCCCGCGCCTGGTCGTGCCCGCCTACTTCCACCCGGCCGTGGCGCCCGAGGACTGGGCCCGGCTGGCCCGGCAGGCGGCCCAGATCCGCCTGGTGGTCCTCAACCCGGCCAGCGGGCCCGGTTACGGGCCTGATCCCGCCTTCCTGAGCGCCCTCCGGCCGCTGCGGGAAGCGGGAGTGCAGGTGGCCGCCTACGTGGATTCCAACTACGGTCAGCGGCCCTGGCGCGAGGCACTGGCGGAGATCGGGCGCTACCTGGACTGGTACCAAGTCGACGGCGTCATGTTCGACCGGGTCTCGGCCGGCCTGGCCGACCTGCGGCAGTACGCCCTGCTGTCGCGGCGCGCGCGCAAGATGGGCGCGGGGGTCGTGGTGTTCAACCATGGCGTGCATCCGCATGAGGGCTACGCGCGGCACGCCGACGTGCTCGGCACCTTCGAGGGCCCCTGGAACGTCTACCTGGAGCAGGCGGTACCCCGTTGGACCCGGTCCTGGCCGGCCGACCGCTTCTACCATGTCGTGTACTCGGTGCCGGTGGAGCACCTCGGGGACGCCGTGCTCATGGCCGGCCGGCGGCGGGCCGGCTGCATCTACCTCACCGAGCGCGGCGGCGGCAATCCGTATGACCGGCTGCCCGCTCTCGTGCCCGCGCCGACGGCGGCCCCGGGGCCGGACGGCTGGCCGGACGAGTGACAGGCCGCCGAGCCTTGGCCGGGCGCAGCGCGCCGGACGGCGCGGCGCCTGCGTTCACTCCGCCGCGACGCCGGCCGCGCGGATTCCCGGTCGTGGTCGCCATCCTGGTCCTGGCCGCCGCGATCGGCCTGACGATCAAGCTGACCGCGCGGGGCGCCCCGCACTGCCAGGCCTCCTTCGTGCCCGCGTTCTTCGCCCCGCAGGGCTGGAGCCGCGCGGTCGGCGGGAGCAGCGGCCCGGCGGTCATGATCCTCAATCCGGCGTCCGGGCCGGGAACCGCGCCGGATCGGGCCTTCCAGGCCGCGGTTCGCGAGGCGAGAGCCGCCGGAGCGACCGTTATCGGATATATCGGGACCAACTATAGCAAGCGGCCTCTCGCGCAAGCCGAGAAGGACGTGCGTGATTACCGGAGCTGGTACGGGGTCACGGGAATCTTTCTCGACCAGACGCCCACCACCGGGAGCGCTCAGATCGGCTATTACCGGAGCCTGGCGCGGGTTATCCGGCAGTCGGCTCCCCGGGCCCCCGTCTGGCTTAATCCGGGCGCCTACCCCGATCAGAGTTATATGTCGGTCGGCACGGTAGTCATGGTGTTCGAGGGACCCTACGAGAGCTACGTCCCCTCACGGGTTCCAGGCTGGGTCCGGCACTACCGCCCGGCCAGGTTCGCGCACACCATCTACGCCACGCCGGGCGGCGACCTGGCCAGTGCCGTCCGCCTGTCCCGGCTCCGGAACGCCGGTTATGCCTACATCACCGATGACGTCGGGCCTAATCCCTATAGTTCGCTGCCTAGTTACTGGCGCCGCGAGCAGGCCGCCGTGGCCGGCGGCTGCGCGGCACACTGACCGGCGACATCCCGATATGGCGGTATCCGGGCCGCCGAGAGCAGAACTTCTCGTTCATCTGCATGAGGACTATCGCGACGCTAGTTGACACAGTCGTGAGATGGAAGTGCTGCGACTCGTGCTGGTGGATGACTACCGCATGGTGACCGAAGCGCTGGCGGCCCGCCTGTCAGCCGCCCCGGACCTGTGGGTGGCTGGCTGCTCCCAGACCGATGACCCCCGGCTCCCCGAGGTCATCCGCTGGCTGCGACCGGACATCGTGCTGATCGACGTCGAGCCGCTGGGCTTCGCGGCCGGCGAGGTCCTGGGCCGGATCCGCGCGGCGTGGCCGGCCGCCCGGCTCATCGTGGTCACCGCCGACAGCGACGTGTCGCACGCGATCGAGGCGGCCCGGGCCGGAGCGGACGCCTGGGTGTCCAAGGGCCAGGGCGCCGACCAGCTCGAGACCGTGCTGCGCGGGGTGGCCCGGGGGCACTCCTGGTTCCCGCCCGAGATGCTGGGCGAAGTCCTGCGCGCCCTGCGCGACGATGTCCGCCACGCCCAGGAGAGCGGCAGCCTGCTGGACACTCTCAGCCCGCGTGAGCTGGACGTACTGACAAGCATGGCCAAGGGCAAGCGGGCCCGGCAGATCGCGGCCGAGCTGATGATCTCCGCCGACACGGTCCGCACTCATACGCGCAGCATCTTCGGGAAGCTGGAGGTGCACAGCCGCATCGAGGCCGTGAGCGTGGCCTGGGCCGCTGGCCTGCGGCCCGCCGAGCCGCCCGGCTCGGCAGGCGTCGGACCCCGGAGCCCGCGGCCGACGGCCGTGAGCGACCCGGACGACCGCCATCGTGCGACCCGCCGGGCCGAGCCTGTCCGGGCAGGCCTGGGTCACGGCGCAGGCAGTCCCGGCGTCAGCGGGCGCACCACCGAGCCTGGCGAGCAGCCTGATCCCGCCCAGCCCGCCAGCCCCGCTCCCGAGGCAGGCAGGCTGTGAGGGATCAGCTGCGAGTACCGGCAGCACCAGACCTGGCGGCCGCCGGCCCCCTGGCCGTCGCGACGGTCATTGCCCGGCTGGAAGGCGGCGCTGGCGTGCTGGCCCTGCGCGGCGCCCTGGCCATGGACCCGCAAACCTGCCGGGTGACGATCATCACCGGGCAGGGCGACCAGCTCATCGCCGCCGCCCTGGCCGCCGGCCTGGAGGTCGTGGTCGAGCCCGCGCTGCGGGCTCCGATCCGGCCGGCCACCGACGTGCGGGCACTGCGACGGCTCACCGCGTTGTTCGCCGGGCAGGGCTTCGACGTGGTGCATACGCACTGCGCGAAAGCCGGCGCTCTCGGCCGGATGGCCGCCCGCCGTGCCGGGGTGGCCAGGATTGTCCATACGTTCCACGGCTTTCCCTTTCACGAGTTCCAGTCCCGCGCGCTACGGCAGGCCTACGTATCCATCGAGCAGCGGCTGGGCCGGATCACCGACGTGGCCCTGTGCGTCGGGGCCGGAGTAGCCGCCGAGGCGATCCGGCGCGAGCTGATCTCGCCGACCCGGATCGCGACCATCGGGGTGTCCGTCGACGGGCCGGGCCGGGTCCGGGCCAGCCGGGAGGCGGGTTCCCCGGCCGCCCGCCACCGTGCCCGGGCCGCACTGGGCCTGCCTGACGATGCCCTGGTGGTCGGCGCGGTCGGCCGGCTCACCTACCAGAAGGCACCCGAGGATTTCGTCACCGCGCTGGGGCTGCTCGACCGTCCCGGCGTTATCGGCCTGTGGGTGGGCGGCGGTGAGCTGGCCGACCGCGTCCGGCGGCACGCCGAGAGCCTGCCCGACGGCCGGTTCCGGCTGGCGGGGGAACGCGGCGACGTGCTGGACATACTGCCGGCCTTCGACGTCTTCGCCCTGCCCAGCCGCTACGAGGGCCTTCCCACCGTCCTGATCGAGGCCATGATCTGCGGTGTCCCGGTCGTGGCGACCGCCGTGAACGCCGTCCCGGACCTCGTCATTCCGGGCGAGACGGGCCTGCTCGTACCACCCCGGCGCCCCGACCTGCTGGCGACGGCGATCGCGCATCTCCTGGACTCGCCGGCCACGGCGGGAAGGATGGCCGCCGAGGCCTCCGGCCGGGTGGCCGGCCGCTACGGCGAAACGGCCCTGCGCGACTCCCTGGTGGCGGCCTACGGCATGAAAGCGGCTATCGGTGGGGACGCTGGCCGGGTTCTGGGGACTAACCCAGTCCGACTGGCCGAGGTGGTCGGATAACCGCCTCATGGACGAGGATCTGCCTCCCGCATACGGACGGCCTAGCTCCTGATGGCGTTATTGCTATGTCGGTAGATAATTAGACAAGATGGCCCGCCGGTAAGGTAAAGAGAACCTAAAATCATTTGTGATAAACCTGATTGAGTGAAGAATTCTGGCACTAGGGTTGTTTGTATGTACGTTCAATCAGTAAGCGGCAGATCGTGCCGCTGAAGCACTGACGGGGGCCGGCCGGGGGGCCGGGGTCAGGCTGAACTATTGCCATGAGCCAGTGGCTGTGGCGGGGGAGCGACGATGGGACCTGTGCTGTCATTGCGCTGGCGCCGTGCGCCCGGCGCCCAGCCATGCGAGCGGGCGGCGGGCCGCTTTCGGCCCGGCGTGGTCACCGGATCGGTGCTCGCGATGGCGCCCGCCGCGAGGACGACGCTGGGCCGCCTGCCGCTGTCGGGGCGTTCACGGTGAAGCTGATCCTCGGGGACGCGCAGGCGATCTTCCTGGATGCGCTGTCGACGGTACTGACCCAGCGCGGTTACGAGGTCGGCGCCGTGGCCCGCAGCTCGCAGGAGCTAATTGCTCTCGTGCGCCAGCAGCGCCCCGATGCCTGTCTCATCGCCTGCGATCTGGGCATGGACCAGGGCATCGAGACCATCCGCGGCGTTATCGAGGCCAGTGACCGCACTCCGGTAATCGTGCTGAGCGCCGACCCCGACCTGGAGACCGCGGAGCGGGCCTTGGCGGCGGGCGCCACGGGTTACCTGCACCAGTCGCGGGGCGTGGAGGTGCTGATGTCGGCCCTGGAGCGCGTGCTGAGCGGCGAGAACGTGGTCGATGTGCCCGGCGGCCCCGGCCGTCGCGGCCGCCAGGTGACCCAGGCCGACCAGCTCGCGGCCAGCCTGACCGGGCGTGAGCGCGAGTGCCTGAGCCTGCTGGTCGCCGGCCTGGACACGGCCGCGATGGTGGAGCGCATGGGGGTGTCGCGCACCACTGTGCGGACCCATCTGCAGGCGGTCCTGGCCAAGCTGTGCGTTCACTCCCGGCTGGAAGCGGCCTCCTTCGCGGTACGCCACCGGCTGGTGGACGCGTGGGCCGAGCCCGCCGCCGCGACGGGTACGGCGGGGGCTAGGGCGGGGGCTGGGGCTGGCCGGGCGGCTGCGGCTGGTGCAGGCCAGTCCACCGCGCTGGTGGCCAGCAGCCGCGCGAGCGTGGCTGCAGGCGCGGACGTGGGCGTCCCGTGGCAGCGTCCTGCCGCCGATCGCACCTGGCGCCGGGCTTCGATGCACGCCGTCGGGCAAGCCCGCACGCCCACCAGGGCCGCGGGTTGAGCCGGAGCCGGAAGCAGCCGGAGCCGGGAGCGGGTTGAGCCGGAGCCGGGAACTGGTTGAGCCGGAGCCGGGAGCGGGCCTGGCCGAAGTCGGCCAGGCTGGCCGCCTCGGGCTGACGGCGGCCCACTTGGATCGTGGCCGGCCCGAGGCTAGATCGCCGCTGCCCCCCGGCTAGATCAGGGGCACCAGCTATCACATGCGCCTCTCCGCCATCGGACTTCAATGTCATCGCCGGGCCGGAGCTGTCGCTGCAATAGCAGTAGCGGTCCAGTGATGTCGTTTACGCGGCCGCGAAGCTCCATGCCAGCGACATGGACGTGCGGCTGCTGCTGCATCAGCAGCGCAGTTACGGCCATGACGTTGGTCCGCCTCGGCTATCAGCTAAGCCCGCCGCTGACGCCTGCAGCGCGAGGTCTTCGCCGTGGGTCGCCGCTGGCTCCTCGAGAAACACAGCGTTATAGTATGTTTCTGATGTAACGTCATCGGAGGCAGTCATGGACCAGACGGCGATCGACCTGCTCGAACGGCAGATTGACGAGGAAGTGAGCAAGCGCTTCCCTGGCGCGGTGCAGCGAGTCGCGGTACTGCAATACGGCGACGACCCGGTCATCGAGCCGGGGGGACTGCTGGTCCGGGTCATCCTCGCAGCAGGCGAGGGACGCGAGGCTCAGCACCAGGCGCTGAAGGCGTTCGAGAACGCGCACGGCCCGGCGATCAAGCAGTTCCGCAAGGACCTGTCAGCTCAGCTCCCCGAGGCCGGGCAGCTGGAATTCCGTACCAGCGGCGACGACGACGGCCCCCGGATGGTGCTGGGCGGCCGAACCCGCGGGTCGCTGGAGGCCCGGGCCGAGAGCGGCGAGCTGACTCCCGTGATGGCCCGGCTCGGCCCCGCCGATCTCGAAACCCTGGACGCGCTGATCACCGCAGGCATCGCCGCCAGCCGCGCCGAGGCGGTCCGGTGGGCCCTGGCCCGCATCCGCGAGCGGCCCGCCTACGCGCAGCTCCGCGAGCGAGCCCGCGAGATCGAAAGGCTCAAGACCGAGTTCTAACCTCAGGACCAGCCGCCCGCCTGGACCTCGTCACGAGCGTGGCTCCCGGCGACGGTCGCGGCACCAGGGGGGGCCGGGCGGGGCGGGCATGGGAGGCTTGCCTCATGATCGTGGGAATCGGCGTGGACGTCGCGGATATCTCGCGGCTGGAAGCGGCGCTGCGCCGGACCCCCTCCCTGGCCGGGCGATTGTTCGCCGAAAGCGAACGTGACGCGCCGGTGCAGTCACTGGCCGGGTGCTTCGCTGCCAAGGAGGCGACGGCCAAGGCACTGGGCGGCCCGGGCGGGCTGCGCTGGACCGACGCGCTGGTGTCGCATGACAGCCGCGGCAAGCCGATCCTCGAGGTCCGCGGCACGGTGGCCGCGGCGGCGGCCACGCTCGGCGTGACCGCCTGGCACTTGTCGATTAGCCACGATGCCGGCGTGAGCATTGCCATGGTCGTGGCGGAGAGATAACCGGGATGGTGGCCCACAGATGAGAGACGCGCACGCGGTTGCCGACGTCCGGGCGGCCGAGCAGGCCCTGATGGCGCGGCTGCCGGCCGGCACGCTAATGAGCCGGGCCGCCACGGGCATGGCGGCGGTCTGCGCGGGCCTGCTGGACCAGGTCTACGGGTCGCGGGTGGCCATCCTGGCCGGCAGCGGCGACAACGGCGGGGACGCGCTCTACGCCGGCGCGCTGCTGGCCGGCCGCGGCAGCGCCGTGACCGCCATCGCCGCCGCCGACCGGGTGCACGCCGGGGGCCTGGCCGAGCTGCGGCGGGCCGGCGGCCGGCTGCTGGCGGCCGGGCACGGGGCGGCCGGGCACGGGACGGCCGTGGCCGCCGAGCTCGGCCGGGCCGACCTGATCATCGACGGGCTGCTCGGCATCGGCGGCCGGGGCGGCCTGCGCGAGCCTGCGGCCGGGCTGGCGGAACTCACCGAGCGCGCCCGCACCGACGGAGCCGTCGTGGTGGCGGTCGACCTGCCCAGCGGTGTTGACGCCGACACCGGCGTGGTGGCCGGCCCGGCGATCCGCGCCGACGTCACCGTCACCTTCGGCACCTGGAAGCCCGGTCTGCTGATCGACCCCGGCGCCAGCTACGCCGGGGCGGTCGAACTGGTCGACATCGGCCTGGGCCCGCACCTGGGGCGGCCGGCCGTGTCCGCGCTGCAGGCCGCCGACGTCGCGGAGATGCTGCCGCGGCCGTCGGCCGAGTCCGACAAGTACCGCCGGGGCGTCCTCGGCCTGCTGGCCGGGAGCGAGCAATACACCGGGGCCGCGGTCCTGGCCACCGGCAGCGCGATCCACGGGGGGGCCGGCATGGTCCGCCTGATGTCCGCGCCGGCCGCCCTGACGGCGGCCCGCGATCACTGGCCAGAGGCGGTGGGGTCGGTGGCCGACGCCCGCGTGCCCAGGCATTCGGTCGAGGCGGCCGGGCGGGTCCAGGCCTGGGCAGCAGGCCCTGGCATGGGTACCGGGGACGACGCGGCCGGGCTGCTGGCCGCGGTCCTGGCCACCGACCTGCCGGTCCTTGTCGACGCGGACGGGATCACCATCCTGGCCGCCCACCGCGAGCTGCTGTCCCGGTCCCAGCCGACGCTGATCACCCCGCACGCAGGCGAGCTGGCCCGGCTGACCGGGGCCGATCGCGCCAGCATCGAGGAGCGGCGGCTCGAGCACGCGACCGCTGCCGCCGCGGAGCTGGGCATCACCGTGCTGCTCAAGGGATCGACGACGGTCATCGCGGAACCGGACGGGACGGTCCTGGTCAACTCCACCGGGTCCGCCTGGCTGGCCACGGCCGGGTCGGGTGACGTGCTCTCCGGCCTGGCCGGGGCCCTGCTCGCCCAGGGCGTCGGAGCCGCCCGCGCGGCGGCGGCCGCCGCCTACCTGCATGGCATCGCCGGCCGCCTGGCCTCCCGGGATGCCCCCATCGGCGCGTCTGACCTGATAACGGCGATTCCGGCGGCGATCAGGTCTGTCACCCAGGCAGCGCCTGGGCCCCGTGCTACCTGAACGCCGTGCTACCTGAACGCCGTGCTGCGTAAGCCCGGTTACTTCGCGGTTGCTTCCCGGAACCGGATGACCAGCTCGTTCGGCACCCGGCCGCGGTCCCGGACCTCGACGCCCTGGCTCTTGGCCCACTGGCGGACGGCGGACGGGCTCGGGGCCCCAGAGTCCCGGCGCGCGCCCCGGCCCGCCCGGCGGGAACTGCCGGGAACTTTCCGGCCGGCCGTCACGTACCTCTGCAGGGCGGTCTCGAACTCCTGAGCATGCGCAGCGCTCAGGTCAATTTCGTAGTCCGTGCCGTTCAGCCCGAAACGGATAGTGCTCTGCGCCGCGCTGCCATCGAGATCATCAATGAACAGGGTGTGCATCTTCTGTGCCATAAACATGCTCCGTTCTGCGGGGGTTCAGGCTTAGCGTAGGCGATCACCAGCCGTGCCCATTCCGCGCCAGCCGCGTGGCCGGGCAACGACAGCGAAATCCTTGCCCGGCCTGGTTATCCGGGCTAGCCGGCCGTGGGCCAGGAAGCGTTACTACTCGGCACGTCCGCCGAGGTAACGGGCCAGGAACCGATCCGCCTCGGCGTAAAAGCGCAGCCGGTTCTCCGGCTTGGCGAAACCGTGCCCCTCGTCGGGGAAGACCAGGTAATCGTGCTCGATCCCGGCCTTCTGCAGGGCGGCCACGATCTGCTCCGACTCGGCCTGCTTGACCCGCGGATCGTTCGCGCCCTGGGCGATGAGCAGCGGGATCGAGATGCTCTGCGCCCGCGACAGCGGGGAGCGGGACCACAGGAAGTCGGCGTCCTTCTCGGGATCGCCGACCCGACGGTGGAACTGGGCGATCAGCGGAGCCCAGTACGGCGGAACGGACTGGATCAGGGTGATGAGATTGGACGGGCCGACGATGTCGACCGCGCAGCGGTAGATATCGGGGGTGAAAGCGGCCCCGGCGAGCGCCGCGTAACCTCCGTAGCTGCCGCCATAGATAGCGACCCGCGACGGGTCGGCCCAGCCCTGGCCAATCGCATGCGCCACGGCGTCGCTCAGGTCGTCCTGCATCCGGGCGCCCCACTCGCGGTCACCGGCGTTGACGAAATCCTTTCCGTAGCCGGTCGAGCCGCGGAAGTTGACCTGAATGCAGAGGTATCCCCGGTTAGCCAGCCACTGGGCCTCGGAGTTGAATCCCCAGACGTCACGGGCCCACGGGCCGCCGTGGACGTTGAGTACCGTCGGCAGGTTCTCCCGCTCCGCCCCAGGCGGGAAAGTGAGGTAACCATGCTCGGTGAGGCCATCCCGCGCCGTGAACGAGAACGGCTCCATCGCCGCGAGCTCGTACTGGGCGATGTCGGGCCGGTGCTCGAACAGGAACTGTGCGGTCCGGCTCGCGCGGTCGTAGGCGTAATAGGGGATCGGGCCGGCGTCGTTAGTGAAGCCCACCAGCCAGATGGCGTCGGAGTCGTCGGCGCCGGCGAAGATCGGGTCGCCGGGGTGCAGTGCGCGGATGGCCGCCAGGTCATCGGCGACCGGCGGGTCCAGGACCAGGTACTCCGAGCGGGCCTTGAGCAGCGTCACGATCTGGGGCTCGCGGGTGCCCGGGTCGATCCGCACGTCGCTCACGTCGGCCTCCGGATCCTCCGCCAGGACCTCCGCGGCGCCGTTGGCTACGTCCAGGCGGACCAGCCGGGCGGTCTGGGCCCCGGCCGAGCTCGTGACGAGCAGCGAGCGCCCGTCCCGGCTGAAGGCCGCCACGGCGGTGGTCAGCGCGTCCTCGGCGGGCACGGTGAGCAGGGTGCGCCAGTCGCTGTCGGTCTCGCCGCTGTCCGTGCTGTCGCGGACGACCAGCTGGAACCCGCCATCGGGCTGCGGGGCGATGGCGGCCCGCACCGCCATCTGGGCGTCGGCGATCCACTGCACGACACCGGGGTTGTCGATCTCCTTGACCAGGTCACCCGTCACCAGGTCCAGCCGGTAGACATCGTGCAGCTCCGGGTTGTCCCGGTTCAGCCCGATAAGAATCTCCGTGGGGAACTCGCGCTCGGCCGCGATCAGCTGGGTCTGCACGCCGTCAAACGGGGTCAGGTCGCGCCGCTGCATGGTCGTCACGTCGACATCGTGCAGCCGCCAGTTCTCATCGCCGCCGGTGTCCTGGAGGTAGAAAAGGTGACGTCCGTCATGCGCCCAGCCGAACTGGCGGATGCCCCGGTCGTGGTCGTCGGTGACCACCCGGGCCGCGGCGAGATCCACTCCGGACTCCACGCTGACCGGCGCCAGCCAGACGTTCAGCACCCCGTCGTCCGGGGCGATCCAGGCCAGCTGGGTGCCATCGGGGGAGATGCTCGGGCTGACCCGCTCGGGGTTACCGAACAAGACGGGCAGCGGGATGAGGTCGGGCATCTGGTAACTCGCTTCCCCGCACCAGCTCCTCCGGCGCGTTCCGGGCATCCGGCAGGCCCGCGCTACCGCGGCGGGCCCCACCGCGCCACCCTAACTGCCATCGGCCGCCGGCCCCGCCGCGGATTCACCTGCCGCCGCTGACCTTGGGCTCAGCCGCGCGGCGCGGGCCATTCCCGATTCGCCGGCTGGCGTGAGGCCGCCCACCAGAGGTGCCGGCGGCTGGCAGACTGGCCCTATGGAAGGTCACCCAGAGGTCCTCGTCGACCTGGACGCCATCACTGCTAATGCCGCCGCCCTGGTAGCGCACGTCGGCGGGGCCAGGCTCATGGCCGTGGTCAAGTCCGACGGCTACGGGCATGGCCTGCTGCCGACCGCGGCCGCGGCGCTGGCGGGCGGCGCGAGCTGGCTCGGGGTCGTCCGGCTGGCCGACGCGCTGGCGCTGCGGGCCGCGGGCGTCACCGTGCCCGTGCTGTGCCTGATCGGCGCCCCGGACGTCTCGCACGCGGCCGCCATCGAGGCCGACGTGGACCTGACGGCAGGCTCGGCGGCCCTGGTCCGGCAGGTCGCCGCGGCCGCGCGCCAGGCGGGCCGGCCCGCCCGGCTGCACCTGGAAGTGGACACGGGCATGTGCCGGGGCGGTGCCACGGCCGCCGACTGGCCGGGGGTAGTCCAGGAGGCCCGCGCCGCTGAGGTGGCGGGCGATGCGCGCATCGTCGGCATCTGGTCGCATTTCGCCTGCGCGGATATCCCCGGTCACCCGTCGATCGCCGGCCAGCTGGCCGCGTTCCGGGCCGCGGTCGCGCTGGCCGAGCAGGCCGGCGCCCGGCCCGAGGTCCGGCACATGGCCAACACCCCCGCTACGCTGACCCTGCCGGAGTCCTGGTTCGACCTGGTGCGGCCGGGCGGGGCGATCGTGGGACTGTCCACGCTGCCGGGCGGAGCGCCCGGCTGGCTGCGGCCGGCGATGACCGTACGGGCCCGCCTCGTGGAGACCAAGCGGGTGCCAGCCGGCTCCAGCGTGTCGTACGGCCATCGCTACGCCACGAGCGGGGCTGCCACCCTCGGGGTGTTCCCGCTCGGCTACAACGAGGGGCTGCCCCGGCTCGCGTCCAATACCGCCCAGGTATCAGTCCGGGGGCGCCGGTACACGATCGCCGGCACGGTGAACATGAACCAGACCATCATCGATTTCGGTGACTGGCCGGCCGAGCCGGGCGACGAGGTCATCGTCTTCGGGCCCGGTGACGCGGGGGAGCCGACCGCGCAGGAATGGGCGGATGCGCTGGGGACGATCTCCTATGAGATCGTGACCAGGTTCACGGGCAACATCCCGCGAAGCTACCGTGGGGTAACCTCTGCCCAGGATCCGGCGCGTGCCGTCGACGGGAGGGCACATGGCCAGGTGGCGGCGGCTCACTAAGGTGGGCGGCTTGGCCGTTGGGGCCGCGGCGGCCGGCGCCGGCGTTCTGCTCGCCGCCGAGAAGATCGCGGTCGGCAGGCTGCGGCTGCGGCCCGATCCGGCCGCCGGGGAGCGGTTCGGGCAGCTGCGCGGCCGTCCGATGGCCGTGCTCACGGACGACGGGGTTCCGCTGCACGCGGAGGTCAGCGGCCCCGACGACGCCCCGGTGACGATCATCTTCAGCCACGGCTACACGCTCAGCCAGGACATCTGGCACTACCAGCGCCAGGCGCTCGCGGGCACGGCCCGGCTGGTGTTCTGGGACCTGCGCGGCCACGGCCGGTCCGGCCGGAACTCTGATCATGGCCTCCCCGATCAGGTGAGCATCGAGCGCCTGGGCGCCGACCTCGGCCTGGTCCTGGCCGCGACCGCGCCGGGTGCCGGACCGGTGGTGCTGGCCGGCCACTCCATGGGCGGCATGACGATCATGGCCCTGGCCGCTCAGCAGCCCGAGCTATTCGGCACCAAGGTGATCGGCACCGTGCTGATCTCCACGGCGGCGTCCGGCATCGATCCGGCCATCGGCCTGCCCGGGCCGCTGCGCCCGGTCGTCCAGCACGCCGCGTCGGCGGTGCTGCGCGGCGCGTCCCAGCGCGGGCCGGCGGCACTGATCGAGCGCGGCCGGCAGGCCGCCGGCGACATCGCCTTCCTGTCCACCAGGTACCTCGCCTTCGGCGATCCCGACGTGAGCCCGGCAGTCGTGGACTACCTGGAACGGATCATCCGCGCCACGCCGGTGGCGGTGGTCACCGAGTTCTACCGGGCCCTCATCGCTCACGACCAGCGGGTCGCGCTCGAAGTCCTCGGGCGGGTGCCGACCGTGGTGCTGACCGGCGACCGCGACCGCATGATTCCCGCGCGGCTGACCGGCGAGGTGGCGGCGGCCATCCCCGGTGCCGACATGATCCTGGTGCCCGGCGCCGGTCACCTGCTGATCCTGGAGCGGCCGGAGGTGGTCAACCAGGCCATCACGGCGCTGGTGAACCGCGCCCTGCGCCGGGTCGGCAGCAAGAAGCGGCTGGCCTAGCCGTGTCAGACGAGGGCCCGGGCACTCCGGCGGTCGACGAGTGCGTGCGCGTCCCGACCGCGGCGCAGATGCGTGACCTGGGGACGCGGCTGGCCGGCTTGCTGCGGCCGGGCGACCTGGTCGTCTTGTCGGGGCAGCTAGGCGCCGGCAAGACGACGCTGACCCAGGGGATCGGCGCGGGCCTCGGCGTGCGCGGGCCGGTCACGTCGCCGACCTTCGTCATCGCCCGGGTGCACCCCTCGCTGCACGGCGGCCCCGACCTGGTGCATGCCGACGCCTACCGGCTCGGCAGCCGGGCCGAGGTGGACGATCTCGACCTGGACACTGACGTCGACAGCTCGGTCACCGTCGTCGAGTGGGGCGAGGGGCTGGTCGAGGATCTGGCGCCGAGCTTCCTGGAGGTCGCCATCGCCCCGGTCCCGGCCAGCGCCCGCCGGGACCACGACGACGCGACCGGATCCGAGGGCGGCGACGAGACCAGGACGGTCCGGGTCGCGGGCTGGGGCGACCGCTGGCGCCAGGCCGCACCGGCCGTCCGCCTGGCGTTGTCTGGCCTACCGGGCAGCCCATAGTTCCGACTTGTCCGCCCCCAGCACCGTTCGCACCACTAAACTGCGGTGATCCGCAGCAGCTCTCCGCCGTCCCCGCACGGCCGTGTCCCGCCCGGAGGATCGCCGTGGCTCAGCAGGGCTCTCCGCCCCGTCGCTCATCCAGGCGGCCCGAATCCGGCCGCGCCGGCCGGCACGGATCTCGTGAGCAGCCGGCCATTCCCGGCCCCGATCCGCGCGACGACTGGGGGACCCGCCCCGGGCGCGCGGACGCGGGGCAGCGCGCCGCCCCGGCGCAGCGGGAATCGCGCCCGGCCCGCCCTGATCGCGAGGCGTGGCGGCAGCACGATCCGTTCACGGCCGACGACGAGGCCGACGCGCCGCCATGGGCCGGGCCGAGCATCCATGCCACCGGGCCCGGTGGCAGCCGGCTGCGGCCCCCGGCCCAGGGCCCAGATGAGCCGGAGCCCCGCCCAGGCGTCGGCCGGCGGCGCGGCCGCGCCGACGCCACGAGGCTGCGCCGGTCGCAGCGCCGGGTCTACCTCTGGTGCGGCACGGCCATCGCGGTGGCGGTCATTGTCGCGGTCGTGGCGGCGATTCACGGACTGCGCAAGCCCGCTCCGGCCAGCCCCTTCGTGACCACCTTGCAGGCGGGGGAGTACCGCACGGTGCCCAGCGCCTGCGGCTCAGTCAGCCCGGCCCTGCTCAGCCAGTACCTGCCCGGCGCTCGCAGGGTGACCCCCGCCGGATCAGGCACGGGCACCAGCCAGTGCACCTTCACGGTGGACAGCAAGCCCATGTTCCGGGTCCTGCAGGTCACCGCGCAGGCCTACCAGCCCAGCGCCGTCGCCGCGGGCAACGGCAGCGCTACCGCCAACGCCACCGGTGCCTTCCTGCTGGCGCAGCAGCAGCTGGCCCACCCCGGCAAGAAGTCACCGCTGCCGGCTGCGCAGGTCACGCCCCTGACCGGCCTGGGCAAGCAGGCGTTCAGCGCCGTTCAGGTCATCCGGGCCGGCAAGGCAGTGACGAACCTGGTGACCATCCTGGTCAGAGACCGCAACGTAGTCGTGAGCGTCTCGCTGCAGGCCCAGGCGTCCGGTCAGGGCTTCGGGCCGGTCTCGGTGGCGACGGTCCAGGCCGGTGCCCTGGCGGTCGGCCGCGTGGTCGTGGCCAAGGCCGCTGCCGAGCCCGTCGTCCACGGCTGACCCCTCGGCGCGGCCCCCGGGGTCCGGCGGTCCCGGGGTCCGGCGGCCCCGGGATCCGTCCGGTGGCCCGCGGGTCCTGCCGCCCAGCGGGTCGCCGCGCTGGCTGGACCGGGTGCTAGCCGGCTGGCCGTAGGCTGGTCCACCGTGCTGCTGCTTGCATTCGACACCGCCACCCCGGCCGTGACCGTCGCCCTGCACGACGGCGGCCAGATCGTGGCGGAGGAGTCAGCCATCGGCGCTCGCCGGCACGGCGAGCTGCTGGCCGGGTTCATCGACCAGGCCCTGCGCGGCGCCGGCGCGACCCCCGGTGACCTGACTGCTATCGCGGTCGGGACCGGCCCCGGCCCCTATACGAGCCTGCGGGCGGGCCTGGTCACCGCGCGGGTGCTCGGCAGCGCCCTGGGCATCCCGGTCGACGGCATCTGCACGCTGGACGTCATCGCGGCCGCTGCGGTGGCGCGGGCGGGCGGCCGCGAGTTCCTGGTCGCCACCGACGCCCGCCGCAAGGAGCTCTACTGGGCCCGTTACAGCGCCTTCGGCGACCGGGTGACCGGGCCGGAGGTGAGCTCCATGAGCGACCTTCCGGCCGGGCTGCCGGTGGCGGGCGAGGGCGCGCTGCTCTACCCGGAGCTGGACGCGGAGCCGATCGAGCCCCGGTACCCGGCCGCCGCCCGGCTGGCTGCCCTCGCGGCGCAGCGGATCACCGCCGGGATCCCGGCCGCATCCCCGCAGCCTCTGTACCTGCGCCGTCCGGACGCGCGGGAGCCCGGCCGCCGCAAGCGGGTCACGCCATGAGCCCGGCTCCGCTGCGCGCGATGACGCCGGCCGACCTGGACTCGGTGCTCCGGCTCGAGCTGGAGCTGTTCGGCGAGGAAGCCTGGTCGCGGCCGATGCTGGAGGGCGAGCTGGCCCAGCAGCCGGCCAGCCGGCACTACCTGGTGGCCGAGCAGGACGGGGTGGTGGTGGGCTACGCCGGCCTGCTCGCCGCGGGCCACCAGGCGGACGTGGTCACCATCGCGGTGACCGGCCCGCGGCAGGGCCAGGGGACCGGAGCGGCGCTGCTGGATGCCCTGCTGGCCGAGGCGCGGCGGCGCGGCTGCAGCGAAGTTTTCCTGGAGGTACGCGTGGACAATCTGCAGGCACAGCAGCTGTACCGCACCCGCGGCTTCGCGCAGATCGGCGTGCGGCGCGGTTACTACCAGCCCTCGGGCGCCGACGCGCTGGTCATGCGCCGGCCCCTCGCGGAAAGCCCGGCACCGGGAGGGACGCGATGACGGCCCCGCTGGTGCTCGGCATCGAGACCTCCTGCGACGAGACCGGGGCCGGCCTGGTCCGTGGGCACGAGCTGCTCGCCGACGCGGTCGCCTCCAGCGTGGCCGAGCACGCCAGGTTCGGCGGAGTGGTGCCTGAGGTGGCCAGCCGGGCCCACCTGGAGGCGATGGTGCCCGCGGTCGACCGGGCGCTGGCTACCGCCGGGGTGAAGATGACCGACATCGATGCCATCGCGGTGACCGCCGGACCGGGCCTGGCCGGGGCGCTGCTGGTCGGCGTCTGTGCCGCGAAGGCTTACGCCCTGGCCCTGGGCAAGCCGCTGTACGGGGTCAATCACCTGTCCGCGCACGTCGCCGTGGACCAGGTGGAGCACGGTCCGCTGCCGTCTCCGGCGATCGCGCTGCTGGTCTCGGGCGGCCATTCCTCGCTGCTGCTCGTGCCCGATCTCATCAGCGAAGTCGTGCCGCTCGGCGCGACCATCGACGACGCGGCCGGCGAGGCCTTCGACAAGGTGGCCCGGGTGCTGGGCCTGCCCTTCCCCGGCGGACCGTACATCGACCGGGCGGCGGTGGCCGGCGACGGGCGGTCCGTTAATTTCCCCAGGGGCAAGTACCGCGACGGGACCGCTGATTTCTCGTTTTCCGGCCTGAAGACGGCCGTGGCCCGGTGGGTGGAGGCGCGCGAGGCGGCGGGCGAGCCGGTGCCCGTGGCCGATGTCGCGGCCTCCTTCCAGGAGGCGGTGGCCGACGTGCTCACCCGCAAGGCAGTCGACGCGTGCCGCGCGCAGGGGGTCGACCACCTGGTGATCGGCGGCGGCGTGGCGGCGAACTCGCGGCTGCGCGCCCTGGCCGCGCAGCGGTGCGAGGCGGCCGGCATCACGCTGCGGGTGCCGCGGCCGGGGCTGTGCACCGACAACGGCGCGATGGTCGCCGCCCTCGGTGCCGAGCTGGTCGCGCGCGGGGCCGCCCCGTCGTCGCTGGACTTTGCCGCGGACTCCGGACTGCCGGTCACCAGCGTCCTGACGCCCTGACCGGCGGCTCCGGCACCCCTGCCCGGCGGCCTTAGTAGTGCACGGCGGCGAGCAGGGCGGCGTAGCTGCGGACCAGGGCCGCGCGGGCGGCGGTGAGCAGGGCACTGCCCGGCGGGCAGCCCTGGGCCACCCACTCGTCGGACAGGGACATCGCCGCGGCGCGCTGCTCGGCCGCCGCCCAGACGGCGGTCTCGCCGACGCCGTACAGGTAGGCATACAGCCGGGCCAGCGCGGCCGCCACCTCCGGCGCGGCGGCGGCTCCCGGCTGATGCTGCTGGGCCCGGTGCGCTGCCCACCAGGCCACCTCCAGGACGGCGGCGCGGGCCGGGTCGGCGGGGGCGCCGTGGGCCAGCCGCAGCAGCGCGTAGAACCGGCGCATGCAGCGCCGGGCGCCGTCGGGGTCGTTACGCGGGTACGGCGCCCAGAGCTGGTTGGCCCGCAGCACCAGCCAGGAGCCGTGCACCGTCCGCGGCCAGTCCATCCCGAACGCCCGGTGGACCAGCGCGGCCGACAGCAGCAGCAGGCGCAGCCACTGCCGCCGGTAGTAGGCCGCCCACACCGCGGCTTCCAGGCGCCCGATCTCGACCGGGTCGAACGACCGCAGCGGGCCCGGATCCGCCGCCGGCGGCGCGGGCCGGAGGGCCGTCGCCGTGTCCCCGGTGCCCTCGGTGGTCCCGGTATCGCCGAGGTCCGCGGCCTGGCTCAGCTGCCCGCCCGGTACCCCGAGCCGGGCGAGCAGTGCGTGGAGAGTCACCGGGCCTCCAGGATCGGCGGGTCGGACGGCCTGTGTCGTTTGCGCAGCGTAGTACGGTGGGCCGGGAACGGCCGGGCTGCCGCGCTGCCGCCGGGGGTTTGACGAGCGCGCGACGCGACGTTAGTGTTCGGAACTGGCACTCACTAAGGTAGAGTGCTAACGCGACAAGGTTGGTCTGGCACCCGCGACGACAGGCCGGCATGGTCGCCCTCTCTTAACATTCAGCTAGCCCTTTCCGGAGGGGGAGGTCAGATCGTGACGACCGCCACCAAGGTTGTTCTCAAGCCACTCGAAGACCGGATCGTGGTGCGCCCGCTCGAGGCTGAGCAGACCACCGCGTCCGGCCTGGTCATCCCGGACACCGCCAAGGAGAAGCCCCAGGAGGGCGAAGTCCTGGCTGTCGGCCCGGGCCGGTTCGACGACGCTGGCGCCAAGCGCGTTCCGATGGACGTCAGCGTCGGTGACGTCGTGCTGTACAGCAAGTACGGCGGCACCGAGGTGAAGTACCACGGTGAGGAGTACCTGGTGCTCTCCGCGCGCGACGTGCTCGCCATCATCGAGAAGTAATTAAGCGGAACGTGCTCGTGCCCGGCCCGGGTGATGTCCCGTGCCGGGCACGCGTGCGCACTGGGCAGGACGGCAAGGTGGCCGCCCGCCCGCCGCGTGACACCACATTCCCGCGATAAGGCTGAGGTACTCAATGGCCAAGAGCTTGGATTTCAACGAGGACGCACGGCGTGCGCTAGAGCGCGGTGTGAACCGGCTCGCCGACGCCGTCAAGGTGACATTGGGACCTAAGGGCCGCAATGTTGTCATCGACAAGAAGTGGGGCGCTCCCACCATCACCAACGACGGCGTGACCGTCGCCCGTGAGGTGGAGCTAGAGGACCCGCAGGAGAACCTGGGCGCCCAGCTGGCCCGGGAAGTAGCGACCAAGACCAACGACGTCGCCGGTGACGGCACGACCACGGCGACGGTGCTGGCCCAGGCGATGGTGCACGAGGGCCTGCGCAGCGTGACCGCCGGGGCCAACCCGCTGGCGCTCAAGCGCGGTATCGACGCCGCGTCCGCCGCGATCTCCGAGAGCCTGCTCAAATCGGCCCGCGAGGTCGAGGAGCAGAGCGAGATCGCGAACGTCGCGACGGTCTCCGCCCAGGACCCCAAGATCGGCGCCCTGATCGCCGAGGCGTTCGACAAGGTCGGCAAGGACGGCGTTATCACCGTCGAGGAATCGCCGACGATGGGCCTCGAGCTCGAGTTCACCGAGGGCATGCAGTTCGACAAGGGCTACATCTCGGCGTACTTCGTCACCGACCCCGAGCGGATGGAGGCGGTCTTCGATGACGCCTACATCCTCCTGGACGCCGGCAAGATCTCGGCGATGGCCGACTTCCTGCCCCTGCTCGAGAAGGTCGCGCAGACCAAGAAGCCGCTCGTGATCATCGCCGAGGACGTCGACGGCGAGGCGCTGTCCACCCTGGTGGTCAACAAGATCCGCGGGCTGCTGAACGTCGTGGCCGTCAAGGCTCCCGGCTTCGGTGACCGCCGCAAGGCGATGCTGGACGACATTGCCGTGCTGGCCGGCGGCCAGGTCGTGAGCGAGGAAGTCGGCCTCAAGCTGGACTCGGTCGGCCTGGAAGTGCTCGGTCAGGCGCGCCGGGTCGTGGTGACCAAGGACACCACCACGGTCGTGGACGGCGCGGGCGACCCGCCCGAGGTCGCCGAGCGGATCCGCCAGCTGCGGAACGAGATCGAGGCCACGGACTCTGACTGGGACCGCGAGAAGCTCCAGGAGCGTGTGGCCAAGCTGGCCGGGGGCGTGGCCGTGCTGCGCGCCGGCGCCGCCACCGAGGTGGAGCTGAAGGAGAAGAAGCACCGCCTCGAGGACGCGATCTCGGCCACTCGCGCCGCCATCGAGGAGGGCATCATCGCCGGCGGCGGCAGCGCGCTCGTGCAGGCCGCGGCCGCGCTTGGTGACCTCGGGCTCACTGGCGACGAGGCGACGGGCGTCGCGGTCGTGCGCCGCTCGCTGTCGGCTCCGGCCCGGTGGATCGCGGAGAACGCGGGCGCCGAGGGCGGCGTGGTCGTCGCGGCGATCGGCGACCTGCCGCCCGGCCACGGCTACAACGCCGCGACCGGCGAGTTCGGCGACCTGATGGCGCAGGGCGTCATCGACCCGGTCAAGGTGACCCGCTCGGCCGTGCAGAATGCCGCCTCCATCGCGGGCATGCTGCTCACCACCGAGGTGCTGGTGACCGAGAAGCCGGAGCCGGAGGCTGCGGAGGCCAACGGGCACGGGCACGGGCACGCCCACTAACCCTGGCCCGTCTCACCATCAGGAGGCCCGGCGCGACAGCGCCGGGCCTCCTGCGCGTCCGGGGGCCGCCGGACGCGCAGGAGGCCCGGCAGTTCTGCGCGGCGAGGCGGCTTGTCCGCGACAGGAACGGAATGGCCGCCTTTGGCCGCCATTTGCCCACTGCAATAGTCTGGGCAATGAGGCATCTGAATACTTAGAGTAATCATCTAACTACTCATTGTAATTAAATGCGCTCCGTATCCTGGCGACACATTAATGTGACCATTCTGTTGCCGCATTCCAGGTTGTGAGTGTGCGCCTGGCCGGGCATCAGTCCCTCGGGGACCTACCGATGCGAGCTACCGCAGTGGTCGAGGGGGAGCTAGTGAATCCGCAGCTAGATGGGGGTACCAAGGTCAACATCCGGGACCTGACCGCGCAGGCCGTGGGCGGTCAGCCCGCCGCGATCGACTCGCTATTACGGCAGGTCCGGCCAATGGTCCTGCGTTACTGCCGGGCCCGGCTCGGTCGTATTTCCGGACATTATCAGGCTGCGGATGATGTCGCTCAGGAGGTGTGCATAGCGCTCCTCTCAGCCCTGCCGCGATACCGCGATATGGGGCGGCCATTCGCCTCGTTCGTGTTCGGCATTGCCGCGCACAAGGTCGCCGACGCCGTGCGCAGCGCGGGCAGCCTGGCCATCCCGACCGCGGACCTGCCGGACGCGGCCGACGACCGGCCCGGACCGGAGGAGACAGCCGTGGCCTGCCTGGAGGCCGAGCGCGTGCGCGCCCTGCTGGGCCGGCTTCCGGTGCAGCAGGGCGAGCTGCTCAGGCTTCGGGTACTGGCCGGGATGTCGGCCCAGGAGACCGGCAACGCGCTCGGGATGTCGGCCGGGGCGGTGCGGGTGGCCCAGCACCGCGCGCTCAACCGGCTCAGGGTCATCGCTCGCGAGGAGTCTTTCGCCTAGCCGCGCCTGGCCGCCACTCCCCGGTGGCGCCGGCCGCCCCGGATCCCTGCCCCGCGGCAGGGCTCCCGGCCCGGTGAGCCGCCGGGCTCCCTGCTCCCCCGTGGCAGGGAGCCCGGCCCGCCGGGATCCGCCGGGCCTGCCCGGGGTCCGTGCATCCCGTCGCGGCCCCGGGCAAGCCCCTGGGCGGTGAGCGGAATGGGCGAGCCGTGCCGGCGCGGTTACTAGGATGAGTCCATCCCCTGAACTCGGCCTACGGAAGGTGTCATGAGCGACGACGTGAAGTTCGGCCCGCCCGCCCTGACGTTCGACGACGTGCTGCTGCTCCCGGCCCACTCAGCGATCCTGCCGAGCGAGGCGGACATCACCGCCCGGCTGACCGGGCGGATCAGCCTGCGCATCCCGCTGGTGTCCTCGGCCATGGACACCGTGACCGAGGCCCGGATGGCCATTGCCATGGCGCGCCAGGGCGGGGTAGGCGTGCTGCACCGCAACATGTCGGTGGAGGAGCAGGCGCAGCAGGTCGACATGGTCAAGCGATCCGAGGCGGGCATGATCACCAATCCGGTGACGTGCGGGCCCGAGGCGACCGTTGCCGACGTCGAGGAGCTGTGCGGCCGGTACCGGATCTCCGGCGTGCCGGTGACCAGTGACGACGGGACTCTCCTCGGCATCGTGACGAACCGGGACATCCGCTTTGAGACCGATCACCGCCGTCGCGTCACCGACGTGATGACGCCGATGCCGCTGGTGACCGCGCAGGTCGGAGTGCAGCGTGACAAGGCGCTGGCGCTGCTGGGCCGCAACAAGGTCGAGAAGCTGCCCCTGGTCGATGGCGACGGCCGGCTCCGCGGTCTGATTACCGTCAAGGACTTCGCCAAGAGCGAGAAGTTCCCGAGCGCGACCAAGGATGACGAGGGCCGGCTGATCGTCGGCGCGGCGGTGGGCGTGGGCGAGGACGCGAAACGGCGGGCCCAGGCGCTGTCGGAGGCCGGCGTGGACTTCCTCGTCGTGGATACCGCGCACGGCCATTCGCAGTCCGTGCTCGACATGGTGGCCCAGCTCAAGGCCAACGCGCGGGTCGAGGTGATCGGCGGCAACGTCGCCACCCGGGCCGGGGCCCAGGCCCTGATCGACGCGGGGGCCGACGCCGTGAAGGTCGGGGTCGGGCCGGGCTCGATCTGCACCACCCGGGTCGTGGCGGGCGTCGGGGTACCCCAGGTGACCGCCATCTACGAGGCCTCGCTGGCGGCCCGCCCGGCCGGCATCCCGGTCATCGGCGACGGCGGGGCCCAGTACTCGGGGGATATCGCCAAGGCCATCGCGGCGGGCGCCGACACGGTGATGCTCGGCGGCCTGCTGGCCGGCTGCGAGGAAGGCCCCGGCGAGATGGTCTTCATCCACGGCAAGCAGTTCAAGCTGTACCGGGGCATGGGCTCGCTCGGCGCCATGCGCAACGTCGAGCGCGGCCGGTCCTACTCCAAGGACCGCTACTTCCAGGACGACGTGCTGCGCGAGGAAAAGCTGGTCCCCGAAGGCGTCGAGGGCCAGGTGCCCTACCGCGGGCCGCTGGCGGCCGTCGCCGGCCAGCTCACGGGCGGGCTGCGGGCGGCCATGGGGTACTGCGGCGCGCGGACCATCGCCGCGCTGCAGCAGGCCCGGTTTACCCAGATCACCGGGGCGGGGCTGGCCGAGAGCCACCCGCACGACATCCAGATGGTGGCCGAGGCGCCCAACTACGGCGGCCGCCGGACCTGACGCGACCCCAGGGCCGGGACCGGCCACGGGGATAGACCGGGAGACTTTGTTACGTGACTCAGGTGGAAATCGGCCGCGGCAAGAGCGGCCGCCGGGCCTATGCGCTCGACGAGATCGGCATCGTTCCGTCCCGCCGCACGCGGCATCCGGAGGAAGTGTCCATCGCCTGGCAGATCGACGCGTACCGGTTCGAGCTGCCGCTGGTCGTCGCGCCCATGGACAGCGTCGTGTCGCCGGCCACGGCGATCCAGGTCGGCCAGCTGGGCGGGCTGGCGGTGCTCGACCTGGAGGGGCTGTGGACGCGCTACGAGGACCCCGAGTCGCTGCTGGCCGAGGCGGCCGAGCTGGATGACGCGGCCGCGACCCGGCGGCTCCAGGAGATGTACGCCGAGCCGGTCAAGGTAGAGCTGATCGGCCGCCGGATCGAGGAGATCTCGGCCGCGGGGGTGACCACCGCGGCGAGACTGTCGCCGCAGCGAACCGTGCGTTATTACAAGGCAGTCATTGACGCTGGGGTCGACATCTTCGTGATCCGGGGGACCACGGTCTCGGCCGAGCACGTGTCGGGCCAGGCGGAACCGCTCAACCTCAAGCAGTTCATCTATGAGCTCGACGTGCCGGTGATCGTGGGCGGCTGCGCCACCTACACCGCGGCGCTGCACCTGATGCGCACCGGCGCGGCCGGCGTCCTGGTCGGCTTCGGCGGGGGGTCGGGCCACACGACGGCCAAGGTCCTCGGCGTCGCGGTGCCGATGGGCACGGCCATCGCCGACGTGGCCGCCGCGCGGCGGGAGTACCTCGATGAGTCGGGCGGCCGCTACGTGCACGTCATCGCCGACGGCGGGATGACCCACAGCGGCGACATCGCCAAGGCGCTGGCGCTCGGCTCGGACGCGGTGATGGTCGGATCGCCGTTCGCGCGCGCCTTCGAGGCGCCCGGCCACGGGTACCACTGGGGGAGCGAGGCGCACCATCCGGACCTGCCGCGCGGCGCGCGCGTCAAGGTGGGCACGATCGGCTCCATCGAGCAGATCCTGCACGGGCCGTCCACCATGGCGGATGGCTCGATGAACCTGATGGGGGCGCTGCGGCGGACGATGGCGACGTCGGGCTACTCCGACCTGAAGGAGTTCCAGCGGGTCGAGGTCGTGGTCACGCCCAGCGCGGCTCCCCGCTAGGCGCGCCCGCCGGCCAGGGACCGCTGGGAGCGCCTGAGGCCCGCCGCCCGCCCGCCCGCCGGCCGTGCGCCCCGGGACCGCGGCCCGACGGTTACTCGCGACGGCCCGCCACGTCGCCGCGACTAGACTTCCGCGCATGGCCCGACCACGCGTATTCTCTGGCATCCAGCCCACGGCCGATTCGTTTCATATCGGCAATTACCTGGGCGCGCTGCGCCAGTGGGTGGCGCTGCAGGAGACCCATGACACCGTCTACTGCGTCGTCGACATGCACGCCATCACCCTGCCCCAGCAGCCCGCCGACCTGCGGCGCAGGACCAGGGTCGCGGCCGCCCAGCTGTTCGCCGCCGGCCTGGACCCGGAGCGGTCCATCGTCTTCGTGCAAAGTCACGTCGCCGAGCACCCGGAGCTGGCCTGGGTACTGTCGTGCATCACCGGATTCGGCGAGGCCAGCCGGATGGTGCAGTTCAAGGACAAGGCGGCCAGGGGCGGCGCGGACGCGGCCAGCGTCGGGCTGTTCACCTACCCGATCCTGCAGGCGGCCGACATCCTGCTGTACGGCACCGACCAGGTCCCGGTCGGCGAGGACCAGCGCCAGCACCTGGAGCTGACCCGGGATATCGCCCAGCGGTTCAACCACCGCTTCGGCCCGACCTTCGTGGTCCCGGAGGCCTACATCCTGCCGTCGGTGGCCAGGATCGCCGACCTGCAGGATCCGACGATCAAGATGAGCAAGTCGGCTTCCTCGCCGCAGGGCATCATCGACGTGCTCGACGACCCCGGCGCCGTCCGCAAGAAGATCATGCGCGCGGTGACCGACGCGGGCGGCGAGGTCCGGGCCGACGACCAGGCCAAGCCGGGCGTGACCAACTTGCTGCGGATGTACTCCGCCCTGGGCGGCGACAGCGTCGAGAGCCTGGAGCAGCGGTACGCCGGGGAAGGCTACGGGACGTTCAAGAAAGACCTGGCGCAGGTGGTGGTGGACGCCCTGGCCCCGGTCCGCGAGCGGACCGAGAAGCTGCTGGCCAACGAGGCCGAGCTCGACGCGCTGCTGGCCGTCGGCGCGGCCCGTGCCCGCGAGATCGCCGGGGCCACGATGGCCACGGTTCGCGACCGGGTCGGGTTCCTGCCTGCCCGCTGACGGCCGCTCACCAGCCCGGCTGCCGGTCCCGAACGAAGATCATCGGCCGTCATCGAGGTCGGCCCGGTGGCTGCCGTCGTGCCCCGCGTGCCAGGATGACGCCATGACGAGTCCGCGCGCGGGCCAGCCCGCCACCGCTGAGGACCTGGTAGACGTGCCGAAGCTGGTCACCGCCTACTATGCGCTGCATCCCGACCCCGGCGAGGTTGCCCAGCGAGTCTCGTTCGGCACCTCCGGCCACCGCGGCTCCGCGCTGACGACGACGTTCAACGAGGATCACATCGTCGCCACCACCCAGGCGATCTGCGAGTACCGGGCCAGCCAGGGCATCGACGGGCCGCTCTACCTGGGCTGGGACACTCACGCGCTGTCCGAGCCCGCCTGGGTCAGCGCCCTGGAGGTGCTGGCGGCCAACGGGGTCCGCGTGCTGCTTGACTCCCGCGGCGGTTACACGCCGACGCCGGCTGTGTCGCGGGCCATCCTGGCGCACAACGCGTCCGGGTCCGGCCCCCGCGCCGACGGGATCGTCGTCACGCCCTCGCACAATCCGCCCTCGGACGGCGGCTTCAAGTACAACCCGCCAGATGGCGGGCCGGCTGGCACCGACATCACCCGGCAGA
>DATCEO010000145.1:0-6890 GCA_036510065.1 Streptosporangiaceae bacterium | reverse complement strand
AGCTGACGGCCTGGAAGGCACTGACCACCCGCCATCCCTCGGCGGCCAGGTTGTTGATGGCCCGTTCGAGGCTCTCGGGGCTGAATGTCCCGCCGATCACCTTGTACTCCATTTTCCTGTCCTTCCGCTGGGATCGAGCGCGGGGTTCAGCCGGCTCCGGCCAGCTCGGGGACGAACCAGGCGGCGTTAATGGTGCCGACCCCGGTGACGAGATCGTATCCGGGCCGGGCCCGGTAGCCCTTGATCGTGATGGTCTTACCGCCCTGCGTGAAGCTGACCGTGTTGCTGCCCTTGGTGACGTCGACGATGCCGGGCGCGTGCTCCTGCTCCAGGCGGTAGAGCGCCGGGTTGATGAACCCGAGCTTCTTATGCGCGTACTGGTCGGCGACGGCGACGATGCCGGCGAACTCCGGCGTCGCCGCGCTGGTCCCCCCGCCGGGCCCCCAGACTCCCGGCGCCCCGGTGAAGGACTCGAAGACGGCAACGGCGCCGCTGAGCGAGCCGCTCATCGCCACGTCCGGGACGCCGCGGCGGTTCCCGGTCACGCCGCGCACCGGGTCCTGGTAGGCGGGCCGGGGGAAGATCGCCGACAGGCCTCCGCCGCCGGCCCACGGCAGCACGCCGAACAGGCTAGTTACCGCCGTGTTGCGGCTGTCGTTCCATGCGGTGTCGGGCGAGGTCCGGTCCCCGGCCGCGTTCAGGTGCAGCCGGGTGCCGCCGACGCCGGTGACCAGGGGGTCGGAGGCGGGCCACCAGACGACCGGGTGCAGGTAGCCAGTGCCCGCCGGGGTGACACCCGCGGCCCCGAAATCGTTGGAGGCGGCCAGCACGGTGACATGGTGGCGGCGGGCGTCGCGGTAGGCGTAGCGCAGCCGCAGCAGCGCGGCCCGGCCCGGGAAGTTCTGCTCCGGCAGGCTGAAGCTCTGGCTGATCACATCACCCAGGCAGTGCCGGATCACGTAGTCCTCGGCCGCCATGTACTCCGGGAAACCACCGCCCGCGGCCGTCTCGGCCACGGGCGTCTCGGCCACCAGGATGTCCGCCCCCGGCGCGATCTCATGGGCGAATTCCACGTCGCCGGTCGTCTCCCCGGCCTTGGCCACCATGACCGGGTTATTCGGGTCGAACGGCGGCACCTTGCCCACGGGCTGCAGCACCCGCAGCGACGGCGGGGCGGGCAAGCCGAAGCCGCGGTCGAAGACCCGCAGGTCGTGACGCAGGGTCGGCGACCCGAACGGGTCGACGATCACGATCGTGCGGCCCCGGCCATCCAGGCCCCTGGCATACAGCGGCGGCAGGTCATAGGCCCACGTCCGGTTGACGAAACGCTGCAGTTCCAGATTCCAGTCAAACCACCAGCGCGGGACTTCTGCCTGAACAAGATCATCATCAGCGGGCCGGGAAACAACAACCCGCCCGCGCCAGCGCTCCCGTAGGCCATGCTGGAATGGAATGGCCTCTCGCCCATCCCCGGGCTCCGCCGGACACGGTGCCGAGCACGATCCAGATCGGGATGATCACGAAAATACGGAAGAATGACGTCAGCTGAGGAGGCGTTCCGGATGGCTGGAGGGGACCCGCGATCACGATGACGGTTCTGGTGCTGCCACTGATCTTCGTGGTCACCGCGCTGACCGTGCTGGTGTTCGCGTTCGGTGCCCGGCGGCTGCTGGGACTGCGGTTCTCGTTCCTGCGCACGCTGATCGCGGGCGTCCTGGCGTTCCTGATCGCCTCGCCAGTAATCACGGCCATCAGCGGCTCGGTGGTCGCAAAGCGAACGAGCGTCCTGCCCGAGCTGTGGTTCGTGATCCTGGGCGGGGCGTTAGCAAGAGCTCTGCTACCAGGGGCCAAAAGGGCTAGCCGAGCGCTCCGCTAGCGAGGACCCCGGCCAGCCGGTCGGCCAGACGTGCCGGGCGGGTGGTCATGGCAGGGCTGATGGCCTTGAACAGGTCATCGGCGGCCTGCCGGGCGGCGGCCGCGACGCTGTCGGGCAGGCCCTGTGCTGGCGGGGTGCGTGTTCATAGCGGCAGGTACTCCCTGATCTTGCCTCGTACGTGCGGGCGGTAGTCGCCGAGCCGGATGCCGAGCGTGGGGAACTTCTCGGCGACCTGGAGGTTGTCCTCGAGAGGGTGCGCAGAGCGGTCGTGATACGGACGGGCTCAAAGCCGATCTGGAGCCGCCTTCAATATGGACGGCGCCATCGCTGGCTTGCTCTTGGCAGTAGCTTTCTCCGAGCCAGGCTCTGACAGCTTCAGCATTGGCGTTTGTGCTGTCGTGATGGCGCCCCCTGCGCGGAGGGCGGCCGGGATCCGGGGCCGGCGGTTCGATCCGGCATCCAGGCGCGGGACGTGTGGTTTGTCATGGCCGGGCCGGGCGGATGTCACCGGGACTGGTGATGGCGGGCACGGGCGGGAATCCTGGTTCGCCGCGATGCGGCCTTCCGGTAGTAATGGAGCAGGAACGTACGCTAAGCGCGGTCGCCGAGTCGGCGTAGCGGGCGTCGTCGTCCTGCGGCGAGTTCGTGGGCAGTGCCCAGCGCGGTTCCGGTAGCACCGGCGTGGCTCCGTCCGCGACCGCTGCCCTGCTCGTGGCGATGAGCAGGGCGGGCGCCGTTGTGCCCCGGCGGCCCTGCTTTCTCCGCAACAGGAGCCTCGCTCATGTTGCGGAATCGGCTGTGAGCGTCCTCCTCATGAAGACCGTGGAGTGCGAATGCGCGTCGACGCGGAGACGGGCTCAGCCGCGAACAGCCTACGAGAGCAGACGCGCGAGCATGGATCGGCGCCGTCAGTGGATGCGATCACGTGGAAGGGGCCTGCCAGGGCGGTCATGGGGAGGACGGCCACGGGGTTGCGTGGCAGCCGGGGAGTCGGCCGACGAGGTCCTCGAAGTCGTCGTCGTACCCGCCGGGGTGGAAGAGCTGGGTGGCGATGCGGACGGCGAGAGGGTCGCAGCCGACATCGGCGAGGTGTTCGCGGAGCAGCCCAGCTGCACGGTTGGCAGCGCCGGTGGTGGCGGCGGTGCGGACCACCTCGATGTGATGGCGTTCCCAGCTCATCTGCTGGCGACTGGGAGCTTCGCACACTGTTCCGGTGATGGCGTCGAGATCGGCGATGGCCAGCCCGAAGGCCGGGTCGGCGTTGACCGCGAGGCGCAGCGCCGCGGTCGCCCGACGGGCATCGACGGCTCGCTGCGCTTGGCGGTAGAACCCCGCCGCCCGCCGGCTTGTCGTCACCACACGGCCGTGATCCTCGACCGCCGGTCCGGTATCGCTCAGGCCATCATGGTGGCTACGGGGCCAGCCGGGCGTTGGCTTCATGATCGCCAGGTTGCTCGGGTGACCTGAGGTGGCGCTGAGGTGATGCTGAGGGCGGCCGCGCGAGGCGGGCCGCGAGCGCGGCGACATCTGGCTCGTCGGTGAGGGATGGGTAGGCCGGACCGGACGCGCGCTGCTGGGCGAGGGCGAGGAAGGCGTTGATGTTGGGAGGGGTGGGGTCGGTGATCGCCTTGACTGCAGCCACGGCGGTATTGGCGAGCAGTTGAGTCGCCGGGTCCCCGCCAGGGGAGGCGGCTTGGGCGGCGAAGACGGTGGCGTCGGCTGGGCAGCCGGCGGCGAGCGCCCACCATGCCAGGCCGGCGAGCACCAGGGGCTGGCCGGCGGGAAGATCCGCCGCTCGGTACTGATCCTCTGCCCTGTCGAGCAGCGCCCGCGCCCGCGTCAGGTCGCCGAGGCGCCGGGCGACCGCTGCCTGACCGACCATCGCCTCGGCGGACAGCCACGGGTTGAAGCCGCATGCGATCGCCTCGTCGTACAGGCGGTCGGCGAGGGTGTCGTCGCCTTGCCTGGCCCGTAGCCTGGCGAGAGCGAGAAGGCTGAACGGGACGTAGAGGCGCTGCCCGATAGCGCGGCATCGCTCCAGGAGCGCTTCGTAGGCCACCGAGGCCGCGCCGAGGTCGCCCCGGGCCGCGGCGATGCCCGCGAGGGAGTTCAACGGAGAGATGACCAGCAGGACGTCTCCCTCGGCGTCGAAGCGTTTGACGCTGGAGCGGGCGGCTGACTCCGCATCCTCCAGTCGTCCCAGTGACGCCAGGTTCCAGGCGAGGATCAGGTCGTGCGCGGCGAGGAGCCAGCCATGGCCGGCCGCTTGCAGCAGATCGTGGGCCTCGGCCAACAGCTCGAGTGATCGTTCGAACTCGTGCGCCCGCACCAGCACCGCGGCACAAAACACCAGCCCGTTCGCCAGGCCATCCGGGTCGTCGCTGGCCCTCAAGTCAGCGACGGCCTGCTCGCATTCAATCGCACCCGCCGCTGGGCTGGACGACATCCCCACGCAATAGCCGTGCCAGCTGTGCGCGGTCGCGGCGAGCTCGCCACGACGGGGTCCCTCCGTGCCGAGGGCATCAGCGAGCCAGCGCGCTCCTTCCGCGAAGTCGGTGTTGATCCACCACAGCCAGGCCATCCCCGACGCGAGCGCCAGCGCAGCGTCGGCATCGCCGATGGCGATGAACCAGTCGAGCGCGGCCCGCAGGTTGCCCACCTCCGGGGTGAGACGGTCCCGCCACATCGGCGCGGTGGCGCCTCGCAGACCCTCGTGGGCCTCCTTCGCCATCTGCCGGTAATACTCCGCGTGGCGGGCGCGCATGGCGTTGGCTTCGCCGGATTCGTCGAGGCGTTCCCGGCCGTACTGCCACAGTGTCTGTGGCTGGGTGAACCGGGTTTCGCCAGCGGCGTCGGAGGCGGTGACGAGCGATTTGTCGACGAGTCGGCTCACCACGTCCAGGATCTCTCCGGCCGGGACCTGGTCGTCGGCGCAGACCGCCTCGGCGGCTGTCAGCTCACAGCCGCCGGCAAACACCGCCAGCCGGTTGAACAGGCGGCGTTCGTCGTCGAAGAGCAGATCGTAGCTCCAGTCCACCACCGCCCGTAGGGATTGCTGGCGGGGCAGGGCGGTCCGGGCCCCCCCGGTGAGCAGCCGGAAGCGGTCGTCGAGGCGTTCCGCCACCGTGGCCAATGTCAGTGCCCGCAGTCGGGCGGCCGCAAGCTCGAGAGCAAGAGGCAGGCCATCCAGTCGGCGACAGATGTCCTCGATGACCTGGCGGCTGCGTTCGTCTCCGGTGAATCCGGGTCGTACCGCTCGGGCGCGCTCGACGAACAGCTCGACGGCGGCCGGCGGGGCCAAACCGCCCACCGCCACCAGAACTTCGCCGGGAACGCCAAGCGGCTCGCGGCTGGTCGTGATCAATCGAAGCGCGGGCAGCGATCCGACCAGGGTGTCGGCCAGGGCGGCCGCCTGACCGATGACGTGTTCGCAGTTGTCGATCACGACGACCAATGACCGTCCGGCCAGGTGGCGCACGATGAGCTCGACGGTCGACCCCGCGGGCTGACGGCCGGGAACCGCCGACGCGCTCGCTCCGAGCGCGACGGCCACGGCCGGCGCCACCCCCTCGGGTTCGGCGACGCCGGCCAGCTCGACCAGCCAGGAGCCGTCTCGGTGCTCTTCGCGTAGCACGGCGGCCGCCTCCATCGCCAAGCGGGTCTTGCCCGCGCCGCCAGGGCCGACCAGCGTCACTAGCCGGTGAGCGTGGACCGCCTCGCGCAGCTGTTCCAGCTCGGCTTCGCGCCCGATGAGCCTGCTCAGCTGCGCTCGCAGGTTGCCGGTAGCCGTCGGCCCGGTCGCCGCCCGCAGCGTGGGGGGTTCTGCCGGATCGGGCAGGGTGAGCGCGGGGTCCTGGGCCAGAACTCGGGCCTGCAGTTCTCGCAAGGCGCGACCGGGCTCGATTCCCAGCTCGTCGACTGACCGCTCGCGAGCTTCGGTGTAGGCGCGCAGGGCCTCGGCCTGCCGCCCGGCCCGGTACAAGGCAAGGATCAGCAGCTCCCACAGCCGCTCGCGCAACGGATGTTCGCGGCACAAGGCCTCCAGTTTCCCGACGAGCTCTCCATGGAGCCCCAACACCAGATCCGCGCCGGCGCGAGCCTCGATCGCCACCAGGGTCAACTCGTCCAGATGCGCCCGTTCGACATCCGCGAAGCCGGCATAGGCGAACTCGACCAGCGGCTCCCCCCGCCGCAGCGCCAGCGCCTCACCCAACGTAGTTGACGCCAACGCCACCTCGCCCTCCTCCACGAGCCGCCGTCCGGTCGCGACGAGCTGCTCAAAGCGAACGACATCCACATCGTCGGGACCGATACCAAGGGCGTAGCCGCCTTCTGAGGTGACGACCGCCGCCGATCCCAGGCTGCGGCGCAGCTGGGCGACCTGAGCCTGCAACGCGTTCGCCGGCTTCGCCGCTTCCCCGTCGCCCCACAGGTGGTCGATCAGGCGGTCGGAACTGACCGGCTTCCCGCGCTGGAGGGCCAGCAGGGCCAGCAGGGCCCGCTGTTTGGCCCCGCGCACCGGCACCGGCACGCCCGCTTGCACTGCCTCGAGCTCGCCGAACAACCGCACCTCCACAAGCCCAACCGTACGTCCTTCAGCCGACGCCGGCCGCGCCGCCTCACTGCTATGGCGCCATGCCGCCAGGCCGGCCACCTCAGCGCCACATCAGCCTCACATCAGGCCCCCAGCGCAGGCTTCCAGCAGAGACCAAGCAGATCGAGGAAGGGAAGAGCAAATGATCGAGACGCAGCACCTCGGCAAGCGGGCCGATGCTGGACCTATGAGCCCGGGTTCATCCCGGGACGTGACTGAAAGGAGTCTGCCATGAAGAACTCGCAACGCGCTGGATCTCAGGATGATCGTGCAGGTACCGGCTGGGTGCGCCGCTGGTGGACCGGGGACAAGCTCAGCGTGCGCCTGTCCGAGGTGGCGTTCGTTCTTGTCCTGACCGGGGCGCTGGCGTGGATGGAGTGGTTCGCGTCCCCTGTCCAAGCTGCCACGTGGTCCGCGGTG
>DATCEO010000144.1:0-2426 GCA_036510065.1 Streptosporangiaceae bacterium | reverse complement strand
GCCCGCTCGGTCAGCTCCCGCAGCAGCTGCTCATCAGCCGCCGGCAGCTCGCCTCCATCGTGGGCCTGGCTGGTCGTCACATCTGTCACTGGTGTCTCCCTGTTTGTCAGGAGTTACACCGTTAAAATTACAGTCCCCAGGTGTCACGGCGAAGAGCGCGGTCAGCGGTAACTTGTCGCCCTTCCTGGTGTGCCTGCTCTGGATACTGCTGGTGAGCGTCCGGTTGGGTGCCCGCGGCACGACGCAGACTGTAGCCATCCTCACGCCGGCGGCCGCTGGATCCCGCTAAAGATCTCTAACGGTGGGGGTTACAGAAGGGTGTGAGGTCAAGCCTGGTGCTGGCGAGGAAGCCGTCGAGGAGGCCCGGCCGGTACCGCATCCGTTTGAGCCGGGTCTTCACCAGCGCGGTGAGCTGGCCGAGGTTGCGTTTGGCCAGGTTGGCCAGGGAGCGCTTGAGGTGCGACAACACCAGCTCGACCGGGTTGAGCTCGTGTGCGTACGGCGGGAGCTGGCAGACGTTCAGTCAGTCCCTAGCCGCGATCAGCTCGGTCATGGTGCCGCTGACGTGGGCATTGAGGTTATCCCACACTACGACGGTAGGGCCGCCCAGCTGCTGGTGCGCGGCGTTCAGGAGCCGGGCGTAGTCCGCCTCGGTGAAGCCCTTGCGCTGGTCCCTGCCGCTCTTTCGGCCGGCGTGCACCCGGTAGATCAGCCGGGGCCGGCGGCCGGGCTTGACCGCGATCAGCGCGGCCAGCGACACCCGCTTGTTGCTGGAGCCGGTCACCCGAACTACGGGAGTTTGGCCCCGCCGGCCCTAGGTACGGCCTTTCGGCGGCCTTAAGCCCTGACCTGATTCGTCTTCGAAGCAGATCCAGGCGCCCAGGTCCGCCGCCGTCCTTTGACCACCGGCCAGGTCTCCTCCCGCCATCTGGCGATCCGGGCCTCATCCCGTTCGGTGGCCTGGCGGGCCGGGACCTGCACGCTCCAGCCGATCCGGTGCAACAGCAGATCCAGCCCGGCCAGGGTGTAGTCCACCCTGAACCGGCGGCGCACAACCTCCTCGATCCGGGCCAGCGTCCAGCACTGATCTCATCCCAGCCCTGCGCGGCCGGGCCTGCATCCAGCACCGTCTGCAACTCGCGGAGCTGGGCCGGCCTGAGTTTGCACCGGGCACCACCAGCGCCCTTCGAGACCAGTGCCGCCCGGCCACCCGCAGCCAGCGCCCGCCGCCACCGGTTCACTGACATCCGCGACACCCGGAAGTACTTCGCCACCTCCCGGTCACTGGCCCCCGCCTGGATCAGCCCTGCCGCCGCTAACCTGACCTGCTCCCGGCGGCACGCTCAGCCGCGGTCAGCCCGCCACCATCGGGATATCTCATGACTCCGGCATACCGCACCACGCGCCAGCCGTCACCAGGCCGTAACCCCCGCTATTAAAGATCTTTAGTAAACGTCCGGGTCTATCCTTCCGGCCCAGGAACGGTCACTATAACCCTGTGGGCGTCGCGGCGGAATCCCGGGGGACCATGGCCGGGGTCTCGGCCGGTATTGCGGGGTCCTGGTTGGCGGGCGGCGGGCTGCGCGGTGCGGAACCGCATGGGCTCGCCGGCTTCGTCGCTAACGCCTACGTGAATATCGTCTTCGGTTTGGCGTTTCCCGCGGTCGGCGCGCGGATCTTCTCTCGCTTTCCCGGCCATCGGCTCGCCAGGTTGAACTGCCTTTGCGGACTGCCCTCATCAATCAAACTCGCATGGCTCTCCTGCGCCCAGCACGGCGTGGTCGACCGGCCGCAGTCACTGCCCGGGGGCTTCGTGTCGTCGCGGATCTGGCTGTGCGGATTCAGCCCGCTGCTCACCTTCGGTGTCCTGTGGCTTTCTGACGGCCGGATACCTTTCCGCTGCCAGTGGCCGGTGGCAGCGGCCAGCCTGTTCGTGGGGCTGAGCGGTTGTCGGTCGCGCTGCGGCCCGTCGGAGAACCACCCGGTCCGGGATAGCCCGCTGCCGCTGCCGCTGCCACGGTGGCGGTCCGACGCGGTCGACTCGGCAGCGTCGCAGCAGCTCGCAAGGTGGTCGTCAGCGCGATGAACTTTGGCGCGGAGGTCTTCATGGCCGACTTCGAGTGCAGTAACACGCCGACGTCCGACAACCTCCTCACCGGGCAGCTGAATCAGCGTAAGGCGCTGCTGCGCGAGATCGACTTCAGTACGCCCGAGAGGCGCGAGCTCGCCGAGCGCAAGGCCACCGCGGTCCTGGCCGCGGGCGCGCAGCTCATGGTCACCGCCAAGCCGGGCCACGACGCTGGCCCGCGCGGGCGAGCAGATGCCGTCGCATGCACCGTGCAGGTGCTCGGCGCCTCGATCCGCGGCGTGCCGGTTGGACGCCTGCTCGCCGACGCGCTGGACGGACCCGGCACGCCGGTCTCACC
>DATCEO010000143.1:0-15299 GCA_036510065.1 Streptosporangiaceae bacterium | reverse complement strand
TTCCAGAACTCGGCCACCGGTCATGACCTGGACTTCTACGGGGCTCGCTCGTATTCGTTGATAAGGGCCAGGCTGCTCACGGATCCCCAGGTCACAGCCACTGGCCGACTTTTGACACCCCACACGGTGATCTGAACGCTGGATCTGACGGCTTCAATGTTGGCGACTCCGCGGTCGTTGTGGCGCGTGCCGAGGATCGGCCGGGGATACCGGCCGCTCGATCCGGCATCGGTGGAGTGTGAGGTTTGTCATGGGCCGGCCGGGCGGATGTCACCGGGACTGGTGACGGCGCGCACGGGCGCGCGCGCTGGTTCGCCACGATGCTGATTGGCATGGACGACACCGGCGTTATTACGGTCAGGGATCTGCGGCGGCGCTACGGCAGCAAGGGCGGCCACGGCTTCGATGCGGTCCGGGGAGTCTCCTTCTCGGTACGCCGCGGGGAACTGTTCGCGTTGCTGGGCACCAACGGGGCCGGGAAGACCTCCACGATGGAGGTGCTGGAGGGACTGGTGCCGCCCGCCCAGGGCACTGTGCGAGTGCTGGGCCGTGACCCCTTCCGGGAGCGGGCCCTGGTCCGGCGCCGGTTGGGGATCATGCTGCAGGAGGGCGGCTTCCCGCCGGATCTGACCGTGGCGGAGACGGGCCGGATGTGGGCCGGGACACTCAGCGCGCCCCGGCCGGTCGCCGAAGCGCTGGAACTGGTCAGCCTCGGCGACCGCAGCGGGGTCGCCGTGAGATCTCTTTCCGGCGGTGAACGGCGCCGCCTGGATCTCGCGATGGCGATCCTCGGCCGCCCGGAAGTCCTGTTCCTGGACGAGCCCACCACCGGGCTGGACCCGCAGAGCCGCCGCCGCACCTGGTTGCTGATCCGCGAGCTGCTGGCAGCGGGCACCACCGTTGTGCTGACCACCCACTACCTGGAAGAAGCCGAGGAACTGGCGGATCGCCTGGCGATCATGCACCAGGGCCGGATCGTGCGCGCGGGTACCCCCGCGCAGGTCGCGGCCTCGCAGCCGGCCCGCATCTCCTTCCAGCTGCCCGCAGGCTCGCGCGAGCCAGTTCCCGAGCTGGCCGGGACGCGGGTCAGCGTCACCGGGCGAAGCGTGCTGCTGCAGACCCAGGACCTCCAGCTGACGCTGACCGCGCTGCTGGGGTGGGCGAACTCCCGGGATCTTGTGCTGGGCGCCCTGGACGCCCGCTCGACCTCACTCGAGGAGGCCTTCCACGCTGTGGCCGCCTCAGCCGATGAGCCAATCAACGTGAACCGCAACACAGAGGACGTGACGGCATGAGCGCCGGGATCGTGACAATGAGTAGGTCGAGGCAGTCAGCACGCCGGTTCGCGGCCCTATCACGGGCGGAGGGGCTGCTGCTGCGGCGCAATCGCATCGCGTTGCTGAACGCCCTCCTCCTTCCCGTCGTCCTGGTCTACTCGCTCAAGGCCTTCGGTGGCCTTGGCGCCAGCGGGTCCCGGGACTTCGGAGCGATGCTCGTGACGGGGCTGACGGCGTTCGCGCTGCTGCTGGCCGTGTATTGCAACCTGGTGACAGCGCTGGTGGCACGCCGCGAGCAGCTCGTGCTGAAGCGGCTGCGCACCGGCGAGACCACCGACGCGGAGATCTTTGCCGGGACCGCCGCGCCCGCCATCGCGATTGCGTGGGCCCAGATCGTCGTCGCCGCGGTTGCCGCGGTCGTCATGTTCGGCATGGCCCGGCCCGCCAACGCTGTCCTCGCGCTGGTCGCGCTCGTCCTGGGGACCGCGGTGTTCGCGCTGCTGGCCGCGGTCAGTACGGTGGTGACCCGGACAGTGGAGATTGCGCAGGTCACGACGCTGCCGGTGCTGATAATCCCGTTTGCTCTCAGCGGCCTGCTGTTCCCGCTGGCCACGCTGCCCGAGCCATTGCGGTCGGTCGCCCAGGCGCTGCCGCTGACACCAGTAGTGGAACTGATGCGGCTCGGGCTGACCGGAACGACCGCCGGCGGTCATCACCTCGGCGTCGCCGCGAGCTTCGGCGCGGCAGCCATCCCAGTGCTCGTGCTCGCGGCCTGGACCGCGGCCGGCGCATGGGCTGCGCGACGCTGGTTCCGCTGGGAACCGCGGCGCTAAGGAGACGTGTCAGGCTGGAGGGGTGATGGCAATGCGGTGGCAGCGGAGCGGTCCAAGCGGTCCCGGGCGATTCGACTTCTACCACCGGGCCAGCATGTACGCACTGCTGGCCGCGGGGCCGGTGCTCGCGCTGATCCTCGCCCGGGACGGGCAGCAGGTCCGGATACCCGGCATGGCCGTCTTCCTGCTGCTGTCGGTGGTGCAGGCGGGCGTCTGCGTCGCTCTGCTGCGCGCCAGCCTGTCCCGCTACCTGGCGGGGGGACCACGGCCGAGCAGGTGGCTGGTCGCCACAGCCATCGCGCTGACCGGGGCCGGCGTGCTGGCGGGAGCTGCGGCCTTCCCGGCCTTCACCCGGCCCCCGGTGGGCGCGTTCCCGGTGAGCATGCTCGTGGCCATGCTCTTCGGCGGCGTGCTGGCGGTGGCGCTCACGCCGCTGCTGAGCCTGCCCGCGCTGCTCGCCCTGGTACTTGTGGGCGCGGCCGCGGCCAGCGCCATGTCCGCAAGCATCGGCGGCGCCGGCGCCCACGGGCAGGCGCTCGTCGGGTCATCCTGGGTCTATGCCTTCGTCATCGGCATCGCCGTGCTCACCTGCCGCGCATCGGCGTGGACGCTGCGGATCATGCGGGAGCTCGACCGTTCCAGGACCGCGCACGCCCGCCTGTCGGTCGCCGAGGAACGGCTGCGCTTCGCCCGCGACCTGCACGACGTGCTCGGCCGGAACCTGTCCCTGATCGCGGTGAAAAGCGAGCTCGCCGGGCAGCTGGCACGCCGGGGCGACGCGAACGCCGCCGAGCAGATGCTCGAGGTGCGCCGCGTGGCCCACGACTCGCTGCGGGAAATGCGAGCAGTCGTCAGCGGATACCGCGCCGCCGACCTCGGCACCGAGCTGGCCGGCGCCCAGGATGTCCTGCGTTCGGCCGGGGTGAGCTGCCGGATCATCGGCGACGCGGCGGGCCTTCCCGCCGACGTGCAGGAGGCCCTGGGCTGGGTAGTGCGCGAGGGCACCACCAACATCATCCGCCACAGCGACGCCGCCGCCTGCACGATCGGCCTCAGTGTCCTGGACTCCCCGGGCACCGCTCGCACGGTGACACTCAGCATGGACAACGACCGCGTGCACACGCTCGATGCCGGCGCTGAAGGCCACGGCCTGCTAGGGCTCGGCGAGCGGCTGGCCCGCCTCGGCGGCAGCATCACGACCGGGCATCCCCGCAGCGGCCACTTCCGGCTGGAGGCCAGCCTGCCCGCCCGCAGCGCCGCGGCGCCGCCCGCTCCGGCCCAGCACGGTACCGGCGCCACCACGGCAAAGCCCACGCCATGATCCGGGTGCTCCTCGCCGACGACGAGAACCTCATCCGCTCGGCGCTGGCCTCCCTGCTGGCGATCCACGAAGACCTCGAGGTCGTGGCCCAGGCCGCCTCCGGCGACGAGGCCCTCGCGATGGCCCGCCGGTACCGCCCGGACGTGGCCGTGCTCGATCTGCAGATGCCCGGCCTCGACGGGATCACCGTCGCCGAGGCGCTCGTCACCGAGCTGCCCGGCTGCGCCAGCCTCATCCTCACCAGCTACGGGCGGCCCGGGCACCTCAAGCGGGCCCTCGCCGCGGGAGTGCGCGGGTTCCTGCCGAAGACCGTCTCAGCCCAGGTACTAGCCGACGTGGTACGCACCATCCACCGCGGCGGCCGCTACGTCGACCCCGAACTTGCCGCCGACGCGATCAGCACCGGAGACAGCCCGCTCACCCCCCGCGAAGCCGACGTCCTGGAACTCGCAGCAGGGGGCGCCCCCGTCGAGGAAATCGCCAGGCGCGCAGCCCTGACACCCGGCACAGTCCGCAACTACCTCTCCTCAGCAGCCGCCAAGCTCGGCGCCGCCAACCGCCACGAGGCAGTTCATGTCGCCCGCTCACACGGCTGGATCTGACCGCTCAGGCGACGGCATAGCCTGCTCACACTGGTTTGCCGTCCCTGTTGTGATCGGGAAGACCAGGGGCCGGCGACGATCTCGTCAAGACCACGCCTTGCTGCTGAAGCAGGAGGGCGCGCCCATGTTCGGTCGGGTCACGATAACGGCGGAAGGCCTGGCGGTGCTTCCTGCTCCACCTCCGCCAGCGCGCGGGCGGCTGGCCGGGGGCCACCAGCTCGATGCGCGCCGTGACCGCACCGCACGCTACGCATCGCGGCTCGGCCACCATCGCGCTCACCATGCCGCCGATTATCTCCGGATCGCCGCGCCGGCGGCTGCCGGCCAGCCCCGACGTCACCGCGGTCCGCGAGGACAGCGCGCTACTGGCGGCCTGTCGGCGAGGCCTGTCGCCTTCAACGTCCGCAACAAGAGGAAGCCAGAGACACCCGACCTGCGGTAGATGAGTATGCGACGGCAGCGGCAGCGGCAGTCCCGTCGGCTACGTCACAGCAGACGGCGTTCCGGCAGGGGCTCGGGGCGGTTCAGATGCCTGAAGGCAGCCGCTCGCAGGCGAGCAGGGCATAGAGAAGATCATCAGTCCATTCACCCTTGGCCCAGGTGCTTTCGCGCAGGTGACCCTCGCGCCGCATTCCCAGCCGTTCCAGCACGCCAGCCGAGGGCGCATTTCGCGCATCGCAGCAGGCCGTGACCCGATGCTTGCGCCGCCGCTCAAACAGGTAACCCAGCAGGCAGCCTGCTGCCTCAGTCGCATAGCCATGGCGCTGGTGCCCGGGAGCGATGGTGAAGCCAATTTCGGCCTGGCGAAAATCATCCGCGTGCGGCCGGGCCGCGCAGTCGCCGATGAGCTCCCCCGTCGACCGCAGGATCACGGCGAACTGGAACCATTCACCTGCCGTGTCCGGATGCCGCGCCATCATCTGCCGGACAAATCCTTCACCCGCCGCCCGCGGATAGGGCGCGTCCCAGCTCTGGTACCGAGCCACCTCCGCGGACGAGCGGTACGTTACAAGGGCCTCCACATCCCCCAGGTGCAGCCGGCGCAGCGCAACCCGCCCAGCGGCCAGATCCATGAAACCGTCATCCGGCATAACCACTCCCGCCTGCCGACCTGGTCGTCCGCACAGTCTGCATCCTGCCGGAACCTAGCCCTGCCAGCTGTCCGAGCCTCCAGCGGCGTCGATAACGGCCGAGCTGCCTGGACCACTCTGTCGGCTTGGACTGCCCTACCAGCGGCAGATGAGTGCGCATCCTCGTGGCCGGGCGATCATGCATAATCATGCAACCGCGCTCGGTCTGGCGGGGGTCGACGAATCAAGCTGGAACAGCAGTTGCGCACGGAGCCGCCGTTCGGGGCGGTCCGGGGGCCTCTGGTCCCCACCCGACATCGGTAACCAGATGGAATGTTCGGTGCCGCTCGCGAGGGTTTGCCCGCTGCGGCGAGTGGCGACAAGACAGTCGGCCTGGCCTCCTTGCCGGTCAGGAGGTCGCCTGATTGCTTACTCAGGCAAGCACGGGGATCCGATGGTCGCTGTTGCTGGTTGGAGCACCTTAGGTCGCAGCACGTGCGCGAAGGATCCCGGAAGGACCTGTACAGTTTGGCGCCCGGCCTGGGACTCCTCATCGGACGGGCTTGCCGGACATACTCGCGTCGCTGCAGGTCAGGGTCTGGTTGTCAGCTCGCCTGCCAACTCTTCGGTCCTGATCTCATTGTGCTGTCCCTCTGCGCGCGCCGGCCGCCGCGCCTGCTGCTCCCTGGCTGGTCAGCGGCCCCGGTTTGTACGCGGCCCCCTCACGAGGGGGAACCTGACGCCGGGCCGGGGCCGCCGGCGGGCAGGAACCCGAGGCCAGGGCGGTCAGAAACCCGGGGCCGCTGTGACGCGGTGAAACGGCCTGGCGGAGGGATGATTAATGAATCCCAAAGCGCAGGCAAACGGGCGGAGGCGAGACGGTGTCGGCTTCGCGCGGTGGCCAACGGTGGGGATGGCTGCGGGCAGTGCGCGTGATGCAGGGGGTGCTGCCCATCGACCGGTCCCAGGTACCCGCGGACGTGCTCGCCGGCATGACGCTGGCCGCCCTTGGCATCCCTGAGGTTCTCGGGTACGCGAAGATCGCGGGGATGCCGGTGGTGACCGGCCTGTACACGATGCTGCTCCCAATGGCCGTGTTCGCCGTCCTCGGTTCATCGCGCCATCTCGTCGTCGGCGCGGACTCCGCCACCGCCGTCATACTCGCCGCCGCGCTGACCGGGCTCGCGGTCGCCGGGTCGGAGCGATACGTCCGGCTGGCCGGGCTCGCGGCCCTGCTGGCCGGCGGAATGCTGCTGCTGGCCCGGCTGGCCCGGCTCGGGTTCCTGGCGAATTTCCTTTCCCGCACCGTCCTGGTCGGATTCCTCACCGGCGTCGGTATCCAGGTGGCGGCCGGCCAGCTCCCCGACATGCTCGGGGTGACTGCCGCAGGCAAAAACACCCTGACCAAACTCCTGGACATAATGCGCGCGCTCCCACAGGCACACGGGGCAGATCTGGCAGTGTCGGCCGGGGTCATCGTGATCGTGCTGGCCGCGCGCCGGATCACACGAAAAATCCCTGGGCCGCTGATCGCGGTGATCACCGCGATCACCGTGAGCCAGGCCGTGGATCTGGCCGGCCGCGGCGTGGCCGTCGTCGGGCCGGTCCCGCGCGGGCTGCCGCACCTCGGGCTGCCCGCGCTCGGCCTGCACGACGACGCCGTGCTGATCGGCGCCGCGGCCTCGATGTTCGTGGTCATCCTGGCCCAGAGCGCGGCGACCTCACGCGCCTACGCCGGGAAGTACGAGGAGCCGTTCAGCGAGGACACCGACCTGGTCGGCCTGGGCGCCGCCAATGTGGCCGCCGCGTTCTCCGGCACGTTCGTTGTCAACGGCAGCCCGACCAAGACACAGATGGTCGACAGCGCGGGCGGGCGCAGCCAGCTGGCCCAGCTCACGACCGCCATGCTGGTCCTCATTGTCCTGCTCCTGCTCACCGGGCCGCTCGCCGACCTGCCGGTCGCCGCCCTGGCGGCGGTGGTCTTCCTCATCGCTGCAGGGCTCATCGACGTCGCCGGGATGCGGCGCATCCTGGCCTGCCGGCGCCTCGAGTTCGCCATTGCCCTGCTCACGGCCGCCGCGGTCGTGGTCCTGGGGGTCGAGGAAGGCATCGTGCTTGCCGTCGTCGCCTCGGTCATCGACCACCTGCGCCACAGCTACCACCCGCTCAACAGCGTGCTGGTGAAGTCACCGGCCGGGCACTGGCAGCCTGCCCCGGTGCTGCCCGGCGCGCGGACCGAGGAAGGGCTGGTGGTCTACCGGTTCGGCACCAGCCTCTACTACGCCAATGCCTCCAGGCTCCTCGACGACGTCGCGGCCCTAGCCACGCAGGGCAGCCCACTCCGGTGGCTGGTTCTCGACGGCGCGGCCATCGGCGATGTCGACTACACCGCGGCGGCGGTCCTCACCCGCGTCATCGAGCACCTCCGCAAACGACACATCCGCCTCGCCGTCAGCACCGTCCACGGCCCGGTGCGCGAGCAGCTTGACCGCTACGGCATCGGCGCAGCCCTCGGCCCCGGCGCCTACTACGACACCCCCGGCGAGGTACTCGAGGCCTTCCACGCCGCAGAAGGGATTATCGGCGAGTAAACGGCGCACGTACCGGCGGGGGCAAGGCAGCGCAGCCGTTAAGAAGAATGCCTTGTTCCTGTGCCGCCCGGAAACTCGATCGTGGCGTTGACCTGCTCGTTTCGTTTGCGCGGCTGGGGCGGTGATGGTTGGCTGATCGGGTGCTGCTCAAGATCGTCTGCCTGCTCATGCGCAGGTTATTCGGCCTGATTGTCCTGGTGTTCCGCGGTGACGGGGAGAAGGACGCCGAGTTGCTGGCGCTCCGGTATGAGAACGCGGTGCTGCGCCGGAACGCCGGCCGGGTGCGGTACGAACCTGGTGATCGGGCCTGGTTCGCTGCGCTCACGCGATTTATCCCGCGCAGGCGCTGGGCGGAGGTCTTCCCCGTGACGCCTGCGACGCTGCTAGCCTGGCACCGCTGGCTCGCCGCCACAAGATACGACACCAGCAAGCGGCGCAAGCCCGGTCGGCCGCCGACGGTCCGGAGCATCGCCCGGCTAACCGTCCGCCTGGCGCGCGAGAACCCGCTCTGGGGTTACCGGCGTATTCACGGCGAGCTGACCAAGCTCGGCGCCACGGTCGCGGCGTCCACCATCTACGAGATCCTGCGCGCCGCGGGCATCGACCCAGCGCCACGAAGGGAGGGACCGACCTGGCGACGGCAGTGTTGCGTTGGCTGATCGCGGCGGGCGGGAGACTGGTGCAATGACGGCGTCGGGCTCATCCTCTATGTTCGCTGGCTTCCGGTTCCCGCGGGAGGTGATCTCGGTCGCGGTCCGCTGGTACCTGCGCTATGGACTGTCCTACCGGGATGTCGAGGAGCTGCTGGCCGAGCGCGGCGTCACCGTCGATCACGTCACCGTGTACCGGTGGGTCCAGCGGTTCACGCCCGAGTTCATCGGGGCCGCACGGTTCTGTCGGCATGCTCCCGGCGACCGGTGGTTCGCCGACGAGACATGCGTCAAGGTGGCCGGGCGGTGGACCTACCTGTACCGGGCCATTGATCAGCATGGCCAGGTCATTGACGTGCTGCTGTCCGAGCGCCGCGACCTGGCCGCCGCCCGGCAGTTCCTCACCCGGGCCCTGCGGGCGGGCACGGTCCCCACCGAGGTCACCACCGACCGCGCCCCGGCCTACCCGCGGGTCCTCGATGAGCTGATCCCCTCAGCGCTACACACCGTCGAGCGGTACGCGAACAACCCGGTCGAAACAGATCATGGCCGGCTGAAAGCGCGGTTGCGGCCGATGCGCGGCCTGAAACGTAACCGGTCCGTACGGATCATCTCCGCCGGGCACGCGTTCGTCCAGAACCTCTGCCGCGGCCACTATGAACTCGCCACCGACGCCCCCGCCCGCCACCGACTTCGCCAGGCCTTTGACCAGCTCGCGACGGCCATCTGACCGGGCAGTCATCTCCCTCGTCGCGATCTGACACGCGCACCGATCGGCAACGCGACACTGCCCTTGGACGCCGTCGACCGGCCGAGCAGGACCAGCCAGCCGCAAAGCCGTACGAACATCAGGTAGAGCAGGCGGATGGGCATGGTCGGCCATCATGCCTTACCCAAGCTGTCAGCGTCGTCCCAGCTCAGAAGGCTGCAGACTTCTGGCACCTCACAGGCATTCTTCGCCCTGTCCCCGCGGAACACCAGGACAGCCAGCGCGAGCATCCGGCGAGCCAGGAAGTAAGCGATCTTGAACAGCACCCGGCCAGCCAACCATCACTGGGCCAAGTCTGCTCGTAATAGTGCACGTCAGGCACTCATCGAGTATTCGAGCGGCACAGGACTATACGAGATCGCCGCTCTTGATGTCGGCGACAAACCGCTGCCAGCTACTGGCAGGAAAAGTCAGGACGTGGCCATCTGGGCTACCGGAGACGCGGACCGCGACGAGGTCTCCCTGCACTGCTATTTCCACGCAGGTTCCCCCATTGCAGAAGCTGCTGTGCCGCCAATTCGGTGCGTCAGGACCTCCTGCCGCCACAGCATCCTCCAGCTAATTGATCAAGATTTCCGCCCGTAGTACAACGATGCTAACCACAAAAATTTGACCTTTGTCAATACAACGCTGCCTGACAACGCTGCCTGGCGTGTGGCCAGTGTGACAGATGCGCAGCATGAAGCAGCTGCGGGGCCGACCCCATGGTCGGCCCCGCAGCTGCCTACCTTTACTCGCCAGGTAGACATGTAATTGGCGCAGCACGCTGGCCGCGGTTGCCACGCGGATCCAAGCTTGTCCGGGACCTATAAACAGATCCTGATTGCAAGATCCTTCCGGCCGGTATTAATCGCAGCGGCCAGCAAACTGGCTGGCGGGCTAGTCGATCAGATTTCGATCGTAGTCTCCGCGCTTGATACTCGTGACGAACTGATGCCACTCATGTTTAGAGTAGGAAAGAACGGGGCCTTCAGGATCTTTAGAGTCGCCGACGAAAACTACGCTTTCGTTCGACGCCACCCGGATACAGTCACCCCCATTGCAATACCGGGAAGTACGCCATGACAGCCCCGCAGGGCTTGAAGGGTCCACTCGTTCCATTATCTGTTATCTCCGGGTTCGGATGGTGTTGATGCGCAATTACTGGGTTAGATGGCTTCTTGATGCGAATCCTTGATCTCGGTGATCAAGACTAGCGAATCCCGTGGACTCAGCGCGGCGTCGCGCAAGTGATCCAGGGATTCACGGTATCGCTCGATGTCGGCTGGCCGCTCGATATAAAGATTGCTCGTCAAGCCCTCTACGTGAATAATTCTCGATAGGGAGGGTCCGTCAAACTCGAAGAGTGTGAAATTGCTGTCCGCGCTGGCCAGGGAACCCGAACTGAAGGGTATTACCTGAGCGATTACCTTTCCTTCGTCGGCAATTTTCGCGATCTTGCTGAGCTGGCCGGCCATGACCTCGGCGCCGCCGACCTGGCGGCGTAGAACCGCCTCGTCCATCAGAATCCTGACGCGAGGCCGGTCCGGCTGCTCTATCAACTGCTGTCGATGCATCCTCGCATTAACCCGCTCCTCCAGCACTGGCGGATCGATCTGAGGATTGATCCCCTTGATTACGGAGCGCGCATAGTCCGCGGTCTGCAGAAACCCGTGAATGAAGTACATGGAGTAGTACGTGACGGCAGTGGCCTCTTGCTCGATGCCCAGGTAGGTACCGACCGCGCCCAGATCGTTGTACTGATCCCACCAGCCTGCCTCGCGAGCCTGCCGGGCCAGACCCATGAGCTGCGCGGCATCTTGCTCGTTTACTTGGTAGAGCTGGCAGAGATCACGAACATCGCGCAGGCTTGCGCGCCGCGCTCCAGTCTCCAGGCGGCTGATCTTTGTCGCGGAGCAGAGCAGCTGCTCAGCAACCTGCTCGACCGTAAGGTCCTTGCCGGCCCGCAGCTGCCGTAGCCGCAGCGAGAGCTCACGCTGGCGCATTGTCGGGTTGGCTTCTGCCACCGTCGGGCCTCTCTGTGGACGGCCACGCCGGGTCGGGCACATCTGACTCGGCGGCGGGCCGTAGCAACAGGCTGGTACTGGCTTTAGGTCATCGCCGACGGCACTTGCCACGTGCTGTTGCGCGCGATAATACTCTACCGGGCCAAGGGTGCGTCGGCCGGACGGCAAGTTTCGCTGAGAGTTTCTTGACGTGCGAGTTCAGGCGGTCTGAGCAGGCCTTATGGCATTACGGACGATTTCAGGGTGGGCTGCGCCGCGGCCGGATCGGCTGCATCGGCCCCCCAGCACGTGACGAGCCGACCTTCGCGGACCGGGTTCAGGGGGGCGGGCGCAGGTTACGGTCAGACCGGCGACAAGTGCCTTAGTTAATCGCCATTGGCAATTGCCAAGACCTATGGGACCCTCTCAGTACGGGGTTTCACGAGGTCGGAGCCTTAGTGATCGTTAAGTTCCGGCCCGTGAGGTCAGAGAGGAGGCCGATAGGGGAGGGACTTCTGAGGCCAGCGAGGCGCGAGCTGCCAGCGAACGGGCAGGCTGACGCTTGCAGCTAGATCACACCTGGGTCCTGGCTCACGCCAATTGAACATAAAGCACGGCCGATGGTAGCGCATCGGCCGTGCAATGACAGAGCCTGCCCGTGCTCCGGAAGGGTCTGTGCCGACCCTTACGTTACCGGCATCTCCGCCCGATGCAATACCTGCATCTGACGCGCCGGAGCCACCGCCTGGCGGCAGCCGACGGCGGGATCAGCGACTCGGAGCACCTTTCTGCACCGCTTATCTCCGTGGCGACGCTGGAAGGAGGTGGAAATAAATGTTCGTCGCTCAAGGTGCTCCGCACGTCCAGGAATCCATCCGGGCGGCCGTCGTGCTGTTCGCCGTCGTGTCCGTTGTCTTCTGGAAGATGCTGCTGAAAACCGTCGTGATGGTTGTGTCGGTGACAGTGATCGTCCTGCTGGCCTATGGCGCGATCGCGCTCCTGCAGAGTCTTCACCGCCTGTAGCTGGCACCTGCCGATCGGCGCTCAACGGCGAGCGACTGGTCGGCAGGCCGGGTTGACCGCCGCCAGGAGCAGATTCGGCGACAGGGGCGCCAGCTGCTCTCATGCCTTGCTGTATCGGCTCTCATGGAGTCATGCTCCGGCCAGATTCATCTGGGCTTGGGCCTGGGCAGGGACCCGATGTCGCCAGTGAGGCGGTCGAGGTCGAGCCGGAGCGATCCTGTCTCGAATGAACCGACCGGGTCGCGGGTCCTGTTGGGCTCGAATACGCGATCGTGGCGGTGACCTGCGTCTTCTTCGTAGGACGGTGCGGTCTGTCAGGCGACGATCCGGTGCTCGTGCGTGAGTCCGCCGAGGATTTGTTTCCGGCGAATCCGGTGCTCACCGAGGTTGGCGGGCTCTGGTGGCTGGGTGTCAGCCTGAGCGGGCGCGAGCTGGTCGAGACCACGGTGGGGCCGGGCTGTGCTGACCGAGTACCTGCAGCACTACAACAGCCGAGGTCCATCAGGAAGTTGCGGGCCGCCTGTGGGGCTCGAATACACGATCGTGGTGATGACCTGCGAATACTCTTGGGTTTCAGACGGCGATCTGGTACTCGTGGGTGAGGCCGCCGAGGGCTTGTTTTCGGCGGATCCGGTGATCTTCGAGGTTGATCTGCGGTGGCTGGGTGCCGGCTTGAGCGGGTGAGAGCTGGTCGAGTGCGCGGTGCGGCCGGGCCGTGTTGTAGTACGCCAAGTACTCGGTCAGGACCTGGCGCAGGTGGTGCTCGCTGACGATGAGCAGCCGGTCGAGGACCTCGCGGCGCAAGGTGCCGATCATCCTTTCGCAGATGGCGTTTGCTCTGGGCGCCTGCGGCGGGCTAGGGACAATCCTGACATCCGCTGCTGTGAACACGGCGTCGAAGGAATCGGTGAACTGGCCTGCGCGGTCCCTGATCAGGAACCTGACGGACGCCGCGCGCTGGTCGAGGTCCATCAGGAAGTTGCGTGCTGCTTGCGTGGTCCACGCGCCGTCGGGGTGCATGGTGATGCCAGCGAGGTGGACCTGGCGGGTGTCGTGCTCGATGACGATCAGCGCGTAGATGCGCCGCAGGAGAACGGTGTCCACGTGCACGAAATCGGCCGCGACGATGCCGCGGGCCTGGGCGGCCAGGAGCTGCTTCCAGGTCGGGCCGCTGCGGCTCGGACGCGGGAGTTGTCATGGTCTGAGCGTACGCACCCAGGCGCAGGCCGTACATAGACCACAGTCAGCGCCCGCCTGCTCGACTTCCCGAACGTGAGTTCGCATACTGGCCAGGGTGAGGAACGAGCCGAAGTCGCCGCCGCTCGTGCTCCTGCCGGGTGACGATTCGGTCGCGGCCTAGCTGCTGATGTGGGAGCGACGCGCGGCTGAACCCAGCTAGGTACAGCGGCGCGCGCTCTCGGCGCATACTGAAGCCATGACCGTGCCGCAACCTGGCCGACCGCGTGCCCTGGGCCGTCCCGCGTGCACGCCATCCGCGATCCGGGCCGTCTTGGCCGCCAACGCCGATCCCGAGGTGCTGCAGCGGTACGACAGCGAGCTTGACGCCGCCTTCGAGCAGGCGCGCAAGGACGAGGATCTGACGGCGCTGGTGCGGACAGTGCGTCGCTGGTGGTTCGAGGCGGATGCCTGGCGCGACCCGGGCGCCCAGCGCGCCTTCCTGGCACGAGCAGGGCGTTACATCGGAGAGGGGCCGCCGCCTCCGGAGCAGCGCACCAGCTGGGAGGAGATCCGGGCCAGGTACGGCACCTGAGGTGTACCGGTGGGAGTTCGAGGATCCGGCGCGGGCTGAGGCCGAGAGAGCCTGCCGCTGCACATGAGGCGGGCGCTGGAATCCTTCATGGATGCAGTCGTCATCGTTGACCCCGTGGAGTACCAGCGATACCCCGGCGAGCCTGACACCCCGATGCGGCGGCTGTCCTTCGGGCCCCGAGGTGAAGGCCTCGTGACGTTCCTGGTGTATCCCGAAGATGAGCTAGTCCTGGTCCTGCGCATTCAGTGGCTGGGCGACTGAGCCGCTGCGCGGTACCGTCCGGCCATGGCGCGCATAACGATCCCGGCCGTGACGCTCCGGACGACCAGCGACGGCACCGGTTACCCGCTCGGCGTGGCGGCCGGGACCGGTCCGACTGCCCCGCTGGCCCTGGCAGCGCTCAGCCGGGAAGCCGCGAGCATGGCCGAGATGGCAGCCGGCCCGTTCAATGACGACGCCGACGCGCGCTACATCGAGGACGGCAGCTGGGGGCTGGAGGTGATCGACGTGCGGCTCATGCACGGCCCCGCCGACAGCCAGAATGACGGCTGGCTCGCCTACGGAACGCTCCGGACCACGGGGCTGAGCCCGCTCAGCCCGGCGGACGAGCCCTTCCACGGCCAGTAGCCGACTGCGCGTGGCTGACTGCCCGGATCGCCTGGGGGGCCTGGCCGCCTTAGTCGGTGCCGGTGGTCCCGGCACTGCCCGGGCTGAGGGTGCTCAGCGCGTCTTCCAGCATGTCCGGGAAGGTCTCCGGGTACCGGGCGATGAGGTAGATCACGAGGGACAGGCGGTCATGGTCACTGAGTGCCTTGACCCGGGCAAGGCGCAGCTCGGCCGCAGCCTCGGATTTATCAGCCATGATTCATCGTAATCAGGCCACCTGCTGTGGGTGCCGAAAAGCTCGTCCGCGTCATGCGACCAGGCGGTATTCGTTGATCAGGCCACCGGCGCGAGTCTGTCTCCGGGCGTGGTGCTGGTCGAGGTTGACTGGTTCGGGTAGCGGTTCCAGGGGCGCGGCGCTGTTCGGGGAGCGGTGTGGCCGGTGCTGGTTGTGGTGGGTTTCGTACTGGCGCAGGATCTGCCGCAGGTGGGCCTGGTTCCAGATCAGGGTGCGATCCAGGAGCTCGCGTCGGCATCCGCCGATCCAGCGTTCGGCGATGGCGTTCATCCGGGGCGTCTGGATGTTGCAGAGCACGGTCCGGATGCCAGCGTCGGCGAGGACGGCGTCGAACGTGGCGGTGAAGTTGGATCCGCGGTCGCGGATCATGAACCTGGCCCGGTGCGCTTGCTCGTCAAGGTCCATGAGGAGGTTACGGGCTTGCTGGGCTGTCCACTGCCCGGTGGGATGGAGGGTGATGCCGAGGATGCGGATCCGCCGGGTCGCGTGCTCGATGACGGCCAGGA
>DATCEO010000142.1:0-7485 GCA_036510065.1 Streptosporangiaceae bacterium | reverse complement strand
CCAGAACCTGCGCCGCGGCCACTACGAAATCGCCACCGACATCCCGCCCGCCACCGGACACGCACAGCCTTCGACCAGCTCGCCGCAGCCATCTGACCGGCCGGTCATTCTCATCAGCGCGCTCTGTCACGCGCACCGATCGGCCAATGCAACACTGCCCCGCGGACTGGTCCGGGCATTCTTCGCCGACCCGCACCTGCGCTACATCACCGCATAACCAGATTCCGTCGGATTACTTACGCACTCCCTAGTAAGAGCGGCAGGATGCAGCGCCGGCGGTTATGCGGCCACCGCGCGCACAGCACTGGTCGCGCCAGGCCTCGGAGGCGGGCGCGTCATGCCGGAAGGGGGCGCCCGAAGTAGGCCGCCAGCCGGTCGATCGCCGGTGCGTCGCCGGGCGCGGGCTGCGGCGGCCCGAACGGCAGGCCGTCGCGGGGGGCGTCCCCGAGCTGAGCCAGGGATAGGGCGAGTGCCTGCTCGGCCAGGTCCGCGGGCAAGTCCGGGGGCTGCCCGGTCGCCCTGGCCAGGTCCCATCCGTGCAGCAGCTGCTCGCTGATCCGCAGCTGAACCATGGCGCTGCCGGGAGCTGGCCCGATCGGTGACTGGTAAACCTGCTCGAGTGCTCCGGGGGCGGAGAACGCGGCACGCAGCGCCACAGCCGATATCCGGTAAGCCTCGGCGCGATCGCCGGGGTCGTCCTGGCTGGCGGGCGGCTGGCCCTGGATGAGGGCGGCGAAGTGCCGGTTTCCGGCGATGAGGTGATCCACAAGATGGCTGACGTCCCACGCGGGGCAGGGGGTAGGCGCCGACCACTGGTCGGCCGCGACGCCGGCGACGAGCTGGCCGACGGCGGTGACGACCCGGTCGAAGCTGGCGGTCAGGTCTTCTGCGGCTGGCTGCTGGCTGGTCACGGAGTCTCTCATCTGCTGGGAGGCGAAACAGGCACGGGGAAGCTCCTCTGCCCGGCAGGGCGGCCTTGCCCTGGCTGCTGTTACACTCTGCTTAAGTAGCTTTGTTAGGCAACCTTGTTAGGTGACTTTATTAAGTGTCCGAAGTATTGTCAACCCGGGAACCCGTGCGCGCGGCTGGCCAGGCGCCGGGCCGGCCTCTGGCCATGCTGGTCAGCGCGGTGTTCGACTCGCTGGTTGATGCCCTGCACGCGGCTCTGCCAGCAGCCGGCTTCCCCGACATCCGCCCGGCGCACTCCATCAACTTGTTCCGGGTGATCGATGCTGGCGGCACCCGCCCTACCGAACTGGCCCGCCGGGCCGGCGTCACGCCCCAGGCGATGGCCGAGATCGTGCGCTACCTCGAGGATCACGGCTACGCCGAGCGCGTCCCGGACCCCAGCGACGGCCGCGGCCGCATCGTCAAGCTCACCCCGCGCGGGCGCGAGGCGTCCGCGGTAGCCAGCCGGGCCTTCGGCGGCCTCGAGGCGAGGTGGGAGGAGACACTCGGCGAGCGCCGGATGGCGCAGCTCCGCCAGATGCTCGGCGAGCTGGCCAGCCTCGATACCTGAGCGGTCCACCGCGCGAATAGGTGCACGTTCCGGCGCTGCCACGCGAAAGGTGCCCTCTGAACTGGGACGATGGGTAGAGCAGGCGAGGGACAAGGCCGATCATCATGTCCTTACCGCTGACCCACAGCGCATCACCGCAGCTCACAGCCCAGGCACACTTCTGGCCCCCCGCCGGGGCTCAAGCCCCAGGATGCCGGGGGAGGCGGCTCCGACTCGCGCACTTCCCAAGGTTAAGAACTGGTGTTCGGGAAGTCGCGCAGGCTCACGCGGGAAAAGTGTCCTCCGACGCGATCCTCACTACCGTGTAGCTGAGCGGCAGGCCGCGCGCCTGCGCGGCCTCGGCGGCCTTCCTGGCGTCCTCCACGGCGTCGCCGCGGTTCTTCGCGCTGTAGCCGACGTTGTTGAGCACCGCCAGCCGGGCATTGCGCGAGTCGAACTCCATGATGAGGAACTCGACTGCGGCCAGCGGGCCGCGCAAGGGGGTTTCCATGCGCCGATTATCCGCCGAGCAGCACAGCACCGCTTCTGCTGCTGACACACGAACGCGAGACCGCTCAATCCCCGGCGCTACCTCGGCCGGACCTTCATGTTCCGGACCGGCAGCCAGTGGTCCCGGCTCTGGAGGCTGAGCCGCCCCTCGGCCGGCGCCGTGAGCTCGGCCATGATGTCCTCGGGCGCCGGGCCGATCCCCGCCTCGCGCAGCCGGTCCTCGTCCACCTCGACCGTGACCCTGAAGGCCATGAGCGTCCCCCCGGAGCTGGTCAGCCAGAGCCTGCGGCCGCCGTCATCATCTCCGGACCTGGTCATGCGGGGACAGTAACGCGCCGGTCTGTCAGTCTGCAGCCCGCTAGCTGGCACTCGGCGGCCTGGAGCACTGGCACATCAGGCCGGTGCGGTTCTGCCATGACCGCGCGGCCGATCCACGAGGTGTCAACGTCGGCCGAAATTGACCCTCTTCCAACGGCGGCGGTTTCTAGTGATCGTCGCAATACTCGATGGGTTCGGGAGTTGCGATGACGCATGGCCCGGCCGGGTCCGGCACCGCAGACGGCGAAGCGGGAGCAGTTCGCGCGGCTGATCGCGCGTGGCGCCTCGAACGCGGAGGCCTGCCGGGTCGCGGGAGTCAATGCCCGGACTGGGAAACGCTGGCGACACGGGCGCACAATCGCCGGCAGCAACGGGCAAAAGCTGCATTATCCACCCGTGATCAGTGCGCGGAAGCGGCAGATCTCGGAGCGGTATCTGTCCGAGGACGAGCGAGTTCGCATCGCGGATCTGCGGCGGGCCGGGCTCGGGGTGCGGGCCATCGCAGGGCAGCTGGACCGCAGCCCATCGGCGGTCAGCCGGGAGCTGCGCCGCAACCGGGATCCGGATAGCGGGAGTACCGGCCGTTCACCGCGCAGCGGCTGGCGGCCGAGCGGCGGGGGCGGCCCGGCCGCGGCAAGCTGATGCGCGATCCGGTACTGCGCCAGTTCGTGGCCGGCCGGCTGGAGAAGCGGTGGAGCCCGGAACAGATCTGCCATGCGCTGCGCAGCGAGTTCCCGGACGATCCCGGGCGGCACCTCGTGCACGAGACCATTTACCAGGCGGTCTACCGCATAGACCTGCCCGGGGTGCTCCGGACTGGCCGACGTGGCCGCAAGCCGCACCGTCGCCCGGACGCCCGCCGGGCCGGCTCGCTGGCAGGCATGACGATGATCGGTCAGCGGCCCGCCGAGGCGGCCGGCCGGACCGTACCGGGGCACTGGGAGGGCGACCTGATCACCGGCACCGGCAAACCGCCCGGCGATCGGCACCCTGGCCGGCCGCGCGAGCCGGTTCACCATCTTGGTGCACCTGCCCGGCCGGCGGCATACCGCCGACGCGGTCCGCGACGCGCTGGTGCAGGCCATGGCCCGGCTGCCCGCGCAGCTGCGCCGGTCGCTGACCCGGGACCAGGGCAAGGAGATGGCGCTGCACGCCGGCATAACGCAGGCGCTCGGCATGCCGGTGTTCTTCTGCGACCCGCACTCACCGTGGCAGCGGCCGACCAGCGAGAACACGAACGGGCTGCTGCGCCAGTACTTCCCCAAGGGCAGCGACCTGCGCGGCCACGGCCCGGACCGGCTGGCCGCGGTCGCCGCGGAACTCAACGACCGCCCGCGCAAGACTCTCGGCCGGGACACCCCGGCTGCCCGGCTGGCCGCCGCGCTGGAAGAACACAGCCACAGCCCGCGGAGGTAGGACCCGGGCGCCGGTGCTGCGAGGATGGGCTCATGGCCGACATGCGCCGGCGCAGCCCGGAACCACCGCCCGGAGCGCCGCAGATCCAGCTCAGGCCAGGGCTCGCCAGGGAGACACTGCGCGAGCTCGCGCCGCTGCTCGCCGAAGAGGGCATCAACGTCGACGACATCGACGTCCCCGACCTGGGCACCCTGCAGGCGGCGATGACCCGCGCGGTCGAGCGGCACAACATGACCCGCTTCACCCCGGTGGGTCACGCCCGCGACCTGGCCGTCACCACGCTGCGACTGGCGATCGAGGCCCTCGCCGGCGGCGACACCACCCTCGCCGCGGCGATCCTGGAGCAAGTACAGCCCGACTCACCCGACAACACCACCGCCACCGTCGCCGGCTGCATCGGCGTCGCTCTCGGCCTGCTCGACGACTGGCTCACCGGCGCCGATCCGCACGCACCCAGCGGCCTCGGCCAGCGCGTGCGGCTGCCGGCCGGGCACTGGCTCGGCGAACGCGCCGCGACCGACATCCTGGTCCTCGCCCGCAAAGGCCGCGCCTTCGGCACGCTCGACACGCTGATCGCCAGGCAAGGCGGCAAGCACGTCCTCTACGGCAGCGCCCTCACCCTCGCCGCCGCCGCCCAGACCTGGGCAGCCGACAACGACACGCCGGTCCGCGAGCTCGCCCGCGCCGCGGTGCGCTGAACACGACTACCATCCACCAACACCAGCCACCGTGTTGCGACGATCGCTGGAATCCGCCAACGTGATCGGGGTGGTCAATTACGTGATCCCACCACGCCCCTCACTGCTCAATTTTCATGACCGCTGACACTCAGGACCCCGCCGCCCGGACCCGGCAGGAAGCAGCTGAGCCACGGGCGCGGACCCCCAGCCTTCCGCGCGCTGTTCCGTGGCCGCCGGAATGTGGTGCTCCGGTTTAGCCCGTCCGGCCAGGGTGACCTGGCGGGACAGGTCACCCTGGCCTCGTGGCGGAGCGCCGTCGTCTCGGCGTCCCCGGGGCGGCTGGCCGCGGCCCGGCAGGTGCAGCCGGCTAAAGGCGCGGACCAGGCTGAGGGCCGGGAGGCGAGCTGGCACAGAACCCCGAGCTTGCCCGGCACGGTCATTCGGCCAGGCCGCAGGTCACGACTGGGTGCTGAGTTCTGAAATGGCACCCGCCCGGCCGTGAACGCTGACGCGGCCGGGCCCTGCGCCTGCCCAGGGGGTAGGGTAATGGTTCAGGCCGATCGTTAGCCGTTGGGTCAAGTCCCCGCCTGGCAGCTCCGCCAGGAAGGGCGCCCCGGATGGTGAGCGTTGAGCTGAGATCCCGTGCAGGCGGCGGTCCGGTTGAGCTGGCGGTGCGCGGGGATCTGGATGCGTCAGGCGCGAGGTGTCTGGCCGTTGATCCGGCTAGCCCGGGTCTCACTGAGCGGCCTGGCCGGCATGCTGTGCGCTCGTGCCTGCGTGGCCGCCGCTGCGTCCAGCGCCCTGCCGGCTCGGCGGGGAACGCTGTCCCCCGGCCTGCAGGCCCTCGAGCCCCTCGGGGTACCGGTGTAATGGCGGCCGGGGGCGCCTGGCGCCGGGCAGCCTGCGAGGCCACTCGCACGTGGGCGCGCAGGTGACCGGCAGCCGGGGGGAGACGGTGTGGGGCCTGGTCGCGGAGCACGCCGCCGCGCAGGACCGGCGGCCGTCGGTGGCCGACGTATGCACGGTGACGGTCTCGTGTGCACAGGTGACGGGGACGTGGGTGACTGCTGCGAGCGGCGGGGCAGCGGATTTCGTGATGGCTGTGAGTGACCCGGTCAGCGAGCAGCTCGCCGAGCTTCAGCTGACACTGGGCGAGGGACCGTGTCATGACATCGTGGCCGCCGCCGCGCCGGTCCTGGCCGGCGACCTGGGCGATGATGAGTCCGGCCGGCGGTGGCCGGCGTTTACGGAGGCTGCAGGCCGGCTCGGAGTATGCGCGGTGTTCGCGTTCCCGCTAACGATCGGGGTGATCCGTACCGGGGCGATGGGCCTGTACCGCAGCTCACCCGGGCCGCTGACCCGGGCGCAGCTCGGCGACAGCCTCCTGCTGGCCGACACAGCGACCATGCTGCTGCTCGACGGCGCAGGCCACTCGGACGGCGACGGGGCAGCTAATGGCGCGGGACTGGACGGGCAGGCCCCGGACCTGGCGGCGCACCGCGCCGAGGTCGACCAGGCCACGGGGATGCTCACCCTGCAACTCGGCGTCCCCACCGCGGAAGCCTTCGCCCGGCTCCGGGCTTACGCTTATGCACAAGACCGGCGGCTCGCCGACGTGGCCGGCGACATCGTCGCCCGGCGCCTGCGACTGCACCCCGACCCCGACCCGGCGCCGGATGGCAGGGCATGACGCGCCGGCCTGTCGCCGGCCGTTTTCGTCGGCGGCCCGGAGCTGTTCCGGCCGGTAATGAGAGGGTGATCTAGGTGGATTCCGAGCTGCTGTCGGACACGTTCGTCGACCTGGCCGACACGATGGTCGCCGACTTCGACGTGATCGACTTCCTGCACCTGCTCACCGACCGGAGCGTCGCGCTGCTGTCCGCGTCCGCGGCCGGGGTCGTCCTGGCCGACCCGCGCGGGCAGCTGCGCGTAGCGGCGGCGTCCAGCCAGGCCGCCGGGCTGATGGAGCTGTTCCAGATCCAGAATGACCAGGGACCGTGCCTGGACTGCTTCCGCACCGGGCAGCCCGTCACCGCCGCCGACCTGACCGGGCCGGACCAGCAGTGGCCCCGGTTCGCGGCCGCCGCCATCACAGCCGGGTTCCGCGCTGTGGAGGCCGTGCCGATGCGGCTGCGGGATGAGGTCATCGGCGCGCTGAACCTGTTCCGCGCCGGGCCGGGACCGCTGGGCCCGGCGGAGCTGCGCATCGGCCAGGCCCTGGCCGACGTCGCCACGATCGGGCTGCTGCAGGAGCGGAACGTGCGGCGCAGCGAGACCGCCGCCGAGCAGCTCCAGGCCGCCCTGAACAGCCGGGTCATCATCGAGCAGGCCAAGGGCAAGCTCGCCGAGCGCCTCGGCCTCGACATGGACCGGGCCTTCTCCCTGCTGCGCGAGTACGCCCGCAACAGCCACCAGCGGCTCACCGACGTCGCCCGCAACTTCGTCGACAGCGCCACGGGAGACTTCCCGCCCCCGGCCAGCAGGCACTAGCACCGGCACGCTTCCGGCCGGGATGAGCCGTTCCGGCCTGCCGGAGGGCGCTTACGAACATCGGGCCGTGAGCCGGCGCCCGAGGAGCCTTCCGCCGTCCGGAACCAGGCCGGCGGCCGGCAAGGGATTGATGACCCCGGCCGGGGCGGCCCGGCGGCGGGGAACTGGCAGCTCGGGGAGGTTTCCGCCGCTGACGGCGAACGCGGGCACGACGGGGCTGGCGCTGCCGGTCACTGACGGCGTGCGGCCGCCGGATGAGTCTGTGGCATTACTGAATGTCATGGCGCCCGCAGGCGGGGGGCGAGCCCTCCGGCGGGTGGGGTACGGGCCGTCGCGAGTGATCTCCGCCCAGCACGGCGCGGTCTGCCCGTCGGCCAAGGTGGCGACCTGACCGGGCTGAGCCAGCCGGGGAAGCTGTCGCGGAACTCAGGTTGTGCGTGCCGAAAATCTCGTCCAGGTAATGCGACGAGGTGATATTCGTTGATCAGGCGACTGACATGAGCGTGGCTTCGGACGCGGTGCTGGTCGAGGTTGACTGGTTCGGGTAGCGGTTCCAGGGGTCGGGGAGCGGTG
>DATCEO010000141.1:0-58869 GCA_036510065.1 Streptosporangiaceae bacterium | reverse complement strand
GTCAAGGGCGCTCGCTGCGCTCGCGTCGCTAGCCAATGCCGCGTAGTTAAGGGTCGGGGGCGGTAGTCGAGGTCGTTTCTGGCGGCGTGTTGAGGGCGTAGGCAGCGAAACCGGTGCGGGTGATGAAGCCGAGCTTGGCCCATTCTCCTAGCTGGGTGTGCAGGTTGCGGGGCTTGATCTGGAGGCGTTCGGCGAGTTCCCGGCCGCTCCAGTCACGGTGGGGCTCGGTGGTCATCAGGGCGGTGACGCGCTGCCGCCGGGTGGGTGGCTGAGGGCCTGTCCGGGCTGGATTCTTGCGGTGAGGCCGGGGCCGGGGCCTGCCTCCGGGCGGGTCCAGCGGCGGGGTGGTGACGGTGATGCTGATGGCTGTGATGGCGGTGACGGCGCGGGGGCGGCCGTCGTCGCGGGCGAGGTAGCGGGAGGTGGCGCACTTGACCTTCCGGGCGCTATATCGGGGCCGCCGGGCGGGCAGCAAGGTGGCCAGCACGGCCCGGCCGATGACGCCGGGCAGGTCAGCGGAACCGGCCGGGCAGATGCCGCGGGCCGCGGTCAGCTCCTCGCGGGCTGCTTCCCGGGCAGTGGTGAAGCTGGCCCGGTCGGGGTTGGTGCCGGGCCGGGTTTCCACGGCGGTGACCATGGCCATGCGCAGCAGCTGGTAGAGCGTGAGCATCGCCCATAGCTCCTGCTCGATGCCGGGCCGGTCACCCGAGCGCAGCACGCGGCCGTCGAGGAGGGTGTGCCGCAGCGCGAGGTAGGCGGACTCGATCTCCCACCGCTCGTGGTAGAGCCGGACCAGCGCGTCGGCAGGGTAGCGGCGGTGGTCGGTCAGCGTGGTGATCAGCCGGTAGGAATCGGCGACGCGGGTGCCGTCGGCGCCGGTCATGGCCACGCCAGCCTCGATGATCCGCACGGCCAGGCCGCTGTCCAGGCGGGATAGGCAGGAGCCGTCGGGCAGGTGGGCCAGGACCGGGGGCTTGCGGGTGGACCTGGCCCGGGCCAGCAGCATCGCCCCGGTGGCGGTGATCTCGGCGAGGAACGCGGCGGCGTCGAAGGCCCGGTCCAGCAGGATCAGCATGCCCGGGCCGAGCAGGGGCAGCAGCCGCCGGGCCAGGCGGACTTCGTCGCGCTCGGACACCGAGCCGACGGTTGCCCCGAGCAGGCCGCGGGTGCCGGTCTCGGCCAGGGCCATTACCCGCAGGGCCGGGTATCCGGCCATGCCCAGCCGGTGGCGGATCTTCCCCAGCCAGGTGCGGTTGCGGTCGGTGTCGGGGACCTTGAGGGAGTTCAGCCCGTCGAAGGCGACGGTGCGCAGCCCGGTGAACCGCACGCCGGGCGTGTGCGGCTGGGCCAGCGGCCCGGCTACCACCTCGAACAGCGCCTTCAGCGGCGCAGGCCCGAGGCGGCGGCGCAGGTCCCGCAGCGCTTTCTCCGATGGCTGCGGAAGGTTCAGGCTGGCCAGCCCGGCGGTCAGCTTTGCCCACACCCGCACGTAGCCAAGGTGCGGGAACAACCCGAGCGCGAGCACGAAATACACCCCGGCCCGTGACGGCAGGGCGCGCAGCCGGCGTTGCACCGTCCTGGTCTGCTCCAGGACATCATCGACAAGCTCGAACGGCAGGTACTGAGTTAACTCGCCCAGGTGACCGGGAGCGAACACCCCGGCCGCGACAGTGACGGCATGCGTGATGGTGGCAGTGGCGGTGGCAGACTGAACTGGCAACGGGACCCCTGGTGGCCGGGAAGATCGTGGTGGGTTGACCCGATTTACCAGAGGTCCCGTCGCCTATCAACCCTCGTCACGACGTCAGACAACTCACCCTTGACCTGATCCCCGATCCCCTAACTTCGCGGCATTGGCGCGCGTCCCCTTCGGGCAGACCCTGGACCGCGAGTCTTGTCGAGGAGTCAGGGGCGCCTATCGGAGGGATGGCTTGGTCTGAGTGTCGCAGTCCATATGACCGACCCTCCTGACGTGGGGGGAGTCCCAGCAGGAGGCTGGCTGGTTTGAATCATAATGGCGCAAGAGCTATCGTAGATTCCCGCAAAAAGGGTGCACATCGAGGGCGACCAGGAGCGAGGCACATGTGCGCCAACTGATGGAACACAAGCGGCTGTGTCCTGTTAGTAGATGCTCGCTTGAAGGTCGCGGTTGTCACGCTCTCGTAATCTTGCGCCGGACGAGTTACAGATGATCGTCAACTCCGCAGGGTTGCAGTTTGGGTTGCAGTTCGCCCCGGCCGCACCCGTTCGCCGGGGTACGGTCGACGGAGCTGACCTGCACGGCGGACTAATGCGAACTAATCCGCACCCTCCAAGGTCAAGCTTTTAATCCGCGGGCAGGACCCGCACACTGTCCAGGACTGGGTGCCGCCGGTGCGTTGTCCAAGAGGGGCGACCGAGCGTGGCGCGCATCAGGGCCGGTCAGGTTCGTAGTCTCATTCCTAGTCTCATACATGTTCGTGTACGTAGGTCCACCACCGGCCACGGCCGGGCTCCGGGCAGGGCGGGAGACCAGCATGGCCAGCCCTGGATTGTCATCCTTAATCCCGAAGAGCGGAAGGTCGCGCAAGCTGACACATGCACCTACCTGACAGTCCTAGCCGCTAGGCTTACAGGCCCATCTTGCTCTCAATGTATTTCTCTAGGACGGCGAGTGTTACATCCTCGACCTTGCCTCCGAGCTGCAATAGGAAGCCTTTCAGCCGTTGTGTATTGCTCAAACGGTCGACAGGTCGCGCATCGGGGTCCTCAAGCTCGTGAACCGCCGTCTCCAAGGCAGCCGTCTCATGACCGCCGAACCGTCCCACAAGGTCAAGGAGTTCCTTGGCCTGCGGACCAATATTCACCGTTCCCTGAATATTTTGAACGACCGCGCTTCCAACCGTGTTGATGAATTGCTGATTAATCTCCACTGTTATGGGCACACTCGGCGTCTCAGGGGGACGGTGTGGGACGTCCTGGCGAGTGGGCGCGCCCCTGTGCGCCTGGCGTGCCCAACGCTACGAGGCCGCAGCCCACAGCGCCGCTAACGGTCTACCGGACCGCCGCGTGAGCAAGGGCCGCGCGCGGTCCGAAACGCTCGGCCGCTGATGCAGTGTGCCCCGGGACGGCCGTCACGCCGACCGGGGGCACATGATCGAAGGGGATCAGGGGGCGGCGTGCAAGTAGGTGCTGAAGTCGGCGCCACTGGACGACAGTTGGCCGGGGTACATCACCGTGACGCCTGCGGAGGTGCGGTCGATTTCCTTGACCGTCGTCCACGGTCCGAGGAGAGTGCCGCGGACGCCGCTGTAGGTGGCCACGCTGCTGTTCCGGAAAGTCCACAGCAGTTTGTTGGTGGCCGGCAGTGGCATCACATCAGCGTTGCTGCCGATGGCGGACCCCACGAAAGCGTGGTGGTATATCACCGCCGTGGACGTGGTCACACGTACCGTCTGGCTCCGTCCTGTGCGGAGGTTGGTGGCAGTGAAGGAATCCTGGTGACCAGGCACGTTGCGGTTGATGCTGATTCTCACGCGGTCACCCACGCGTGGGGACAACCGGAATGCCCCCAGAGCGTGGGTGGTGGCGGACTTTTGGTCGAAGAAAATAACGCTGCCCGTACCGCCGTTGCAGAAGACCGAGATGTCTGCAAGCCAACTTGTGCCGCCGAAAAGCTGCATAGCGGCGGACGGGTTCTTGCTGGGGGCGATCCGGCAGGCCGCCACCGGCACTGTCGCTGCCACATACCCGAACCGCCAATTGGCAAAGAAGGCGGTGCCGTATCCGGCAAATTGAGTGCCGTAGACCACCGGCACCGGTCCCGTGGCCGCGCCTGCGGTCCCGGCCGCGTGATGGCTGTAGACCACCGGCACCGGCCCCGTGGCCGCGCCTGCGGTCCCGGCCGCGATCACCGCTGGGGTCGTGAACTCGCCGGAAGAAGCTGATGCCGACGAGGCCATGCCGATGGCCGCAGGCACGGCCAAGGCGATCGCCCCCGCGATCAGGGTGACCGTGTGCTGGGTGAGCGTCTTGAATCGCATGGCCCCTCCTCACATGTGTGGCGCGCTTCCTTGCGCCCGGCTGCGACAGTTACGTTCCGCGTGGCTGGCTGGCCGCGTCAAGGGCCGAAGGTCACCTATTTCCCAACAACATACGATCCCGGTCGCGCCGGTGCGGACCTGACTGCGCGCGTCACTCGCTACGCTCCAGCGTGAATGCGGAAACCGGGAGCCTGGTGTTCACTGTGCAGTGCCGATCTTGCTAACGCAGTGCTAACAACGGCTGTGGAAACGTGCGGTTGTTCCTGGACCCCAAGGCGAGCCAGCGCGTCGTATGGCCCGATCAGCCGCCCTATGATGGACCAGCGTGGACCTGCAAAGCCTCCTGAAAATCGGAAGCTCAAGACCCATGGCCTCACCAGCCGGGCCGGAAGCCGTACAGCGCGCAAGTACAGCAACGCCACCGGCTGCGAGCGGCTCCATTGGACTGCGGCCGATCACTGACCTGCGCCAGCGACCGCGAACGACCTCGGCGCCAGGAGTTCGCATCGAGGGGCTCGCGGGCCTGTGAGACGGTTCGCTCCGTGCGGACCCGCTCGACGCGAAAACAGCGATCTTCGCAGAGTTATGTATCGAGCGACTCGTTCCATTCCGATCCCAGCACCCATGACAAGGCTGACATGCGGCGATGCCCGACGCGATCCCGCGCCTCAACCGGGAGGCCCGCGGGGCGTGGCCACAGCGTTAGCCCGCCTGCTACATCATTGGGTATTCGGCAAGTAGGGCCTGCCGATCGACATACCTGATCCCCCACCCGAGGCCGCTGTCGCGGTCGGCTGGAGATCTAGCTACCATCTGCCGCGATCTGGGGGGAGACTGCGGACGTGCTTCTAAGCGGCCTGCCGCACGGTCTGGCAGGCGTCGACCGCGGTCCGCACCTACGAGGACGCCGGGAAAGGCGGAGGGGCCTATGAGTCCTCCAGGTGGAAGGTCAGTATCCCCGTCGTATCTGAGATTGTGCGGACGTGTATCTCACCCTCCGCGCCCTGGTACTTGCCGGAGCCTCCAGTGATGGGCGCATCGTACGGTGCCTTGCTACCAAGGATAATCAGCGCCTGTGCGGTGATCTGTCCGCCGGGGAACGAGTACGTAGCGTTGCACTGCGCCTCCTGGCGCTGCAGCGATACGGTCGTGCACACTGCGCCCTGGTGCCCAACCTGGTTTCCGCCCTTCAGCAGCTTTTCGGAGAATACAATCTCGTCACCAAGGGAAGGTCCCTTAGGGCTGACGTCTACGAGGTTCAGTTCCGTGACGACGGCGGTCACGCGGATTGTGCGGTGCCGGGCGGCGGCACCAGATGAACCCAGAGCGGGACTAACTACACCAACCGCCAGCGCCACCACCGCGACGGCCACGCTGGCCACGCTGACCGCGCCCAACCGCTTGCCCATAGAGCCTCCTTTGGTCCGCCGCCCATCCCAGGGTGGCTAGTTTGGCGCCAGTTCTACAGGGTCTGGGCGCGAGCTTCAAGAGCTGCTTCGGTCGTCAACCTCGACGAGAGCGAGCACACCTCGCGGCCTACCAGCACCGGCGTTAAGGTCATCACCTCGATAATGTGTTTGAATACTGTCATGAGCCAGCAGCAGGCCACGACCTGGCCAGGCTTCCCGATGCAATGCTGTCTTGGTCATCCCTGGCAGCCCGGTACCGTCGTGATCGAGTGGCGGCCGTGTGAGTGCGCAACGGCCAAGCAGTCCCGCGGTGGTCACATCCAGGTCCGCTGCGCAGCGCCACGCTGCACCGAGCAGTGGGAGAAGCCCCGCACGATGCCGTCAGCCTGCGGCGCCCCGAGCACTACCGGAACTCCCATTAGCGGGCGCGCCCCAGTTCGGAGTCGCTAGCCCAACCCCGCCGAAACCCGACGCCATACAGCCACGCCAGAAATCGGGATAGTTGTTCTTTCTGCGAAGCGCCCACTATCGTGGCTGGCGGTGTTGCATACTGGTTTCTAATGACATCAACGGTAGCCGTAAGTTTAACCGTGGGTTCGCTCACGGCACTGTTCACTCTCGCCGGTGTAGTAATCACCGGGCGTATTTCGCTTGCCAACAACCGTGTACAAGTCAACTCACAGCGTGCCATTGCGTCGGATGCGCGTGCCGACGATCATGTTAAGGAAAAGCGACAACTGCGCCGCGACGCATACGCAGAGCGACGTGCGAAAGGCGTCCGCTGCTTCCGGTGCGCCGTGGCCGGGCCTTACGCCACGGTGATGACGACCTTGCCGCGTGCGTGCCCCTGCTCCACGCGGCGCAAGCCCTCGGCGGTGTCGGCCAGCGGGTAGGTCCGGTCGAGGACCGGTATGAGCTTCCCAGCCTCGATGAGCCCGGTGAGGGTCAGCAGTTGCTCCCGCTTCTGTTCGTGCGGGATCAGTCGAAGCCGCTCTCGGACGAAACGGTTGACCACGACCGCCCGCAGGATGCCAGCGACCGGCCCGAACACGTGGCCGGGTGAGCCGCCGCCGTTAAGCACGAGGGTCCCCCTCGGGGTCAATGCCCGGCGCAGTCGGCTCAGTGGCCGGTTGCCCACGTTGTCGAGGATCACGTCGTAACGCGCGCGCCCGTCGGTGAAGTCCGCCGTCGTGTAGTCGACGACGTGTGCGGCACCGATCGAGCGCACCAGCTCGACGTTGCGCGTGCTGCACACCCCTGTGACCTCCGCGCCCAGCGCCGCCGCGATCTGCACGGCGTACGTGCCGACGCCGCCGGCGGCCCCGTTGACGAGCACCCGGTGCCCGGCCCGCACCGCACCCACGTCCCGGATCCCCCGCAGGGCCGTCGCCCCCGCCATCGGGACCGCCGCCGCCTGCTCGAAGGTCAGGCTCACCGGCTTGGGCACCACCTTGTCCGCCTCCGCGCGCGCGGACTCGGCGAACGCGCCCCGGCAGAAGCCGAGCACCTCGTCACCGTGCCGCAGCCCGCGCACGTTCGCGCCGACCGCCTCCACCCGTCCGGCCGCGTCGACTCCGGCCACCCGGGCCTTCGGCTTGGTCAGCCCCACTTCTCCCATGAGCCGCGCGATGAGAGGGTCACCGCGCATGATGTGCCAGTCGTACGGGTTGAGCGCGGCGGCGTGCACCCGTACCAGCACGTCGTCGGCCCCGACGTCGGGCGGGTCTGTGTCCACCAGCCGGAGGACGTCCGGCGGGCCGAACCGTTCTTGGACGATCGCCTTCATCAGGTCACCTCGTGTCGTCGCGCCCTGTCGTGGTCATCGACGCTAACCGGCGGCTTGAGGAGCGGTCTCCGCGTGGGTAAGCGTCGCGGGTAGATCCGCGCGGTGCTGCCCGCCTGCCCGCGCCAGCCTGGGTCATGGTGCCAGTCTGAAGGGCGGGTACCGATCCGTGACCAGGGTGAACGCGTAGGCGACGACGCGGTTGTGCCAGCGGAAAACGCCTTCGACGAAGCTGAATATGCTGCGCGGGTAGCGGCCGGTGAACAAGATGGCGAACCAGGTCACGATCACTGCGAAGAACGCCGCGATGTCCAGGAAGAACAGCACGATGTAATGCGGGATGGCCAGCAGCCATTTGACCAGCGGCAGCCACCGGCTGAGGTCGGCGGCCGCGTCCGGATAGGCGTAGTCCAGCTCGACCCACTGATGGTCGTCAGTGGACGGGTAGCTGTCATTCATCAGGGCCAGGTAGGTTCCGACCCGGTTGCCGAACCGCTGCAGCTCGAGATTCCAGTCGAACCACCACCGGGGGTACTTCTGCCTGAACAAGATCATCAGCAGCGGGCCGAGGAACAGCAGGCCGCCCGCGGCCGCGCCCCCGTAGGTCATGGTGGAGTGGCTTCCCGTCGACTGCCAGGTTCCGCCGGAAACGGTGCCGAGCACGATCAAGATCGGGATGATCACGACGATACGGAAGAATGACGTCAGCCGGTTAAGCGGCCTGTCCGGGTACTCGACGGCGAACTGAACCGGATACTCAGCTGGATACGGACCCTGATCCGCGGTCATGTTGCTCTCCTTCTGGCCAGTTCCGGCACGTCACGCCGGGCAGTCCGCGCCTGGGCGGATGCGCCATGCTGGCGGTGTTTTCTTCGGGATATAAGCGGTGAATTCAGCGTGCCGTTGTTCCAGCCGCATGCATACCCCTACCCGGGCGTAGCTATTCGGCCGGGGTCGGTGCCGCCGATTGTGCCCCAGGCCGCGGCCGGGGTTGTGATCGGCGCGTGGGTTGCTGGCGTGTCGCGATGATCTTCGGGCCGGCTTGCTGATCATGAGGGCGTATGCCGTCTTCGCCGGGTTTGCCCGACGCCGCTGGGCTGCAGGCGGCCGAGTAACCAGCTGAGTAGCGATCCCACCGTCCGGGAGGGCACGCCGGTGGATGACGCTGCACAGGTCAGGCATGCGCCGCACCACTGCCAGTCTGCTTGGCGACTTGGCTTTGGGAGCAGGAGGTCAGCAGGCCGCACCGGGCACTTTCCGGGCACTTCGCGTCGCGATACTGCGAGAGGCGTCGAAAAGCGCTGAGGTCATAGCAGCAGGCTAGAGCGAGTCCGGCCGCTGTTGCCCGAGGCCACGGAGACCTGCGCACTAGACCCCGCCTCCAGGCCAATTCGTCCGCACCAGCCCTGCTAAATGTGGGGTTCGAGGTCACCCGTTAGGCTCCCATGCGACCGACCAGCGGGTTGACCGGCTCTCCGGGTACTTGGCAGGTACGGCCTGGCCTACCTGATCCCGGCCCTGCGCCAGGAGGGCTTCTCGCTGGAGCTGGCCGGCATCTTGGTCGCCTGCCCCACGGCGGGCCTGCTGCTCACCCTGATCGCCTGGGGCGCGGCAGCCGACCGGTGGGGGGAGCGGATCGTGCTGTCGACCGGCCTCGGCGTCGCGGGCCTGCTGCTGCTGGCGGCCCGGTCGGTAACCGGCGTGGCCGGGCTGGCCGTGTGCCTCGTGCTGGCGGGCGGGCCGGCGGATCGGTGTTCGCCGCGAGTGGCCGGCTCATCCTGGGCTGGTTCGCCCGCGCCGAGCGGGGCCTGGCCATGGGCATCCGGCAGAGCGCGCAGCCGCTGGGGGTGGCTATCGCCGCCGTGACGCTGCCGACGCTGGGGGCGCGCAGGCTGTCGGCGCCGCTGCTGTTCCTGGCGGTGTTCTGGCTGGTCGCGGCGGCGGGAGAGCAGCGCGCGGCCTCGCCCTACCGGCAGCCGGTGCTGTGGCGGATTCACGCGGCCAGCGCGCTGCTGGTGGTGCCGCAGTTCACGGTGGCGACGTTCGCGCTGGTGTTCCTGGTTGATGCGCGCGGCTGGGACGCCGTCGGCGCGGGTCGGCTGCTGGCCGTGGCCCAGGCGTGCGGCGCGGCCGGCCGGCTCGGCGCGGGCTGCTGGTCGGATCGGGCTGGCAGCCGGATGCGGCCGATGCGCATCCTGGCCATGACCACCGGGATCGCGATGCTGGCCCTGGCCGCCGCGGCGGCTTCTAGCTCTGCGGTGGCCGTGCCGGTGCTGCTGGCCTGCGGCGTCGTCGCGGTGAGCACGAACGGGCTGGCGTTCACGGCGGTGGCGGAGTACGCGGGCTCGGCGTGGGCGGGGCGGGCGCTGGGCGTGCAGAACACGGGCCAGAACGCGCTGGCGGCCGCGCCGCCGCCGGTGCTGGCCCTGGCGATCGGCTTGGTGGGCTTCGGGCTGTCGTTCGCGGTAGTGGGGTTGTTTCCGCTGGCGGCGGCGGCCTTGGTGCCGGTCTCGGCGGAACGGCGCGCCGCCGCTGGGGCGGACGTGGCCAGTACGGTAGCCGCGTCGGCCCCGGACGGCCGCTAGCAACCCCGGCGCGCTCACGGAAACTGGCGCTCTCGGGAGGGCTCGCACCAACAGCGCGGGGCCTTTTCAGCGCTCGGCGCTGAAAAGGCCCCGCGCTATTCAGGCAGGCAGCGGCCGGGGAGCGGCCGCGGGTGCGGCAGATGGTTTTGATGTGGCGGGTGTGACAGGGTCGGCCGCAGGCGGCCGGGCAGCGCCTTAGGGCATGCGCTCGTAGGCCGGGATGGTGAGGAAGTCGGCGTAGTCGTCGGCCAGGGCGACCTCCGTGAACAGGGCCGTCGCCTGGTCGTAGCGGGCCTGGTCGAACGCGTCGCCGGCCTGCGCGCGGATGGTCGCCAGCTCCTCGCCGATCACGGTATCGACGAAGTCCCTGGTCACCTTGGGCCCGTCGTCCAGCGTGATGTCGTTGTGCAGCCACTGCCACACCTGGGACCGCGATATCTCCGCCGTCGCCGCGTCCTCCATCAGGCTGAAGACCGCCACCGCGCCGTTGCCCGCCAGCCAGCTGGCCAGGTACTGGAGGCCGACACTCACGTTGTTGCGCAGGCCCGCCTCGGTGATGACGCCGGGCGTCTTGCTGATGGACAGCAGGTCGCCGGCGCTGACGCTGACGTCCTCGCGCAGCTTGCCGAGCTGGTTCGGCGCATCGCCGAGCACGCTGTCGAACACCTCCCGGCAGATCGGGACCAGGTCCGGGTGGGCCACCCACGAGCCGTCGAACCCGTCGCGGGACTCCCGCGTCTTGTCCTCGCGCACCTTGGCCAGGGCCTGCTTGTTGACCTCCGGGTCGCGCCGGCTCGGGATGAAGGCCGCCATCCCGCCCATCGCGTGCGCGCCGCGGCCATGGCAGGTCGCCACCAGCAGCTCGGTGTAGGCCCGCATGAACGGCGCGGTCATCGTCACCGAGTTGCGCTCGGGCAGCACGAAAGCGCGGCCCCGGGTGCGGAACTTCTTGATGATGCTGAACAGGTAGTCCCAGCGGCCCGCGTTCAGCCCGGCGCTGTGCTCCCGCAGCTCCCAGAGGATCTCCTCCATCTCGAACGCCGCCGGGATGGTCTCGATCAGGGCCGTTGCCCGGATAGTGCCGCGCGGGATGCCCAGGGCGTCCTGGGCCAGGTTGAAGGCGTCGTTCCAGAGCCGTGCCTCCCGGTGGCTCTCCATCTTGGCCAGGTAGAAGTAGGGGCCCTTGCCCTGGTCCAGCTGGCGCTGGGCACTGTGGGTGAAGTACAGGGCGAAGTCGAACAGGCTGGCCGACACCCGCTGGCCGTCGACGAGCAGGTGCTTCTCATCCAGGTGCCAGCCGCGCGGCCGGACGACGATCGTGGCTAGCTCGCCGTCGGGCCGCAGGTCATAGGACTTGCCCTCGGCGCTGGTGAAGCCGATCTTGCGGTCCAGCGCGTCCTTGAGGTTCAGCTGGCCGGTGACCATGTTGTCCCACAGCGGCGTGTTGGCGTCCTCGAAGTCGGCGAGCCATACCTTGGCGCCCGAGTTGAGCGCGTTAATCGTCATCTTCTGGTCGGTGGGGCCGGTGATCTCGACCCGGCGGTCGGCCAGGCCCGGCGCGGGCTCCGCCACCCGCCAGGACCGGTCCGCGCGGATCGCGGCCGTCTGGCTGAGGAAATCAAGCTGGCCGCCGGCGTCGAGCTCTTCCTGGCGCGCCACCCTGGCCTGCAGGAGCTCGGCCCGGCGGGGGCCCAGCTCGCGCTGCAGGGTGGCGATCAGGCTCAGGGCCTGCGGGGTGAGAATCTCGTCGTACCGGGGACCGGCCGGACCGGTGACCTCCACGCCGTCGGGGTTGTTCACGTCGCTTGCTCCTTCTGTCCCTGCGCCCTGTCCCTGCGCCGGCGGGTTACCGGTGGGTAATGACGCTAGCTCACGGGCCAGCCGCCGGCCCAGCCCCTCTCGGCAGGTACGCAGCGGAGCCTACCCAGCGGGAGCGCGGGCACATCCTGGCGTGCCGTGGTGTTATTCAGGTGAGGATTGGTGCCCTGCATGGCACCATCGACCTCATCGGCCCGCAGCTGCGAGCCGATCCCCGATGCAGCCGGCCCCGAAAATGCCCGGCTTGGATGGCGATGACAGTAATTTCTAATCAGTATCCCGCCCGGCGCGTCGACTCCGCCGCCTCTGCCCGCCCCGCCGCCTCTGCCCGCCCTGTCGGTCCCGGCCGCCCGGCCGGACCAGACGATGGTCAGCTGGACCTGGAGGAACGGCACGCACTGCGCCGGGTCGCCGGCCTGTCGACCGAGCTCCAGGACGTCAGCGAGGTCGAGTACCGGGCCCTGCGGCTGGAGCGCGTCGTGCTGATGGGCGTGTGGACCGAGGGCACCCTGGCCGAGGCCGAGAACTCCCTGCGTGAGCTGTCGCTGCTGGCGGAGACCGCCGGCTCCGAGGTGCTCGACGGCCTGATCCAGCGCCGCGGCCGGCCAGACTCCGCCACCTACGTCGGCGCCGGCAAGGCCGCCGAGCTGGCCGAGGTCGTGGCGGCGAACGACGCCGACACCGTGATCTGCGATGGTGAGCTCACCCCTGGCCAGCTGCGCCGGCTGGAGGGCATCGCCGGTGTCAAGGTCATCGACCGGACCGCGCTGATCCTGGACATCTTCGCGCAGCACGCGCGGAGCAAGGAGGGCAAGGCCCAGGTTGAGCTGGCCCAGCTCCAGTACCTCATGCCCAGGCTGCGCGGCTGGGGCGAGTCGCTGTCCCGGCAGGCAGGCGGACGCGGTGGCGGCGGCTCGGCCGCGGGCGGCGGCATCGGGACCCGCGGTCCCGGCGAGACCAAGATCGAGACCGACCGGCGGCGGATCCGGACCCGCATCTCCCGGCTGCGCCGTGAGATCGCCGAGATGTCGGTGGGCCGCGATGTTCAGCGCGGCCAGCGGCGCCGGGGCGACGTGCCGTCGGTGGCGATCGCCGGCTACACCAACGCCGGCAAGTCCAGCCTGCTCAACCGGCTGACCGGCGCCCACGTGCTGGTGGACAACTCGCTGTTCGCCACGCTCGACCCGTCCGTGCGCAAGGCCCGGACCGCGCAGGGCTGGCCGTTCACGCTGACCGACACCGTCGGCTTCGTCCGGCACCTGCCCCACCAGCTGGTCGACGCGTTCCGCTCGACGCTGGAGGAGGTCGCGGACGCCGACCTGGTCCTGCATGTCGTCGACGGCTCCGACCCCGATCCTCGCGCGCAGCTCACCGCGGTCCGGGAGGTCCTGGGCCAGATCGGGGCCCGGAACGTGCCCGAGCTCGTCGTGATCAACAAGTCGGACGCGGCGGACCCGATCGAGATCGAGGGCCTGCGGCTGGCCGAACCCAAGTCGGTCGTGGTCTCGGCCCGGACCGGCGCAGGGATCGACAAGCTCCTGGCCGAGCTGGAGCAGCTGCTGCCGCGCAAGCAGCGCGAGATGACCGTCACGCTGCCTTACGACCGGGGTGACCTGGTCTCCCGTGCCCACAGCGAGGGCGAGGTGCTGCAGGTCAGCCACGGTGCGAGCGGTACCGAGCTGACCGCGCGGGTCCCGCTGGGCCTCGCCGCCCAGCTCGACCAGTACGCCGCACCCGCGCCCGCCGGGCCCGAGCCGGCGCCCGCCGCCTCGGCCGGCTGAGGGGTCCGGGCGGGCACTGGCGAGCTGCGGATCACGTCTTGCGGATCACATCTTTGGCAACGCTCCGCGAGCGTTAACGAGACATAAATGAACCCCATCGTCCTATCTGCGCTACCCGTGCCGAATTGCCGACGCAATTGCGCCCGCGCACCGCTCCTAACCTGCGGCGCGACAGGCAAAAATGACCCTGTACAGGGATCCAGTTGTGCAATAGCGTGACTGAACCGATATGTTAGCTAGCACCATCCGCAGGGGCCGGCCGTGACGGCGCTGCAGGCGCTCCGCGCAGCCGGCTCCTCTGGGTTATCTCACTGGCATGACGACACGGCAGGTGACCGCGTATGGCGACCTCAGGTCCCGGCGCGCGGATGCCTGGAGCTTCGGGGTAGCGCGGGATGACCGTTCGGCTTCTCACCAACATCGGCCGGTTGTGGACCGGTTCTGAGTTGTGGAGCAATGCCGCCATCCTGACCCAGAATGACAAGATTGCCTGGGTGGGCCCGGCCGCTGAGCTGCCCGCCAGCATCCCCGGCGTCATCCCAGACATCGTCGACGTGGACCACGTCGACAACCTCAACGGCGCGTTCGTCACGCCGGGCCTCATCGACGCGCACACCCACCCGGTCTACGCCGGCAACCGCTGGGCCGAGCTGGCCATGCGCACCGGCGGCTCGTCGTCCACCGAGATCGCGGCCGCGGGCGGCGGGATGGCGTCCACGGTGACCGTCACCCGCGGCACCGATCCCTGGACCTTGTGCAACGGCGTGCGGGAGCGGCTGCGGGCCTGGCTGCTGAGCGGCACGACGACCATCGAGGCCAAGACCGGCTATCACCTGACCCGCGACGGCGAGCTGGCTGACGTCCGGCTGCTGCGCTCCCTCGAGGGCGAGCCGGGCATGCCGCGGGTGCACGCGACGCTGCTCGCCGCGCACGCGGTCCCGCCCGAGTACTTCGGCAGGCGTCACGACTACGTCGACGCGGTCGGCAGCTGGTGCGCCGACGCCGCCGCCGCCGGGGCCGACAGCGTGGATGTCTACTGCGATGACGGCCGGTTCACCACCCGCGAGGCGCGCTGGGTCCTGGCCGCGGGCCGGGCGGCCGGGCTGCTGCCGCGGCTGCATGCCTGCGGGGAGTCCGGCAGCGGAGCCGCCCAGCTGGCCGCCGAGCTCGGCTGCGCCTCCGCGGACCTGCTCCATGGCGCCGATGACGAGGACGTGGCGGCGCTGGCGGAGGCGGGCGTGGCCGCGGTGCTGTGCCCGGCGGTGGCGGCCGAGACCGGGAAGACCCCGCCGGTTCGCGAGCTGCTGGACAAGGGCGTGGCCGTGGCGCTGGGCTCCGACCACTCACCGGGCGGCAACGGGATCACCTCGATGCCGCTGATCATTAGCATGGCGATAACCAGCTTCGGGATGAGCGTGACCGAGGCGCTGCGGGCCGCCACCCTGGGCGGTGCCCAGGCGCTGCGCGCACCCGATCGCGGCGGCCTGGTCCGCGGCCGTTACGCCGACATCGTGGCCTGGGACGCCGACCACGAGGGCGCCTTCGCCTGGGCCTACGGTCTCAAGCCCTACCGCCTGTGGCGCGGCGGCGAGCCCGTTAGCCTCTAGCTCCCCGGCCATGCAGGCCCAGATCATTGTCATAACGGACTCTTCCGCCTCGCTGCCGTCCGCGCCGCCCGAGCCGATTGTGGTCGTCCCGCTGCGGGTGCTGGCCGGGGGAGCGGTGGCCGACGACCAGGCGGGCGGCCTGCCCGAGGCGATCGCCCGCGAGCTGCGCGGCGGTGAGCGGCTCAGCACCGCCCGCCCGGCGCCCGAGCAGTTCGCCGCCGCCTACGCCGCCGCGGCGGCCGGGGGTGCCCCGGAGATCGTGTCCGTGCACCTGTCCGGCGAGCTGTCCGGCACGCTCGGCTCGGCCCGGCTGGCGGCGGCGACGGCACCGGTGCCCGTGCACGTGGTCGACTCCCGGTCAGTCGGCGCGGGCCTGGGCATCGTCGCCGTGGCCGCGGCGCGGGCCGCCGCGGCGGGCCAGCCCGGTAGGTCCGTGGCCGAGGCCGCGATCCGCCGGTCCGCCCGGATCGGCTCGTTCTTCGCCCTCGACAGCCAGGAGCAGCTCCGGGCCGGCGGCCGGCTGGGCGCCGCGCAGCTAGACGCTGTTGGCGACGGCCCGCGCGCCGGGCCTGGCCGTGGCCCGGGAGGCGGGGGCGGCATGATGCGGTCCCGGCCGGTGCTGCACCTCCAGGATGGCCGGATCGTGGTGCTGGAGCGGGTCCGGACTCAGTCCGCGGCTGCGGACCGGCTGACGGAGCTGGCCGCCGGGTTCGCGGCGGGGCACCCCTGCCAGGTGGTGGTCCAGCACCTGGACAGTCCCGCTGCCGCCGCCGACCTGGCGCGGCAGCTCGCCGGCGCGCTTCCGGCGGCCGGTCCCATCAGCGTGCTGGCGGCCGGGACCGCGATCCTGGCCCACACCGGACCAGGCCTGCTCGGCGTGGTCGTCGCGCCCCTGGAGTAAGCGCTCTGCCGCGGCGGAGCGGGCATGGCCTCGAACATGGCATGCTGCGAGCATGCCTTCTGGTTCGGCCCCCGGCTCGCCCGGCTCGCCCCCGGCGGGTCCGCCGCCCGTCACCGTTGTCGTCGGCGAAGAGGAACTGCTCGTCGACCGAGCGGTGAGCGCCATCGTGGCGGCCGCCAGCCCGCCGGGTGCCCGCGACCGGCCACCGGACGTCGAGGGCACCGATGTCCATGACGCCGCCGCCGCGGGCCTGGCGCCCGGTGAGCTGACGGCGCTGACCGCGCCGTCGCTGTTCGGCGGCGGCTGCGTGGTCGTGGTCCGCGGCGCCCAGGACGCCGTGAAGGACCTGGCCGCCGAGCTCACCCGGCTGGCGGCCGCGCCTGTCCCGGATGTCGTCCTGGTGATCACGCACTCGGGCGCGGGCGGCGCCAAGGGCAAGGCGCTGCTGACCGCCCTGGCTAGCGCGGGCGCGGCGCGGGTGGACTGCCCGGTCATCAAGCGTTTCGGGGACCGGATGGATTTCCTGCGCGGCGAGTTTCGCGCCGCCGGGCGCAAGGCCAATGACGGCGGGCTGCGCGCGCTCCTGGACGCCGTCGGGAACGACCTGCGTGACCTGGCCGCCGCCTGCAGCCAGCTCTCCTCCGATACCGAGGGCGTTATCAGCCAGGCGGTCGTCGCGCGGTATTACCGCGGCCGCGCGGAGGCCACCGGGTTCACCGTCGCCGACCGCGCGGTCGAGGGGAAGCTGGCCGATGCCCTGGAGCAGCTGCGCTGGGCCCTGGCCACCGGCACCTCCCCGGTGCTCATCTCCAGCGCGCTGGCCCAGGGAGTCCGGGCCCTGGGCCGGGTGGGATCGGCCTCGCGCAGCAAGCGGCCCGAGGCGCTCGCCGCCGAGCTGAGCATGCCACCGTGGAAGATCGACCGGACCCGCCAGCAGCTGCGGGGCTGGACGGCAGCGGGCCTGGCCACCGCTCATGCCGCTGTCGCCGAGGCCGACGCGCAGGTCAAGGGGGAGGGCACCAGCGCTGGTTACGCCCTGGAACGGGCGATCAGCACGATCGTCGCCGCGCGCTCCCACGGCTGACCAGTCATGTCGCTGCTGCCCTGGCGGTACCTGGCCGGGGTGGCCCTAGCTGGCGCGGTGGAGCGTGGTGACGTCGATGACCTGCTCGATGGCCAGGGCGTCGGCCAGCCGGCGGTCGTGGGTGACCATGATGAGCGCGCCCGCGTAGGTCTGCAGGGCCTGCTCCAGCTGCTCGATAGCCTCCAGGTCGAGATGGTTGGTGGGCTCGTCGAGCACGAGGCAGTTCACCTCCCGTGCCTGCAGCAGGGCCAGGCCGGCCCGGGTGCGCTCGCCCGGCGACAGGCTGGCCGCCGGCCGGAGCGCGGCATCGCCGCCGAGGCGGAACTTGGCCAGCAGCGTCCGCGCCTCCTCCGGCGCGAGTCCGGTGGCGGCCCGGATCACGTCGACGACGGGGGTCTGCCCTGAGAACTCGCGCCGGGACTGGTCAAGCTCGCCGAAGACCACGCTGGGCCCGGCGTAACGCTCTCCCTCAGCCAGCGGCTGCCGGCCGAGCAGGGCGTCCACCAGCGTGGTCTTGCCCGCGCCGTTCGGGCCGGTGATGCGGATCCGGTCGGCGGGACCAACGGTCAGGTCCACGGGGCCGAGGGTCACCTCGCCGCGGCTGACCACCGCATGGCGCAGCGCGACCACCACGTCGCCGGCCCGCCGGGCTCCCGCGATGGACAGCTGCAGCTGCCAGGGCTCGCGCACCTCGGCGGGCGCCCCGGCGTCGAGCCGGGCGATGGCCCGGTCGGCGCGGGCGGCGCCAGCGCCGGTATTCTCCGCGCCATCCACCCAGAATGCCTTGCGGAACTTGTCCCGATCGGGCTGGCGGCGCGGATTGGCCGCGCGCTGGGCCCCGGAGGCGGCCCACTGCCGCTGGGTGCGGGACGCCCGCGTCAGCCGGTCCCGTTGCTGCTCGTAGGCCGCGTAGGCGTCGGCGGCGCGCTGCCGGGCGCGGGCGCGCTCGGCTAGGTAGGCGTCCCAGCCGCCGCCGAAGGCGGTGCCCTGCCGGGTGAACTCGTCCAGCTCCACGATTGAGCTGACCGTCGCGGCCAGCAGCGCCCGGTCGTGGCTGACCAGGGCCACCCCGGCGCGGGTGCCCCGCAGGTGCGCCTCCAGGCGGGCTAGGCCGTCGTCGTCGAGGTCGTTGGTGGGCTCGTCCAGCAGCAGGATGTCGGGCTGGGCCAGCAGGACGGCGGCCAGGGCCAGCCGGGCCTGCTGGCCACCGGATAGCTGCGCGGCGCCGCGGCTGAGCAGCCCGGCCGGCAGGCTCAGCTCGTCGGTCACCCGGGCCGCCCGCTCGGGCAGGTCCGCTGCGCCCAGGGCCAGCCAGCGCTCCAGCGCGGTCGCATAGGCGTCGTCGGAACCGCGGTCACCGCGGGCCAGCGCGGCGGTGGACTCATCGAGGGCAGCCTGGGCTGCAGTAACTCCGGTCCGCCGGGCCAGGTGCTCGGCCAGTGTCTCGCCGGGCCGGATATCCGGCTCCTGGGCCAGCCGTACCACGGTGGTCGTCGCCGGCGACCGGGTTACCGTGCCCGCGTCCGGCTCCAGCTCGCCGGCCAGGACCCGCAGCAGGGTGGACTTGCCGACGCCGTTGGCCGCGACGATGCCGACCCGGTCGCCGGGGCCGATGGTGAGATCAATGCCCTCAAGGACGGTCAGCCCGCCGAAGGCGATCGTGATGCCGCGTGCGGCCAGCCTGGACATAGTCGTTCTCTCCGCCAGGCTGCTGCCGCAGGCCCCTCGGGGGTGAACCGCGCCCGGGGAGGTGGGGAAGCCTGGCTATGCCTGCGTGAGCTGCTCGGCGCGCTTGGCGATCGCGGACTTGCGATTGGCAGCCTGGTTCTTGTGGATGACGCCCTTGCTGGCCGCCTTGTCGAGCTTGATGGCGGCAGCGCGCATGGCCAGCGTGGCCTCTTCCACGTTGCCGGCCTCGGCCGCCTGGCGGAACTTGCGCACGGAGGTCTTGAGCTCGGACTTGACGGCCTTGTTGCGCAGCCGGGCCTTCTCGTTCTGCTTGTTCCGCTTGATCTGGGACTTGATGTTTGCCACGCGTGTGCCTCGCTAGTCGTATGTGGTGAGCAGTACGGTCTGGTGGTGCCCGGCACGAGCCGAGACGGTGGCGGCGTCGCGCCCGGCGTTGCGCACGCGGGCATGCAGGCAACCAGCGGCCTAAGGATAGCCGAGAAAGGACCCGGCCCTCAAACCGATACCGCCAGCGCGCTGACCGGCGCAGGCCCGGGCGGCTGCTGGCGTGGGCATCAGCTCTGGCATGCAACGATAGATCGCTGGAGCAACGGACTACCATCTGGAAGATTTCTGTGTCATCCACCACGGGGCCACCCACGATCGGCGGCTCGATGTCGGCGCTGCCCGAGACGGGCCGCACCGACCAGGCGATCATCCGCAATTTCTGCATTATCGCCCATATTGATCACGGGAAATCCACCCTCGCCGACCGGATGCTGCAGCTGACGGGCGTGGTCGAGGGGCGGCAGATGCGGGCCCAGTACCTGGACCGGATGGACATCGAGCGCGAGCGCGGCATCACCATCAAGAGCCAGGCCGTCCGGCTGCCCTGGCGCGGCACCGACAACCGCAACTACGTGCTCAACCTCATTGACACTCCCGGCCACGTCGACTTCTCCTACGAGGTCTCCCGCTCCCTGGCCGCCTGCGAGGGGGCCATCCTCCTGGTCGACGCCTCGCAGGGGATTGAGGCGCAGACCCTGGCCAACCTGTACCTGGCGCTCGCCGCGGACCTGCACCTGATCCCGGTCCTGAACAAGATCGACCTGCCCGCCGCGCAGCCGGACAAGTACGCCGCCGAGCTGGCCGGCATCATCGGCGGCGCCGAGTCGGACGTGCTGCGGGTCTCGGCCAAGACCGGCGAGGGCGTGCGCGAGCTGCTGCACGCGGTGGTCGAGCAGGTTCCCGCGCCCAGCGGCAATCCCGACGCCCCCGCCCGCGCGCTGATCTTCGACTCGGTCTACGACACCTACCGCGGGGTGGTCACCTATGTCCGGGTCGTGGACGGGCGGCTGACCCCGCGCGAGCGCACGCTGATGCTGTCCACCAGGACGGTGCATGAGACGCTTGAGGTCGGCGTTATCTCTCCTGATCCGGTGCCGTCCGACGGCCTGGCGGCGGGCGAGGTCGGCTACCTGATCACGGGGGTCAAGGACGTCCGCCAGGCGCGGGTGGGCGACACGGTGACGACCGCGGCGCACCCGGCCACCCAGCCGCTTCCCGGCTACGCCACTCCCCGGCCGATGGTGTTCTCCGGCCTGTTCCCGGTGGACGGTGACGACTATCCGGAGCTGCGCGACGCGCTGGACAAGCTGCGGCTCAACGATGCCGCGCTGGTCTACGAGCCCGAGACCTCCACCGCGCTCGGCTTCGGCTTCCGCTGCGGCTTCCTGGGCCTGCTGCACATGGAGATCGTGCGCGAGCGGCTGGAGCGCGAGTTCGACCTGGCGCTCATCTCCACCGCCCCCAACGTCGTTTACCGGGTGGTCACCGAGTCCGGGACCGAGATCGTCGTCACCAACCCCAGCGAGTTCCCCGACGGCAAGATCAGCCAGATCTTCGAGCCGGTGGTCCGGGCGACCGTGCTGGCGCCCAGTGACTACATCGGCGCGATCATGGAGCTGTGCCAGGCCCGGCGCGGCGTCCTGCTCGGCATGGAGTACCTGTCGGCCGACCGGGTGGAAATCCGCTACACCATGCCGCTAGCGGAGATCATCTTCGACTTCTTCGACCAGCTCAAGTCGCGGACCCGCGGTTATGCCTCGCTGGACTACGAGCCGGATGGCGAGCAGGAGGCGAACCTCGTCAAGGTGGACATCCTGCTGCAGGGCATGCCGGTGGACGCCTTGAGCCAGATCGTGCACGCCGACAAGGCCCGCGAGTACGGGCTGGCCATGACCGCCCGGCTCAAGGAGCTCATCCCGCGGCAGCAGTTCGAGGTGCCGATCCAGGCGGCCATCGGGTCGCGGATCATCGCGCGCGAGAACATCCGCGCCATGCGCAAGGACGTGCTGGCCAAGTGCTACGGCGGTGACATCAGCCGCAAGCGGAAGCTGCTGGAGAAGCAGAAGGAGGGCAAGCGGCGGATGAAGACCATCGGGCGGGTGGATGTCCCGCAGGAGGCATTCGTCGCGGCCCTGTCGACCGAGCAGGCACCCGACAAGAGGCGCTGAGCACAAGCCGGCCCGGGATCGGCCCGGACCGGCCCGCGCTCAGCGCCGTCAGGTAAACGGCGGCCGGGGTGCGCGGCGGACTAGGTGCCCGCCTTGTGCGCCCCGACGACGACGAGGGCGATGATGGCGCCTACGGTGATCACCAGGCCCAGGATCCCGAGGACCAGCCCCGCGATGGCCAGCCCGCGACCCCGCTCACCCCGCTTCCTGATCTGGTTCAGGGCGATCACGCCGAGCACGATCGCCGGAATGCCCGCCAGCACGCCCAGGAGCACCTGCCCGATGCCGCAGCACAGCGAGGCGATAGCCAGCGGGTTGGTGCGCGGCGGCCCGTAACTGCCCGGCGCGCCGTACTGGCCGTACTGGGTCTCCCCGTACTGGCCGTACTGAGAAGGCGGTGCCGAGCCGGGCTGCCCGTACTGCGGCTGCCCGTACTGGGGAGGCTCCCCGTACTGCTGGCCGTGCTGCGGGGCCTGGCCGTAGGCGGGCTGCGTCGGCTGGCCGTACCCGGGCTGCCCGTACTGGGGCTCGCCATACTGGGGCTGGCCGGGCTGGCCTGGCTGATCGCCCGGCCGGGGCGGGTCGCCCTGGCCGAAGTCGTCTGACGTCATGGTCTGTTCGTCCCTCGTTAGGAGCCGTGCGCCGATCGAGCCACCACGACGATAAGCGCGAGGACAGCTAGTATGAACACCACGGAGGCCGCCAGTCCCGCCCACCCCAGGGCCATGCCCCAGGTGGCCATAGACCGGCCGTCGTCGCCGGTGCGCTTGATCTGGCCGCGAGCTATATGCCCGAGGGCAATGGCCGGGATGGTGGTGACCATCGCGGTAAACGGCTGTGCCACACCGCAGATCAGCGCCGCGACCGCCAGTCCGTTCGTATGCCGCCGCTGGAGAATGTCCGGCGCGTCAACGTAGCCCGGCCGAGCCGGCAGGTCCGCTGTCAGCAGGCCCAGGTCGGCGTAGGTCCGCGCGGTCAGGGCCCGGCCGACCCGCGCATCGTGCTCGGCCTTGGTCAGCCGGCCCTCGCTGTAGGACTCCTGCAGCACCCCGATCGCCAGGTCCCGGTCCCGGTCGGTCGCCCTGATGGCCGCCGGGGCCGGCGGCCCGGGCTGGCTGTAGCTGCCCCGTGTGGTCTCGTCTGTCATCGTCCCCGTGCCTGCCCGGCCGGGTGCCGCCTGCTACGGCCCCGGACCCTCGATGCTGCCTTCCCAGCCTAGCCGCGGCCGGGCGGGATGTCCCCCCGCGCGGGGGCTGTCGCGCGCCGACGGCCGCGGCCGGCCCAGCGGCCGGCTGGGGCAAGCCCCCTGGGCAGCTGCGCCGGGGCCCGCCCGGCCGGCCCGGCCAGTCCGCGTGCCGGGTTACCGTGGCAGCATCCCTGCGCCCTCCTCTGGACGCGCAGGCTGAGGGACAGCTGCTTGAGGTGGAAGGACGGCCGGGAGTGGGACGAGATGAGCGCGGGAGCCCGCAGCCGGTCCGGTGCCCGGCCCGCCGGCGCGCGGCGCCCGGGTCGCGCTGACCGTGGCTGGCCAGCCGCCCGACGGCGAGCCGGTACCGGCTGACGGGGCGCTGCCGCCGGCCGGGGTAGCCCAGCTCGGCAGCCAGCCGTTCGGTGTCTACGTGCATGTGCCGTTCTGCGTGACCCGGTGCGGTTACTGCGACTTCAATACCTATACCGCCCCCGAGCTCGGCTCGGGCGTGTCCCGGGAGTCCTATGCCGGGCTGGCGATCGCCGAGATCCGGCAGGCCGGGCGGGTGCTGGGCGGCCGCGCGGGACCGGCCCACACCGTGTTCTTCGGCGGCGGCACGCCGACGCTGCTGCCGCCGGCCGACCTGGCGGCCATCCTGAGGGCTGTCGACGACGAGTTCGGGCTCGCGCCCGGCGCCGAGGTCTCCGCCGAGGCCAACCCGGAAACCGTGGATCAGCGGACCCTGGATCAGCTGCGCCGCGGCGGGTTCACCCGGATCTCGCTCGGCATGCAGAGCGCCGTGCCGCACGTGCTGAGCGTGCTGGACCGGGTGCACCGGCCGGGGCGGCCGGAACAGTGCGTGGCCTGGGCGCGCGAGGCCGGGTTCGAGCACGTCAGCCTGGACCTGATCTACGGCACGCCCGGTGAGACCGAGGCGGACTGGGCGCGGTCACTGGCCAGCGCCGTCGCGGCCGGCCCCGATCACATCTCGGCCTACGCGCTGATCGTTGAGGAGGGCACCCGGCTGGCCGCCCGGATCCGTCGCGGCGAGCTGGCCGCGCCCGACGATGACGTGCTGGCCGACCGCTACCTGGCCGCCGACGCCTGCCTCGCCTCGGCCGGGCTGGGCTGGTACGAGATCTCCAACTGGGCCGCCGGGGAGTCCGCGCGGTGCGCGCACAACCAGCTGTACTGGACCGGCGGCGACTGGTGGGGAATCGGGCCGGGGGCGCACAGTCACGTCGGCGGCACCCGGTGGTGGAACGTGCGGCACCCGGCCGCCTACGCCGAGCGGATCACGGCCGGACGCAGCCCCGGCCAGGCCCGGGAGATCCTGACCGCGGCGGAGCGGTCCATGGAGCGCGTGATGCTGGCGACCCGGCTGGCGGCGGGGTGCCCGCTGACGGAGCTGACCCCGGCCGGGCGCAAGGCCGCCGCCGAGGCCGCGGCCGACGGGCTGGCGCAGCCGGAGGCCTTCGCGGCCGGCCGGGTGGTGCTGACTACCCGCGGGCGGCTGCTGGCCGACGCGGTGATCCGCGACCTGACCGACTAGCGGGCGATCGTCGCGCAGATCCAGCGCGGCAGCTGGTAGAACTCGCCCAGGCTGGCCCGGGCGGCGGCCCGCATCAGGTAGGCCAGCGCCACCAGCCACAGCGCCAGCGCCGCCGGCCCGGCCACCTCCAGGGCCACGCCCACGGCGACCAGCGCGAGCATCCCGGCCGCGATCACCGCGCAGACGTTGTAGAGGGCGATCGTGATGGCCAGGTTCAGGGCCTGCGTCGCATGCTGCCGGACGTAGCCTGAGCTGCGGGCCCGCAGGATGAGTACCGCCAGCGGAGCCAGGACGCTGACGAACGGTACCCCCAGGTAGCAGAGCATGGCCCAGGCCTCGTCGCCGTCCCGGACCGGGCCGCGAGCCGCCGCGGCCGACTGCGCGGGGACAGCCGGCCGGGGCGCGGTATGCCAGTCCTCCCCGGGTCCGGTGAACCAGCCGCCGCCGCCGGCCGGCGCCGCCGGTCGCCGTGGCTCCGGAAGAGGTGAGAAGCTTGTCATCCGCCCTCGTTCGTCATGTCGTGTGCACACGCTAGCCGGTAAGCGCCGATTAGACGTGCTGGGGAGCTGACCTGCGAGCCGCCGCCACAGTATCCTTCGCGCAATAGAATTGGCACTCTAGTTGCGGGAGTGCCAGGGAGGTGGGCAGCGTGCTCGACGACAGGAAACTTGCTGTCCTGCGCGCCATCGTGGAGGACTATGTCTCCACCAATGAGCCTGTGGGGTCCAAGAGCCTGGTGGACCGGCACAGCCTGGACGTGTCTCCGGCCACTATCCGCAACGACATGGCCGTGCTCGAGGAGCAGGGGTTCATCGTCCAGCCGCACACCAGCGCGGGCCGGGTGCCGACCGACAAGGGCTACCGGCTGTTCGTGGACCGGCTGTCAGGAGTCAAGCCGTTCTCCTCTGCCGAGCGCCGCGCCATCGAGACATTCCTGACGGGCGCCTACGACCTCGACGACGTCGTGATGCGGACGGTCCGGCTGCTGGCCCAGCTCACCCGGCAGGTAGCCGTGGTCCAGTATCCGTCGCTGACCAGGTCCGCGGTCCGGCATATCGAGCTTGTCCCGCTGACCGACCAGCGGCTGCTGCTGGTGCTGATCACCGATACCGGGCGGGTTGAGCAGCGGGCAGTGGAGCTGCCCTCACCGGTCAAGGACGACTCGATCACCCATCTGCGCGCGGTGCTGAACGCCTACCTGGACGGACGTAAGCTCACCGAGGTGGCGTCGGTGGTCGACGAGCTGCCTGAGCGCGTCGACGCGGTCGAGCGGCCGACCGCCGCGGCGGTGTTCTCCGTGATCCTGGAGACCCTGGTCGAGCGGCATGAGGAGCGCGTGGTGGTCGGCGGCGCCGCCAACCTGGCCTCGGCGGATTTCTCCAAGGGATTGCATGAGGTCCTGGAAGCGTTGGAAGAACAGGTGGTCCTGATGCGCCTGCTGGGCGAGTCGGGCGATCAGGCCTCGGTGACGGTCCGCATCGGCGCGGAGAACCAGGTCGAGGGGCTGCAGAGCACCTCGCTGGTGGCGGTGGGCTACGGCTCCGGGGAGCAGGCACTGGCCAGGCTCGGAGTTCTTGGCCCGACACGGATGGACTACCCGACGGCGATGGGAGCGGTGCGCGCGGTGGCACGGTACGTAGGTCAGATCCTGGCAGGGGCGTAGGGTATGCCGATCGTGAACGACTATTACGGCGTCCTGGGCGTGCGCCGGGACGCGGACGCGGACGAGATCAAGAAGGCCTACCGGCGGCTCGCGCGCGAACTGCACCCCGACGTGAACCCCGACCCGCAGACGCAGGAGCGGTTCAAGGAGATCACTCAGGCGTACGAGGTGCTCTCGGACCCGGAGAAGCGCCAGATGTATGACCTGGGCGCTGACCCGTTCGCGCCGGGCGGGGCCGCCGGGGCCGGCGGGTTCGGCAACGCCGCCGGGTTCCCCTTCAGCGACATCATGGACGCGTTCTTCGGCGGCGGCGCCGGCCCGCGCGGCCCGCGGACCAGGGCCCGCCGCGGCCGGAACGCCACCATCCGGGTCGAGCTTGACCTGTCCGAGTGCGCGTTCGGCACCACCAAGGAGCTAGTGGTGGACACCGCCGTCGTCTGCCCGACCTGCTCGGGCGAGGGCACGGCGCCGGGGACCCACCCGACGACCTGCGAGGTCTGCAACGGCCGCGGCGAGGTGAGCCAGGTCACCCGGTCCTTCCTGGGCCAGGTGATGACCTCGCGGCCGTGCCCGGGCTGCGGCGGATTCGGCACCGTGATCCGCAAGCCGTGCCCGGAGTGCGACGGCGACGGCCGGGTCAGGACGCGCCGCACGATCAAGGTCCGGATCCCGGCGGGGGTGGAGGACGGCACCCACATTCAGCTGGCCGGCGAAGGCGAGACCGGGCCGGGCGGCGGGCCGCCGGGCGACTTGTTCCTGGAGATCGTGCAGCAGCCGCACGCCATCTTCGAGCGCCAGGGAGACGACCTGCACTGCACGGTCACGATTCCCATGGTGGCGGCGGCGCTCGGCGCGACGCTGCAGGTGGAGACGCTGGACGGGCCGGCCGACATCGACATCCGGCCGGGCACCCAGTCGGGTCAGGCCATCCCGCTCTATGGCCAGGGCACCGCGCACCTGAACTCATCGGGTCGCGGTGACCTGGTGATCCACGTCACCGTGGAGACGCCCAGCAAGCTGGAGCCGGAGCAGGAGAACCTGCTGCGCGAGCTGGCCAAGCTTCGCGGCGAGGAGGCCCCGCCGGGCAGATTCGCACCGGGACAGCAGGGTTTTTTTTCCCGGCTCCGGGACGCCTTTAACGGGCGCTGACACCCGGAACGAGTAGCCCTGAGACCGCCTGTTTTCCTCGCTGACGGCGCCGCGCTGACCGGTGACACGGTCGTGCTGGCCGGTGCCGAGGGCCGGCACGCGACGACCGTCCGCAGGCTGGGTGCGGGCGAGCGCGCGGATCTCACCGATGGCGCTGGAACGGTCGCCGAGTGCGTGGTCGAGTCCGTCCGGCCCGGCCAGCTGGAGCTGGCGGTGCTGGCCCGCCGCACCGATCCCGGCCCTGATCCCCGGGTTGTTGTCGTCCAGGCCATCCCCAAGGGCGACCGCGGCGAGCTGGCCGTGGAGACGATGACCGAGGTCGGCGTGGACGTGGTGGTGCCCTGGTCGGCCGAGCGCTGCGTGGTCAGGTGGCGAGGCGACCGGGCGGACAAGGGCGTGGCCCGCTGGCGGTCCACCGCGCTGGCGGCGTCCAAGCAGTCACGCCGGTCCTGGTTTCCCGAGGTCACCCCCGTCGCCGGGACCGCCGCCGTGGCCGACCTGGTCCAGCGCGCGGCCCTGGCACTGCTCCTCGACCCGGAAGCCCCGCAGTCCCTCGCGTCACTGGCCGCGCAGGCGACCGGGACTGGCCGCCCGGCCCGGCGCGGTACTACCACGGGTAACGGCGCCTCGGACATCATCCTGATCGTCGGGCCGGAGGGCGGAATCTCCGAGCAGGAGGCCGCCGTGCTGACCGACGCCGGCGCGATCGGCGCGCGGCTCGGGCCGACCGTGCTCCGCGCCTCCTCAGCCGGAGCCGTCGCGGCCGCGCTGGTCATGAGCTCAGCGGGCCGCTGGGCCTGACGCGGCCTGGCCTGGCCTAGCCGGCGGTTCGCCTAGCCGAGTGTGACGGGCACGGGATCGCCGGCGACGAGGACTTGGTCGGGACCATCATGGCTGAGCGCACCGAGGCCAGGGCGTTCGCGGTGCTGCCGGTGGCCGGGCTGGCCGACGGAGTGACCGTGGTGACTGAGCCGGGGGCGGGAGTCCCCGAATCGCTCGTTGTCGGCGTGGGGTCCGGGGTGGGCGTCGGGTCCGGGGTGGGCGTCGGCGAAACCGGCGGACTGGTGCTGGCCGGTGTCGACGGCCTGGTGCTCGTCGACATCGTGGGCGTCGGCGTGGCGTTGCCCGTCTTCGACGTCCCAGGCGACTTGCACGCAGCAGACGCCGAGGCGGAGACGGACGGTCCCGCGGTGGTCCCCGGAGCGCTGGGCCCATGGCTGAGCGGGCTGGCCGAAGCGGCCAGGCGGCCCTTGCCGGATCCGCTGCCAGGCCCCGAGTGGTGCGAGCCGAAGATCGTAAAGCCGGCACTGCCTGGCGAGATGGCCTGCGGCAGCGTCATGATCGCGAATGCGCCGGCGGCGACCACGAAGATCGCCGTGCCCATCGCGGCCAATGGCCGCAGCCAGCCAAATCGCCGGCTGCTCTGGCGGAGGAAGTACCCGCCATCGGGCCGGAAGCGGTCAACGGCTGACCAGAAGGCAGTGAGGGAGACCTGAAGGAAGGGCACGGCCCAGGCCATGAAGCGCGTGGCGACATCGGAATACCAGGCCGCCGCCGACGCCATTGACCACAGCTGCGGTCCGGACAGCCGGGCCCTGATCCGCTCCAGCCCGTCAGCCGACGGCTCGACGCTGTCCGCCGCGGCGCGCAGCACGCGGCGAAGCACCTCGTCGTAGTCGTGGTTCACGGTACTCATGCCTCACGCTCCAGCACGCTGCGCAGGGCAATCATGGCCCTGGCCGTGTGGCTCTTCACCGCGCCCTTGCTGATGTTCATGGCTTCGGCGATCTGCGCCTCGGAAAGGTCCCCGTAGTAGCGCAGCACGAGCGCCTCCCGCTGCCTCGGTGGCAGCGTCCGCAGGGCGGCCACCACGGCAGACCGCTCCAGCAGAGCGATCGCTCCATGCTCGGCGCTGGGCATATCCGGTGCGGGCTTAGGCGCGTTACGGTCCACGACGACGCGGTGTCGCAGTACCGATCGGGACCGGTTCACGACCGACTGGCGCAGGTAGGACAGTGCCTTGTCGCTGTCGCGAAGACGGCGCCAGCCGCCGTGCATCGCCACGAACGAGTCCTGCACTACTTCCTCCGCTGTTGCGACATCTCGGACCAGCAGCGCCGCCAGGCGGACCAGCGATCGGTAATGCTCGCTGTAAAGGGCGGTGACTGCTCGGTCGGCATCCCATTCGGCGTGAACCGGCCCTATGGCGACATCCGCGATAAGGGTTTCGGTCACGCTAGTGGGACGCCCAGCCATGTCGCTAGGTTCACCTGCGGCCATGGCTGATCCTCGTTCACCCACGGTCATGACGGACTCATGCCGCCGGCTGCCCGGGCGCCGATATCACTCAACGCTCGCACTTCCCCCCAATGCCTGTCCATACCCTGGGACGCATCGCCGCGATAACCGACGCGACACACCGGAGGCGACGGAAAGCCAGGAGATGGCAAGACCGGTCACCAGGGGGTGGGTGCATCATGGGTTCGCAGTACTGTCACCATATATGTCAGCGGGCCGCTGGACCGGGTACACGCAATAAGATCGTCCCGTGCCCGAGTGCCTCTTCTGCAGCATCGTCGCCGGCGACATCCCGGCCGGGCGAGTGCTAGACAGTGACCGTACCGTTGCTTTCCGTGATATGAACCCGCAGGCGCCGGTGCATGTCCTGGTCATCCCGCGGGTGCACCTCGCCGATCTGGCCGCGGTCGCCGCCGCGGACGACGGCCTGCTGGACGAGATGGCGACGCAGGCGCACCGGATCGCGGTGCAAGAGGGCCTGGCCGAGGGCGGATACCGGGTGGTCTTTAACACCGGGGGTGACGCCGGGCAGACCGTGTTCCACGCCCATGCGCATGTCCTGGGGGGCCGGGCCCTGACCTGGCCGCCGGGCTGAGCTGCCGTCGCGGCGGCATAACATGGCGTAGGTGCTTGGCATGAGCGCGCTGGCAGGAAGTGCGCTGGAACCAAGCGCAGAATGCAGCTGGGTCCAGCGCAGTCCAGCGGGGTGCGTGCCCGAGCAGGGAAGGGTCATTGACAGACAAATCGCGCGAGACGGCTAAGGCTCAGCCTGACGCCGACGGCAGCAATCAGGTCAAGATCGTGGTTCCGGATGATCACTCGATGGTCAGCCTTCTAGGTTCCCGCGACGAACTACTGAACGTGATCGAGAAATCGTTCGACGCCGACGTGCACGTTCGCGGTAACGAGATCACCGTGACGGGCCAGCCGTACGAGACCGCGCTGGTGGCCCGGCTGTTCGACGAGCTGACCGAGCTGGTCGCCAGCGGCGCCGAGCTGTCCGCGGACGCGGTGGAGCGCAGCGTGGCCATGCTGCGGCGCAAGAGCGGGGCGCGGCCGGCCGAGGTGCTGAACCTGGGCATCCTGTCCTCGCGGGGCCGGACCATCCGGCCCAAGACGCTGAACCAGAAGCGCTACGTGGATGCCATCGATACGCACACGATCGTGTTCTCGATCGGGCCGGCCGGAACGGGCAAGACCTACCTGGCCATGGCCAAGGCCGTGCGGGCGCTGCAGGACAAGGAAGTCAGCCGGATCATCCTGACCCGGCCGGCCGTCGAGGCGGGCGAGCGGCTCGGCTTCCTGCCGGGCACCCTGTACGAGAAGATCGACCCCTACCTGCGGCCGCTCTATGACGCCCTGCACGACATGGTGGACGCCGACTCCATCCCCAAGCTGACGGCGGCCGGGACCATCGAGATCGCGCCGCTGGCCTATATGCGCGGCCGGACGCTGAACGACTCGTTCATTATCCTGGACGAGGCCCAGAACACCTCGGCCGAGCAGATGAAGATGTTCCTGACCAGGCTGGGCTTCGGCTCCAGGATCGTGGTCACTGGTGACGTGACCCAGGTGGACCTGCCCGCCGGGCAGGTCAGCGGGCTGCGCCTGGTGCAGGACATCCTCGAGGGCGTCGACGACGTGTACTTCTCCCGGCTGACGAGCCACGATGTGGTCAGGCACAAGCTGGTGGCCGACATTGTGGACGCCTACGAGCGGTACGACGCCCGGCAGGCCGCGGATGGCCCCGGACAGCTGTCCGGTACGCGCCCGCGGCGCGATAACCGCCGCCGCTGATCCTCGCCATCGTGGATGTCCCGTTGGCAACCCACTGGTGTTACCAACGGGACATCCACGATGCTGGCCGGGTTAGCCGGGTCAGCCTAGGCAAGGCCGGGCGGGGTAGGACGAATGTGACAGCGGAAGCGACGGGGAACAGGTGAGCATCGAGATCGCCAACGAGTCGGGCGTCGAGGTAGATGAGACGGCCCTAGCCTCGCTGGCCAGGCACGCCCTGGACGGCATGCGGGTGCATCCGCTGGCTGAGCTTTCCGTCCTGCTCGTCGACGAGCCGGCCATGACGGAGCTGCACATGCGCTGGATGGGCGAGCCGGGGCCGACCGATGTGCTGGCCTTCCCCATGGACGAGATCCGGCCGCCGCAGCCGGGCGGCACGCATGCCGATCACTCGGCCGCCGAGCCGCCCGAAATACCCGGCCTGCTGGGAGACGTGGTGATCTGCCCGCAGGTGGCGGCAGTGCAGGCTCAGCAAGCCCATCATGAGGTCGGGGACGAGATCAGCCTGCTGTGCACCCACGGCATCCTGCACCTGCTCGGCTATGACCACGGCGAGCCGGACGAGCACGCCGTGATGTTCGGCCTGCAGGACAAGCTGCTGAGCGCCTGGCGCGCGGATCGCGATGGCGTCTCCGGCCCGGCCAGTGCCAGTCCCGACAGTGCCAGCCCCGACAGTGCCAGCCCCGACAATGCCAGCCCGGGTGGGCACGAAGGGCCCGGGTGACGCGCCGATGGGCTGGCTGCTGGTAGCGGCGGCGGCACTCATACTGCTGGCGGGCTGGTGCGCGAGCGCCGAGACGGCCCTGCTCCGCGTGTCCAGGGCCGGCGCCAAGGAGCTGGGCCGGTCGCCTGGCGAAGGAGCGCCGCCGCTGCAGGTGGTGATAGCGGACGTATCGCGTTATCTCCTGGTACTGGTCCTGGTGCGGGTGGCGGGGGAAGTATCGGCGACTGTCCTGGTCGCCGCGGTTCTCGTGCACTGGATCGCTCCGGACTGGCGAGCCTTCCTGATCACGGCCGCGATCATGACCGTGGTGTTCTACGTCATCGCCGCCGTCGTCCCCCGGAGCATCGGGCGGCAGCACGCGGTGGGCGTGGCCAGCGCCGCCGCCGTCGTGCTGCGGCCCGTGGTCCGCCTGCTCGGGCCGCTTCCGTCGCTGCTGCTGGCGATGGGGAGCGGGCTGAGCCGGGAGGGGCGGGACGGGCCGTCCGGGTCGGAGGAGGAGCTCCGCGGCCTGGTCGACCTGCTAGAGCAGCGCCAGATCATCCAGCCGGACGAGCGGGCGATGATCCACTCAGTGTTCGAGCTGGGCGACACGATCGTGCGCGAGGTGATGGTGCCGCGCACGGACATGGTGTTCGTCGAGGGCAGCAAGACCCTGCGCCAGGCCATGTCGCTGGCGCTGCGCAGCGGATTCTCGCGCATCCCGGTGGTGGGCGAGAACCTCGATGACGTGGTGGGCATCGCCTACCTCAAGGACCTGGTGACCCGCAGCCACGAGCACCGCGAGGGGGAATCGGTGGAGACGGTGGACACCGTCATGCGGCCGGCCACCTTCGTCCCGGAGAGCAAGCCGATCAACGAGCTCCTGCGCGAGATGCAGGCCCGGCAGATCCACCTGGCGATCGTGATTGACGAGTACGGCGGCACCGCCGGCCTGGTCACCATCGAGGACATCCTGGAGGAGATCGTCGGCGAGATCGCGGACGAGTACGACCGCGAGGAGCCGGCCGTGGAGTGGCTCGGCGAGGACCAGGCCCGGGTCACTGCCCGGCTCCCGGTCGAGGAACTCGAGGAACTGTTCGACGTCAGCATCGAGGCCGAGGACGTGGAGACGGTCGGCGGCCTGCTGGCTCAGCGTCTCGGCCGGGTTCCCATCCCGGGCGCGGTCGCGACGGTGGTCGGCCTCCGGCTCACCGCGGAGAGCCTGGCCGGGCGGCGCAACCGGATCGGCACCGTCCGGGTCGAGCGGATCGGCGCCGACGACGGGCTCCCGGAGGACCAGCCGGGGGCGGAGCGGATCGCGCCCGCGTCCGGGGCCGCCGGAGCCGGGGGCGGCGGTAACGGCGGCGCCGGACGGAGTGGTAACGGCGGCGGGGGGAGCGGCAGCGCCGGCGCCGGGAGCGGCGGGGGCGGGGCCAGCGGGGGCGCGGCGGGTGGCGGCGCGGCGGGTGGCGGCGCGGCCAACGGCGGCGGGCGGCCCGGGGCCGCGGGCGGCTCCGGGACCGGGGCCAGCGGGCGGCCGGGCAGTGGTCAAGTGCCGGCGGCCCGTCCGGGGCGGCACTAGACTCGGGCAGGTGAGCGAGGCCCATCCCGAGGAACCCGAGGCCCTGCCAGCGGCCGGGGTACCGGGACCCGAGGATCTCAAGATCATCATGCTGGCCCGATCCGCCCGCGCCAGGGTGGCGTCCGCCGAGGGCGCCGCGGTTCGCGACGAGACGGGCCGTACCTATGCCGCCGCGGCCGTCGCCCTGCCGTCGCTACGGCTGTCGGCACTGCACCTGGCGGTCGCGATGGCCGTCTCCAGCGGCGCGTCCAGCCTCGAGGCGGCGGCGCTGGTGAGCGACGGGCCGGGCCTGGACCCGGCTGACCTGGCCGTCGTCCGCGATCTCGGGCCGGCCGCCGTCGTGTTCTACGCGGCGCCGGACGGGACGCTGCGGGCCACGTTGCAGGCTTAGCCCGCGGCAGTGGCTGCGGAGGCGGAGTTCATAACCGGCCATACCGCTCTGATCGCTCCGCCGCTGATTCCGGAAATCGTGCTGCACCTGAGCCGGGACGAGCCAGTCGGGCTCTGGGAGCAGGTCGAGCGCCAGGTCGGCCGTGCCGACCTGCCGCCGCCGTTCTGGGCCTATCCCTGGGCCGGGGGCATCGCCCTCGCCCGCTACCTGCTCGATCATCGCGACGAGGTCGCCGGCCGGGTCGTGCTGGACGTGGCGGCGGGATCGGGCCTGGTCGCCATCGCCGCCGCGCTGGCCGGCGCGGCGCGCGTGGTGGCCAGCGACATCGACCCGCTGGCCGTGGCGGCGATCGGGCTGAACGCGGCGGCTAACGGCGTCCGCGTGACCGTGGCGCGCGGCGACCTGCTGGCGGGCGACGCTGGCCGGGCGGTGCTGGCGGGCGAGGCGGTGCTGGCCGGCGCGGCGGTGCTGGCCGGCGGGGGCGTGCCGGCGGGCGACGGCAGGCGGGCGGCTGAAGCCGGACTGACCGGCGAGGACAGCCCGCGGGTCGGCGTGGTGCTCGTAGGCGATGCCTTCTATGAGCGGCGGATGGCCCACCGCATGCTGGCGTTCCTGGACCGCGCCCGGGCGGGCGGGGCGCGCGTGCTGGTCGGCGATCCCGGCCGGACTTACCTGCCGCCGGGCCGGCTGCGGGCCGTCGCCAGCTACGCCGTCCCGGTCTGGGCCGGCCTGGAAGATGAGGAAGTCAAGCAGACCGCCGTCTGGGAGCCCGCCTGACCCGCGCCAGCGGGAGCGACAGGGTCAGCCGCGCCAGCGGGGCAGGCGGGGCAGTCCTGCTGGCCATGGCCGCCGGCCGGAGGCATCGCGGCGAGCTGCGGGGCATGTGGGCCGCCGGCGGATCCCGCCGGATGAGGGTGGCCCTGGCCGTCATCGCGGCGGCGGTGGCCGGGTGCGGCGTCCTGGTCAGCGGCGGCCGGACGGCGGGCGTCCAGCTGGGCGGTGTCGGGCTGGCCCTGCTGGCCGGGCTGCGCTACGCCGTCTACGCGGTGACGGCGGCCCGGCTGATTTCCGGTGGCACCTCGGAGACGACGGTGATGGGCGTCCTGTTCGGCGGGGCCGCGATCGTGTTGGCGCCCGTCCTGGCGGCGACCTCACCTGGCTGGGTGCTCAGCGGCCGGGGCCTGGCGGTGACGGCCTACCTGGGGCTGGTGACCACGGCGGCGGCCTACCTGCTGTACGGGCGCGGATTGCGCACCGTGACGGCGCCGGTAGCGGTCACCCTGGGGCTCGCCGAGCCCGTGGTGGCGGCCGTGCTGGGCGTGCTCGTGCCGGGTGAGCGGCTGACCGGCCCGGCGCTGGCGGGCCTGGTCCTGGTGGGGGTGGCGATCGCCATCCTGACCGTCGGCCGCCCGCCGCAGACCGCTCGGATGAGCAACTCACCGCCCGGCTAGGGGAGAATCAGGACGTGAGCTCGCCGCCATCGCCCTCGCCAGCCTCGCCCGCGCCGCCGCCGGCCACCGGGTTCAGGTCCGGTTTCGCCTGTTTCGTCGGCCGGCCGAACGTCGGGAAGTCGACGCTGATGAACGCGCTGGTCGGCAGCAAGATCGCGATCACCAGCAGCCGCCCGCAGACCACCCGGCGCGCGATCCGCGGCATCGTGCACCGCCCGGACGCCCAGCTCATCATCGTGGACACCCCTGGCCTGCACCGGCCGCGCACCCTGCTGGGCGAACGGCTGGACAGCCTGGTCCGGGCCACGCTGACCGAGGTGGACGTGATCGGCCTGTGCATCCCGGCCGGCGAGCGGATCGGGCCGGGAGACAAGTACCTGGCCGCCGAGCTGGCCGGCGCGGGCAAGACGCCGGTGGTCGCGATCGTCACCAAGACCGATCAGGTCGGCCGCGAGCAGGTCGCCGCGCAGCTGGCCGCGGTGGCCCAGCTCGGCGACTGGGCCGACGTGGTGCCGGTTTCCGCGGTCTCCGGGTTCCAGCTGGACGTGCTCACCGATGTCCTGGTCTCGCACCTGCCGCCCGGACGGCCGCTCTACCCCGACGGTGACCTCACCGATGAGCCCGAACAGCAGCTCGTCGCCGAGCTGATCCGGGAGGCGATCCTGGAGGGCGTGCGAGACGAGCTGCCGCACTCGATCGCTGTCGTCGTGGAGGAGATGGCTCCCCGCGAGGGCCGGGACGATCTCATCGACGTGCACGCCATCATGTACGTCGAGCGCCCCAGCCAGAAGGCCATCGTGATCGGCGCCAAGGGGGCGCGGCTGAAGGCGGTGGGCTCCCAGGCCCGCCAGCAGATCGAGGCCCTGCTGGGCACCCGGGTCTACCTGGACCTGCGAATCAAGATCGCCAAGGACTGGCAGCGGGACCCGAAGCAGCTCCGCCGCCTGGGCTTCTACGACTGAGGTGAGCCCGGCTCGCCCAGCTCCAGCTGGCGGAACCTGTCGCTGATCGCGAAGCCGAGCTGCTCGTCGATGGCGATCATGTGCTGGTTCGCTTCGGCATTCCCGGTCACGACGTGGCGGACGTCCGGCTCCCGTTTGGCCAGCCACTGATGCATGGCCGCCTTGACCAGCAGGCCGAGCCGCCGCCCGCGGTGCTCCCGGACGACGGCCGTGAGGCACTGGAACGCCCATCCCGGCGTGGCGGGATCCCGGGCGACCTGAGTCAGCGCGGCGAGCTCGCCCGTGGCCGGGTGGCAGGCCGCGACGGCGTACAGCCGCAGGCCCTGGGCCAGGCACCGGCCCTCGGCCTCCCGCACGCGGGCGGCGTCCCACTGCTCGGCCTCCAGGGAATCACTGCGCGGCGCGTCGGCCATGGCCCCGGCCAGCCGGGGCGACGACTGGCAGGCACACGCCCACGCGCACGTTCTCGCGCTCTGGCAACTCCAGCAGGTAGCAGCCGACCGGCCCGCCCGCGTCGGCGGCGAGCCACACCTGGCGCGGATCACCGGTGAAGCCGTAGGCCGACCAGCTGCGGAACCCGGCCAGCGACATCGGCGGACCGGTCGGATCGTCATGCGGCCGGCCGGCCTCGAAGATCTCGTGACAGGTGCGCAGCCGCTCGTCGTCGGCGCGGGGGGTCGAACCGCTCGATACGCACCTGCCCCAGGTAACTCCCGCGGTCCGCGCCCCGCACCGGGTTATCCGGCGCCCACCCGTGGCGCTCGTTGTTTGCCCGAATCCGCCGCTCATCGTCACCAGACGTGTGATGATCGGCGGACCCGGGCGTTCCGAGGACGGCCTGAGTCGCCAGGCCGGGCTCGTTGGAGGGGGCACATGTTGATCTTCGGGTTGCGGGTCTGCTTCCGCACTATCGGCCATGGCCAGTTCCATTGCCAGCGATGCGGCGGTGACCGACAGTACCGTCACCGGGCGGGGCGCCGCTGGTTTCACGTCTTCTACATCCCGCTGGTCCGGCTGGACAGGGTGGGCGAGCACCTGCAGTGCATGACCTGCGGCGGCCGGTACCGGACGGGGGTGCTGGCGGTGCCCACCGCCGCGCAGATGGAGGCCGCCCTGCCGGCGGGCACGCTAGCCGCGGCGACCTGCATGCTGCTGGCCGGCGACCCCGCCAGCGGCCCGGCCCGGCGGCGTGCCGTGGACGCGGTCCGGTCGGCGGGGATGGCCGGGTACGACGAGACGGCGCTGGAGAAGGACCTGATCCAGTCGGCCGTGCGCGGCACCGACATCGCCGGCCCGCTGAACGCGCTGGCCGCGCAGCTCGCGGTGCCCGCCCGGGAGTGGTTCCTGGCCGACGTCGTGCGCATCGGGCTGGCCGACGGGCAGCTCAGCGACGACGAGCGGCTCGCTGCCCGGCAGGTCGCGGCGAACCTGGGACTCACGGCCGCCCACGCCTACGGCGTCATCACGATGACCGAAGAAGGGGCCACCGCCGAATAAGGCGCGGCCTGCCCGTGCGGCGCATCTCGGGCAAGCCGCCCGGGTGCGCGACAATAGCCGGGTGAGCATCTACCGCGACGACGGCATCGTGCTGCGTACCCACAAGCTGGGCGAGGCCGACCGTATCGTCACGGTGCTGGCCAGGAAGTCCGGGCGGATCCGCGCGGTGGCCAAGGGGGTCCGGCGGACGAAATCACGATTCGGCGCGCGGCTGGAGCCGTTCACTCATGTCGACCTGCTGCTGTACACCGGCCGGTCGCTGGACGTGATCACCCAGGCAGAGACGATGCGGCCGTACGGCGAGCCGCTGGTCAGCGACTACCCCCGGTACACGACGGGGACTGCCATGCTGGAGACCGCCGAGCGGCTGACCCCGGTCGAGAAGGAGCCCGCGCTGCGCCAGTTCCTGCTGCTCGTGGGTGGCCTGCGCGCTCTCGGCGAGGGGCAGCACAACCCGCGCCTGGTTCTCGACGCCTACCTGCTGCGCTCGCTGGCGGTGGCGGGCTACGCGCCGGCCCTGGACGAGTGCGCGATCTGCGGCACCCGGTCCGGCGCCCCCGGCACCCCGGCGGCGCTGCGCACCTTCGGCATCGCGGCGGGTGGCCTCACCTGCCAGGGCTGTCGCGCGCCGGGGGCCACCACGCCGTCGGCGGCTACGATCGCTTTGATGAACGCACTGCTGAGAGGCGACTGGAAGCACGCCGACGCCAGCGAGCGACGGTATCAGGTGGAGTGCAGCGGCCTGACCGCTGCCTACCTGCAGTGGCACCTGGAGCACTCGATCCGCTCCCTGCGGCACGTGGAGCACGCGTGAGCGCTGCCCCGCCGCGCCGGGGTGGCCCGCAGCGGCCGCCGGACAGCCATCCCGGCGGCGCCCGGCCGCCGGCCATCCCGCGGGACCTGGTGCCCCGGCACGTCGCGCTGGTCATGGACGGCAACGGGCGCTGGGCCCAGCAGCGCGGGCTGCCGCGCACCGAGGGCCACAAGGCCGGCGAGTACTCGCTGTTCGACGTCATCATGGGGGCCATCGAGCTCGGCATCCCGTACCTATCGGCGTATGCGTTCTCGACCGAGAACTGGCGCCGCTCGCCGGACGAGGTCCGGTTCCTGATGGGCTTCAACCGGGACGTGATCCGGCGCCGGCGTGACCAGCTCAACGAGATGGGCGTCCGGGTCCGCTGGGCGGGCCGCCGCCCCCGGCTGTGGCGCAGCGTCATCTCCGAGCTGGAGGATGCCGAGCGCATGACGGCCGGCAACTCCGTGCTGACCCTGCAGTTCTGCGTCAACTACGGCGGCCGGGCGGAGATCGCCGATGCTGCCGCCGCTATCGCGGCGGACGTGGCGGCGGGCCGGCTGCGGCCGGACAAGATCGACGAGAAGGTGTTCGCGCGCTACCTGGACGAGCCGGGGATCCCCGACGTCGACCTGTTCGTCCGGTCCTCCGGCGAGCAGCGGACCTCGAATTTCCTGCTCTGGCAGTCGGCCTACGCGGAATTCGTCTTCCTGGACACGCTCTTCCCCGACTTCGACCGCCGCCATCTGTGGCACGCCTGCGAGATCTACGCGAGCCGGGACCGCCGCTACGGCGGCGCGGTGCCGACCCCGCCTCCGGCTCCGGCCCGGGCCCGGTGAGCGCCGCCGGCCGCCGGCCGCTGGCGGGCCGTCAGAAGCCAGACGGCCTTACTTGGTGGCCTGGATGACGGCGCCGACCAGGACGAGTGCGAGGACCAGGATCCGGGCCAGGCGCCCCGCTGGCGACAGCCGCGGCCAGGACACCAGGGCCAGCCAGCCGAGAACCAGCGCGACCCCGCACAGGGCCAGCGCCCCGGCGATCCCGTGCACCGCGAGCCCGGCAATGAGCAGCACGACCAGCACCAGCGGCATCAGCCAGACGGGCAGCTGGCGCAGGAACAGCAGGGGGGCCGCGCTGCGGCGCTCGACCGACTGACGGGCGCGCGAGGCGTCCGGCGTATACAGGGGCTGACCCCGGACGGGTGGCCTGCGCCGTCCGGCCGGCCGGTTGGTGCTCATGCCGCGGCCCTTCCCGCCAGCCCGGCGGCCGGGCTGGCCTGTCGATGCTCCTGCTGGCTGCCGCCCAGGCTACCGCCCGGCAGGCCAGGCCCGGCATCGCTGGCCGGGAGCGCCTGATGGTGTGGCGCGGATAACCGGGAGCCTGCGGAGTCCGGTCCCCGGTAAGCTGGGGTCACCGCCGCCCCCCTTTGCCGGGACCGCGCATGCACCGCGAGCCGCCGACGGCCAGCCGGATGGAGACCTTGATGGCACGACGCAGTGATCGTATGGACACCCTGGTCAGCTTGTGTAAGCGCCGGGGGATCGTCTTCCCGTCCAGCGAGATCTACGGCGGCCTGCGTGCCGCCTGGGACTACGGCCCGCTCGGCGTGGAGATCAAGAACAACATCAAGCACCAGTGGTGGCGCTCGATGGTGCAGGAGCGCGAGGACGTGGTCGGGCTGGACTCCAGCGTTATCCTGGCGCCGGAGGTCTGGCAGGCCAGCGGGCACCTCACCGAGTTCGTCGATCCCCTGACCGAGTGCCTGTCGTGCCACCACCGGTTCCGGGCTGATCACCTGATCGAGGGCTATACCGAGAAGCACGGCCACCCCCCCGAGGGCGGCCTGACCGATATCGCCTGCCCGAACTGCGGCACCAGGGGCGCGTTCACCGAGCCCCGGATGTTCAACGGGCTGCTCCGGACCTACCTGGGCGCCACCGAGGACGACTCTGGCCTGGCTTACCTGCGGCCGGAAACCGCCCAGGGCATCTTCATCAACTACCGCAACGTGCTGCAGACCTCGCGCAAGAAGCTCCCGTTCGGAATCGGCCAGATCGGCAAGTCCTTCCGCAACGAGATCACGCCGGGCAACTTCATCTTCCGGACCCGCGAGTTCGAGCAGATGGAGATGGAGTTCTTCGTCCGGCCCGGCACGGACGAGCAGTGGCACGAGCGCTGGATCGAGACCCGGCTGGGCTGGTACCACGACCTGGGCGTCAGCAAGGAGAACCTCCGGCTGTACGAGCATCCCGCGGAGAAGCTCTCGCACTACTCCAAGCGCACGGTCGACATCGAGTACCGGTACGACTTCGGCAGCAGCGAGTGGGGCGAGCTCGAGGGGATCGCCAACCGCACGGACTTCGACCTGACCACCCACGCCAAGGCCTCCGGGCAGGACCTGTCCTACCTGGACGCGGAGTCCGGGGAGCGGTTCGTTCCGTACGTCATCGAGCCGGCGGCGGGCGTGGACCGCGCCATGCTGATGTTCCTGCTGGACGCCTACTCCGAGGACGAGGCCCCGGATGCCAAGGGCAAGCTGGAGAAGCGCACCGTTCTCCGGCTGGATCACCGGCTGGCCCCGGTCAAGGTGGCGGTCCTGCCGCTGTCGCGGCATGCGGATCTGTCGCCCCTGGCGCGGGAGGTCGCGGCCAGCCTGCGCAAGCACTGGAACGCCGACTTCGACGACGCCAGCGCCATCGGCCGGCGCTACCGTCGCCAGGACGAGGTCGGCACGCCGTACTGCGTGACGGTCGACTTCGAGACGCTGCAGGACCAGGCCGTCACGGTTCGCGAGCGCGACTCGATGCATCAGGACCGGGTCGGCCTCGACGCCCTGGTCGGTTACCTGACCGAGCGCCTCTCCGGCTGCTGAGCGCCCGGCGCCCATCCCGGCGCGCCCTCATCGGCCCCATTAGCCCCACCCCACCGGCCCCGCCCCGCCCCGCTGGTGTGGTGCTGGGCAGCGGTCAGGGCGTGGGGTGGGCTGCTGGAGTGGTGCCGGTCGCGGTCGGGGCGGCGGTGGGCAGCTCTGTAGCGCGGCCGTCGGAGGCCAGGTCGGCCGAGGCTGTGCACCCGGACAGCGACTCGCCCGCCGTGGCCGTGTAGTGCCGGGAACCGACGTGATAGCGGATCACCACCGCGGTCACGTCCCAGCAGCCGGCCGAGCCAGGCGCCGCGACCTCGATGCTGACGTCCACCGTCCGGAAAGCGGACCGCGGGCCACCGCCGGCGGCCAGCGCGGGCCGGGCCAGCGGGACGACACGGCCGAGGAGCGGGAAGGTGCCGCGCCGGGCGCAGCGCTGACTGAAGCTGTTGGCCCCGGTGACCGGCCACCAGATGCCGGTGCAGGCCTGGTCCGGGTCAGCCAGCACGCGGAGCAGGCGCGGCGACGGGTAACCCTGGCCGCCCTTGAGCCCGACACTGTCTACGAGTGCGGGCGCCGACGCCGCGGTCTCGATCGGGACGATGATCACTGCGGGGTGACCCTGCGGGACAGTTCCGGTAGAAGCGACGAAGGCAACGGTCAGCGGGCCCGGCCCGATACCGATCGGACCCCAGGCCAGGAAGGCGCCGACAGCGGCGGCCAGGACGACGGCGGCGCCGATGGCTCCCCACAGCCACTTCCTCACGTCCGCACTCCAGCCCTAGCCTGCCCGACGGCGAGTTAGGGATTATTCACGACAGATAGCTCTTTGTCGAGACAGACTCTCCCAGCGTGACGGCCTCCCGGCTGCCCGGGATGCGGGAGGTGGCGAGCGCGGCGCAGAAACCGCGATGCCGGGATTATCTATTTTATAGATAGGAATTATTGACTAACCGGGCACTGGGCTGAGATGCTTGCCGCATGACGACCTACGAGGGTGTCCGGCGCCGCTACGTAGACCAGCTCCTCGTGGCCAGCGCCATCTGTCCGCCGCTCGGCTGACCGCGCCCGGCTGCCACCACCGGGCCGCCCACCACCCAAGCCGATCATCGCCCAGCTGGCCATAATCCAGCCGGCCATCGCCCGGCTGACTATCGCCACGCCGGGACGCGCAGGCAACCAGCCACCGCCCGGCCCTGCTGGCAATCGCACGATCGCGCCCCGGCCCGCTCACACCATCCGCGAGCCGAGCTTTCAGCCATGCCATCTGGTCGTCATCACGCGCCGTTTTTTGCACCGCCATCCGCGACAAACCGGCCGTGGTCCCGCCACAGAGGATTTTTAACTTGCTCCACCCCGTGAACCGGCAGTCCCCAGCAGAAAGGCAGCACAGTGACACAGATCCTTAGCGCCTCCCCGGCCGTCGATGTCCGTCGGCTGGCCGGCAGCATCGGCGCAGAACTCGACGGCGTCGACGCTGGCGGGGCGCTCAGCGACGAGACCGTGGGCGAGATCCGTCAGGCGCTGCTCCGGCACAAGGTGGTGTTCCTGCGTGACCAGCACCTGGACTATCCCGGCCAGGTGGCCTTCGCCCAGCGGCTCGGCTCCCTGACGCTCGGTCACCCGACGCTGGCGTCGCCGCCGGACCAGCCATTCCTGGAGGAAATCGACTCCCGTCAGGGCGGCCGGGCCAATTACTGGCATACCGACGTCACCTTCGTCGACCGCCCGCCCGCGTTCACGCTGCTGCGGGCCGTGGTCATCCCGCCGGTCGGCGGCGACACCATCTGGGCCAACACGGTCACGGCCTACGAGAGCCTGCCGGCGGAGCTTCGGGAACTGGCCGACCGGCTGCGGATCGTCCACACCAACGCCTACGACTACGCCGCCGCTAGCGGGCGCGGGGAACGCCCGGATCCGGCGGACGTCGAACGCCGCCGTGAGTTCGTGTCCCGGATCTACGAGACCGAGCATCCCGCGGTCCGGGTCCATCCCGAGACCGCCGAGCGATCCCTGGTGCTCGGCGGGTTCGCCCGCACGGTGCGCGGGTTCTCGCCGCAGGCCGGGCGGGACCTCATCAGGATCCTGCAGGAGTACGTCACCCGGCCCGAGCAGACCGTGCGCTGGCAGTGGCGAGCTGGCGACCTGGCGATCTGGGATAACCGCGCGACGCAGCACTACGCGGTCGCCGACTACGGGGCTGAGCACCGCCGGGGCGAGCGGGTCACGGTGGCGGGCCCGGTGCCCGTCGGCGTGGACGGCCGCCCGAGTGTCGCGCTCGCGGGCGATGCGTCGGCCTACTACGAGGGCTCGTCGGTCTGACGGCCGCTGCCCACCGAACTCCGATCATCTAGCTCACGAAGGCGGAACCATGAGCAGCCCAGCCGATGTCAACGCGCCCGCTCGCACGCCGGTGCCCCGTTACAAGCGCAGGCGCCGGCGGATTTGGGGCGCCGCCGCCGTGGCGGTCATCCTCGTCATCGCCGTGATCGTCTGGGCCGTCAGCCGGGGCGGCTCCGGCTCGGCGCCCCTGCCTAGCTTCACGATCGCGGTCGGCCAGGGGACCGTCGCCAGCCCGGACAGCATCATCGAAAGCCAGCCGTCGCTGGCCAAGGCCATTCCGGCGCACCTGAAGTACGTGCCGTTCGACGCGGGCGTGACGGCTATCGCGGAGATGAAAAGCGGCGCGGTCCAGGCCATCAGCGGCGTCGGCAACCCGCCCACCACCGCGGCCATCGGGACCAACACCGGGGTCACCGTCGTCATGGGCTGGGGCTTTGACGACGACCAGCTGCTCGTTCCCGGGTCGGTGACCTCGCCCAGCCAGCTGGCCGGCAAGTCCGTCGGCGTCCTGGTCGGCTCGTCGGAAGACTACGAGCTGCTGGGCTACCTGGCCCTGGAGCACCTGACCGGCAAGGTCAAGGTAGTCAGCTTCGGCAGCGAGACCGCCGCCGGGGCCGCCGCGCTGTCGGGCGCGGTCGACTCGGCCTACGTGTACGGCGCCCCGGCCGTCGACCTGATCAACAAGGGTTATCACTCGCTGGTCAACGCCGAGCAGATCGCCAGGCTCGGCATCCCCGGTCTCGACGTGATCGCCGTCGCGACCAGCGTCATCAAGAGCGACCCCGGCCTGGTCCAGGACTACGTCTGCGCCGAGCTGCGGGGCAGCCGGGACATGACGGGCCCGCAGGCCGCCCGGTACCTGGCCGCGAGCTCCAAGGCGCAGGGCGTGCCGGGCAGCCAGATCGTGGCGGCCACCAGGGACTACCCGTTCATCCCGGCCAGCCAGCAGCTCTACTGGCTGGGGTCCGCCGCGCACGATCCCGGCAGCCGCATCGTGCAGGCCTACCTGCAGACCGGCAGGTTCCTGGTCGCGCAGGGCCGGCTCACCGCGGTCCCCACGGCGGCGCAGATCGCCGCGCACGTCGATATCACCTTCATCAAGAAGGCGCTGTCCGGTGGCTGCCCGAGCTGAGGCCGGCGGGGCCGCTGACCTGCGGGTCGGCGGCCCCGCCGGGCCGCCCGAGGAGATCCGGGCTCCCGGCGGGACGGACGTGGTGATCGACTCGGTCGGGAAAACCTTCCGCCGGGGCGGTCGCCGGACTGTGGCCCTCGCCGAGGTGAACCTGCAGGTCGCGGCCGGGGAGCTGGTCTGCCTGCTCGGCCCCTCGGGCTGCGGTAAGTCCACCCTGCTGCGCATCGTGGCGGGCGCCCTCGCCGCCGACACGGGCACCGTCCTGGTGGGGGGCCAGCCGGTCAGCGGGCCGTCGGCCGACCGGGGGATGCTGTTTCAGACCCCGATGCTGTTCCCGTGGCTGACGACCAGGAAAAACGTCCTGTTCGGTCCCAGGGCGCAGCGATCGGCCGGGCTCCATGAGCGAGACGATCCCGAACTCGACGCGGAGGCCGACGCGATCTTGCGCACAGTCGGGCTGGCCGGGTTCGGCGACGCTTTCCCGCACGAGCTGTCGGGCGGGATGCAGCACCGCGCGGCGTTCGCCCGTGCCCTCATGGCCCGCCCGTCGCTGCTGCTCATGGACGAGCCGTTCGGCGCCCTGGACGCCATCACCCGGGTGCGCATGCACGACTTCCTGCTCAGCATGTGGGAGCGGTACCGGATCACCGTCATCTTCGTGACCCACGACATCGAGGAGGCGGTCCTGCTCGGCGACCGGGTCGCCGTGATGGGCGGCCGGCCGCCGGGCGTCGTCGAGGTCATCGACATCCCGCTCGTCCGGCCCCGGCACGCCCTCGACGCCGATACCGCGGCCTTCCTCACCGCCAAGCGCACCATCCGTGCGTCCCTGACGGCGTGAGCCGACCCCTTCTCAGGAGCGTGAACCATGTCCGTCTGGCCCACCCTGCCGCCGCGCGACGGCGTCCTCGTCGATGATTCCCCGCCGCCGCCCGCCGACCCGGTGGCGCGGGAGCCGGCACCAGGGGAGGGGGACCAGACCGCCGTCGAGCAGAGCGAAGACCGCGCGGATCTGGCTGCTTACCGACGGGCCAGGCGGCGGGCGCGCACCCGCCGCCTGGCCACGGGGGCGGCCGGGCTCGTCGGCCTGGCCGTGGCGTGGCAGATCGCCGCGACGCTCATCCGGGACCCGGTCTTCCTGCCGTCGGTCAGCCAGACCGGGCAGGCCTTCGCGCACTACCTCAACCGGCCCTACCCCGCGCTGGGCAAGCCGCTCTGGTATGACGCGCTGATCAGCCTGCGGCGGATCCTGGTGGGCTTCGCGATCGGCACTGGCGTCGGCGTGGCCCTGGGCGCGGCCATGTCCGCTACCCGCGTCGTGCGGCACCTGATCGACCCGGTGATCGAGGTGCTCCGCCCGCTGCCGCCGCTGGCGTTCATCCCGCTGTTCATCATCTGGTTCGGGATCGGGGAAACTCCCAAGGAGGTGCTGATCGTGATCGGGGTCGCCCCGATCATGGCCGTCACCACGGTCGCCGCGCTCGACGAGGTGCCCGAGGACCTGCGGCTGTGCGCGCGGACACTCGGCGCCGCCGGCCTGTACACGATGCTGCACGTGCAGATCCGGTCCGCCCTGCCCGGCATCCTGACCGGCATGCGCATCTCCATGGCGGGAGCCTGGACCAGCATCGTCGCCGCCGAGCTCATCGCGGCCACCAGCGGGCTGGGGTCCCTGATCATGCAGGCGGGCGACTACCTCAACACCGCCCTCGTCTTCGCCGGGATCATCACCATCGCCATCCTCGGGCTGGCCCTGGACGCCGGCCTGCGCGGCCTGCTGGTCCTGGCCGACCCCAGCCGCCGCCGCTGACCGGGCCCCGGACCCCGGGGCGCCCGGTTAACCCGGCTAGCCGGCGGCGCCGTCCCCGGTGAGCGCCGCGAGCACCTGCTCGAGCTCCTGGCTGCCCGGCCCCGCCGCCGCGCCCAGCCGCGGCGACCGGCGGAACACCTCCGCCGCCGCCTGGTGAAAGCCGTCTGGCAGCCCGGCGGCGGACATGGTGGCGGCGATCTCCTCCATCTCGGCCACCCAGCGCCAGCCCTTGGCGGCCGCCGAGCGGGCCGCGCCTTCCGATCGCTGGGCCAGCTCGGGCTGGGACAGCGCCCACTCGGCCAGCAGCGTGTCCTCGACGCCCTGTTCCCGGGCCAGGGCCCGGACGGCCAGCAGCAGCGCGGCGGTGCCCTTGGTCCAGCCGGCGTAGGCCATCTTGACCGCGGACGCGGCCGTGGCAGCGCCCGCGACGACCCGCGCGTCCAGCGGCGTCCCGGCGAACAGGGCGGCCACCTCGGCGGCGTCAGCCCCCGACAGGTACAGGCGGGTGCTGCCCGGGTCGGCCGGCGGCGCCCCGATGATCCCGCCGTCCACGTACCGGCCGCCGCTCTCGGTGATCATCTGCGCGGCCTCGCGCGCGGTCCCTGGAGATATCGCGTTGGCGTCGACGTAGAGGCCGCCGAACCCGTGCACCGCCCAGGCGGTGTCCAGTGCGGCATGGGGCGGGCAGATCGACAGGATGACGCCGGCGCCGGCGACGACCCCCGCGATCGTCCCGGCGTCCGTCAGGCCGGCCGCGGCTGCGCGGGCGGCGGTCTGCGCGCTGCGGCCCTCCGACGCCCACAGCACCGGGTGACCCATGCTGACCAGGCAGCGGCCAACCGCCGCGCCCATCTCGCCCGGATGCAGCAGGCCGATCGCGGTATGCCTCGAGTCTTCCACCCCGGCATTGTCTCGCGCCGCCCTGCCTCGGCTGGCCAGTGGCGCGGACCCGGCCAGCGCGAAACCTGCCTCCCGCAGGGAAACGCCGGCCCGGAGCCGCCGCCAGTATCGGGCCTGCGGCCTCATATACGGTCCGTTAATTCCTGGTCTGGCTGCCGTCAGCGTCCCCGATAGCCGCCCATGCTCGGTAGAGTCCAGAAAGAGGGGCCGTGAGGCCGGAAATTACTGAGCCGTCTAGCGCCGGGCTGTCTGGCCGGCGGCGGCATCTCGAGGAGTGCATGCAGTGCCGAAGCTCGTCTATGACTTCACCGAGGGCAATAAAGATCTGAAGGACCTGCTGGGCGGCAAGGGCGCCAACCTGGCTGAGATGACCAACCTGGGACTGCCAGTCCCGCCGGGGTTCATCATCAGCACGGACGCCTGCCGTTATTACCTGAGTAACGGATCGATTCCGGACGGCCTGGCCGACGAGGTAACCGAGCATCTGCGGAAGCTGGAAGAGCAGATGGGCCGGCGGCTGGGCGACCACGCGGACCCGCTCCTGGTGAGTGTCCGTTCCGGGGCCAAGTTCTCGATGCCCGGCATGATGGAGACGGTCCTGAACATCGGCCTGTCCGATGAGTCGGTGCACGGGCTGGCCAAGCAGGCCGGCAGCGAGCGGTTCGCCTGGGATTCCTACCGGCGGCTCATCCAGATGTTCGGCAAGACCGTGCTCGGCATCGAGGGCGAGGCATTCGAGCATGCCATCGACGCGGCCAAGCAGGCCAAGGGCACCAAGAACGACCTGGACCTCGACGCGAGTGACCTGCAGGGGATTGTCGAGACGTTCAAGGGCATCGTGCGCGAGCACACCAGCCGGGACTTCCCGCAGGAGCCGCGCGAGCAGATGGACCTGGCCGTCAATGCCGTATTCAACTCCTGGAACGCCGACCGGGCCATCCTCTACCGCCGCCAGGAGCGCATCCCCACCGACCTGGGCACCGCGGTCAACATCGTCAGCATGGTCTTCGGCAACCTCGGCCCGGATTCCGGCACCGGCGTGGCGTTCACCCGCGATCCCGGCACCGGCCAGCAGGGCGTGTACGGCGACTACCTGCAGAACGCGCAGGGCGAGGACGTCGTGGCCGGCATCCGCAACACGGTGCCGCTGCAGGACCTGGAGCAGATCGACGCCAAGTCCTACGGCGAGCTGATGCAGATCATGAAGACGCTCGAGGACCACTACAAGGACCTGTGTGACATTGAGTTCACGATCGAGCGCGGCAAGCTGTGGATGCTGCAGACCCGGGTGGGCAAGCGCACCGCGGCGGCGGCGTTCCGGATCGCCGTTCAGCTCGTCGACCAGGGCATGATCGACCTCGACGAGGCCCTGTCGCGGGTCACCGGCGACCAGCTCGCCCATCTCATGTTCCCCCGTTTCGACACCGGGACCGACGTCAAGCGGGTCGCCAAGGGCATCAGTGCCTCGCCCGGCGCGGCCGTCGGCAAGGCGGTCTTCGACTCCGGCCGGGCAGTAGAGCACGCGGCGGCCGGCGAGCAGGTGATCCTGGTCCGGCGCGAGACCAACCCAGACGACCTGCACGGCATGATCGCCGCGCAGGGCATCCTCACCAGCCGCGGCGGCAAGACCAGCCACGCGGCCGTGGTCGCCCGCGGCATGGGCAAGACCTGCGTGTGCGGAGCCGACGAGCTGGAGGTCGACACCGCGGGCCGGAAATTCACCCTCGCCGACGGGACCGTCGTCAGCGAGGGCGACATGATCTCGATCGACGGCTCCTCCGGGGCGGTCTACCTGGGCGAGGTCGCGGTGGTCGCCTCCCCGGTGGTCGAGTACTTCGAGGGCGGGATCGAGCCCGCCTCCGACGAGCTGGTCAACGCGGTGCACACGATCATGCAGCACGCCGACGCCCGCCGCCGGCTGGGCGTCCGGGCCAACTCCGACACCGGCGAGGACTCCGCCCGCGCGGTCCGGTTCGGCGCCCAGGGCATCGGCCTGACCCGGACCGAGCACATGTTCCTGGGCGACCGGCGGCAGCTGGTCGAGAACCTGATCCTGGCCGAGGACGAGGACGGCCGCAACGCGGCCCTCGATGCCCTGGAGCCGCTGCAGCGCGGTGACTTCGTGGAGATCCTCGAGGCTATGGACGGGCTGCCGGTGACGATCCGGCTGATCGACCCGCCGCTGCACGAGTTCCTGCCCGACCTGACCGAGCTGTCGGTCAAGATCGCGCTGGCCGGGGACGACGCCACCGAGCAGGACCGCAAGCTGCTGGAGGCGGTCCGCCGCCTGCACGAGCAGAACCCGATGCTCGGCCTGCGCGGCGTCCGGCTCGGCCTGGTCATCCCCGGCCTGTTCGCAATGCAGGTGCGGGCGATCGCGCATGCGGCGGCCGACCGGGTGCAGGCCGGCGGCGACCCGAAGCCGGAGATCATGATCCCGCTGGTCGGCGCAGTGCAGGAGCTGGAGATCGCGCGCGAGGAGGTCGAGCGGGTGCTCGCCGAGGTCGCGCAGGAGACCAGCACGCAGGTACACACGCTCATCGGCACGATGATCGAGGTGCCGCGGGCCGCGCTGACCGCCGGCCAGATCGCGCAGGCCGCCGAGTTCTTCTCGTTCGGCACCAACGACCTGACCCAGATGGGCTGGGGCTTCTCGCGGGACGACGTGGAGGGCTCGTTCTTCAGCCGCTACATCGACCTGGGCATCTTCGGCGTCTCCCCGTTCGAGACGCTGGACACCGAGGGCGTCGGCCGGCTGGTGCGGATCGCCGTCGAGGAGGGCCGCCAGGCTCGCCCCGACCTCAAGATCGGCGTCTGCGGCGAGCACGGCGGGGACCCCGAGTCGGTGCACTTCTTCCACTCGGCCGGGCTGGACTACGTGTCCTGCTCGCCGTTCCGGGTGCCGGTGGCCCGGCTCGAGGCCGGCCGGGCGGCAGCCGCAGAAGCGGCGGGGGGTAGCGACAGCCGGTGACCCCCGGCTACGACGGCCCGGCAGCGGCGCGGTGGGCAGCAGAGCCGTCGAAGCATGCGCGCAGCTCCGGGCGCGGTCCCTTCATCCGGGACCGCGCCCGCGTGCTGCACAGCGCGGCGCTGCGCCGCCTGGCGGCCAAGACGCAGGTGGTCGCGGTCGGCTGGGACGATTTTCCGCGGACCCGGCTGACGCACTCGCTGGAGTGCGCGCAGATCGGCCGCGAGCTGGGCGCGGCCCTGGGCTGTGACCCGGACCTGGTAGATGCGGCCTGCCTGGCCCATGACCTGGGACATCCCCCGTTCGGCCACAATGGCGAGTCCGCCCTCGCGGAGCTGGCCGCGGGCTGCGGCGGCTTCGAGGGCAACGCCCAGAGCCTGCGGCTGCTCACCCGCCTGGAGGCCAAGGTGCCCGGCGCCGGCCTCAACCTGACCCGCGCGACGCTGGACGCCACCCTCAAGTACCCGTGGCTGGCGCCTAGTGGTGATGAGCCTAGTGGTGATGAGCACGGTGGTGATGAGCCCGGCGGCGTCGAGACCGCGCCGCGGAAGTACGGGGCCTACGCCGACGACGCGGCGGTGTTCGACTGGATCCGCGACGGCGCCCCGGCGGGGCGGCCCTGCCTCGAAGCGCAGGTCATGGACTGGGCCGACGATGTGGCCTACTCGGTGCACGACCTCGAGGACGGGCTGCACGCCGGCCTGATCCGGCTGGCGCAGCTGCGCGACCCGGCCGAGCGCGAGCCGGTGGCCGAGCTGACCCTGGCCACCTACTGCGCGCCGGGCTCGGCCACCGTCGGCGAGCTGAGCGAGGTGTTCGCCAGCCTGCTGCAGCTCGACTTCTGGCCGCGGCGCTTCGATGGCGGCCCGCAGGCGGCCGCGGCGGTCAAGCACCTGACCAGCGAGCTGATCGGCCGGTTCTGCGGCGCCGCCGAGCAGGCCACCCGGCGGCCCGGCCAGCCGCCGGTCACCCGGTACGCGGCCGACCTGGTGGTCCCGCGCCAGCAGCGGCTGGAGTGCGCGCTGCTGAAGGGCGTGACGGCGCACTACGTCATGAGCCGCCCCGGCGCGGCGGCGGCCCAGGAGCGTGAGCGCGAGGTCATCACCGAGCTGGCCCGGGCCGTGCTGTCGGGGGCGCCGGCCACGCTGGATCCGATGTTCGGGGCGGCGTTCGAGGGCGCGGCGGGCGACGAGGAGCGGTGCCGGGTCGTGATCGACCAGATCGCCTCGCTCACCGATACCTCGGCCATGTCCTGGCACCGGCGGCTGGTCCATGCGCCGCTGGGCGGTGAGCCGCTGGGGCGGGCGCCGCTGGGGCGGGCGCCGCTGGGGGATGAGCCGGGCCATCCAGCGCCGCTAACGTAGGCCGTGACGTTCTCGGTGACGCTCACCGCCAGGAAAGGATCGCCCCATGCCCGCAGCGCAGACCTATGTGATCGTCGGGGCCAGCCTGGCCGGCGCGAAGGCGGCGGAGACGCTGCGCGGGGAGGGCTTCGACGGCGCGATCGTGCTCCTCGGCGCCGAGCCTGAGCGCCCGTACGAGCGGCCGCCGCTGTCCAAGGATCTCCTGCTGGGCAAGGCCGGCCGCGAGTCGGCCTTCGTCCATGAGCCTGGCTGGTACGCCGAGCACGACGTCGACCTGCGCCTGGGGACCCGGGTGACGTCCATCGACCGGGCTGCTCGCCAGGTACGGCTGGAAGACGGCTCATCAGTGGACTACGCCAGGCTGCTGCTCACCACGGGCGCCTCGGCCCGGCGGCTGGCGGTGCCCGGCGCCGACCTGGCCGGCCTGCTGTACCTGCGGACCATCGGCGACAGCGAGGCGCTGTCGGCCGCGCTGCAGGGCGGCCGGCACGTGGTCATCGCCGGAGCGGGCTGGATCGGCCTGGAGGTAGCCGCGGCCGCCCGGCTGGCTGGCTGCGAGGTCACGGTCGTGGAGCCCGACCCCGCGCCGCTTTACCGGTGGGTGGGGCCCGAGGTGGGCGAGGTCTTCGCCGGCCTGCATCGCAGTCACGGTGTCACGTTCCGGCTGGGCGAGGCCATCAGTGAGCTGCGCGGCGATGTCAGTCGCGGCGCCGGGTCGGCCGGCGAGGCGCGCGGCTCGGTCCGCCAGGTGCTGACCTCGGCCGGCACCGAGATCCCCGCGGACATCGTCGTGGCCGGCATCGGCGCGGCGCCCAACGTCAGCCTGGCGGCCGAGGCCGGGCTGGAGGTCGACAACGGCGTCCTGACGGATGAGTCCCAGCGCACCTCCGACCCGGATATCTTCGCCGCGGGTGACGTGGCCAACGCGTTCAACCCGCTGCTCGGCCGCCGGATCCGGGTGGAGCACTGGTCCAACGCGCTGAACGGCGGCCCCGCCGCGGCCCGGGCCATGCTGGGCCGGGCGGTCTCCTACGACCGGGTGCCCTACTTCTTCAGTGACCAGTACGACCTGGGCATGGAGGCGGCCGGAGTGCCCGAGCCGGGCGGCTACGACCAGGTGGTCTACCGGGGCGACCCGGAGTCGCTGGAGTTCATCGCGTTCTGGCTGGACAACGGTTCCGTGGTGGCGGGCATGAACGTCAACGTCTGGGACGTCAACGACGACATCCAGGCGCTGATCAGGTCGCAGGCCACGGTGGACGCCGGCCGCTTGGCCGACCCTGACGTCCCGCTGTCCGACCTCGCAGGCTGAGCCCCCTCGCTCATGATCGCGACCGTTCCTCCGCGCTATATGCGGCAGAACGGTCGTGATCATGAGGCTGGCCGGGGAGCGGGCTTAGGGGGGGCCGAGGATGGCGCGCAGCGCCAGGGCGGTGTCGGACAGGTCGTCGAGGACCGCGTGCGCGCCGGCTTCGGCCAGGTCCTCGGCGCTGAAGCCGCCGGTAGCCACGCCCACCGCCCGCGCTCCTGCCACCAGGGCGGCCTCCACGTCGAGCGGGGTATCCCCGACCAGCACCGTGCGGGCGCCGCTGAAGTCCTCGCCGTAGCGGGCCGCAGCGTGGCGCTGAGCCACCGGCACGAGGTCCGCGCGGATCTCGCTCTCGGTCCCGTAGGCTCCCGCGTCCAGGTCGAGGTGGCGGGTCAGCCCGAGGCTGGCCAGCTTCACGTCGGCCATCGAGCGCACGTTGCCGGTCAGCACCGACTGGATCACCCGGACGCCCGGGCGGCCCCGGGCGACCGCCGCGAGGGCCGCGGGCACTCCGGGCAGGACGCGCCCGCGCGCCCTGATCCGGTCGGCCAGGGCCGGCGCGTGGCCGGCCTGGATGGCCTGGAACTTGTCGATCTGGTCCCGGGCGTCGGCGATGCCGGCCCCGGTCAGGATGTCGAGGGCGATCGCGCGGTCGGTGCGCCCGGCCATGGGCACCGCGGCCGATGCCGCCGGCAGCTCCCGGCCGAACATCTCCCGGAACGCGACCTCGTAGATCGCCCGGCCGGCGCCGTTAGCGCTGATGAGGGTCTGGTCGACATCCCAGAGCACGAGCAGGCTGGCCACCCGGGGAGGCTATCAGGCCAGTCCGGCGCAGCATCGCGCCAGCCGGGAGGGGCCGAGCCCGGCGCGGATGTCCCCGGCCGAGACTAGACTCGCCGCGACGACATGATGAACGAGGGGCGGAGGGGCTGACGTGCCAGGCCGGATCCGCGACGAGGACATTGCCCTGGTTCGCGAGCGCTCGGCCGTGGATGAGGTGGTGGGGGAGTACCTCCAGCTGCGTAACGCGGGTGGCGGATCGCTGAAGGGCCTATGCCCGTTCCACGACGAGAAAACACCGTCTTTCAACGTGACTCCCGCGCGCGGCCTCTGGTACTGCTTCTCGTGCGCCGAGGGCGGCGACGTCATCCGCTTCGTGCAGAAGATCGACAATCTCGGCTTCGCGGAGGCCGTGGAGCGGCTCGCGGCCCGGATCGGCATCGAGCTGCGCTATGAGCAGGGCGGCCACGTCCCGGGCCAGGAGCAGACGCTGCGGCGTCGGCTGATCCAGGCCCACCGGGCGGCGGCCGACTACTATGTCGAGCGCCTGGCCAGCGCCGATGCCCTGGCCGGGCGCGACTTCCTGTCATCGCGCGGCTTCGAGGCCGCCGACGCGGAGCGGTTCGGGGTCGGGTACGCCCCGGCCGAGTGGGACACCCTGACCAGGCACCTGCGCGGGCGCGGCTTCACCGAGCAGGAGCTGCTCACCGGCGGCCTGGCCAGCCAGGGCCGCCGCGGCCTGATCGACAAGTTCCGCGGCCGCCTGATCTGGCCGATCGCCGACCTGACCGGTGACGTGATCGCCTTCGGCGCCCGCAAGCTGCGGCCCGACGACGACGGCCCGAAGTACCTGAACACCCCCGAAACCCCGCTGTTCAAGAAGAGCTCGGTGATGTACGGCGCGGACCTGGCCCGGCGGGAGATCTCCCAGCGCCGCCAGGTAGTGATCGTGGAGGGCTACACCGACGTGATGGCCTGCCACCTGGCGGGCATTGGCACGGCCGTGGCCACCAGCGGGACGTCCTTCGGCGAGGGTCACGTCGCCATCCTGCGCCGGCTGCTGATGGACGCCAGCCAGTTCCGCGGCGAGGTGATCTTCACCTTTGACGGCGACGCGGCCGGGCGCAAGGCCGCGCTGCGCGCGTTCAGCCTGGAGGAGAAGTTCGTCACCCAGACCTTCGTAGCCGTGCAGCCGGACGGTCTCGACCCCTGCGACTTGCGGATCTCCCGCGGTGACGCGGCGGTCCGGGACCTGATCGCCCGCCGCGTGCCGCTGTTCGAGTTCGCGATCCGCAGCGTGCTGGACGACCACGACCTGAATACGGCCGAAGGGCGCCTCGCCGCCCTGGACGCTGCCGCGCCGATCGTGGCCAAGATCAAGGACCGGAGCCTGCGGCAGCTCTACGCGGTCAGCCTGGACCGGTGGACGGGCATCATGAACGAGGGCTTCGTCCTGGAGCGGGTCGGGCAGCATGCCCGCTCCCAGCCCGCCGGTCAGCAGGCCGGCCGCGGCGCGGGCGGCCAGCGCGGCCGCATGGCCGATCACCGCGGCGGCGCTGCCGCCGACGGCCGCGGCGGCGGCCCGGCCGAGGGCGCCCCGGCCGCGAACGTGCCGCGGCAGCGGGCTGGCGAGACCGCCGAGTATGACGCGCGCGACCCGGTGATCCAGGTGGAGCGCGAGGCGCTGAAGCTGGCCATGCAGCGGCCGGCGCTGTGCGGCCCGGCCTTTGACGCGCTCGGGACCGGCTGCTTCACCGCGCCCCTGCACGTCACGGCGTTCGAGATCGTGGCCGGCTGCGGCGGCACCTCGTCGGCGGCCGGCGGCCGTGAGTGGGCCGAGCGGCTGCGCAACGCGGCACCTGACGACCAGGTGCGGGCGTTCATCACTCAGCTTGCCGTGGAGCCGGTGCGGGCGCCGGGAGCCGACGGGGAGCCCGACGCGCGGTACATCGAGGCACAGTTCGCGCGGGTGGAGGAGCTGGCGCTGAGCCGCGACATCGCCCGGGTCAAGTCGCGGCTGCAGCGGATGAACCCGGTGACCGAGCAGGCGGAGTACAACCGCATGTTCGGTGATCTCGTGGCCCTCGAGCAGCGCCGGAAAGTGCTGTCCGGGCCGGCCGCCGACGCCCTGCAGTAACGGCCAGGCGTGCTGCAGTCACGGAGCGGACGGGCGGCAGTGATGACATGCACACGATGGGCCGGCCGCGTCACTACCGTGAAGGTGACAATATTGAGGCCCCGCAACGGCCGATTCGTGACGCAGACTGTTCCCCATGAGCGTTACGGCTGCCCCCCGTGTTGACCAGGTAGCAGATCTGATCGCTCAGGCGCGAGAACGCGGGACGATCACCATGACCGAGCTCGCCGCGGCCTTCGAGCGACACGATTTCCCCCAGCAGGCGGTGGACGAGGTCCTCAAGCTGCTGGCCGACGAGGGCGTCGAGGTCATCGAGGTCCAGCCGGACGAGGTGGAGGAAATCCGCCCCGCCGCCGGGGCCGACGCGGCCCGCCGCGCCGCGACCGGCGACCTGGTCCGTATCTACCTGCGGGAGATCGGGCGGGTTCCGCTGCTGACCGCTCAGGACGAGGTCGAGCTGGCCAAGGCCATCGAGGCCGGCCTGTTCGCCGATGAGAAGCTGCAGAACGGCTTCGGCGCCGATGCCGGGAACGGCGTCCTGATGGGCGAGCTGGCCCTGGTCGCCGCCGACGGGCTGCGGGCCAAGCAGCGGCTGATCGAGGCTAACCTGCGGCTGGTCGTGTCCATCGCCAAGCGCTACATCGGCCGCGGGCTGGTCTTCCTGGACCTGATCCAGGAGGGGAACCTGGGGCTGATCCGCGCGGTGGAGAAGTTCGATTACACCAAGGGCTACAAGTTCTCGACGTACGCGACCTGGTGGATCCGGCAGGCGATCACCAGGGCCATCGCCGACCAGGCCCGGACCATCCGCATTCCCGTGCACATGGTCGAGACCATCAACAAGATGGCCCGCATCCAGCGCCAGCTCCACCAGGATCTTGGGCGGGAGGCGACGCCCGACGAGATCGCCGCCGAGATGGGCCTGCACCCCGACCGGGTAGCAGAGATCCAGCGGATCGCCCAGGAGCCAGTTTCCCTGCAGTCGCCGATCGGCGAGGAGGACTCCGACCTCGGGGACTTCATCGAGGACGCCGACGCGGTGGTGCCGATGGAGGCCGCGGCGTTCGTCATGCTGCAGGACCAGCTTGAGCGGGTGCTCGACAACCTGAGCCTGCGCGAGCAGCGGATCATCCAGCTGCGCTTCGGCCTGACCGACGGCCACCCCCGCACCCTCGAGGAGGTCGGGCGGGAGTTCGGCGTTACCCGCGAGCGCATCCGCCAGATCGAGTCCAAGACCCTAGCCAAGCTGCGTCACCCCAGCCGGGCCCAGATGCTCCGGGAGTACCTGGCCTGAGCGGCCAGGCACTCCCGTCAAGGCTAGGGCCCGGCGTCGAAAGCTAGGGCCTGGCGTCGGGGCGCTGCCCCTTGGCGGTGAATTTCCGCCCGTCGCCCACGTCCCCGCTGCCGTTGCTGCCGGGCGCGCCGTGGCCTCGATGGCCGTTCTTCTGGCGCAGCCCGGGCACCCGCTCCCCGACCTTGGCCGTGGCGTCCTTCGCGATCTGCGGCACCCGGTCGCGCACGCCATCCGCGATCTTCGTCCCGGCCGTCGCGGCCAGCCCGGCGGCCTGGGCCTGGGCCGCGCCGGCCGCCTGCTGCACCGCCGGGTTGTCCGCGACGGTCCGGGCAACCTTCTTCATCTGCTCGTAGCGCTCCCGGCCCGCGCGCGCGCCCAGGACGTACCCGGTCACCAGGCCAGTGATAAAGCTGATCCGGAACTTATGCATGTAGACCTCTCCTAAGGAAGTCAGCTCGCCACGCCCAGGTTGTGAACGTCGGGTGTCCGGCGGGCAAAGCGATGATCTGTCCATGCCCAGGACGCCGGCGGTTATTCGCGGGCACCGGCGGCCCCGCGGGCAGTGCCCTACGGGCGCCACGCGCAGTGCCGCTAGTGCGCTACCCTGGTGACCGCGATAACGGCGGTCCGGGAGCTTTCCACCGAACTGGGCCTGCCGGGGTCGAGCGGTCCCGCGTAGCTCAATTGGCAGAGCAGCCGGCTGTTAACCGGCAGGTTATAGGTTCGAGTCCTATCGCGGGAGCCTGACTGTCAGCTCTCTCACCTGCAGTGATGCAGGAAGAGAGTGAGTCCCATGGCGCAGATCGCGCCCTCGCGGCCCAAGATCCCCACAAGTTCCCCACAACTGGCTGCGGCCGGGTCCTTCAGGCCTGCCCGCTAGAGGACCGGGCGGCCGGCCCGCAGCCCGGTCCTGGCGCGCGGAACCGGCCGGGCGACCACGCGGAGTGATGACCGTCTGGTGGTGGGAGCTGGAGTGCGGGGTGACGGTGTATCCGGCGCGGGAGGAGCCGGTGGCGGGCGGTCTGGTATGAGGACGGCCGGCGTCGGCAGTGCGAGGCCGTGTCGGAGGACGGGCTGGCGGGCCGGCTGGAGAAGGTCATCGAGCGGCTGACCGCCGATGCGCCGAACCTGGAGCGGCCGGGGTCGGCCCTGATCGCGTTCTACCTGTCCCCGGACCGGCTGCCGACCCGGGAGCAGTGGTCGCGCAAGCACGCCCATACCCAGCGCAGGCTGTGCGAGCGGTTCGCGCTCCCGGTGATCGGGGCGGTGGCGTGCCAGGACATCAGGGTCGGCCACATGCAGGAGATCGTGAGCGCGCCGTCCACGCCCGGGGAGGGCGACCGGGTCCGGGGGATGATCTCCGCGCTGGTCGGCGCGGGCATCGCGGGCGGGTACCTGGTCAGCCCGCGGCTGCGGGAGGTGCACTGGCAGGCCGCCGGCCGGCCGCTTCCCGCCCCGCGGGTCACCGTCGCCGGGGAGTCCGGGCTGTTCATCGACACGGCCGAGATCCCCTCCGACGCCGACGTGGCCCGGCTCGGCCAGGCCCTGGCCGCGGGCCGGCACGGGGACCGGGACGAGCTGATGTCCCAGGCCGCGGCCTACGGACTGCGGTGGGGCGAACTGGCCGTGTGCGTGCCGAAAATCTCGTCCAGGTAATGCGACGAGGTGATATTCGTTGATCAGGCGACTGACATGAGCGTGGCTTCGGACGCGGTGCTGGTCGAGGTTGACTGGTTCGGGTAGCGGTTCCAGGGGTCGGGGAGCGGTG
>DATCEO010000140.1:0-24595 GCA_036510065.1 Streptosporangiaceae bacterium | reverse complement strand
CCATCGCCTCAGCCAGCTGGCCCTGGGCCAGGCTCCGCTGTGTCCGCAGCGTGCGCACCTGGTTCTTCATCGCCGCCGGCACGTCACCTGGCGGCGCTGCGGCGGCGGGGCAGGCAGCGGCGATGCGGGCCCGGCCAGGTGGCCACGATGACCGCCGGGATCCAGGCCGCCGAGATGACCGGTCCCCAGCTGCCTAGCCGGACCGCCTGCACGACCGAGGCGACCGCGACGACAACCGCGGCCAGTCCGGCGATCCACCGCAGCCGCCGTGTCCGCCGTTTCATGACGTCTCCACCCTGTCAAGTCCGCTTGTCATAGACAAGTTAGCTTGACAGGTAACGTCCGTCAAGCGAGGGCTGGCGTGCGCTCGGGGCCCCGTTTGGGCCGGCCGGGCCCGGGCAGCGACAGGGCGGGAAGCAGAGGGCGGGAAGCAGAGGCCGACAGGACGGAGTGAGCAGGCATGGGCGGACGAGGTATCTGTGATGAACGTTCCTGATGGTGAACTGCGGGCCCGCTTCGGCACGGCCCGCAGGCCGCGGCGCCGCGTCGAGCATGATCGGCCGGCGGGTGCCTCAGCTGAGCTAGTCCAGGCACTGGGCAAGCTGTCCGAGGCGCTCGAAGCGGCCGAGGATGCCCGCGGTCACCTGTATGCCTTCCACCGGCTGTCCGGCCACGCGGACCTGACCTTGCAGGACGCCGTCCGGGCTCTGCGCGAGGCCGGCCGGGGCGGCCTCGCGGACGAGATCGATGACGTTCTGGTCGGACGCGACGTGATCGGCGACTGCTGGACCTTTCAGCTGGTCGAGCAGTACGACGAGCAGTACTGGGCGGTGTTCCGGGAGGCGGAGGCCTACGCCGGCGACAGTGCGACGACGGCAGCCGGCACGTCTACGAGGCGGAGCTGAAGGCCAGCGAGCAATCCCGCGGCGCGCCGGCGGAGCACAGCTGAGCCGCAGCAAGCGCGCGTGGGCGCCGTTCGGGACTTGCGGCTCGTCGAGTCGTACGCTGGCTGGGGTGAACAGGGGAAGCCACATGCCGATCATCGGATCAGCCGACGAGCTGCTCGCGCGGGCGTCCTCACGGACAGAGGTCCAGCCCGGCGACGGCAAGGCCGGGGCGCGCTACGAGCGCGTCCTGATCGACGGGGAGACGTATTTCGTCAAGCACCTGAGCCCGGCATCGGACTGGATCATGCGGGTCACCGGCGATCACGTCCACCGCCCCTACCTGGTCTGGCGGTCCGGGATCATGGGCCGGGCGCCCGGCTGCATCGACCACACGATGGTGACCATGCAGGTGAGCGGGACGGGTGACGAGGCCGTGCTGACGATGGTCATGCGCGACGTCGGCGGGTTCCTGGTCCCCGAGGGCGACACCGTCGTGCCGGGTAGCCAGCATGCCGGCTTCATCGCGCACCTGGCCAGTCTCAGCTGCGCGTTCTGGGGCTGGGACGACAGCATCGGCCTGACCACGATGGAGCAGCGCATCCGGTTCTTCGCCCCCGATAACATCGCCGGCGAGCTGCTGGCCGCCGACGTTCCCCCGCCGATCGCGGCCGCCGAGGCGGGATGGCGGTCCCTGCCCGCCCAGTCGCCGGTGCTGTCGGGCCTGGCCCGGCTCATTCATGACCGACCCGGCCTGGTCACTGAGCCGCTGGCCAGCACGCCGCGCACCTTCCTGCACGGAGACTGGAAGATGGGCAACCTCGGCACGCACCCCGACGGGCGCACCATACTGCTCGACTGGGCCTACCCCGGCGCTGGCCCGGCCTGCTGGGATCTGTGCTGGTACCTAGCCCTCAACCGAGCCCGGCTACCGGAGCCCAAGGAGGCGGCCATCGACCGGTTCCGGTCGGCGCTCGAGGCCTCCGGAATCGCTACCGGCAGCTGGTGGGATACCCAGCTCGACCTCTGCATGATCGGCATCATGGCCACCTTCGGCTGGGAGAAGGCACTCGGCGACGCCGCCGAGCTGGCCTGGTGGGAGCGACGCGTAGCAGGCGCCGCCGCCCGCCAGGGCATCTCCCTCCCCGAGTAACGGATGACCGGGTGACCGCCGCGATCCGTCCTGGGCCGCCCAGGCAGGCCCGCTGCGTTACGGGCGGCCGTGCTCGGGCGGCGGGATGCCGGCCTCCCGGCGCAGGTGGCCGGCGGCGCGCGAGTGGCTGTGCCGAATCCAGATGGCCACGTCGAGGATCCGCAGCAGGCTGGCCCCGGCGGCCGACGGCGGCCGCAGCTCCTCGATCTGGGCGCGGGCCTGCGGGTCCTGCAGCAGACAGCGCAGTGCCTCCCAGGTCCAGCCGGGGACGCCGACGGCCTGGATCACTACCTTGTCGCTGACCGGGCACAGCCGGGGACGCTTGCGGGCCAGCAGCTTAGACGCGGTAGCGGTGCCCACGCCCGTGGTCCGCAGCAGGAGATCCCAGAGCGGGTCGACCGGCGCCAGGTGCTCGTCGGTGGCGTCCCACAGGTCGACGTCGCTGCGGATCGCCGAAAGCAGCCCGGACACCTTCCCGGCGGCGGTGCCCAGCAGCTCGCGGACCGCGCCGGGCTGCCAGGCGATATCCAGCAGCGACACGGCCAGCAGGTCGTCGGCGGTCACCTTGTCGGGCGGATTACTGCCCAGGCAGGTGAACGTGAGCCCGGCGAAGGACTCGTCCTGGCTGAAGTACGCGGCCACCGCCTGGGACAGGCCACGAACCGCCAGGCTGCCGCAGCTGCTCGCCGGGCGGCGGGCTGGCACCGCATCGTTTGGGTGGTAATGACGCCATCGCCCCAGTATGACGGCCCCAGCCGGCCGCTCGGGCCGACGGCCAGCTACGCCTGCGGCTGGCTGATATTGACCAGCCAGGAGACACCGAAGCCGTCGACGCACATGCCGAACTCGTCACCCCAGACTTGCTTCTGCAGCGGCATGGTCACGGCGCCGCTGGCGGACAGCTGGTCAAAGTAGCCGCGCAGGGGGTCGGCGTCATCACCACTGAGGCTCATCGAGAAGCCGGCCGGGAGGTGATATTCCATGTCGCTGGTGACATCGGCGGCCATGATCGTGTATCCGGCGTCGGTCTCCAGCATCCCGTGCATGATCCGGCTGGCGTCGGGCCCGTCCGCGGCGCCGAAGTCCGCGAACGTGTTGAGGACAAGCTCGCCGCCGAAGACGCTGGCGTAGAACTCCAGCGCCTGGCGCGCGTTGCCGTTGAAGTTGAGGTACGGATTCAGCTGTGAGCTCATGATCGTCACCTTCCACGATGCGCGGTGGACGGGACCCCGCGCGGGGACCCGCAGCGAAGCTCGGGCCGAGCGTAACAGCCAGGCGCCGTGAGAAGCTGCAGGTCACGCTGGTGGATTGGCAGCCACCCGCGAGCGCTGCGCCGGCCCGGGTTTCCTGTCGTTCGATTATATGTTTGAATGCGACCGTGACACAGGGAATCGACATGCTCGCAGCCATCGCACCCGGGGCCAGTCATCCCGTGGTGGCGGCCCTGCTCGGGCTCGGCTCGGTGGGGCTGGCGGGCGTGGTGGTGGCCATGGCCTGGAGCGTGCACGCGCGCCAGATCCAGCTGGCTGAGCTGCTGGCCCGGCGTCAGCTCATCGTGACCGGCGAAGGCGGCGCCGAGCGCAGCCCGGAAGAGGATGACGTGCTGCGCGCGGCCGCTGAGGCGGTCAACGGAGCGGCCAGCCCCGGCTCGGCGTCCTCGGTGACGATCGACGGGCCCGACACGGTGGTGACCGGTGACCAGGCCCGCTATCGCGTCCGGTCCTCAGGCGGCCAGAAGGTCGTGGCGTGGGCGGCCGGCGGCGGCTCAGTGGCGCAGTATCTTGACCCGGTCCATCCCGGTGAGCTGCTGCTGGTCGCCGACGAGCCGGGCGACCTGATGGTGACCGTGCGCGTGCGGGAGGGCATGACCGAGCGCCGCGTGACCAAGTCCGTCACGGCCGTGGCGGACGTGACCTCCGTCGCGCCGCCGTTCCCGCTGCGGCTGTTCCTGCACGGGTGGGGGCTGGTGGCCGTGGCCGTGCTGGTGGTGGGCTTCGCCGCGGCCCTGGTGGCCCTGGGCAGCCTGGCCTCCGCTGACTTCATCGCGCTGGTCGCCCCGCTGGCCGCGCTGCTCGGGGTGGTAGCTGTCGCGCGCGGGTCCGGCGATGCGGGCAGCCGTTCCGGTGACAGCAGGCGCACACCCGGGCCCGGGGTCTGAAGGCTGGCTAGTGCGCTGGCCAATAACGTTCGCCGGGTCTAGTCATGCGGCTTTGGTCTTGGGTCGTCCCCAGCGGTGCTGGCGCTCGGAGCGGATGCGGGCGCGCTCGCGGCGCTGGGCGGCCAGGACGTCGGGGTGGCGGGCGTGGGCGTTGCGCCACCGCAGGTAGTCCTGCAGCCGGCCGGCCAGCACCGTGTGGCTGGGGTGGTCGGAGTTGCCCATGACGAAAGTCCGCAGCGGCCCGAACTGGGCCTCGATCGGGTTGGCCCATGACGCGCTCGTCGGCGTGAAGCACAGCTCGACGTTGGCCCGGTGCGCCCGGGGCCCGGATGGCCGGGGTCTTGTTCGCGGACAGGTTGTCCATGATGACGAACAGCCGGTACCCGCCAGGGCGGGCCGCCCGGATGGACTGCAGCGCGGCCAGGCTGTGATCACCGCCCTTGCGGCGCTGGGTCACGCCCCAGAGCTGGTCATCGCCCAGGGAGTAGCAGCCGTGGAAGTACCGGATGCCGTGCGTCCGGTGGTAGGTCGCGGGCAGCCGGGCCGGCTTGCTGCGCGCCCACGCGACACCATGGCAGGGCCGGATCGATAACGGCCCGAACTGGTCGAACGCGAAGCGCCGGTCCGGGAAGGCGCTGGTCACGTGCTCGATCTGGTCGAGCTTGGCGTCCTTGTCCGGGTCGCGGGACTCTTTCCAGGTCCGGGTCCGCTGGAAGGAGATCCCGTTCAGGTGCAGGAGCTGGCGCAGCCGCTCCCGGCTGACCATGATCCCGCGCGCGGCCAGGTGCGCGGCGAGCTTGCGCACGCTCCAGTGCGTGAACGGCTGGCCCAGCTTCTCCGGGCGGGTCATGGCCGTCGTGACGATGACCTCGATGTCAGCGTCACTGATCAGGCGGGGACGGCCTCCCGCCCACTGAGGGTCCAGCGCAGCCAGCCCCCTTCTGATTAAACGCGTGGATCACGTCGCGGACCGTGTCCTCATCCCCCGCGACCAGCCGCGCGATCGCCGTCGCCGTCGTCCCGGACGACGACGCCATGATGATCATCGCCCGGCGCACCCGGACCGACCCGTGCTTCCCGCGCCGCACGATCTGCTGCAGCCGCTGGCCCTCCTGATCGGTCAGCCACCGCGCCCGCACCGGCTCAGCCATCAGCTCTCCTGGCACTCGATTCCGTCATCACGACATCGAGTGTGCGGCACCCTGTGATCTTCGCTGGTGAGTGGCCGCGGATCTTCGGCGCTATCTGGCAGGTTCCCGTGGTGTGAGGCTTCCTTTGCCAGCCGCCGGGCAGGCGGCTGTCACATGACCCCGATAACGAGGGATTCCCGCGCTGCCTCCACGACTTCCTTGGTGACGACGGAGAGCTGGTTGATGTCCAGGACGCGCTGGATCTGGGCGATCAGGCGGCAGGTCAGCCGGAGGTTCCCGCTGGTGATGCGGGTGATCGCGGCGACCGCTTCACTCGCGGTGAAGTCAGCGGTGTCGTCGAGGTGCAGGCCAGGCCAGTGGCGGCCCAGCACGAGCGCCTGTTCCCGGGCCGACAGTGGCCGGTAGTGGTGGACGAACCCGACCCGGCTGTAGAGCTGCGGGAAGCGGGCGAGGCGTTTTTCGATGCTGGGCATGCCGATCAGGATCAGGCCGATTCCGGTCCTGTCGTGGTGGTCGCGCAGCTGCTCCAGCGCCGGGGTCTTGAGCCGGTCGGCTTCATCGACGATCAGCAGCTCAGCGGATGGCCCGCAGCCTTTGGCCAGGTTCTCGATGCCCCGGTCGGGGTGGAGTTCCCACTCGATGCCCAGCTCAGCCGGTCGTGCAGGAATGTGATCTCCTTATCCAGGATGCGCGGGCTATTGTGGACCTTGGGCGTGTAGACGATCGAGCGGCTGGCCATGGCCTGCTGCGGCACGGGCAAAGTGTCAAGGAGCCGGAACGCCTTCAGGTAGGGCCCGACGACGTCCCACCCGGTGTACTGCCAGGCGGACAGCGTCTTGCCGACCCCGGGCGCCCCGTAGCACAGGCCGATGTAACGGTCGCGGCGGACCGCGTCGGCGAACTCCGCGAACCGCCGGTGCTCTTTGGTGACCACGAACGGAACTGGCTCAGCGTCTCCGCGAGGTACTGGCGCCGCGGCCGCGCTCGCCAGATCGCTGGTCATCTCGGCCTCACCCTGATGTGCTGGCACGTCTTGCTTTCATCACGTGGGGTTACTCCGTCCGGTAGAGCTTGAGCGGCGGCGAGGCAGGGAGGGCTGCGGCCGGCTGAGCCACGGGGCCGCCCGGCGGTGGGTGCTCCTGGCAGGCGGCCAGCAGCCGGTCCACGACGCTGGCCCGTTCACGCAGGCCGCGGGTAATACCGCGCCTGCGGTCGTTGCGGGCGGCCGTGATGTCTTTCAGGCTGATCGTTGTCCCGGCGAGCTCGGGGCAGATCGCCCGGCACAAGAACCCCTCGCCAGTGAAGACGCGGATCTCGGCCATGTCCCGCGGGTCATAGCGGATGATCACGCTTTCCCCGACGTAGGCGGCCAGGACCGGGTCCAGGTAGCGCAGCCCCTGGAAGTGGATCCCGTCCGGGTGGATCTTCCGGAGCTTGGCCACCGTGAGCAGCAGCAAATCCAGCTGTTCCAGCGAGCCGGGCATCCGCGGGATGAAGGCGCCGGCCTCCCAGCGCTGCTGCGGCGGGACCCCGGTCTCGCTGTGCGGGGTGACGTTGTAGACCTCCCGGACGAAGACCCCGATGGCTTCATCCAGCTCGGCCAGGCTCAGCCTGGCCTGCCCGGCGCGGTCGGTGGTGCGCCTCGGCGCGTGCCCGGGCAGGGACGGCAGGCACATCTGGTTGAACGTGCCGAAAATCCGCTCCACCTTGCCGCGGCCGCGTGGCTGGCCGGCCAGGGAGAAGAACGCCCGGATCCGCAGATCGGCCATCACCTGCTCCAGGTGCGCCGAGGTGAAGTCGGAGCCATGGTCGACGTGGAAGGCCCCGGGGATGCCGCATACATGCCAGTCCGGCCAGGGCTTGCGCCAGATCGCCTGCCGGAACGCCAGCGCGGTGGTCAGCGCCGAAGGGTCGCCAAGGTTGACCGCGTAACCGGCAATGGCCCGCGAGTGATCGTCCTCCACAATGGTCAGCCAGGGCCGGCCGGCTTGCCCGAGGGCGTCACCACCCACAGGTCAAGGAGGGTGTGGTCGGCCTGCCAGATCTCATTCGGCCGGCCCGCTTCGCGGCGGTGCACCAAATCGAATACCTCCTTGTACCGCTTAGCTCCCTCATGAGCGAGCGTGACCACGGCCGGGTCAAGGCAGCGCAGGACGTCATACACCGCCGCGTAGCTCGGAACCGGCCAGCCCTGCTCGCGGGCGACCTCAGCGGCCCGGCGGTGCACCGTGGTGATCGCAGGCGGCGGGCGGCGCAGCGCTAAGCCCTCGATCAGCAGCTGCAGCTCGCGGGGCATCCGGCGGCTGCCCTTATCCGAACGGGCCCGCCGCACCAGGCCCGCCAGGCCGCCAGCGCGGTAGCCCGCCAGCCACCTGCGCAGCGTGCGCTCAGGGACACCATGCTGACCAGCGACCCGCACCAGGGGAACACCGTCCTCCAGATGCGGGCGCAGGAGCTGCCAGCGGGCGAGGGCCTGGCGCCGCTGGGCCCCGGTCAGGGCCAACGGCACATGCGCATCAGCGGGACCACCGGTATCGAATGTCACATACGCAGCATTACGCCTATGACAGGCGCTGCGCTGGCGAACATGTCACCGTTCCACAACCTTGGATCTGGAACGGGGTCTCCCGGCGTGCCCGGCCTGACCCCGGAACCACCCGCAGGCCGTTCCGGAAGTCGTTCCGCAAGATGCGTTCCACAATGACCGTACGGAGCTGACTTACGGTACGCTCTGCGCATGGAATCCGGTACCGGCCAGCCGCACCGGGGCCTCGACCTCGGCTACGCCCGCGTCTCCACCACGAAACAGAGCCTGGAACGCCAGCTCGACGCCCTGGCCGCCGCGGGCATCCCCGCCGAGCGGACCTGGGCCGACAAGAAGACCGGCGCGACCACCGACCGGGACGGCCTGAACCAGCTGCTCGGCTACGCCCGCCCCGGCGACACGATCGTCGTGCACACCCTGGACCGGATCGGCCGCAACCTCCGCGAGGTCCTCAACCTCGTCCACGACCTCGCCGGACGCGGCATCGGCGTCCGGTCCCTGGCCGACCCGCTGCCGATCAGCACCGCCGGCGAGGGCATGGGCCGCATCGCTTTCCTGCTCCTGGCGCTGTTCGCCGAGATGGAGCGCACCTTCACCGCCGAGCGCGCCGCCCACGCCCGCGCCGTGGCCGAAGCCAGTAACCGGCACGTCGGCCGCCCCATCGCCCACCCAGCCGGCAAAATCGAGTACGCGCGCCTCCTCAAGGCCCAGGGCAGCTCCCTCGGAGTGATCGCCGCCAAGACCGGCATCCCGAAGACATCCCTGCACCGCTACCTCACCCGCCAGCCAGCCGCCAGGGAGCCGTGACGATGCAAACCGCCAGCCCGCCAACCGATGCGGCCGGGCAGATCGCGGCCGCCGCCAGCGCCGCCCGCCGTCCCTGCGTTTAGTTGTGCTTTTGCGTCAAAGCACAACTCAATGGTGGTCAGACGTGGCGCGAGCAGGCAAGCCGCGGTCCGGGCCAGGCCGGCCCATTGATGCCCCTAGCGCCGCGCTGTCAGCATCGTCCCCTTCGCCGGGCCGCGCGGCGAGTTCTCGCTCGGTCCGCCCGGCCGGAGCCGCGGCTCGGTCGAGACTCCTCGGCCGCCTGCGCGCGGGATTTTCAGCGCGCCCCGCAGCTCCTCCGCGCACTCGGCAACCGTTCCAACGGCCAGGCCCCGGTCCCGGCCCGTGGCCCGCAGCGTCTGGGTCACCACCAGCGCGCCAGCGTGGAAGACGATTCCCGATCCGCCAGCGGACACCATGATCTTGCGGCTGCAGGCGGCAGACTGCACGTTTTGGCCCAGGCCACCACAGACCTCGCCGATGACGTTTGCGCCCTTCCGAATGATAATGGGCCATATGGTTCGATCTGAGCGGGAGGTCGTCATGACGACGCGGCGGGAGTTCATCCAATGGACCGCGGTAGGCGGGGCAGGGCTGGTGGCCGGGCCCGGGCTCTTGAACGGACGGGCGCGGGCGGCGTCGTCGGTGGCGTCGGCGTCGGTGGCGTCGAGTCTGACGCCGTATCTGGATCCGATGCCGACGCTTGTCGATAACGCTGTCGACGCGACCGGCGGCGGGACGGTGAAGCTGACCACGGCGCTGATCTCCCGCAAGGTTCATAGCCAGCTGCCCGCGACGACGCTGTTCGGGTACCTGCGTTCAGGCGGGCCGGGCGCGGGCGATACCGGGGCGTCGTATCTGGGGCCGGCGATCGTCGCCAAGAGCGGGACGGCGGTGAAGGTCAAGTACACCAATGGCCTGGCCCCGAACGATTTCCTGCGGGTGTTCACCAACGGCGGCGCCAGCTACCTGCAGTTCCCGCCGTTCCCCGAGGTCCGGATCCTGACTCATCTGCACGGCGGGCACGTCGCGGGCCATGATGACGGGAACCCGTTCGCGCAGCCGGACGCGTTCAAGTCAGGGAAAACTCAGTCGGTGACCTACCCAAACGAGCAGCCGGCCACCCTGTTGTGGTATCACGACCACTACGCCGGGGCCACGCGGATGAACGTGGTGGCCGGGCTGGCCGGCGGCTACCTGCTGCGCGACTCCTTCGACACCGGCAGCAACCCGCTGCTGCCCGGCCCGATCGGCATCTATGAGCTGCTGATGGTGGTGCAGGACCGGCAGTTCAACCCGGACGGGTCGCTGCTGTACCCGGTGGCGCCAGCGTCGACGAACGGGCCGTGGATCGGCGAGTACTTCGGTGACGTGATGCTGGTCAACGGCAAGATCTGGCCGAAACTGACCGTGGAGCCGGCGGTGTACCGCTTCCGGGTGCTGAACGGCTGCAACGCCCGGATCTTGGATCTGCAGATCTCCACGCCGGACGGCAGCGCAACCGTGCCGATGGTCATCATCGGGACCGAGGGCGGGCTGCTGCCGGTGAACCCGGCGGGCACGAACGGGCTGGTGATGACCCCGGCCGAGCGGTATGACGTGATCTGCGACTTCCGGGGGTTCGCGGGCCAGACGCTGCTCATGCAGAACACCGACCCGCCGAGCCCGGTGTCAACGCCGGCGCCGCCGCTGACACAAGTCATGCAGATCACGGTGAAGCAGACGGCGTCCAGCGGCGCGCCGACGACCGTCCCCGGGCCCAGGTCGCTGCCGGCCAACCCGGCGGTGACGGCGCTGACCGGCCTGGGGCCGCCGAAGCTGAGCGGCGGGTCGGTCGCGGCGCGGATGATCACGCTGAACGAGGTCGGAGCGGAGACCCCGAGCTGGAAGCTGAACCTCAACGCGCACCCGTACGGAGACCCCAGCCCGGTGACCGAAACGCTGAAGTGGAACAACGTCGAGGACTGGTATTACGTGAACACCACCCCGGACACCCATCCGATGCACACCCACCTGTTCACGTTCAAGGTAATGGGCCGCTACAACTACGACGTCGAAGGCTACGTCGCGGCCCACGGCGGACCCAATGGCGTCCCGCAGCTGCACGTCTCCACGCTGACGCCGTTCCTGCAGTCCGCACTGATTGCCCCGGATCCGGACGAGGCGGGATTGAAGGAGACGGTGAAGGTGAACCCGGAGCAGGTCACGGTCGTGCGCGCCAGGTTCTCGCTGCCCAGCACCGCGCTCAACGGCGCAGGTAAGCTCGTCAAGCCGCAAAAGTACGTGCACCACTGCCACATCGTCGAGCACGAAGACAACGACATGATGGAGCGTGTGATCGTAGTGCCCGAGGACGGCCGCCGTACTTCGGGTCGCGACCTGCGGCGGAGGGATTCGGAACGCTAGCCCGGTAAGGCGCAGCCGCCTCGCGATCATGGTGCGTGGAGCCGGCTGATCCGGCGGTGATCTGGTCGGTCCAGGGTCAGCAGCCCGCCCTGACCGCTGCAGGACTTTGCGGCGAACTAGCCTTTGCATGTTCACCCACGGCCCCCTCAGCTGGTGCCGTCTCTAACTAGCCGGTCAGCCAAGCGCTTCACGGTGCTTTAGTAGTGCTTTGGCCCCTAAGCACAACTGGATTTGCCCTCTGCCGGGCGCCACGTGGCTGTCCGTGCAAGAGCGCAACTTTTCAGGCCCTCCGCTCGGGCCGCTCACCTACCATGACGCCGCGCGCCAGCGCGGGGAACCAGGCCAAATAGCAGCAAAGATCTCCTGCCACTTACTGCCGAAGATCACAGGCACCCCCAGCCCCGCGGCACATCACCAGACCCGGCGAACGTTCGTGGTCAGCGCACTAGCTAGCGGGCTGGCGCCGTTATCCCGCCCGGTTGGTGATCCGCAGGTAATAGCCGCTCGGATCCAGGAGCCGGAAATCCGTCAGGCCCCAGGGGCGCACCTGGAGATCATCGTCCAGCGGCCATCCTTCGGCCACGACCCGGTCACGCTCGCCGACGACGTCGTCCACCTCGAGGACCAGCTCGACGCCGGACGGCGGCCGCCTGGCCTCGCGGGCCTCCGCCGGCCGCCGGGCCGCCCCGACCCGGACCTGTCCCCGCCGCAGCGCCACGTAGGCGTTCGCATCCGCGCGCCGGTCGGCGGTCAGGCTGAAGCCAAGGACCCGGGTATAGAAGTCGACGGTCCCGTCGAGATCGGCCGGGAAGATCTCGAACCGGAGGGTCATCTCCATCGGCGGATCCTCCTAGCGGCTGAGGAACTGGTCCGTGAGCCTGGGCGGCGCGCAGGCCAGCCAGCCATCGGTGATCGCCGCACGCAGGTCACGGGCGGAGATCCTCGGGAGCTGAATGAGAACGGCAGAGTATCCGTCGAAGTGCGGAATCGTGAAGAAGGACCGCGGATGGGCGGCGAGCAGCGCCTCCTTCTCGCCGAGGTCCGCGGCGCGGACAGCCAGGATGGGGCCGGGCGGCGGGGTTTCCTCGCCGAACCGCCTGATGTCGGCCTTGCTGCACGGCCGTTCCCACGTGAATGCCTTGCCGGCAGCAAACCACGTCCGGCTGCCGTGGCGTTCTTCTTGAGTCACCTCGGGCAGGTTCAGGGCCAGCCGGGCCACGTCGTCGATGGTCGCCATGGCCGTACCGTACCCAGCGGGCCGCTGAGCGTTCAGCGCCCGGACAGTCTTTCCGCCAGACGGGCCACCTGGTCTTCCGGCGTGGCCGTCGCGGCGGCCCGATTGTCGATGGTGACGTGCGGGGCGGCCGGCTCGGTCCCCAGCCGCATGCTGGCGGTGAAGGCCTCGAATTCCGCCAGCTTGGCGGCATCCCGGCCGGACCCGCGAGCGGCCAGGCGGCTGCGCAGGGTAGCGGCATCCGACTGGACCCAGACCAGCTGCACTGTCCCGCCGCCGAGTTCGGCGACCCACGACTGCCACCGGCGGGCATCGTGGATGGCCTGGGTAAACGGGCCGGACAGCAGCACGGGGCAGCCATGCGAGCGGATCTCGCGGGCGGTAGCGGTCATCCCGGCGTACTCGTGCCCCTTAATGCGCTCGTCGTACCACGGTCCCTCGCGCTCCCCCGGCGGCCGTCCGGCCGCCGCGAGGCTGGCCGCCACGAACGGGCCGTACATCGTGTCCTTGTCCAGCAGTGCGGGAACCGGCACCAGGGCGGCCAGCAGCAGCCCGGCCACCGTGGTCTTGCCGGCTCCGGGCGGCCCGGCTATCACCCACGCGGTCGCAGGCACGGTCATGCGCGCACAGTACCCGGTCGGCCGGCGGGCGGCTCAGCGGAAACGGGGCGGCTGGCCGGTGGCTTCCAGCACCGACATCCACAGGTCGCCGTTCGGGTCGACCTGATTGCGGCTGCCCGTCGCCAGCGAGATCGGCAGGTGCACGAACCGCCCGTGCCAGCGCCCGACCACCATGGCGGTCCGGCCGGCCATCGCGGCGTGCACGGCGGCCTGGGCAAGCCGCAGGCAGAAGACGGCATCATAGGCGTTGGCGGGGACGCTGCGGATCGCGTAGCCGGGGTCCACGTAGCGCAGGCTGAGCTCGGTTCCAGCGGCCGTGAAGTCCCCGGCGATCCGCTCGCGCAGCAGGCGCCCGATGTCCGCCAGCCGGACGTTGCCCGAGGCGTCGCGGGCCCCGTCCCGCTCGATCAGGTCCTGGCCGGCTCCCTCGGCCACCACGATGACGGCGTGCCCGCGCTGCTTGACCCGCCGGCGCAGGAAGGCCAGGAACCCCTCCGGGCCGTCCAGGCTGATCGGCACCTCGGGGATGAGCACGCAGTCGGCGTCGTGGTTGGCCAGGGCGGCGTAGCAGGCGATGAATCCCGAGTGCCGCCCCATCAGCTTGACCAGGCCCACGCCGTGCGGAGTCGAGCTGGCCTCGGTGTGCGCGGCCCGGATGGAGTCGGCGGCCCGCGCGAATGCGGTCTGGAAGCCGAAGCTGTGGTCGATGTAGGGAACGTCATTGTCGATGGTCTTCGGCACGCCGATCACCGACAGCACCACGCCGCTGGCCGTGGCCTCGTCGGCGATCTCCTGCGCGCCGCGCAGGGTGCCGTCTCCCCCGATAACGAACAGCACCGACACACCCAGGCGCCCGAGCGTCGCGACCACCTCGGCGGTGTCCTGGCCGCCACCGCGGGAGGTGCCCAGGATCGTGCCGCCCCGGTTGTGGATGTCGGCGACCAGGTCGGGTGTCAGCCGCATCGGCTCGCAGCCCTGCACCAGTCCCTGGTAGCCATTGCGGAAGCCGATAATGTCGGTGACGCCGTAATTATCGGAGAGTTCCAGCACCAGGCCGCGGATGACGTTGTTCAGGCCTGGGCACAGGCCCCCGCACGTCACGATCCCGACTCGCGTGCCGGCCGGGTCGAAGAAGATATGCTCCCGCGGCCCGCCGGGCTCCAATGAGGGCAGTTCCCGGGCCGGGCAGCCGCGCGCGACCGCCATCTTGACGGTGTCGTCCAGCAGGACCCGGTCAGATTCGTGCACGTAGTGCGGCGAGCTCGCCCGGCCGCGCAGCAGCCGGGCCATCGGCGATGCGACCGCCGGCTCCCCCAGCCGCTGCACGGCCAGGTCGGTGGCGTCGATGGACAGCTGATCGCCGCTACTCACCATGCGCAGAGCATCGCGCGCCCAGGTTTCAGGAATGTAGCCAGGAGCCGACGATTTGTCCTCGCGGGGCCCGGGATCGCCGCGGGCTCACTCATGCGCTGGCCGGGCTGGGCTCCGGCCTGCCCTGGCGGCCCGCTCGCTCCGCGGCCCGAAGGACGGCGCGAGCAAGGCGGCCAGCGGTATCAGCGAGACCACCAGGACCCAGAGAATAGTGGCGAAAATCAGCACCGTCGCCAGCGGGCGGCCGGGAGCCCAGAATGGTGGCGTGGTGATGACCAGGAAGCTCGCGCCTATGACGGTGGCCAGCGTGTAGCCAACCGACAGGAATATGGTGAGCTTCAATGTCTTGACCTGGTCGACCAGATCCGGATGCAGCAGTCTCCAGATGTAGTTCAAGATCCAGTTAACGGACGAGATGCTGACGAAGCGCTCTGTCCGCGGCTCTTGCTCGGCGTTGGAGCCGATGGGGTTCCGTGAACTGCCCCAGAAGTAAACGACGATGAACAGCGAGACGGCACAGTAGTCGAAAATGAGAACCGCGACCAGCAGTATGTGGCCCCACGATGGCACTTGGCCGTTGAAAATCGCCGAGAGATAGCTGCGCGCCGTCATGTAGAGCAGGAGTATCACGGCCGCCGCGACGCCGGGCCGCAGGAGGTCACACAGCGCCTCCAGCATCTTCATGGACTCGGTCATAGCTTTCCCGGCGTGATCTGCTGCCTGGTCCTTGGCCTGATCGTCGGTCGTGTCCGGGGCCGCGAAGAAGACGCCGAAGAGAAAGACGAATCCGACCACGACGGCAACCGCCCCGAGGCCGAGCAGTCCAGCGGCCAGCATCGCCTCGGTCCACGCCTGCCGGCACGCTGGTCCCGTGGTGTTATCCCCGGTTATCAGGCCGAAGAGGTACGAATCCAGGCCAAGCACAACGAATGCCGTGAATAGCAGGCTCGCGGCCTGGACGTATCCGGTTCGCCTGCCGTCCGGCGGCTTGCCGCTGAGCAGCAGGACAATGCCGTTGAGCATGAAGCCGGCCAGGACGCCGGCCAAAGTCGCGTTCGCGCCGGCCGAAGTGACCGCAGACCATCCGGTAGCCGCGCAGCCAAATTCCACCGGCCTAGTATCCAGTAACGAAAACCAGCTAGCCGCTTATCCGGAGGATTGGTCACGAGCCGGTGCCGCCTGCCCGGGGCAGGGTCGTTCCCGGCTGAGGCGGCAGCCGACCCGAGCCGGCTACTCGAGCAGGCTGTTAGCTGTCGGCCGGCTGAACTCGTCGCGGTCGCCCCGCCTGCGCCACCGTGACGGCACGAAGAGGGGAACGATCATCACCATTCCCAGCAGCGCCAGCAGGCCGCCAGCCAGCAGGGTGTGCAAGCCCGTCGCGAGATGGCCGTGCAGCGGGATCAGCCGGCTGGCCTGAGCGGCGCTGGCCACCCGGAGGCCCGACCAGGCCAGCAGCGCCAGGCCGGGCAGCCCGGCAGCGAGCGGGGAGACTCTCGGTGCGGCGAGCAGGATGCCCAGCAGCAGGCCGGTGCCGGCCAGGGCGGCGAGAGCCTGCAGGCCGGCCGGGCTGCTCAGGCTGGCTCGGGCGGCCAGCAGGGCTCCGAGGCGCCAGGTGCCCCATCCCGCGCCAGCGAGCAGCACCGCCGCCATGAGCACGGCGAGGCAGAGCCCGATCACGTGCCGCACTGTCCGTACCTCTCGGCTGGCTGCCTCTCCCGGGAGCTGACTCCTCTCCCCGGAGCTGACTCCCGGTCGCTCGTTCCGCCAGCCACACGATAGCGGTGCCTCCCTGGCGAAAACGGTGCCTAGCCGAAGATCTCGGGCCCGGAGCTGACTGGCCCGGAGCGTGGCCGGCCTGGTTAAGGTGAGTGAATGGACGCCGCACAACGCCAGCTGAGCGACCAGATCGACGACGCGACGCAGCGCCTGCTCGGCACGGCCCGGGTCATCACCGAGTCGGGCCTGCGGGAGCCGTCGCTGCTGCCGGGCTGGACGCGCGCCCGCGTGCTGGCGCACCTGGCCCGCGGCGCCGACGCGATGCGGGAGCTGCTGATCGGGGCGCGGTCCGGCCAGGAGCGCCCCGGCTACGCCAGCGATGAGGCCCGGCAAGCCGCCATCGAGGACACGGCCAGGCAGCCGGCCAGGGAGCTCGTGGCCGACCTGGCCGGCTCGGCGATGGCCCTGCGCACCATTGCCCGGCAGCTGCCCGATGCCGCCTGGCCGGTGCCGGTGCGGATCCTGGACTCGGCGGCTTTCCCGGCCGCACAGCTGCTGACCCGGCGGCTGGTCGAGGTCGAACTGCATCATGGCGACCTTGGCACCGGGTACGGGCCGGCCGACTGGCCGGACTACTTCGCCACCCTGGAACTCGACGAGCCGATGCGGTCACTGCGCCAGGACCGGCTGCGCCGCACCCAGCCGGCCTAGGGCGAGACGACCGTCAGCCCGCCGGCGGCGCGGCCCGCTCAGTATCCGCAGTGACCGTTGAGCGAGTTGCGAGTGTCCGGCGCGCCGGGGGCGTAACTGCCGGACCGGAAGCCCGGCTCGTCCGCCAGCCTCAGCAGGGCCGTCGCCGCGGCGATGAGGTCGTCGTCGTGGGCCGCGCCGGCGGCGGCCAGCGCGGCGGAAAGGGGCGCTTCCCAGGTCTGCGGGGCCTCGGCGTGCCGGGCCAGCACCGTCGCGCCGTCGGGCAGGCCGGCCAGCCGCTTCCGGACCCGCGCCCACAGGCTGGCGTAAGCGCCCTGGAGCGCGGTGGCGGAGGTGTCCCGTGGCTCCAATGCCGTGCCTTCGGCCAGGGCAGTGACGATCAGCGCAACCGGATCCATACTCACCCCCGACGGAAAGTAACGACATCAACACGATAGCGGTAGTAATACTGTCATGTCCGGCGTGTGCCCATTCGGGCGGCCAGCCCGGCCGCGGCGACGCGCACCTCGTTCAGCGGCTCCAGCAGGCAGTAGGTCCGGTAGGCGCCCCGCTCGATCAGCGCGAACTTCAGCCCGCGCGCCCCCGGCGGATGCCGGTACCCGGCCGGGCGGTACCGCAGGAAGTCGTCGTGCATCCGGGCGAAGAACCGGCGCCGCTCGCCCCGCGGTACCAGGCCGCCCCGCAGCATCGAGCCCTGGAACACCGTCGTGTAGTGCCAGATCGCCCGCTCGAACAGCGCCGCCCGCACTGCCTCGCTGATCTCGACACCGGCCGCGCGCCGGGCTGCCACCAGCTCAAGCACCCGCTCGTAGGAGGACAAGATGGCCAGGTGGGCGGTGCTCACGGTGGCCATGAACGAGCCGCGCCGGTCCCGCCGGTAGCCGTAGCAGACCCGGTCCACGGCCGCGATGGACTCCGCCGCGAGCAGGGCAGCGCAGGTCACGAGCACGTCCTCATGAATGCCGGCGGCGAAGCTGACCCCGAGCTTGCCCAGGAAATCGCGGCGCAGCACCTTGCTCCATGACGTCATGGTCAGATCGACCAGCCGCGGCTGCTGCGCCAGCGTGCAGCCCCCGGCCGGAACGCCGGCTAGCAGGGCGCGGCCGGGGTTCGGCTCGATGCGCCCATCGGGATAACGGCTCACCCAGTCGATCAGCAGCACATCCGGCCAGTCATCAGGGGTCGTCAGCCGGGCCTCGATCGCGGCCAGCGCCCCTTCCTCGATGCGGTCGTCCCCGTCGACGAACCAGACGTACTCGCCGGCGGCCATCCCCAGGCCGGTGTTACGGGCGTGGCCCGGTCCGGCGCTGGCCGCCGCCAGGTGCACGACGCGCAGCCGGGGATCGGCCGCGGCCCGTTCGTCCAGCAGCGCGCCGCTGCCGTCCGCCGACGCGTCGTCGACCGCGATCACCTCCAGGCTGGCGGCCGGCTGCCCGAGCACCGAGTCCAGGCACTCGGGCAGGTAGCAGGCGACGTTGCCGACGGGGATGACGACGCTGATCAGCGGCACGCCGGGCCCGCGGCCGGTGGTCAGGGCTGCTCGGGCTGGGCCCCGAAGGCGGTCGGCGTGGCGGGTGCCGCCGGCGTGGCGGCGGAGGGTCCGGCCGCCGACTCCGCCGACCCGGACGGCCCGGACGAGTCCGGCGACTCGGGGCGGTCCATCGTCAGCTTGGACGGCCACCAGTTCCAGCGGCCGAGCAGCACCACGGTCGAGGGCACCAGCAGCGTGCGGACCAGGAAAGTGTCCATCAGGATGCCGAGCGCCAGGCCGAAGGCGATATCACGGAACTGACTGCCACCGGAGCCCCCGCCTGCCACGATGCCGAAGACCACGAAGGTGCCGGCCAGCACCAGCCCGGCAGAGGTCACCGTCGTGCCGGTCACGCCGATGGCCCTGGTGACGGCCTGGGGCAGCGGCAGCTTATGTGCCTCCTCCCTGATCCGCGTCATGACCAGGATGTTGTAATCCTCGCCCAGTGCCAGCAGGAAGATGAACATCAGGAAGGGCAGGAAGAAGACGATCCCGTTGGCCCCGCCGATCTTGATGAACAGCAGCACGCAGAGCCCGAGCGCGGCCAGGTACGACAGCCCGACCGAGGCGATCAGGTACAGCGGCGCCACCAGGCTGCGCAGCACGAGCGCCAGCAGGATGCCGATGGCCAGGATCGCGATGGGGATAATCTTGGTGAGATCGCTGTTAGACACGGCGCTGATGTCGTACAGCGCTGGTGCCTCGCCGCCGACGGCCGAGTCGGCGGCGCCGATGGACTTGGCGACCTTGGTGATCTCGGTGCGGATGGCCGGGACCGCATGCAGGGCGGGCGTACTGCCCGGGTCGCCGGCGCTGAGCCCCACGGAATACTGCACGGTCTTCCCGTCCGCGCTGATGAAGTTCGCGGTGGAGCGGTAGAGCTGGTACTGCAGCGGCGGCACCTTGCTGCCGGGCGGCTGGGTCGGCGGCAGCGCCTTGGCCGGGCCGAGCGTCGCGTGCAGCTGGGCGTAGGCGGCGGGCGACAGGACCGCGCCCGCCGGGTTCAGCGGCCCAGCCACCTGCGTGAACAGGCTGCTGGCCTTCATCTCGCTGCTCGCCTTGGCCAGTACCTGCGGGTCGTTCCAGACGGGCTGGCTGAACCGGAAGACAGGCGTCGTCGGGTTGGCGGCCGACTCCGGGAAGTACTTGGTCAGCAGGGCTGTGCCCGCCGCGGAGTCGCTGCCGGCGGGAGGGCTCGTGCTGCCGCCGAATCCGGCCGCCGCGTAGCCGAAGACGCCGAGCGCCAGGGCGCCGAACGCCACCACGCCGATGCTCAGCGTCAGCCCGGGGTGGCGCACGATGCGACCCGCCACCCGGCCCCAGATCCCGGCCCCGCCGCTGCCCTGGATGCTCCACGGCAGCAGCTTGGGGCGCCCGAAGATCCCCTTGAAGATGGTCCGCTTGACCGCCAGCAGCGACAGCCGGATCGATAGCAGCGCGGGCAGCAGGGTCAGGCCGGCCAGCAGGGTGACGACGATGGCGATAGCAAACGGGATGCCCAGGTTGGAGTAAAACGGGAAGCTGGCCGCCAGCAGGGTCAGCACGGCCGCGATGACCGTAGCGGCCGAGAAGGTAATCGACTCACCGACCCGGGTGACCGCCTCGACGAGCGCGGTCCGCGCGGCGGGCCGGGGCCCGGCCAGGTCGGACCGCACGGTACGGAACAGGCCGCGCTCCGGCGCCCCGTCCATCCCGGTCACGTCGTGGCCGGCGGCCCGCAGTTCCTCCCGGGTCCGGAAGACCAGGAACAGCCCGTAATCGGTCCCGGCGCCCAGGACCAGGACGATCAGCAGGAACTGGGCCAGCGGCGACACCTGCAGCCCGTGCCTGGCGGCCTCGGCCACCAGCGGGCCGGAGATGAGCACGGATACCAGCGCGGGCAGCACGGTGGTGATGGCCAGGGTCAGCGACCGGAAGATGAGCACGAGCAGCACGATGATGAAGACCAGCGACAGGTCCTGCACCTTGTTGCCGGTATTGCCGGATGCCTTCTGCTCGTCCACCTGGACGGCCGTGGCCCCCGCCAGGTGCACCCGCAGGCCCGCGGGCAGCCCGGAACTGGCGATCCGCCCGCGCAGGCCGTTGATCAGGTCCTGGGCATAGTTCTGGTTCCCGCCGCCGGCATTCGCGGCCAGGGCCACCAGCTGCACGGCCTGGCCGTTGGCGGACTGGCCGACGTCCTTGACCTGCTTGATGTTCGGGTCGGCGGCGATCTTGGCCGCCATGGCGGTCAGCGCGGCGGTATCGGCCGGGGTCAGCGGGCCGCTGGTAGTTGCCGCGATGATCGGAATCGGGAGCAGGCTCGCGTTGCCGAACGGGGCGGCCAGGTCAATCGCGTGCTGACTTGGCGCGCTGGCCGGCAGGAACTTCTGGTTATTGCTCTGGGTCACGCTCGACAAGGCAGGAAGCTGCGTCACCGCCGCGATCGCCCCGACAATCCAGATCAGGACCAACAGCCAGCGCAGCCGCACTGACCACCGTCCGATCGCCCCGAAAATCGCGTCGATGTGCATGGCCAAAGAGCTTATTGCCAGCCGCCGACGACTTCGGGCCCGGGCGTGGTTTCGGCCGGGTTAAGTTTCCCGGTCCGGGGGCTCCGGCGCGGCCAGAGCCGTGCCCTCGGTCCGGGGGTCGTCGGCGAGGGCGTCGACCGCGCCGGTGAGCTCACTGAGCGCCGGCAGGGCCCGGGCCAGCGTCTGGCGGCTGCCGGGGACCAGGCGGGCCAGCGCGATGGTCAGGATGCGCGCGTTCACCTGCTGCCAGCTGGTCACGACGCGCGTGCCCGCCGGAGTGAGGCTCAGCACCGCGGTGCGGCGGTCCGGCACGCCGCCCGCGCGCTCGATGAGCTGCTCCCGGCTCAGGCTGTTGACCAGCGTGGCCACCGAGCTCGGCGCCAGCCGCAGCAGCCGGGCCAGCTGGCCCGGCCGGGCGCCGGGATTTTCCGCCAGGCAGGACAGGAACTCCAGCTGCGCGACCGACAGGCCGCCCGGCAGGCCCCCGCTGCCCTCCGCCCGGGCGGCCCGGCGCATGGCCCGCCGCAGGCGCGAGACGACATCGGCGACCTCCACGCCCGAGGGGTCGTCGGCGGACGGGCTGAAGCTGGTCGCAGAGTTAGCTGGGGGCACGGGCATCCTCCACCTCACCACGGCCACGCTCCCGCGGTCCAGACCGCTCCGGGCGACCGCTGCCGGCAGCAGGGGCAGCGCAGCTTGGGAGGGCGGGTTTGGCGGCTGCGGTGCGCCCGGGCGGTGCGTGCTGAATACTGACCTGACCAGTCCCGGCGGCCGGCCTGCCCGGCTGCCGGAACAAATACGGCCAGTCTGGAGCGGGACATGCCGGGCGCGGTGCTGGCCAGGCGGGTCCTATGTCGGCAGACTCGTACCAGGGGAGGTCCGAGTTCCGAGTTCCGCCCCTGCGCGGCCGGGCAGCGCGGTTGAGCAAGCAGCGGTTTAGCAGGCACGGGCCGAGCAGCGCAGAAGGGACGCCTATGCAGGAGCTGCGCCTCGTCGCAGTCAGCGAGGACGGCACTTATGCGGTCCTCGCTGTGCCTGGACGGGGCGGAAGGTTCTCGTTGCCCATTGACGACCGGCTGAGAACGGTAGCTCGCGGCCAGTTTTCCCGGCTCGCTCAGTACGAGATCGAAGTGGAGAATCCGTTGCGACCTAAGGAGATCCAGGACCGCGTCCGGGCAGGCGAGACCGCCGACGAGATCGCCGATGCGGCCGGTATCCCCATCGACCGGGTACGCCGGTTCGAGGGTCCCGTGCTCGCCGAACGGGAGTACCGGGCCCAGGAGGCGCAGCGGTCTACCGTGCGCGGGCACACCGAGTCCGGGCCCGGGCCGCGGCTAGGCGAGATCGTCCTGGAACGGCTCGCCGATGCCGGCGCGCCTGCCGATGCGCTGGCCTGGGACTCCCGCAAGCGCACGGACGGCAACTGGCAGGTGCAGCTGCAGTTCACCGTGGAGGGACGGCCCCAGATCGCGGAGTGGGTCTTCGACCCGCGCCGCCGGCATGTCATCCCGGCCGATGACGTGGCCCGGCGGCTGTGCCTGCCGCAGGTCGACTGGCCGGCCGGGCGGCTGAGCAGCCTTGGCGCGGCCACTGCGACGGTGACCCCCATCGGCTCGCGGCTCGGGGCTCATCATCAGGACACCCGGGCGGAGCAGGAGCGGGCGGTAGCTCGCGGCGGCCATGCGGCGCCGGTGGACCCGGCGGCTGCGCCGCACGGTTATCAGAGCGAGCCGCCGCGACCGCGCGAGGGCAGCCCGGCCCGCGACGCCGGCCGGGCCCGTGAGGCCGGTCAGGACCGCGACAGCGGGCAGGACCGCGACACCGGCCGGGGTCGCGAGCCGGCGCAGGCCGGGGCGGCCCGGCAGGACGAGCTACCGGCGGCCGCTACGGCGAGCCCGGCAGCAGCAGCGGCAGCGGCTGGGCCTCGGCCTGCCGACGGGCAGCCCGCGCCCGAAGCCGACCCGGCCGCTCCCCAGCCGGAGTCCACGGGCCGCGCAGGCCGCAAGGCCGCGGCCAGGGGACGGCGCTCGTCGGTTCCGTCCTGGGACGAGATCATGCTCGGAAACTCCCGCCAGCCGGACTGAGCCGGTCACCTGGCCCGGTCCGGTGGGGCCGGTCTCAGCGCGGCCGGTCTCAGCGCAGCCGGTCCAGAGCGGTCCGTCCAGCGCGAACCGGGCCGCCGGACGGGCCGGACAGCAGGCCGCCCGGCGTAAGATCCACGCACTAGGTCTTCGGTAGCACTTGGTCTTCAGTTAGCACTGGACAGCGGGAGGGCGAGCGGGCTTGGGCCGGTATGGTCGCGCGGCCAGCGCTGCCGCCGTCGCGGGGGCGCTCTGCATGCTCAGCGGCTGCGGCCTGGTGGGCGGCCCGGTGACCCTGCGCCAGGACGCGCCCGACACCATCACCGTCACCAGCCCCATGGTCGAGCAGGGCCTTATCTCCCCGCAGTACACCTGCCACGGTGCGGGCACGAGCCCGCCGATCCTGTGGTCGGTGATGCCGTCGGGGACCAAGGCCATCGCCCTGGTGGTCGACGACGCGGCCGCCCCCATCACGCCGCGGGTGTACTGGATCGTCTTCAACATCAGCCCAGATGCCGTCGACCTGCAGGCCGGAGGGCTGCCGACCGGTGCCCGGCAGGCGCGCAACAGCATGTCACGAGCCAGTTATGACCCCCCGTGCCCGGTTGGCGGCCGCCACCAGTACCGGTTCACCGTGTACGCGCTCAGCACGATGCTGCGCCAGCCCAACGGCGCGCCGCTGCGCGAAGCCTGGTCCGCGATCGCCCACTACGCCATCGCGCGCGGCCGGATTACCGCCGCCGCCGCGCCTTAGCGGGCAGGCCCGGTATCGCAGGCGCCCGCCCGGCCAGTTGCCGCTGACCCCTGGCCGGGGTCCTGGCCCGACACGCTTGGCAAACTTCTCGAAGTACATGACAACGGCCATAGCGCTCCGACACAATCAGTGATCAGGCGATCAGCCACGAAGACGTCTGGCGGTCGGCCGCGTAACAGATCAAGGTGCTCGCAGTACTCGGGGGAGGCCCGCGTTGATGGCCGCGCGGGTCTGGCGGCGCCAACCCCCCTAGGCCATCCGTTGGATGGTGCGATGACCGAGATCATGATCCTCCTGGTAGTAGTGGTCCTGCTCATCCTGGCCATCGGATTCTTCGTGATGAGATTCCTGCGGGCGGACTCTCACGACCCGTTCCTGGATGCGCCGGACGACCACCGCCGGCCGCGTGACGCTGAGGACCATGACTGGCGCGATGACGACCGAGTCGTCCCGCCGGCCCGCGCCGGCCGCTCCGGGCGCGGCTCCGGACGGCTGACTGACGACGGCCTGGACCAGCGGCCCAGTCGCAGCGCTAGTGGTCGCAGCGCCGCCGGTCGCGGGGCTGGCGATCGCGGGACTAGCAGTCGCGGTGACCGCCCGGCCGACCATCAGGACCGGCGTTCCGGCCGTGACTACGACCAGGACAACTCAGGCGGCCGCGATTATGCCGGCGATCGCCCTTCCCGTGACTCCGGGCGCGGCGGCCAGCGGCTGCCGGGCGCCCGCTCCCGGGGCGGATCCGACGGGCTGCGGGCCGATCAGGGCCGTCCGGCTGCGGCGAGCGCCCGCAGCGGCCGGCCTCGCGGCGGCAGCGGAGCAGGCGCGGGAACCGACTGGGACTCCCTCTCCGATGTCGACTACTGGGCCGAGCTGGCCTCGAACAAGCCGCTGACGACCACCGCGCAGCCGGCCGGACCGGGCCGCCCCGACCGGGCCGGCCTG
>DATCEO010000139.1:0-4783 GCA_036510065.1 Streptosporangiaceae bacterium | reverse complement strand
CTCCCGGCGCGGCTGGAACTGGTGCGGCGGTGCCGGCACGACGTCGAGGTGAGCGTTGAGGATGACCCGGAAGTGCGATCGCTGCGCACCGTGATAAACCAGCGCGCTCGGCTTGCTGTTGGATTCGAACCGCTCCACCGTGAAACCGGGGCCCGCGGAGCCGAGCACGAGGTCGAGTGCCCGGCCCAGGTCACCGGGCCGGTCGAAGGTCGATGGCACAGCGAGCAGCTCGCAGGCCGCGGTCAAGAACGCCTCGGTATCCATCGCATCATCCTGCCTGCTGGGACGCGCCACTTCAGCCGCCGCCCAGCGTTCGTCTCCTTGCGGCTGGACGCCAGTAACAAACGGCGGCCCTGCAACCGCGATCAAGCAACGCCCCGTCCCCGGAAGGCTGATCAGGACCCGGACAGCCACGACGGCGCCGAGGCACTGGCTGCGCGCCTTATCGGCAGGACGGGACGCTCGCCGGGCGCGCAGCCGGGCGGGCGGATCTTAGGAGTGCCCTATGTCAAGCGGCGGCGGGCTGACGGCCGCGGTGGAGGCCCGGGTCGAAGGCGGTGCCGTCCTGCCAGCACCGCCAGATGATCCGCAGCCAGGCGCGGGCCAGGATCCGGATGGCGTGCGGGTGGCGGCACCCGCGGCCGATCGCGGCGGCGTAGATGGCGGCGGCCCAGGGGTCGCCCATGCGGCTGCCGTTAGCGAAGTCCATCACCGCCGAGCGGAGCTTCTTATTGCACGACCAGCGGAACACCGCCTGGCTGCGCTTGCCGGACTGCCGGACTGCCGGGCCGACGGGCACGGCCCGGCGAGCGCGGCGAGGGCGTCGTCGGTGGGGAACCGCTGCCGGCAGTCCCCGATCTCGGCGAGCAGGGTCGCGGCGCGGATCATCCCCGAGCGGGGCAGGCTGGAGAGGATGTGCTGGTCGGGATGGGCGGCGAACAGCCGCCCGATCTCCGCGTCCAGGACGGCGATCTGCTCGTTCAGCGCGGCGGTCATGACCGCGAACGCCCGGGTGATCTGCCCGCGGGCCTCGCCTTCGGCGCCGCTCAGTCCCGGTGCCGCGGCGGCTAGCCGGCCGTGCAGGATGCCGGCGCTCACGCCGCCGGTATATCCGACCGAGCTGAGCCAGCCGGCCAGCCGCCGGGGCGACAGCCAGGCAGCCTTGCCCGCGGTCGGGAACCTGCGCAGGAACGCCAGGCTGATCGCGCTGCCGGGCTTGGTGAACAGGCCGACCGCGCCGGGGAAGGCCAGCTCCAGGCTGGCGCGCAGCTGCCCCAGGACCTGGACCCGCGTCTCGGCCAGGTCCTTGCGGGACCGGCGCAGCGCCCGCCAGCGCCCGGGTCGGCCGGTATCGGGCCGCAGCGCCTTCCGCCGGTGCCCGTCGGTGCGCAGCGTGTCCGCCAGCACGTAGGCATCGAACCGGTCGTCCTTGTTCCCGCCGAGCCGTACCGGGTCCGCAGGCCCTTGACCTGCCGGCTCGGCACCACGAACACCGCCAGCCCCGCCGCCAGCAGCTCCTCCACCACCGGGCCATCCCCGCGCTCAATCGCCACCCCGGCCACGCCCGCTGATGCCAGCCGCCTGACCATCGCCCGGATCGCAGCGGCGTCGTGGGTGAAGCTGAACCGCCAGGTCACCAGCCCGCCGCTGTCCATCACGCGGGCGGCATGAACCTCTGATGCCCAGTCAATCCCCGCCACAGCACCCTCAGCCACAGCCGCCCTACTCTCATCAGTCCCGGAAGGTCGACCCGAGGCAGGCGCTGGTGCTGGTCGCTCACTGCAAGGCGCTCGAAGCGGGTGAGTGCCCGGTAGAGGTGGCGGGCGAGGTAGCGCTTGATGCAGCGCCGGATCTCCTTGTCGGTCTTGCCCTCGGCGCGGCGGCGCTGGACGTAGGCGAGGGTTGGGGGGTGGTGGCGCATGCGGCTGACGGCGATGACGTGCAGGGCGCGGTTGGGCTGGCGGTCGCTGAGGCGGTGCCGGTCGGTGCGGCCGGAGGACACCGGGACCGGCGCGGTGCCCGAGAGCATCGCGAAGGCCTGCTCGCTGCGGATCCGGCCGGCGTGGGACCAGGACAGCAGGATCTGCGCGGCGCTGAGCACGCCGAGGCCGGGCTCGGCGGTGACCAGCCCGGGGGCCATCTCCTCGACGATCTCGGCGATCTGGGCCTCGATCCCGGCGGCGACCGCTGCGAGGGCGGCGATCCGCTGGCCGAGGCGGGTCAGGGTCTGGTAGGTGACCCGGGTCAGCCGGTCGGCGCCGCCGGGGCAGGCCAGGGCGGCGCAGGCGCGGGCCCGGCGCTCGGCGGGCAGGTGCCGGAGTTCTTCGCGCAGGCCGGCGGGCGCGGTCACGATGACGGAGGTCAGCACGGTCCGGGCAGTCTTGCCCGGCTGGACGGCGTTGTCCCGGTCGGTCATCAGCAGCCGCAGGGCCTCCCGGTCCCCGTCAGCGCGCAGCTGGCCAGGTCGCGGGCGGGCCAGCAGCTCCCTGGCGGCGCGGACCGCGTCTATCGGGTCGCTCTTGCCGGCCCGGCGCTTCCCGACATGCCGGGTGCCGTCGATCCCGGCGACCTGCCGGCCCGCACTGGCCAGGTGCCGGACCAGGCCCAGCCCGTAATGGCGGGTCCCCTCGATCGCCCACGCCAGCCGCTGGCCGGCGGCCGCCGCGCTCGCCCAGTCCAGCAAGCTCGCGTACCCGTCCGGCGTGGCCGACGCCTGCAGCTGCGACAGCACCCGGCCCCGGAAATCGCAGATCGCCGCCGTGCGGGTATCCCGATGGGTATCGGCACCGACCACCAGGTCCGCGTCCTCGGCAATGCTCAACTCGTCTCCTCCGCCGGTGCGATGCTGGACTGGCGGCACCGGCCTGGAGGGAAACTCCCGCGGCAATCCTGTGATGAGTCACGGCCCAGGGCCGGACAGGCTTCTGATCCGGCCAGCGAGGGTGGCCAGGCCGGTGCCCGGCAGCCCCGGGGACAAGTCATTAGAAAGACACGCCGCCAGGCGGTCAGGATCAGTGAGAGTCACCCGGCGCCACCCGGCACCAACCTTGGCCGGCCCCAGCCATCACGGCCGATACCGACATGCCAAGACTCACAGGATCAGTGAGCATCTCGACCTGGCCGACCAGAAGGTCTGCTTGTTGCATGCGACGGCTGGATACCGGTCAGCCTCAGTCTGCGTAAAGATGGAGCCCGGCGGCGAAGCGTTCCGCCATTTCTACGGTCTTCGACAGCTCTCTGTGGCGGACAATCACCATGCCGTCGGAGATGCTCATAGCCCGCCAGTCGCGTCTCGGCGCGCCGACCGGGAGCAGGTCGACCGCGACCACGTGCTCTCCGTAATCGGCAAGCAGGTCGTCGAGACCCTCGTAACCCGTGATCCGGCCAGCGCCCTTGGCCCGCTTGAAGACGCCCGCGACGTTGTAGCGCCGCTCGATCGGCTGCGAGATCCGCCCGCGCGTGACAGCTTCGGCCCAGGCCGAGAAAAGGTCGGCGTCGGTGGCGTAGTTCATGAGGTCGACCATGCGGCCGCCGGGTGGCCGGGCCGCGATCTCGCCGAACACCACCTCGCCGTCGGCCTTGCGGTACCACTCCATGTGGGTGAACCCGTCGCGGAAGCCGAGCACCTGGAGGACGGCAGCGCCGAGCGCCCGGCCGCCTTGAAGTTCGGGTGCGTCCAGGTCGCGCAGCGCGACCTGGATGGGGCTGATCCACTCGTGCATCTTGGTGAGTAGCGGGCGCGGAAGATACCAGCAGATGTTCTCGAACAGCACCCGCCCGTCCGCGCAGATGGTGTCGTAGGTGAACTCCTCGGCATCGACGAATTCCTCGACGCTGACCTGCGGCACATGCCGGAGCATCGGCAAGATGGCGTCGAGGTCCGCGGCTGAGTCGGCCCGGTAGGTGTCAGCCGAGCCGGCGCCGGCGATCGGCTTGACGATGAGCGGGAAGCCGAGGCGCTCCGCGGCCGCCCATACGCCCGCGACTGTCCCAGTGGCATCGTGACGCGGCGTACGGAGGCCTGCGGCATCGAGTAGCTGTTTCATCCGCTCCTTGTCGCGGAACGGCACCGTCTGCGCCACGGTCAGCCCAGGCAGGTCAAGCTCCTCGCGCAGCCGCGCGGCGAGAATCATGTAAGGCTCCCACAGGCACTCCACCCGGTCGATGCGCACCTGACGGGCCAGTTCGCGCACGGTCGCCGCGACAGCATCCCCGGTAGCCAGGGAGTCAACCGGAATGTAGTGCGCGAGCGCGTCCCGGGCCATGGCCGGGACGGCGGGGGGCGGCTGGTCGCCCACCCCGATGACGGAGGCTCCGGCGGCCGCGAGACCTCGGGTAAAGAACGCCATCTCGGCCGGGTAGCCAGGGGAGATCATCAGGACGTGCATCGTGGTCAGCCCAGCTCGACCTGCACGCCGGTGACCAGCCGCCGCATCGCGCCGGTAACGACGGCGGTGTCGCGGTGCCGGACGATGATGTAGCCATCCCCTTCGTAGCTGCCCGAGGACAGCTGGCCCGGCTCTGGCAGGCGTGACTCGACGACAATGGAGCTCACCTCGTCCGGCAGCCCGTCGAGGCCGTGCACCGCCTGGATGTGCCCTGTTCCCTGGCCGCGCAGGAACACGGTCCCGGCGGACCAGTTGCGTTCCGGCGGTACGAAGGTACCGTGCACCATGAGCTGCGCCCACGCGCCGTACAGGTCGAAGTCGTGGGCGTAGCACAGCATCGAGGTGATCTGCGCGCCGGGCGGCCGCACCGCGACCTCGGAGACGGCGACTGTGCC
>DATCEO010000138.1:0-20020 GCA_036510065.1 Streptosporangiaceae bacterium | reverse complement strand
GCATGGGTGGCGGTCCGGGCGGGCTGCCGGGAGGTGTCGGGTCCGGGTACCCTTTGGACGGCGCCATGGGGCTATAGCTCAGCTGGAAGAGCACCTGCTTTGCAAGCAGGGGGTCAGGGGTTCGAGTCCCCTTAGCTCCACAGGTCAAGGAAATAATTCGAACAGCCGGGACGATTGTACAGCAGCAAAGTACCGCAACCGGGACCGCGTGAGATGCCGCACAGGCGTTCGAGCCGGGCTTGCTCCTCGCGGGCGGCTGCGGCCTGCGGCACACCGATCCCAGGTCTTGAGCTGAGATCCGGGCTACTGAGCAGGAAGAACGCCATCGTTGGGTCCTGCTCCCTGTCCGGCGTCCCAGCGGGTAACGTGCTGAATCTGCCGTTTCAGGGCCGGTTCTTGCCCCTCATGCAGAGGGTCAGCGAATGGCAGGCTTTTTTCAATCATCCGGGGTGATATTTCTCGTGGCACTTCATAAGTTCGTGACCCGCAGATCGGCGATTCCGTGCCGATGCTGAGCGTCGCAGTTCCGCTGTTGGCCGCGCTCAGACCCGATTCCGCGAGTAGGTCGGTGACACGACCTGGAAATGCCGATAGGTGCCGCTCTGAGCTGGGATGATTATCATTGCGAAGTGACAATCGTCTCAGCGGAGAGGACACCTATCTGGTGGCCAGGATACGCGGCGGAAGACGGAAGCGCCGGCAGGTGCGGGTCGGCGTGCCGGATCGGGCCCTGACCCCCAGCTCCGGGCTGGCCGCGGTCAGCGAGCTGTGTGACCGGCTCGGCGTGATCGATGCGCTGGATGCGGCGGTGGGCCCGGTTAAGCAGCGGGATCGCGGTTTCGGGGCCGGGGAGCTGCTGACAGGGATCGCGTCGGCGCAGCTGGCCGGGGAGGACTTCCTCGTCGGACTAGACCGGCAGCGCGCGGATGCGGCCGGGCAGCAGATCACGCCGGTGCCGGGGCTGAGCTCGACGACCGCGGCGGGCCTGGCCCGCCGGATCACCGGCGAGCAGTGGCGGTCGGTGGAAACGGGGCTGGCGGTGGTCACGCAGCGGATGCTGGACGTGCTGCCCGCGGCGCGGGCGGCGGCGCTGGCCGGGGGGCCGGTCACGATTGACCTGGATGCCACCGACGTGGAGGCCTGCGGTCGTAAGAAACGCGGCGTGGCGTATAACCATCAGGGCCAGCGGGTGGGCCGCCCGCACGTGGCCAGCTGGGCAGAGACTGAGACCGTGCTGGCCGCTGACCTGGGCACCGGGACCGACGACCCCCGCGCGACCGCACCGGATCTGCTGCGCCGGGCACTGGCTGCCCTGCCGGAACGGGCGCGGGCCGGGGGGCGGGTGGCGCTGCGCGCCGACGCCGGGTACTTCGCCGGGGCGCTGGCCCGCGCCGCCCACGACGGGCACATCTCGTTCGCGATCGGCGCTAAGAGGATCGCTCCGCTGTGGCGGCTGCTCGACGGCATCAGCGAGGATGACTGGCGCGACGCGATTGACATGGACAATGCCCGGGTCGCTGTCGCTGATTACCGGCCGGACTGGTGGCCGGCGAGCACATCCCTGCTGATTCGCCGGGTCCGGCTGGACCCGGGCCAGGTTTCCGCTGACCCGCGGTCGCGGCGGCGCCGGACCCTGCACCCCGCCCAGCGCGCCCTGCCCCTCCCCGAGCTGGCCGGCGCTGACACGATCTACGCCTACTCGTTCATCCTGACCAGCCTCGACGTGTCCGCGCCGGACAAGGCAGCCGCTGCCGGGCACTGGTACCGGCACCGGACCACCGTCGAGAACATCTTCCGTGACAGCAAGCACGGTGCCGCCCTCCGGCACCTGCCGTCGGGATACATCCAGGTCAATACCGCCTGGATGCGGGGCGCGCTGCTCGCCGCGAGCATCGCCGCGTGGCTGCACCAGCTCACCGCCGCCACCCGCGGCGAGTCCATCCTGGCCGGTCACGGCGCCCGCGGCGGCAAAGCCATGATCGAGACTCTCCGCCGCCGGCTCATCGCCGTCCCCGGCCGGCTCGTCCGCCACGCCGGGCAGCTCACCCTGCGCCTCCCGCCCGGCGGCCACCTGCTCGCCGAGATCCTCGCCCGCCTCCGGGAACTCCCCGCAGTGTCCTGACCACCCGGCCCGCAAGGCCCCCGACCCTGGAACCTGGAAACCGCGAACCCGGCACCACACCGGGGGCTCAAGCCTGCGCGCACACGTAAACCGGCGTCGCAAAGATCAACTTCCGTCCCGAAGATCAACTCAGCGGCACTAATCGCGGATTCGGGTCAGATCGCTGACGTGATAGACGGGAAACCAATCCTCTGGCCATGCGCCGACCCGGAGCGGCTCGATGAGCTACGCGCGCAGGCAGGGATTGAGCCATTCGCCATCAACGCGGCCCGCTACGCGTGACCGTTCGGCCTGCCCTGCACTGCACGCCGTGGGCGGATTGCCGCCGGAACCGGGCCGGGACAGTCAGTCTGTCTTCGCGGCGGCAAGTCCGAGCGAGGCAATGCCCACGGCGACTTGATCTGCGCACCTGCACTGCTGATCGTCGGAGGCCCGATCACCGTCCAGATCGGCGGATACTTGCGCGTGATTTTGGTGAATTTGAGGTGACGGAGTGTGGGCCTCTGCGGCAGAGCTTGGGAAAGTCTTGGGCGCGGGTGTCGGCCAGTTTCCCGGCTTGTTCAGTGCAAGCCGCGGCCAGGGTGGGTCAGGCGGCGTGGGTTTCGAACCAGACGGAGCCGAGGTCGTGGCCGGCGGTGAGGCGCACGTCGGCGTCGAGTGCGGCGGCCAGGCGCCGTAGCAGGGCAACGGTGGGCTCGGTGCCGCCTTCTTCGATGCACTCAATCTCGTCGGCGCTCATGCCCGCCCGCCGGGCCAGGTCGGTGACGCTCAGGCCGAGGGCGGTGCGCCGGTCATAGAGTGCTTTGCCGAAGGCCAGGGACTCCCGGATGGCGAGCCGCTCAGGATCGTCAGCCTCGGTCTCCGGGCGCACCCAGCGGGTGTGGTAGCCAGTCATCACACCTGCCTATCGTAGATCCTGGCGGCCGGTCCGTGGTGGTCGCTCTCGCACAGTTTCTGCGCCCGGACCGCCCGGTCGATCTGCCTTTGGTCATGCTGCCTGGTCTTGCGGAACACGGTGAGGAACACGATCTTCCCATCAGGAGTACACCAGTACGCTACCCGGGCTGCAACATCGCGAAGCCGGATCCGCAGCTCCCAGAGACCGCCCCCTCGAGATGATCCGACCACGGGCCGCCGAGTTCAGTGCCCTTCTGCGCAAGCATCCCGCAGACCTCATCGACCCGCTTGAAGTGCTGCTCGACCCCAGCGTTGCCAGCGCCTTGCTGCGGGTTCTTCCCGCCGACCAGGTCACCTTCAACGATCTCGATGTCCGCGCGCATCATTGCGCTCTCGTGGAGCTGCTGCCCACGGAGGCCGGGGAACTCCATGGCGAGTTCTGGCAGCACTTCTGGAACACGCTGAGCTGCTCCGACACAGAGCGTGCCGCCCGGCTGCGCGGCGAGGTCACGACGACCGGCGATTTCCACAGCGACCAGCAATGGCACTCAACCGGCATGTACACCGAATGCATGGCTCCGCACGGAGTTGACAAAGAGCTGGTCATGCCGCTCCCCGCCCCGCCCGGCATTGCCCGCGGGCTCGTATTCTTCAGGGGGCCCGGCCACCCCTTCGGCGAGGCGGAGCGGGACGCGGCCGTGCTGCTTCAACCACACATCGCCGAGGCGATTCGCGTGCAGGGCCGGCGTGCCGCCCAGCAGCCGTTGACCGGGCGGCAGCGCGAACTGCTCACCCTGGTCGCCGCCGGCCACGACAACATCGCGATCGCCTGCCAGCTAGGGCTGTCGCCCGCCACCGTGCGCAAGCACCTGGAGAACGCGTTCGCCCGGCTAGAGGTCTCCAGCCGGACAGCAGCAGTCGCCAAGATCTGCCCAGATGCCACATGGCGCTAGCGCAAGGTCCCGTGCGACACCTCCGCAAACAGCACGAACATCGGCAGATGAGTGCGTTTCGCGGTTCGTGGCGGGACCAGCGACTGAGCGTGCGCGGCCGGTGCGATGATTAGCCCATGCAGGACCACGCCATGACCTGGGCCGAGGTGGCCGGGCGGCTAGCGGCGGCGCGAACATACTGGCTGGGGACGACTATGCCGTCGGGCGCCCCGCATGCTGCTCCAGTCTGGGGAGCAGTGACCGGCGGGACGCTGTACCTCTACAGCGAGCGCAGCACCGTCAAGGCCCGTAACCTCGCAGCGGACCCGCACGCCGTCGTCCACCTGGAAAGCGGTGAGAACGTGCTGATCGTACGCGGCACGGCCGAGGACCTCGGGACGCCGGCTCAGGTTCCTTTTGTCGTTGCGGGGCTGGCCGCGAAGTACACCCGGCTCGGCGACCGGCAGTACCTGCCCGGCGTTAACGGTGACTTCGACGTCGTCTATGCGATACGGCCGCAGTCCGCCATGGCCTGGCGCCTCGACGACTACGATGCCTCCCAGCGCCGCTGGACTTCGTGACGCTATTTCTCCGCGCTAGCCGGCGGCGGCCGGGCGACTCGCGGGTCCCGTGCTGGCGCTATCTGCTCACACGTCTCCGGTCATCGCGGCTACTGAGAGTGCGCTTCCATGCCGTCTTAAAGCCCGCTGCTGGGGTGATGTTCGACTTCGCCGTCACCAGTGATGCCGTTCAGGACACCGCTGTCACCTTGGCCCGAGCCAGCGGAGCCGCTGAGCGCTTTGCTCATCGCCATGCGTGAAGATAGCGGCGTTCGGGCTATTCCTCCCACATTCAGGATCGGCTGCATTCCCCGCAACGGGCTCTGTTGTGGCAGGCCCCGCGTTGGCGAAGCTTGCGGCGTCACCTTCGGTGACCCGTCCGCGCCCGCGGGCCGTCGCCGAAGGCGCCACCACCGGGTGTCGAGCCCGGCCGCTTTTGCCCACGCCTTGGAACGAAGATTCACTCCGGACTGAAGGAGGAAATAGCGTTCGTAATCGTTCAGCTTGCCCGAGTAGGTTGCGCCGTAGATTGCCAGGTCACTCTTGAGCTGAGTACGCAGCAGCGAGATTAGCCTGATCGCCAAGGTTCCCCTGACCTGGTCATCCAGCTCGTGACCGGCGGGAAGACGAAGCTCCTCGTTGATCCGGTCAGCGAGGCCAAGGGGGTGCAGGCCGGAAGATTCGCAAAGCAAGTTGTGCTTGACATGGAGGTACACATCCTTGGTGATCGCCGTCAGGAGCATCCCGCCACCGTCCGCGTAATACCAATCCGTCATCGCTGCCCACAGGGCGCGCCGCTCATCGGGCAGCAGGCATCCATCATCGCCCCATCCGTCCAGGCGGGTAGGGGCGGCGACTCCGCTGATCTGCCAGAGGCGTGAATAAGCCTGTAGACGAGTCTCGGACAACTTCAAGGCCATCTGGCGGCTGTAGCTGTACGCGAACCAGAGGCCGGCTGCAGTGACCACAAGTGTTGCTGCTGCGATGAGTTCGTTCATACGTCCCATCCTCACGCTGGCCTCGAGCGCGTGCACGCGAACCACACGCCCGGTCGTTGCCGTGCGCGTCTTGTAGCGCCCCTACCAGCAAGAGCACGAGAACATGAGTGTGATACATGACCTTGGAACCTGCTCCCCAACCAGGATCGACCGCGGTGGCATGCAGCAGCGTGCCCTGATCTAGCCGCGCCGCCAGGTCAACAACCGCCTGCCCGACGAACACCTCGGGCGTCGCCTGATCGATTGGGCCCTCATGTCGGCTGTGGCCATGTCTTGTCCCACTTCCTAACGCGTGCCCTCGGCGAACAGGATGAACAGCCTGCGCGGGCCCCAAGCAGGGTCGTCACGATCGCGTCGCTCGTTCCCTCGGCGGCATGAAAGGAGGGTCTGCTGAAGCGCGCGAGGGGCGCCTGGCTCGCGATGCCCTGCCTACTGTCAGCCTGCGAACCGGTTACAGAACCTGTCCACATGCAATGTCTCCCCGCGGAGCAGACCAGTTTCGATCTCGTTGGGATATGCGGTGCCGTCATCGTACAGCAGGTGGCCGAAATAGAAGGTGCCGGGTGTTGTGGCCGCTTCTCGTTCCAATGCCCGGAACCGTTTGCCCTGGCTCGACCAGCCGCGGTTCAAGTCCCGCCGCTGCCGGAAGATGTTCGGGCCGAACTCGCCTCCAGAAAGGTGGGAAATGAGATGTCCCCGATCCACCAACGTGCCATCGGGATCGGGCGGCAGCGGGAATCCGCGCTGGTAGGAAACATCGCGTTTAGCGACTGGGGCTGGTGTTATGGTCCAGGCGGCCAGCGTGCGATCCTCCTGCTCTGCCCCCACGGCGCTCGCCAAGTCGAACAAGTAGGTGGCTCCAGACTGCACGAATTGCAGCAGCGAGCAATCCGGGAATTGATGTTCGTAACGCTCCGCCACGGCGTCGAGCAGCGCCGTGCCAAGATCCGCAGGTGCCAGCGGCATCCGGAGGCCACGCACCAGCCCTTCGTAGTCCATCGACAACCGGGTCATCCCGCTGTTCTACCTGGTGGTCAGTAGTGGGCGACACGAAGCGCCGATCCGCTGCCGCAGCAGTGGTCGCCAGGCGAACGGCGTCAACTCGGCGCCTCTACGCGCCGACTGCGGCATGATCGGATGCCTCGCGCCTCTCGGCGCTCACGTGTAGATGCACCCCAGCATCGCCGGCCACTTCGTAGACATCGACTGACAGGCGGTCCCACACCCACTCCGGCACGCGCAGTCCCAGGGTCGCGGGACAGGTACCACGACGGCGATCCGAGCACCCGGCTTACGATCCCTCATTCGCGGAGGAGTTGCCCCTAGAGCGTGTCGACGTCCAGGCCTGGTGATGTCACGGCTGTTTCAAGATCGTTTTAGGCCAGCGCTGGCTATTCCTGGCTGACGTGATGTGACGTTCTGTCACGATCAGGTGTCGTCTCCGCGTACCTGATCATGGAGTGAGGCTGACCAGCACCGACATGCTCGGCAGCGCCGCCATGCTGGACACCGCCGTGCCCGCGCTGCCCGGCCACGACCTGGATACGTTGGCGGGCGTGACCGTCGGGCTCGTCGAAAGCTGGCTCACCACCGGGCGTGAACGCCAGCTGGCCCGCTACGAGCTGTCGCTAGAGGCGACCCGCCGCCCCGAGCTCCGGCAGACCCTGGTGACCACCGGCGCCGCGATCAGGGCCGTGGTCGCCGACCTCTTCGCCGCCGCGGGCGTCCGCGAACCCCACCAGCGCGCAGCCGACTTCGCGGCCTTCATCGACGGCCTGCTATTCGACCAGATTGCCGGGGCTGGAAGCCGCGAGCTGACCACTGCCGACCTGCGCGCCGCTATCGCCACACTTCTCGCCGCCGTTACCAGCAGGCGCTCCTGACCGGGCCGCCGCCCGGACTTACGCGGCCGCTGTCACCACTTGACATCCTTGATATCCGCGGCCGCCCTAACGATCCGTTCGGCGCGACACCCGCTGCCACGCTAACCGATTGGGCGGGCGCGCAGATCGGCGGCTACTTGCGCGCCGGTCGCCGAGTGACAGGCACGCACCGTGATCGACGTCTGGCCGTGGAGTAAGTGGGCGCGGCGGGCATAGCGACCGCTCGCGACGTGTACATGATTGCCGGCCGGGCCTCCATGCCCGGTACCACGTAGCGCCCGTCGCAGGCTGGCGAGCGAGTGACGTACCTCATCGCGGCAATTGAGGACGTTCACCCACAGTGCGGCCGGGAATTATGCGCCCTCGCATGCGTTAACATGGGCGGTACCCAAAGAACCGGGCCGGTCGTCCGGCGACGATTTTCCCGTGCCGTGGTTACCAGCCCACCCGCCGGCGGCTCCGGGTCCGCGTGAGACGCTTGCCGGGGCCCGCTGCGTTGATCCTTGGAGATCCGCAAGTCGGCTCGGCGTTCGAAGCACCAGGCCCTGTGCTCGGGACGTTCCTCGTCCCGGCCGCGGGACTGTGCGGCATGCTGCCGTGGTCACTGTGCCCCGGCATTCCAGAGGAGAAGTCTGTGGCTCGACCAGGCCAGCGCCAGACGGGCGCTCGCCGTACCGCCCCGCGGAAGCAGCGACGCGTCCGCCACCGCGGCGACGTCGTCTCGGTGCTCGCCCGAACTGTCCGTGAGGTCGAGGCGGCTGCCCGGCGCGGCCGTGTGACGCCGACCGTGCGTACGAAGTTCCAGGCCGTCGCCCTGCTGCTGCGGGACGAGCGCGCCCGCGTCCGGGCGGCGGCCGGAAGCGACAGTCATCGGGCCGAGCAGCTCAAGAGCCTGGACGGCATCGCGACCATCCTCGCGACGACCGCCGTCCAGGACGCTGGGCTACTGGCGCTGCTCGCCGAGGGCTCCGGCGTCTCCGACGCGGCCAGGTCGCTCAAGCGGGAAATGCTGCGGGACCTCGGCATCGCGCCGGCGCCCGAACAGATCGCGCCGGCGGAGACCGCTACAGCTTCCGCGGGCCCGGAGCGGCGGGTCGTGCCGCAGTCGGTGATCTCCCGGCAGCTGGCGAACCCCTTTCTCGCCCCCGACTTCTCCGCCGTTCCGCAGCTCACCTCCCGTCCGCGCCGCCTGGCCGGCTGGGAGCTGCTCGGCCCGCTGCTGAGTTCCTTCGAGCGTGCCGGCGGGGGAACCCCGGCGTGCATGGCGCTCCCGGCGCCGGCGGAACGGTTCACCCCGGCGGGCCTGGAACTGATGCCGCACCAGGGGCAGCTGGTCGCCGCGGCCGCTGCCGGTCACCGGACGTTCCTGCTCGCCGATGAGCCCGGTCTGGGCAAGACGGCCCAGGCGTTGCTCGCCGCGGAGGCAGCCAACGCCTTCCCACTGCTGGTCGTCGTGCCGAACGTCGTCAAGACCAACTGGGCCCGTGAGGCGGCCCGCTGGACTCCCCGCCGCCCGGCCACCGTAGTGCAGGGCGTCGGCGAGGGCGTCGACGGCTTCGCCGATGTCGTCGTGCTCAACTACGAGGTTCTCGACCGTCACATGGGCTGGCTCAGCGACTTCGGCTTCCGCGGCATGGTCGTGGACGAGGCCCACTTCATCAAGAACAAGACCTCGCAGCGATCGCAGCACGTCCTCGCGCTCTCCGACCGCATCCGGTCCCGTACGGACCAGCCCCTGCTGATGGCGCTGACCGGCACCCCGCTGATCAACGACATCGAGGACTTCCGGGCGATCTGGCAGTTCCTCGGCTGGATCGACGACAGCAAGCCCCTCGACGAGCTGATGGACGCGCTTGAGGACACCGGCCTGACGCCCGCCGACCGGGGCTTCCATGCCGCGGCGCGCCAGTGCGTGATCGACCTCGGCATCGTGCGCCGCCGCAAGCTCGACGTGGCCGCCGACATCCCCGCCCGCCGTATCGCTGACCTCCCCGTTGAGCTGGACGAACGGGCCGGCCGGTCGATCCGGGCGGCAGAACGGGACCTCGCCGGCCGGATGGTGGCGCGGTACGAGACCGCGCTCGCGAACCGATCCTCCGACGTCGGCGTCGAGGGCATCGACCACGACCTCGTCCGCTGGGTGGCCCGGTCGGAGCTGAAGGAGGCGACGACCGCGCAGTCCGGCGAAAACGTGTTCACCCTGATGCGACGCATCGGCCAGGCGAAAGCCGAACTGGCCGCGGACTACGCGACTCAGCTGGCCCGCAGCGCCGGCAAGGTCGTCTTCTTCGCCAAGCACGTCGACGTGATGGACGCCGCCGAAGAGACCTTCGCCCGGCAGGGGGTGCGCTTCTCGTCGATCCGCGGCGGCCAGACGCCCACGGCGCGGCAGGCGAACGTCGACGCCTTCGTGAACGACCCGGACGTCACGGTCGCGGTGTGCTCGCTGACCGCGGCTGGCGTGGGCCTGAATCTGCAGGTCGCCTCGAACATCGTGCTGGCCGAGCTGTCCTGGACCGACGCGGAGCAGACCCAGGCCATCGACCGCAGCCACCGCATCGGGCAGGCCGAACCGGTCACCGCGTGGCGCATCATCGCCGCGCAGACCATCGACGCCCGGATCGCCGGGCTGATCGACAGCAAGGCGGGGCTTGCCGCCCGGGCGCTGGACGGGGCGGACCAGGAGGCCTCCTCGTCGGCCGACGTGCAGCTCGGGGCGCTGGTCGCATTGCTGACGGATGCGCTGCGGGCGTCTTTCGGACATGGCGACGCCCCGGGTTCCTGACCGTCAGGATTCCCCAGGCGAGACTGTGTCCGAGGACCAAGGCCTGCCAATTGCGAGTGCTGGTCCTATCGCCCCTGACCATGACCATTGTTCTTGGTGGTACCCGCTGATGGCGGCTGATCGGGTCATCAGGTGGACCACCGCGGGCGCCGTAGCCGGTGTAGCAGCGATGGCGTCCTATGAGCATGCCTATGCTCTCGTGCGGGCGCACGGCGAGGCGGGCCGGGCGGGGCGACCGGTCCCGCTGACGATGGACGGGCTAATCTACGTCACTTCGATCGTGAGTAGTCGTGGTGCAGCGGCCAGATCGCTCAGTTCTGGCGTCCATAGCCTGTGTCTGATAAGTCGTTGTGACGGAGCCATGCAGGCTGGCTAGCGGTAGCCCGCTGCGGTAGCGGCTGGCCAGCTCGTCAAAGCGGCGGCGATGGCGCTGAGCTGCTTGAGTTTGCTGAAGACCGCTGCGCTAGGTTGCGGCGCCTGCGGAGGACAGCGTTGCGGCGCCTGCGGAGGACAGCATCGAAGGCCGGCGAGCGGCCGTCAGTGCACCTGTCGTCGCGAGCCTTGGTGGCGCCGGCCGGAGAGCTGCGGTGGTTCTGCTGCGCTGGGCCGAGGAGATGCGGTCCCACCGCGGCCCGGTCCTGGTCGTCTGGGCCACCGAGGACCGGCTGATGCCCCGCGGCCACGGGCGACGGCTGGCCGGGCTCTTCACCGACGCGAAGCTGGTCGAGATCGAGGACTCCTGCACGCTGATCCCCGAGGACCAGCCCGAGCGGCTGGCACGCGAGCTGCGCGAGTTCGTGAAGGCCTAGCCGGCCCGGCAATTGATCACCTACTGACGGCGGACGCCATCAGAACAGCCATTATGTCCAGGCCCGGATGCCCGAGGCTCGCGCTCGAGAGCCGCCCCGATCGGCGGATCGGATATGTCAGGCTTCCGCAGGGAGCACGCAGTGTCTGGTTCGGCTTCTTCGCGGCCGGCGACGATGACAGGGAGCACCGGGTCGGCCGGCTGATGGCGGACCCGGCCGCCGGGCAGGTCGCTGCCCGAGAATGACTGCCGCCCCGGATCGGCGGATCGTGGCGCTGGGGGGCCGTCAGGCGTGCAGGCGGTGTGGCGTGATGATCAGGGCGTCGGGGAACAGCGCGGCGAACCGGGATGCCGTGCCGAACAGCGCCCCGATGCGCTCGGTGTACTTCGCCACGTACTCCGGGACCTGGTCGGCTGCGGGGAACCCCGGGACATGCTCGGCGGTCCCGTCGATGCGGATGACGTCCCGGCCGATGTCGGTGACGTCGAGTCCCAGGGCCACCGCCGGGTTGTGGCTGATGCTGCGCAGCTTCATCTTCGCTGCCTGGCTGTAGACGAGGATGGTCTCGTCGTCCCGGAGCAGGAACCACACCGGCACGCTGTCAGGCCGCCCGTCGGGGCGCACGGTCGTCAGCCACGCCATCAGGTTGGCCCGCAGCCGGCCTTCGACATGCGCGCGGCGGTCATCGGGCAGATGTGACGTCAGTTTCATGGGGAAGCATCCTGGCAGACGCGGCTTTCGCACGATGCGCCGTGCCCGCCAGGGTGCGGTCATCTCCAGCGGGCACAGATCACGGTCCCAGCGTCCGGCGCGGTCAGAACTCGCAGGCAACCCGCCTGCCGGCAGGCGCGGGAACGGCCGTTAGCCCGCGGTAGCTGCTCCAGGGAAGCAAGCAGCTAGATCGACGCTCAACTGGGTTCGGCCTGGCGGATCATAATGTAGTCATGCCTGAGCTTGACCCGGCAGCTGTCATCGAGGCGGTGGCCGGCGACCCCCGGCTGAGGGCGTTCACCGGCCACGGCAGGATCGAGACCCTGCCGGCCCGGCAGGCGCGGCGGCACCTGCTGCTGGACAAGATCGCCCAGGCCTTCGACCCGGGCGTGCGCTACTCCGAGCGCCAGGTCAGCCTGTTCCTCGGCGCCCTGCACGCCGACTACGCGGCGCTGCGCCGCTATCTCGTCGACGAGGAGTTCCTGTCCCGCTCCGATGGCCAGTACTGGCGCAGCGGCGGTACCGTGCTCCCGTCCCCGCCCGATGAGCCCCGGGCTCAGGCACTCCCCGCCGGGCCGTGATGGCAGGCCCGCGGGGCAGCCAGCGAGGCGGACCGTACAGCACCCGCCAGCAGCCAGCTCACGCCGACGCCGGGTAACCTCGCGCAGGTTATCCATCCAGGAGTAGCCCGGAACGCCGCGCGCCAGTGGGGCCTGCCGCCAGAACGAGTCGTCTTTGCTGTCAAGGGTTTCTGCGGGTTCTACTTGATGTCGCTTTCGCCGCTGCCTTCCGCCGGGCTGGGGTGGCGGGTCGTGGTGTGGCGCCGGCATGACGCTGAGCCCCCGCGCGTCAAGGAGGGAGCCCGCGAATGCCCGGGAAGAATGCCAGGGCCGGGTCCGGCGGCTTGCGCCGAGGAGCGTGCCGCGATGAAGGAGCGCGCCGCCGAGCTGCGCGCCGAGGGCAAGCAGGGCGCCAGGAAGGCGGACGGCCTGCAGGCGGTCCTCGACAGGATCGCGGAGATGGCGCCGGAGGATCGCGCGCTCGCCGAGCGCGTGCATGTGACGGTGACGGTGACCGCGGCCGCCCCCGGGTTGTCGCCGAGGACCTGGTACGGGATGCCCGCCTACGCGAACGCGGACGGCAAGGTCGTCGTCTTCTTTCAGGACGCTGGCAAATTCAGCTACCGGTGCTCGACCCTGGGCTTCCAGGACGCGGCGAACCTCGACGACGGCGACATGTGGCCGGTGTCCTACGCCCTCCAGGAGTGGAGCCCCGCGGTGGAGGAAAGGGTCGTCGAGCTGGTGAAGGCCGCCATCTCCTGACCGTTGCCGCGACCGCCGCGGCGCGCGGCCCTTGGGTACCACGGCTTCGGACGGCTCCGCCTCAGCCAGCAGCGTACGGCCGCACTACTCGCGGCCATGAGCGGATGGCCGGGGCGGTTGATCTCGTGGTGCTTAGTCCATGAGGTGGTCGTCTCGGTGGGCGGCGAGCCAGGTGACCTGGCGCTGCATTCGCTTGGTGGCTGGCGTGTCGCGGGTAACGCCGTAGACGGTGCCGGGGAAGTCCAGCGATTGCTGGATGGCCCAGATCTGCTCATGCTGGTCGGGCGGGTAGATCCGGGCCGGATCACCCACGGCGACCCAGCCAATCGGCACCGTCGCGCCGGGCGGCAGGACCGTGTTGACCTGGACGACGCCGTGGATCCGGACTTCGGCGCCCGCTCCCGCGACGCTGCCGGGGAACAGCGCGGCGCCGGTGGCCAGGAAGCACCCGTCGCCGACGCGCACCCCGTTCAGGTGCGCGTGCGGTCCCACGAGTACATCCTGGCCGAGTATCGACGGATGCCCGGCCCGGCCGCGGACCAGGGCGTTCTCCATCACCACGCTGCGGGCGCCGACCCGGATCTCGCCGTCCTCGGCGGTCAGCACAGCCCCGAACAGGATGCGGGCATCCGGCCCGACGTGCACCGCACCGCACAGCACCGCCGTGGGCGCCACGTAAGCGCTGGGATGGACCTGCGGCGCGTGACCCCGATGCTCAATCAGCATGCACACAGACTGCCAGCAAGCCACGGCGGCAGCATCCAGCCGGCACAGCGCGGCTCGGAGCGCTGTCGCGCCGACGTGCCGGGAGTCGCCGGGCTGAGAGGCGCGGGAGCCGGGTCTCAGCGCAGCCGGCGCGCGCGCAGCACCAGGTCGTCGGTGTGGTGCGCGCCGGCGCCGCCGTCGGGTGCGATGCGCGGGCGCTGCTCGTCCAGCTCTACCTCCCAGTCGTCGCTGAGCAGCGCTGCGACCATCGGGGGCCAGACGTAGCCGGACGGGTCGAAGCCGCTGTCGTGCGCCTGCTGGGTGTCCATGCCCGCGTGGTGCACGAGCAGCAGCACGCCGCCTGGCGCGACGGCCGCGAGCAGCGCGCGCTCGGCCGCGGCGCCGGGGGTGCGCAGCAGGGCCGGGTACTGCGCGGAGACCAGGTCGAAGGACCCTGGCGGGAGCACCGCCTCCGCCAGCGCGGCGTGCACCCAGGCAACGGCGACGCCGGCGTCCCGCGCGTGCCCGGCCGCCCGCTCCAGCGCCACGCCCGAGACATCCAGCGCGGTCACGTCCCAGCCGCCCCTCGCGAGCCACACGGCGTCCGCGCCCTCGCCGCAGCCGACGTCAAGCACCCGCCCGGGCGTGAGCCCGGCGACCTCGGCCACGAGCGCACCGTTGGGCTGACCGCTCCACAGCTGCCCCCGGTCGGCGTACCGCCCGTCCCACTCCGCCTGCACCGCAGGGTCCCCGGCGTATCCGCCGGCAGGCGGCGGGGCGCCGGACGCGGGCGATCCCGCCGCGATGTCGTCAGTCACCGGCCCATCGTCGCCCATCGCATCCCGGTCTCGCCACCGCTGTTGCCGGCCTGGCCAGGCGGCCTCCATGGCGTGCAGCAACCAGGCATAGCCGCTTCGACATCAGCGGCATGGGTAGTCAGCGGCAGATGAGGGCGTCCCCGAACCCCCCCGTAGCAGATAGGGACGTGCTCGGGTGCCGGTGGATCGGATGGCGAGTGGGTCACCAGAGGATGACATGCCGGGCGCCTGCGTCGTGCGGTTGTTCCCGGCGGGTGATTGCCGTAATTGGCCTGGCCGGGGATGCCAGGATCGGTGAACCGGCTACGCTCCACAGGAGCGGCTGAGGGGGTCAGTATGAGCAATGTGCAGCTGATGAGGGACTTGTACGACGCGGTTGGCCGGGGTGACATGCCGACGACGCTGGGCGCGATGGACCCCGGCATCGAGTGGCGCGAGGCCGAGGGGAATCCCTACGAACCTAGCGGCAAGGCCTGGCAGGGCCGGACGCGGTCCTGCAGAACCTGTTCATGAGGCTCGCCACGGAATGGGATGGCTTCACGGTCCATCCCGGGGAGTTCTACGATGCGGGCTCTACGATCGTGGTCGAGGCACGCTACACGGGAACCTACAAGCAGACAGGCAAGAAACTCGACGCGCAGGTCTGCCACGTGTGGAAGATACGCGACGGCAAAGTCACGAGCTTCCAGCAATACGTGGACGCGGCGCAACTGCAGGACGTGGAGGGCGCACGTTAGGCAAGCGGGAGGCAGGCCATCACAGGCCTTCGGCTGTGCGGGGACGAACCGACCGCGGTCCACCGCCAGCCCGACCACATCGCCATCGACTGTAACGGCGCACCATATGCGGCAATAGCGGACGAGTCTGTGCGGCGAGTATGCCGCATACTTATGCGCCGTGCTGCGATCCGACGCGCTGCGGCGCACGCGCCTCATCTCGTTTGGCGATCGGCGCTCATCAGCTGAGACACGCAGATCAGGGTGATCTGTGCGGGTCACGCGGGTGGCCGGCACGGCTGACTGGCGGTTGTCGCGCAGATGAGTGAACTTGAAAGGTGGGCCGGGTTCGGCCGGGATAGCCAAAGCGGCGGTCCGCTCACTGTCGACTCCCTGTCGCCGGAGCCTTTCGTATGTTTAGTTGTCGCGATGCAGCAGCTGGCGGATGAGGGTGCCGGCCAGCCAGTTTTCGTACTGGTCGACGGTCCAGCCCCGTTCGGGGACGAGGGTGCGGTAGATCTCGGGCAGCACGAGCGTGATGTATATGTCGAGGGCGTCGCTGACGCTGACGCCGGGCGCCAGGTGAGCGGCGATGGCCTCGACGTGACGGCGGAATGCCCGTTCCCGGTTGGCCATGATCGTTTGCAGGTCCTGGGCGATGTCCGGATCGGTGCGGGCGGCTTCGGCGTAGATGGCGATGACGTCGTACATGTGCTCGAACTGGCGGCGCTGGATGTTCGCGGCCAGGCGGAGGCCCTGCGCCGGGTCGGGCTCCGCGAGAGCAGCGTCATGGCTGCGGTCGACGTCGAGGGTCGAGGTCACGCCCCAGGCGATGGCTCGAAGGATCCTGGCTTTGGTGCCGAAGGCGGAGTAGATCGTCGGCGCGGGGATGTCGGCGGCAGCGGCGATGGCGGTGATGGCGGTCCCGGCGTAGCCGTGCGTGGCGAACAGGCCGCGGGCGGCGCTGGCGATCTGCTGCTTGGTGGCCATCGCCTGACGCTGCCGATGGCTCGGGCCCTCCCTCTTGACAACCACCTGGGCATAGTAGCACTCTAACTGTCATAGTTTAACTATGACGAAGAGAGTGGAGCAATGACAGCTGACATTGCCGAGGTGCCGGTGCTCATCGTCGGTGGCGGCCCGGCCGGGCTGACCGCTTCGCTGCTGCTGTCCCGGCACGGCGTCGAGTCGCTGCTCGTCGACAAGCGGGCGACCGGGTCACCGCTGCCCCGGGCACGCGGGGTGCACGCCCGGGCGATGGAGATCTTGAGGGTGTGCGGCGTCGAGCCGGACCTGCGTGCGGTGGAGCTACCGATCACCCCGGGCGCGGAGTGGCGGGCCCGCCTGACCGGCGCACCAGCCCGCGAGGACGTCCCCCGGGCCGCGGCCGGGACGGATGTCAGCCCGTGCGAAGGCCTGCCGGTCTCGCAGGATGTCTTCGAGTCCGTGCTGCGGGAACATGCCCGCGGTTACGCCAGCGCCCGGCTGCTGGCGGTGACCCTGCTGGAATCGCTCGAGGTGTCCGTTACCGGCGTTGAGGCGACCCTGCTGGCCCAGGGATCCGGGCAGCGCAGCCGGATCCGTGCGCGCTGGATGATCGCGGCCGATGGCGCCCGCAGCGGTATCCGCCGCCAGCTCGGTATCGCCATGAACGGCCCGGACAACCTGGGCAGGCAGCAGATGATCGCGTTCCGCGCGGACCTGACCGCATACACCGGCGAGAACCCGCGGGGCATCTACTTCCTCACCGGCACCGGGGCGGTGTTGATCTGGACCCACCCCGGACACCGGTGGGTGCTCAGCATTCCTGACGGTCCCGGCGGCGGCGTTCCGGATCCGGCGGCAACGGTCCGGGACGTGCTGGGTGTCCCCGGCCTGCCGGTCGACGTCCTGGGCTCGAATCACTGGACCGCGGCCGCGCAGACCGCGGCACGTTACCGGCGCGGTCCGGTCTTCCTGGCCGGCGACGCCGCGCACCGCTTCCCGCCGGTCGGCGCCACCGGCCTCAGCGCCGCGATGCACGATGCGCACAACCTCGCCTGGAAGATCGCCGCCGTCCTCGGCGGTCGCGCCGGGCAGGCGCTGCTGGACAGCTACGCGGCAGAGCGCGAGCCCGTCGGGCAGCGCAACGCCACCGAGACCGGCACCGCCTGGTCCCGGCTGATCAACGCAAACGGGGCTCCATTCGCCGGCCGCAGCCTCGCCCAGATCGACATGGGCTACCAGTACCAGTCCCCGGCCATCACGGCCGACGGCAGTCCCGACGCCGACCCTCCCGGCGCCGACTACGTACCGACCGCCACTCCCGGCTGCCGCGCACCGCACCTGTGGATCGGCACTCCACACGGGCGCAGGTCCACGATCGACCTGTTCGACCGCAACATCGTCCTGCTCACCGCAGGCCCCGGCGCATCATGGCGGGCTGCCGCCGAGACCGCCTCCCGCACGCTGCGCGTGCCCGTCGAAATCCACGTGATCCGCGAACCCGAATGGCCACACCGCTACGGCGTCACGCCCGCGGGCGCGGTCCTCGTCCGCCCCGACGGGCATGTCACCTGGCGAAGCCGCACCACGCCAGGCGCGGGCGACCCGGCCACCCAGACCCAGATCCTCACCGCGCTGGCCACTGCCACCAGCATGACCCAGGACCGCGTATGAGCGCACCGGGGCGAGTAGATCACGGATCCACGCCCCGGCCAGCGATCTTCCCAGACCGGTGAGCACGCAATTCGGTGGCCCGCGAATGGCGTGCCACACGGCCACTAGATCATGGAAACTGAGAACGCACATAACTAGCGGATCTGTCCGCGGCAACACGCGCCGTCGAGCCAGCCCTCAGACGCACCTAGTCGGCGATCCTCGTGCCACCGGCGGATGCGTGGCAAGGCTTGGCCGCCGACTTCCGCAGGGCTGCAGACAGTTCTTAGTTACGAATGAACATAGTGCCCACTGCATAAGCATGCGTTCACCCAACGCACTCAATTCGGCATTATGCGGGCGATCTTTGATCAGCTTCCCTTCCGGCCACATACTGTAATTGCCTGATCTGGGCGCATCGCCGATGAGGGCGACCAGACGGGTCAGCCGCCCCGAACGGCGGATACTTGCGCGCCGGTCGCCGAGCTACAGCCACGCTGCGTGATGGACATTAGACCGTGGGGTAAGTGGGCGCGTCGAGCGCAGTGGGCGCCCGCGACGCCATACATGATCGGCAGCCAGGCCCCGGGCCCAGCGCCTATGTGGCGCCTGTCGCAGGCTCGTGACCGAGTGACGTACCTCAACGCGGCTATGAGCGGGCATGAGGGTGAACCTGGTTGCTGCTGGCCGTGAGACGGCGGAAATGGCTACTGTGATTGTCATGGCAGGCGTCATCTTCGATTCGCAGCCGGCGCGGATCCTGAAGGCCGACGTGAGGGTGATGCTTGAGCGCACCCGCGACGAATTGCCGGCGATGCAGCAGCTCTGGCCGCGTTTCGAGCGCCTCGTAGGCCTGAGAGGGCGCCGGATGTACGCCATGGTGGACATCCGGGCAGGAACCTATGCGGCCTGCACTCCCGCCCGGGAAGGCGACGATCCTGCACGCCTTGGGCTCGGTAGCGCGACCCTGCCGGGAGGCTGGTACCTGCGGGCACGGATCACCGGAGAGCCGCCCGGGCTGTATGAGCGCATCGGCCCGGCCATGCAGGCGCTCGAAGCGCTGGCAGCCCCCGCTGACCCTGGCCGCCCTCTCATCGAGTACTACAGGCGCCACGATGAGATTGAACTGTGGGTACCCGTTCCCGCGCAGTCCTGATAGAGGGCGGCGGCCGTCCAGGCCAGGCCAGGCCAGGTAGGGCTGCGGTCACCACGGTGGCAGGCCGGACAGATCGCAAAGCATTCCCTCTCCGTCGGTGCTGACTCACCTGCCAGTACGGGCACCGGTCGCCGGGCGTACACCCAGACGGGAACAGCGCCGGCGGCGCTACGCTGCTGTGTCGTGCAGGAGACGCGCCTGGACACTGCTCGGATCCGGGCGGCTCGCCGGGTAATCGACCCGATTTTTCTCGACACTCCGCTGTACCGCTGCGAGGCACTGGAGCCCGACCTCGGGTGCACGGTGAGCATCAAGCTCGAAACGGCGAACCCGGTCCGCAGCTTCAAGGCCTGCGGCACCGAGGTCGTCGCGAGCCTGCTCGCCGAGAATGGCTCGCGAGCCGTGGTGTGCGCCAGCGCGGGCAACCTTGGCCAAGCCCTCGCCTGGTCCGGTCGCGGCCGGGGTCTCGACGTCACCGTCGTGGCATCCCGCTTTGCGCCTGCGGCCAAGCTGGATCGCATCCGCGCACTGGACGCCAGGCTGGAGCTGGTGGACGGCGACTTCGACATGGCTCGCGAGCGGGCGGCGGCCGTCGCGCGGTACGACGGCATCCGGCTGGTCGAAGACAGCCTGGACATCGAGACCTGCGAGGGCGCGGCGACCATCGGCCTGGAACTGGCGGACACCGTGCCGCCGTTCGACGCCGTCCTGGTTGCTCTCGGCGGCGGGGCGCTGGCCACCGGTGTGGGTCATGTGGTGAAGGCCCGGACGCCCGAAGTCGAGGTGATCTGCCTCCAGCCGCTGGGCGCACCGGCGATGACACACTCGTGGCGCCAGCGGCGCGTCGTCACCACCGGCCCGACCAGCACCATCGCTGACGGCGTCGCCGGCCGGCGTCCCATCCCGGCCGTCCTGGACGACCTCCTCCTGGTCGCTGACGACGCCGTCCTGGTCCAGGAGGCGTCGATC
>DATCEO010000137.1:0-50067 GCA_036510065.1 Streptosporangiaceae bacterium | reverse complement strand
TGAAAATCGCCGCTACCTGGCCCTGGGCAGACGACATAGCCACCGCCTGGGCCCGGATCACCGCCCTGCCACAGGCCCCCTGACCAGCGAAAAGCCACCCCAGCGACACGGAAGGAGAAACCTCGGGGCCCGTGGAACCCCCGGCTGCCGGCCCGCCAGCCGGGCCACCGTCATACCCCGACCGTAAAATCACGAACTGCTCAGCGGCTCAGCCGCCATCCAGAGCCGCCATCCGTCCGCGTGAATGATCAGGGTTAGCAACGGGACATTCACGTCACATTAGAGTCTCACCAGCGGCTCAGTTGCCCGGCAAGATATATAACTCGGAGGGGGAGCTGCCCGGGGGGAGTCAGCTGGGAGCTCGGTATTGCAGGACAAAAGATAGGGGGGAAGTATGCACAGGTATAAGAGGCCTATCTTCGGTCTTGTCACGATCGGCGCGGTGATCACCGCGCTGCTGGGATCCGGTGCAGCCAGTGCGTCAACCAGCAGCACGGCGACCGTGCACCCGGCGTGGACGAAGGCCTACGTATCACCCCGCGGGTCTTCGCATAGCTCGGGGCGCTCCTGCCGGACGGCCAAGTTCGCGAGCATTAACGCGGCTATCGCCAATGTGCATTCCTATGGCACGGTCGTCGTGTGCCGGGGTACTTATCACACGCAGGCGGTTATCAAGAAACCGCTGACGCTGATAGGCGAGCGGGCGGTTATCGACGCGAAGGGCCAGAAGCCCGTGCTGCCCAAGCTGCCGGGCGGCAGCGGAATCGTGGTGCTCGGCACCCGGCACGTCACCATCAGCGGCTTCCGGGTGATCCGGGCCGGTTTCGACGCGATCCTGGTCGGGCTCAGCTCGCACGTGCGCGTCACCGGCAACGTCCTGGAGCACAACGGCGATGTCGGCGTGGACTTCAACGGAACATCGCTGTCCGTCGCGTCCCATAACGTGGCAAATTTCAACCACGGCGGCGGGTTCCTGGTCGCGGATGATGTGGGCCCCTCGGGGCACGACACCGTGAGCTGGAACGTGGCCAGCCACAACCCCGGCGGCTGCGGGGTCATCATCGCCGGGCACGCCAAGTTCGGCGTCCGGGACAACTGGGTGGCGCACAACCTGCTCACCGACAACGGCACGCTGCCCAAGCTGTCGGGAGCCGGGGTCGTCATCGCCACCGAGGTTCCCGGCGAGACAGTCTCCGGCAACACGGTGAAGGCCAACCGGATTTACGGCAACGGCATCGCCGGGGTGACGATTCACGCCCACGTGCCGGGCCAGAACCTGAACGGCAACAAGATCATCGGCAACTGGATCGGGCGCAACAACGTCGTGGGCGACCCGATCGGCCTGAAGCCGCCGGCGCACAACGTTCCGGATCTGCGGACCACCGGCATCCTCGTCGGCGCGTCCAGCCACGTGCACGTGATCATCAGCGGTAATCACATCTCCCGCAACTGGTACGGCATCTTCCTGGAGGGCCGGGTGTCGGCCACGCTGCACCACAACCATTTCCGCCGGGTGCGCATCCAGGTCAAGGTGGTGGCCTAGACCGCGGCCGCACGCCCCGCGCCGCGTCGCGAACGCGGCGCGGGCGAGCGCCACGGCGGCGCCGGCCTGGCGCCTCCCGAGACTGCGGGGGCAGGCGGCGCGGGGCCGGCCGGGGTGCTGGCCGGCCCAGATGATGTCATACATTCTGAATCTGACCAGTGACGAGGCTACGCTGTCCTCGTTACCTGGTCATAGACGACCCGCTGGCCCCGGGCACCCGGGGCCCGGCGGCCGTTCGGCCGGCGGAGCGTCGTTGCTCCGCCACGCCGCTCAGGCCGAAGGCAGCGCAGTTATACACAAATCGGGCTCTTCGGCGGAATCTGCAGGCCAGATCATCGCCGCGACCGGGAAACTGGAGTCATGGGATTTGACTTGCCTGGCCTCCTGGCTGGCCGGCGAGGGCAGGGCTACGAACTGCACGCTCGCTACCTGAACCCGCAACTGCCGCGCATGCTGCATGCGATCGGCTTCGACAAGGTCTACGAGCGGGCCGAGGGGGCTTACCTCTATGACGTCGACGGCAACCGCTACGCCGACTTCCTGGCCGGCTTCGGTGTCTTCGGCGTCGGCCGCAACCATCCCGTCGTCCGCGGCGCCCTGCACGCCATGCTGGACGCGGAGCTGGCCGACATGGTCCAGTTCGACGCCAGCCTGCTGCCCGGCCTGCTGGCCGAGCAGCTGCTGGCCAAGGCCGAGGGCCTGGACCGGGTGTACTTCTGCAACAGCGGCACCGAGGCGGTCGAGGCCTCCCTCAAGTTCGCCCGGTACGCCACGGGCCGGTCCCGCATCCTCTACTGCGACCATGCCTTCCACGGCCTGACCACCGGGTCGCTGTCGGTGAACGGGTCGGCGGAGTTCCGGCGCGGCTTCGACCCGCTGCTGCCCGACTCGGGCATCGAGCTCGGGGACCTGGACGCGCTGGAGCGTGAGCTGCGCCGGGGTGATGTCGCCGCGCTCATCGTCGAGCCGGTGCAGGGCAAGGGCGCGCACGTGGCGCCGCAGGGCTATCTCGCGGCGGCCAGGAGGCTGCTGCACGACCACGGCGCGCTGCTGATCTGCGACGAGGTACAGACCGGCATCGGCCGGACCGGCCGGTTCTTCGGCTATGAGCACGACGATGTGGAGCCCGACATCGTGACCGTAGCCAAGGCCCTGTCGGGCGGCTTCGTCCCGGTCGGGGCGACGCTGGCCAAGGACTGGATCTTCCAGAAGGTCTATTCCTCAATGGACCGCGTGCTTGTGCACGACTCCACCTTCGGGTCAAACGCGGCGGCCATGGTGGCGGGACTGGCGTCGTTGTCCGTTATCGAGGATGAGCAACTGGTGACCAATGCCGAGCAGATGGGCAAGCTGCTCCGGGACGCGCTCCAGGACATGATGGAGGAGTACGAGCTCCTGGTGGACGTGCGCGGCCGGGGACTCATTGTCGGCATGGAGTTCGGCAAGCCCCGCTCGCTCAAGCTCCGGACCGGCTGGAACATGCTCCAGGCGGCCAGGCGCGGGCTGTTCGCGCAGATGGTGGTGGTCGCCCTGTTCCAGAAGCACCGGATCCTGACTCAGGTGTCGGGCGACTTCATGGACGTGATCAAGCTGCTGCCGCCGCTGACCATCACCGAGACCGAGGTGAACCTGTTCCTGGAGGCGTTCGCCGACGTGATGGCCGATGCGCACAAGGGCAGCGGCCTGATGTGGGACTTCGGCCGGACGCTGGTGCGCCAGGCGGTCACCCGCTGACCGGCGCCGCCAGGGTGTCCAGGATCAGCTGACCGTACCTGGCCAGCTTGGCCTCGCCGACGCCGCTGATCGTGGCCAGCTCGGCCAGCGTCTGCGGGGCCCGGGCGGCGATCTGGCGCAGGGTCGCGTCGTGGAAGATCACGTACGCGGGGACGCCCTGCTCCTTGGCACTGGCCGCCCGCCAGGCGCGGAGCCGCTCGAACGCCGGGGCGGCCGCGGCGGGCAGCTCGGCGGCGGCCACCGCTGCGGCGGCGGACTTCCCGCCCCGGGCGGCCCTCGGGGCGCGGGTCCGCTCGGGGTCGCGCCGCAGCATGACCTCGCGCTGGCGGCCGAGCACCTCGCCGCTGGCCTTGGTCAGCCGCAGGGTGCCGTAGTCGCCCTCGACGGCGAGCAGCCCCTGGGCCAGCAGCTGGCGCACGACGCCGCGCCACTCGGTGTCCCGCAGCTCCGTGCCGATGCCGAACACTGTCAGGGACGCATGATCGTTCTCGATCACCCGGGGAGTCTTCTTCCCGAGCAGGATGTCGATCACCTGCCCGGCGCCGAATCGCTGGTCCCGCTCGCGGTCGAGCCGGAGCACGGCCGACAGCAGCTTCTGGGCCGCGACGGTGCCGTCCCACGTCTGCGGCGGCGTCAGGCACGTGTCGCAGTTGCCGCAGGGGCCGGTGTCCTCGCCGAAGTAGGCCAGCAGCTGGGCGCGGCGGCACCCGGCCGTCTCGCACAGGGCCAGCATGGCGTCCAGGTGCGCGGACTGCCGTCGGCGGTGCGCGGCGTCGCCCTCCGACCCGTCGATCAGCTTGCGCTGCTGCACCACGTCCTGCAGTCCGTAGGCGAGCCAGGCCGTGGCGGGCAGCCCGTCCCGGCCGGCCCGGCCGGTCTCCTGGTAGTAGCCCTCGACGGACTTGGGCAGGTCGAGGTGGGCGACGAAGCGCACGTCGGGCTTGTCGATGCCCATGCCGAACGCGATCGTGGCCACCATGATGACGCCGTCCTCGCGCAGGAAGCGGGACTGGTGGGCGGCGCGGGTGGCCGCGTCGAGCCCGGCATGGTAGGGCAGCGCGGTGATCTGGTTGCTCATCAGGAAGTCGGCGGTCTTCTCGACCGACGCCCGGGAGAGGCAGTAGACGATGCCGGCGTCCCCGGCGTGCTCGGTGCGCAGCAGGTCGAGCAGCTGGCGTGCTGGCTCGGCCTTCGGCTCGATGCGGTAACGGATGTTGGGCCGGTCAAAGCTGACTACGAAATGACGGGCGGTCGCGAGGTTCAGCCGGGCGGCGATCTCGGTTCGCGTGGCCGCGGTCGCGGTGGCGGTGAGCGCGATGCGCGGCACGCCGGGCCAGCGCTCGTGCAGGTCGGACAGGCCGAGGTAGTCGGGCCGGAAGTCGTGCCCCCATTGCGAGACGCAGTGCGCCTCGTCGATGGCGAACAGCGAGATGGCGCCGCGGTCGAGCAGCCGGAGCGCGGAATCGGTGCGCAGCCGCTCTGGCGCCAGGTAGAGCAGGTCCAGCTCGCCGGCGGCGAAGGCGGCCTCGACCTGCCGCCGCTGGGCGGGATCCTGGGTCGAGTTGAGGAAGCCGGCCCGGACTCCGAGCGCCCTGAGCGCGTCGACCTGGTCCTGCATCAGCGCGATCAGCGGCGATATGACGACGCCGGTGCCCTCCCGGACCAGGGCCGGGATCTGATAGCACAGCGACTTGCCGCCGCCGGTCGGCATCAGCACCAGCGCGTCGCCGCCGGCGATGACGTGCTCGATGATCGCCTGCTGCTCGCCCCGGAACTCGTCGTAGCCGAAGACGCGGCGCAGGACCGTGGCCGCTGGGGTGGCGCCGGCCAGGGTGGTGGCGCCGGCCGGGGCGGCCGAGGAGGCCGGGTCGGCCGGGTCCGCGGGCGAGGGCTGGATGTCGGCGAGTGCCACCCGGCGATTCTATGGGCGGCCAGTGACGGAATCCGGGCAGACGGGATCGATGGGGGCCTCAGCGGCGCGACTCAGCGGCGGGACTCAGCGGCGGCGCGCAGCCGGGCCAGGACGCCGCCGCCCTCCCGGTGCACCGCGAGAGAGTCACGGACGGCGGCGAACCCGTAGTCGACCATCTGCGCCTCGTAGGCGTGCACCGCGTCGCGCACCGGCAGCTCGCCGCGCTCCGCGCGAGCCAGACTCCGTGCGAGGTTGCCCGCGTCCAGCAGCGCGATGTTGGCGCCGGAGCCGCGGGCGGGACTCATCGCGTGGATCGCGTCGCCGAGCAGCGTGACGTTGGTCGGCGGCCAGAGCGGAACCGGGCTGGCGGCTCGCACCCGCACGGAGAACGTCTCCTCTGGCTCGGCCGCCGCGAGCAGGGCGCGCAGGTCGGGGTGCCAGGTACGGATCATCTTCAGCGCCACGGCGTGCAGCTGCCGCCCGGTGGAGCGCGACAGCGCCTCGTCGCCGCCGGGAAAGGCCGCCTGCTGGCCGGCCACCGACCACATCACGAAGTCGCGCTCGGCGCTCAGGCTCGCCCCCGGCACCGCTAGCGCCGCCTCATCCGGCCGGGTGACGAACCGGACCGCGCCCAGGGCCATGCCCACCCGGCGGGAGCCGATCACCGCCGCGAACCCGTCAGTCAAGAAGGCCGGGAGCACGGCAGCGACCGGCTCGGAGATCAGCGTCTTGCCGTAGATGCAGCGAGTCCCGGTGTCGGCGACCAGGGCGTGCGGCAGGTACTGCTCCCGCACGCGCGATCCGACCCCGTCAGCGGCGACCAGGACGTCGCCCGTGACCGCGCTGCCGTCGCGGAAATGGGCTCGCACTGGTCGGTGTTCGTCGCCGTCCCGCCCGCCGCCGCTGAAGTGGGTGAACTCCCGGCCGAAGTGGACCACGTCCGCCAGGCCGGTGCCCAGGATCTCGCGCAGCGTCAGCCGGTCCACGGACGTGCTGAGAGGCGGCCCGGCGGACGGGGAGCCGGCGGACGGGGAGCCGGCGGACGGGGAGCGCACCGTGCGCATGGGCCGCAGGCGCTTGGTGACTACGGTCAGCTGCCTGCTGGGCTGGCCGCAGGTGGCGAGGAACAGCTGGTAGAGCTCGGCGGGCAGGCACGCGCGCAGCCCCTGCGCCGCGCGTGAGTCGACGTGGAGGCGGTAGCCCTGACGCCGCGACGCCAGCGCGGCATCGCGCTCGTAGACCGCCGCCTCCACGCCGGCCCGGCGCAGTCCCTGGGCCAGGCACAGGCCACCCAGGCCGCCTCCGATGATGACGACGCGCAGCGGCTCAGCCACGACAGCGAAGTCTACGGCGTGGCCTGCTGGTGATCACGACCGTTTTCCGGCACATGGGGCGCGATAAGTGTTGTCTAAGATTCCAAATGTGAGCACAGTTCGCCAACTGCAGCGAGAGCAATTGCGGCGACGCCTGCGCGGATGGGCTGATTTCCCCGCAAGGCGAGATCCACGTCCGTTAGTGCTGCTTAGTCCTGCCGTCCAGGCAGGTTCCTTCCCGCTCGACGGAAAGGCGAAGCTCGCCTTCGAACGCGGCTTGATCCAGGCCCCGCCGGGCTTCCCTGACGAGCTGTTGCATGCGATGCGCCATCACCGCCCACAGGCCGGGCCGCCAGCCGACCCTCTGCAGGTGGCCACGGCCACGCAAAGCGCCTCTGGATTCCTCACCGACCGCGGGAAGCAGCAGCTGCCTGCCTGGGAGGTCCACGTCCGAGGAGTTCCCGAGCCGATATGGGTCCTCGACCCCAGCGTCACCCTCCGAAGCTGGTGGCCGCCCGAGTTCGAAGACGATGAACTGCGCTGGCCCGGCAGCCGAGCGAAACTCGCCGGCGATCAGCGAACCATCACGCTGCGGTTCTCCGGCATGCCCTGCGCCGATTACCCGCACATCGAAGTCCTGGCGGACGGAAACGCGGTTGCTCTGCTGCCTCTACCAGAAGGCGCCGGGTCTTCGGGGCCTCGCCGGGCGTACGCAGAGACACGCGAGGTATCTGTAACACTCCCGCAGGCTCTCGGAGCACGGATGCTGCTCGACGGGAACGGCTCGCCCGTACTTGTGTGCCTCTGAGCAATCACTGATGATCTCGACCGTTTTGCCGGGCATAGCGCGGGAAAACGGTCGTGATCATGCGATGTTGGCGGCGGGGCGGAGGTCGAGGGCTAGGTCGAGGGCGGGGCTGGAGTGCGTGAGGGCGCCGACGGCCAGGAAGTCGACGCCGGTCTGCGCCACAGCCCGCGCGGTGTCCAGCCGCAGGCCGCCGCTGGCCTCCAGCCGGACCCCGGGCCAGGCCCGGGCGAGGGCAACGGCGGCGCGCAGGTCGGCCACGGTCATATTGTCGAGCAGGATCAGGTCGCAGCCGGCGGCCAGCGCGGCGCGGACCTGCTCGAGCGTGTCGCACTCGACCTCGAGGGCGACGGCCGGGGCGGTCGCACGCACCGCGTCAACCGCCTGGCTGATGCCGCCCGCCGCGGCCACGTGGTTGTCCTTGATGAGGGCGGCGTCTCCCAGGCCCAGGCGATGGTTGCTGCCGCCGCCGCAGCGCACGGCGTATTTCTCCAGCTGGCGCAGGCCCGGGGTGGTCTTGCGGGTGTCACGGACGACGGCGCCGGTGCCGGCGATTGCGTCGACCCAGGCCCGGGTGGCGGTAGCGATGCCGGACAGGTGGGTCATCAGGTTGAGCAGCGTCCGCTCGGCGGTGAGCAGCCCGCGCAGCGGCCCCTCGATGGTGAGCACCCGGTCGGCCGGCCTGACGGCACAGCAGTCCGGGCGGACCACGGTCACGCAGCCGGGCGGCAGGCCGGCCGCGTCGAGCACGGCCAGCGCCAGCGGAACGCCGGCGACCACGCCGTTTTGGCGCGCCATCACGTCCGCGGTGGCGACCGCGCCGGCGGCCACGGTGGCCTGCGTCGTCACGTCCGGCCCGTACCGCAGGTCCTCCTGGAGGGCGTCCCGCACGACCCGCTCGGCGTCGGCGGGGTCGATCCCGGCGGCGAGCAGCTCGCTGCGTACCGGCTCGCGCAGGCTCACGCCGGCGCACCGATGAGCGCCGCGGCCTCATCGTCGAGGTGCACGTCGAGCTCGCCGTCGCGGCAGCGGATGCCGATGCGCCGGGCGGGCCCGGGCCGGGTCCACGGGGCGTCGCTACGGCGATGGCAGCCCCGGCTCTCAGTGCGGGCCAGGGCCGCGGTGGCGACCAGGATGCGGACGGTCTGCAGGTTGGTCGCCTCGACAACTTCCAGGTTCAGGAAGCGGTCGCCAGCAGGCTGGTCCGCTGCAGGCTGGTTCGCGGCGGCCCGGGTCGCGGCGGGCTGGGCGGCTAGTAGCTGGAGCAGGTGCTCCAGGCCGGCCTCGTCGCGCAGCACGCCGGCGTACCGGGACATAGCGGCGGCCGGGTCGGCTTGGCCGCCCAGCGCGGCGAGCGCGCCGGCGGAGGGTTGTGCGGTCGCGGGAGAGTGACCGGCCGGGAACAGGCCGTCGGCAGAGAAGCCTCCAGGAGAGCGGCCACCGCCGTGGGAGCGGCTGACGTTGTCGGCGCCGTCGGCGGGGGCAGGAGGGCCGGCTGGGGAGTGACTGGCGGGGAGAGGGGAGGGCGGCGGACCGCTGGCCAGCAGGCGGCCCAGCCGCCGGCCCGTGATGATGGCCTCGGTCAGCGAGTTCGACGCCAGGCGGTTCGCGCCGTGCACGCCGGTCGCCGCGACCTCGCCGATGGCATACAGGCCGGCCAGCGTGGTGCGGCCCGCCATGTCGGCGCGCACGCCGCCGCAGGCATAGTGGGCGCCCGGCGCGACGGGGATCGGGTCGCGGGACGGCTCGAAGCCGGCCGCCCGGCAGGCGGCGGTCACGGTGGGGAAGTGGCTGTCCAGCTGGCGGCGGCCCACGGCGGCCGCGTCGAGCCACAGGTGCGAGGCAGCACCATCGCCGGCTGCCATCCGCCGGTGCATCTCGGCCGCGACCACGTCCCGGGGGGCCAGGTCGGCTAGCGGATGGCAACCCGCCATCACCGGGCGGCCGCTGCCGTCAATGAGCACGGCGCCCGCGCCGCGCAGCGCCTCGGTGATGAGCGGCTGCTGGCCCCGCGCCCCGGGCTGCCAGAGAACCGTGGGATGGAACTGCACGAACTCCAGGTCGCACACCTCGGCGCCGGCCCGGACGGCCAGGGCCAGGCCGTCACCGGTCGCCCCGGCGGGATTGGTCGTGGTGGCATAGGCCTGGCCGTAGCCGCCGGAGGCCAGGACCACGGCGGCGGCGCGGATGGCCCCGGCGGCCAGGCCCCGCCCGCCGGGTGCTCCCGGGTCCCGCCCGCCGGGTGCTCCCGGGTCTGGCCGCGTCGCAGGCCCGGCGAGCGTGCCGGCCAGCAGCCCGGCCACCTGCCCGTCCTCGTCGAGCAGCGCGTCGAGCGCGACGGTGTGCTCGAGGATCTCGACCCGGCTGGCGAGGACGGCCTCGCGCAGGACCCGGTGCACCTCGGCTCCCGAGGCATCGCCGCCGGCGTGCACGATCCGCGGCCGGGAATGGCCGCCCTCCAGTCCCAGCGGGCCGGCGTCGAAGCGGGCGCCGAGCGAGGTGAGCCAGGCGATCTCCCGTGGTGCGGCGGACACCAGCACGTCCACCGCCGAGTCGTCGCACAGCCCGGCTCCGGCGGTCAGCGTGTCCTGGCGGTGCAGCTCGGGGGTGTCGGCGGGGTCGAGGACGGCCGCGAGGCCGCCCTGGGCGAGCGGGGACGAGCCCGCGCCCAGCCCGGCCTTGCAGACCAGCAGGACCCGGCGGCCGGGCGCGGCAGCCTCGAGGGCGGCACTCAGCCCGGCCGCGCCCGCGCCGACGACCACCACGTCCGCCTCGCGGGTCCAGGTGATCCGCGGCGCGGGCAGGGACTGGATGGCCGGGCCCATCGCGGCCCTCATTCGCCGGCTGCGGACGGGGCGCCGACCGCGATCATCGCGTCGACGGCCCGCCGGGCGCGGCGGGCCACGTCCGCCTCGACGATCACCTCACTGACACCATCGCGCAGGCAGCGGGTCAGCACCTCCGGCGTGGTCATCTTCATGTAGGGGCATTCCGCACGCTCGTTCACCGGCTCCCACGACACCCGCGGGTTGGCCTGGCGCAGCTGGTGCAGCATGCCGGTCTCGGTGGCCACCAGCACGGTCGAGGCCGTGGTCGTGGCGGCTGCCTCCAGCATGCCGCCGGTGGACAGCACATGCGTGCGGCCGGCCGGGAGGTCGCCGGTGCCGGCCAGCCACAGGGCGGCGGTGGTGCAGCCGCACTCGGGATGGATGAACAGCTCCGCCTCCGGGCTCGCGGCCGCCTTCTCCCGCAGGTCGGCCGGGCTGATGCCGGCGTGGACGTGGCACTCCCCGAGCCAGACGTGCAGGTTCTGGCGGCCGGTGACGCGCCGCACGTGCGCCCCGAGGAACTGGTCGGGCAGGAAAAGGACCTCCTGCTCGGCGGGAATGGCGGCGACGATGTCCACTGCGTTCGCGGACGTGCAGCACAGGTCCGATTCGGCCTTCACCTCGGCGCTGGTGTTGACATAGGCCACCACCACCGCGCCGGGATGCTCGGCCTTCCAGGCGCGCAGCTGGGCCGCCGTGATGCTGTCGGCCAGCGAGCAGCCCGCCCTGGGCTCGGGGATCAGCACGGTCCGGTCAGGGGCCAGGATCTTGGCCGTCTCGGCCATGAAGTAAACCCCGGCGAAGACGATCGTCGACGCCTCGCAGGCGGCCGCGATCCGGGACAGGGCCAGGGAGTCCCCGACGTGATCGGCCACGTCCTGGATCGCGGCGGGCTGGTAATTGTGGGCCAGGATGACGGCGTCGCGCCTGGCGGCCAGGCGGCGGATCTCCGCCGCCCAGCTCGTCCGGGTGGCCGGCCCCCGGTGCTGAGTCATCGCAGTCGTAGTCAACGCCTGCTCCCTTCCGAGTTTTCGCCTCATAGTCGAAAACTACAATAGCCACGCTATCATGGGCGCATGAGCCTGGGACCAGCGAGGGTGGCGCGAGCACGCGACATCGTGAGCTCGTGAGCTCGGGATCAGCGAGGGTGGCGGGAGCGCGGGAAGCGGCCGCCACCGGGCAGGCGGCAGCCCGGGGAGGCGGCCGTTTTCGCCATGAGGTTCTTGCCGTGGTCTTCGGCGTCCGCCAGGGACGGCTGCACGTGCTGCTCTGGCAGCGGGCCCAGGAGCCTTTCGACGGCCGGTGGGCGCTGCCCGGCGGCCCGCTCGGCGCCGACGAGCGCCTCGGGACCTCGCTGGGCCGGCACCTGGCCGCCAAGGTGGACCTGACCGACATCGCGCACCTGGAGCAGCTCGAGACCCGCAGCGACCCCGATCGCGACCCGCGGGAGCGGGAGGTCGCGACGGCCTACCTGGCCCTGGTATCCACCGAGGTGAACCCCGGGCTGCCAGCCGATACCGCCTGGTACCCGGTCGAGGACCTCCCGCCCACGGCGTTCGACCACGCCTCGATCATCGAGTCGGCCCGCGAGCGGCTGCGCTCCAAGCTCACCTATACCAACATCGGCTTCGCCCTGGCCCCCGCGACGTTCACGATCGCCGAGCTCAGGCAGATCTACGCCGCCTGCCTCGGCCATCCGGTCTCGGCCACCAACCTGCAGCGCGTCCTGTCCCGGCGGGGGGTCATCGAGCCGACCAGCGCGACGGTGCAGCGCGGCCGGGCCGGGGGCCGGCCGGCCGCGCTGTACCGATTCGGGAGCGGGTCGCTCGTGGTGACCAACCCGTTCGCCGGCTTCCGGCCGCCCGCGCCTGGCGAGTCTGCCTGAGCGAGCCGGTGCTAGCGGTCCCGGAGCGGCATAGCCTTGCCCGGGGCGCAGAGGCCGCACCCGACGTGAGGCTGCGGTACCTGGCTGGGCCAGAGCGCACCGCCGACACAGAGCTGCTGAGGGAGACGCGCGTATGAGCATCGAGAAGCCTGAGATCGACTTCCCTGGTGGCGAGCCGCCGGCCGAGCTGGAGATCACCGACCTCTGGGAAGGCGAAGGCGAGGTCGCCACCGCGGGCGACACGGTCAGGGTCCACTACGTCGGGGTCGCGTACTCCACGGGCGAGGAGTTCGACGCCAGCTGGAACCTGGGCGATCCGCTGGAGTTCCGGCTCGGTGTCGGGCAGGTCATCGCCGGCTGGGACCGCGGCGTGCAGGGCATGCGGGTCGGCGGCCGCCGCCAGCTGGTCATCCCGCCGGACCTGGCCTACGGCGACCGCGGCGCCGGGCAGGCGATCGCGCCGGGCGAGACCCTGATCTTCGTGTGCGACCTGGTCTCGGCCTGACGAGCTGAGGGCTGCGGTCGGAGCCGGGTGCCTGCTGCCAGCCAGGAGCAGCGCTGACTGGGGTGGCCTCGTGGCCGCGTGGCCACCCCAGTCGCGCCGGGCCGCCGGCGGATCCCGCTAGATCTCCGCCAGCGGGAAGGCCCGGTTCCGGCGGGGCGGAACCAGGAAGTTCTGCCGCCGGGTCGCGGTGACGAACCGCTCCAGGCCGTTGTCGCTGTCGGAGCCCTTGAGGAACTGCTGCTGCAGGTTCTGCGCCGCCTGGGCCGTGCGCATCCTGGCGAAGAAGTCGGCGCTCGGCACGTAGATCAGGAACTGCAGCTTGAACTGCGAACTGCCCGCGGGCAGGCTGGCCTGGCCCGGGTAGGGCCTGAAGGCAGGCACGTCCATGCCGTCGAGCCCGGGGCCGTCGGCGCGGATGTGCATCGGGGTGCCGTCGGAGGCCCGGGAGACCTGCTGAAGCGCGGCCTCATGCCCGATGCGGGGCTGGCCCTGATAGGTGGCGTTAATCGTCGCGTTGCTGGGTGAGAACACCCCGGCGCTGTCCTGGGCGCCGGCCGCGGCCGCGGTCGTGCCCTGGAAAGCATTGTTGACGTAGGCCGGCCCGCCGCCATTGGTGTACTGGTCGGCATTGCCGGACGCCGGGAGTCCGTTACTGGTTCCCAGCTGATTAGAGCGGAACATGTACTGGCACCGCTCGGTGAATGGCTCGCCGTCAGGCCGCCGGGCGTCCTGGCCGGGCGTGTTGTAGAACTGGTACAGGTCCTCGATATTGTGCGAGAAATGGGCGATGGAGCCGTTGTCGAAGTAATCGCCAGCGTCGGCGTCGCTGAGCTTGGCCGATGAGTTTCCGACGAACGTGCAGATCTCGGGCGGACCCGCCGCGTTGACCTGCTGGTCAACGAAGCCCATCGCCATCGAGGAGTTGGGGTTCATCCGCGGCGCGAACTCGAAGCCGGACTGGTCGGCCATCTTGCGCGGCAGCCCCACCTGCACGAACTGAATGCGCGGCGTCCCGTAGCTGATCAGCCCGTTGAAGCTGGGCGAGGACAGGTGCGCGCCATTGAGGTTGTTGCTGCCCTGCAGCCACAGGCTGACGTTGGTCAGGTTGGCAATCGAGTCACTCCGGAAGTGGAACAGCATGTCGTTGTTCTCGATCGTCACGTTGACGTTGAACCGGTCCTTGGTGATACCGGGATTCAGGGCCTTCGGGCCGCCCACCAGGCCGCCCACGACATCGGTCGGGGACGGAGCAGCCTCCTCCAGCACGAAGCGGCTCGGATCGGAGAGCAGGTGCGGCATGTGCGCGCTGACCACCGACTGCGACAGCCGGTTGAAGTACGGCAGCCCGTAGGACACCGAGAAGATGAGCACCCCGGCCGGGCTGGCCGGGAAGTTGTCCTCGATGGTGTACAGGACGTGGCCGAGCAGGTGCTTCTCGGTCACGGTCGGGGTGCGGGTCAGCTTGGCCGGAAGCAGCAGCGCGTACGTGGGCGGGAACTGGGCGGTCATGTTGCCCGCCCCGTCATTGAGCACTTGCGCCGGGTTGATGAAGCTGCCCATGGCGAACTGGATGTCGGAAAACGTGGTGGCCGCGGCGGCCGGCCGCACGAGGGGCGAGGCCAGCTGCTCGAGCAGGGTGGCCTGCGAGATGAGAAACGCCGTGGCAGCGGTCCGTTTCAGGGCCGACCGCCGGTTCATGACAATGCCGTTCAGATCCTCTGCTTCCATGGCCCCTGCGTTTTCCCTTCGGTACACCGGTTTCCCGGGCGGACCGTTACCCGCCCGGCAGGCCAGGGCCGCGAGCGGACGACGCTCGCGACCCTGGCTGGCGTTCTGGCTTACTGAGACTTAGCTGCCGAAGACCTGGAACTCCCACAGCGAGTAGCCGTATCCGGTGGCCCGCACGGTGCCGTACATGCGCACGTAGCGTCCGCTGCCAGTCACCGGGATGGTCTGCACGCCGCCCGTACCGGTCGTCGTGGAGTAGATGGTCGTCCAGGTCGTGCCGTCGTTGGACGTCTGGATCTGGAAGGCCTTGGCATAGGCGTTCTCCCAGTTCAGGATGACCTGGGTGATGGTGTGCGTGGCCCCGAGGTCGACCTGGAGCCACTGCGGGTCACTGGCCGCGCTTGACCAGCGCGTCGCGGTGTTCCCGTCGACGGCGTTCGAGGCCGGGTACCCCGCGTTCTGCACCGATGACGCGGTGGCCGGCTGACCCTGGGACAGCAGCCCGCCACCACCGCCGCCCCCGCCGGTCGGCGTGGCGCTGGTCTCGTTCGAGCTCGGCGACACGCCCGCCGTGTTGCTGGCGGTGACGGTGTAGTAGTACTTGGTGCCGTTGGTGACCGTGGAGTCGGTGAAGCTGTTCGACGAGGACGTGCCGATCGCCGTGCCGCCCTCCGCCCCGGCAGCGGTGCCGCGGTAGACGCTGTAGCTGGTAGCGCCCGTGCTGGCGTTCCAGGTCAGCGAGACCGAGCCATTGCCGCCCGTGGCGCTGAGGCCGGTGGGCGCCGCCGGGGCGGTGCCAGTGCCGCCGGTGGCCGGGGTCACGGTGACCTCGTTCGTGTCAGGCGACACGCCCGCGCTGTTGTTGGCGGCCACGTTGTAGTAGTAGAGGGTCCCGTTGTGCAGGCCGGTGTCGGTGAACGTGGTCGTCGTGCCGCTGACGGTGCCTACGGGGGTGGTGGCCTCGCCGTCGGACGCCGTGCCCCGGTAGATCGAGTAAGAGGTGGGGCTGCCGCTCGTGCTGCCCGTCCAGGACAGCGTCGCCGTGGTGTTACCAGGGGTAACGGTCAGGTTGGTCGGTCCGCTCGGAACGGACGCGGTCGCCGGGGTCACGGTCATCTCGTCGACCCGGGAGACGCCGTGATCGCTGACCGCCAGCATGCTGATGGAGTTGACGCCCGCGTTCAGGTGCACCTGCAGGGACGAGTTCTGGTAGGTCTCGAAGCTGCCGGTGATCGGGAAGCGCTCGGTGGTCGTGATGACGGTGCCGTTGACCTTGAGCCCCATCTGCCGGTTCTTGACCGCGGGGAACAGGCCGCCCTGGAAGGCGTAGCGCCAGCTGACTGTATACAGGCCGCTAGTGGGCGCCACGACGTTGTTGAACGTCAGGGTGCCGTTGGCGGCGTAGGCCATGTCGACGACCCGGCCACCCGGGGACAGCGCGGCCGAGGAGCCCAGTACCTCAGGAAACCAGCCGGTCAGGGTCTGGAACCAGTCGAAGCCGCCGAGCAGGGCGTCCTTGCAGTAGAAGATCAGGCTGCTGCCGGACTGGACGCCGGGCGTATTGCCGCCGGTGCCGATGGGCGGCGGGGTCTTGGAGGCGTCCTCCGGGCTCCGGGCGGACTCGCCGCAGGAGTTCACCGCGGTGAACACGTAGAAGTAAATCGGCGTGCTGCTGAGGTTCTTGTCAACATAGGTGGTGGACGTGGTAGTCGCGTACGGCGTATTGCCTTCGGCGCCTGAGCTGGTGCTCCGGTAGATGTTGTAGCTGGTGGCACCGGGGCTGCCGGACAAGGTAATGGTGATCGACGAGTCGGCGTTGGCATGCAGTTCGTCGCCCGGCGAGGCCGGAACTGTGCATGCCGGGGCTGCGGCGGCCCGAGTCTGGGCCTGTGCCGCCGAGGCGCCGAGGCCGAGGGTACCCAGGACCAGCAGGGCTGCCAATGCCCTGGGCACGCGGCGAAGCGCTTGATACATGTGAGCTCCCATCAGTCGACATCCCGGGACGACAACTGCTTAGGCGTCGTCGAACGCAGGCTGAGGTGCAGGCCGGGAACTCGCTCGTCGGGGATGATCACGAGGTGCGCTACCGGGAACTGAGTCTGGGCCGGCGCCTTAATACACGCCTTATTTCATTACATGATTTAACAGCTCGGTGACAGCGCCGTCAAGGGTTCCAGCAGGACGCGCCGCCAGGCTGGCGGGCGACAGCTGGCTGCTGGCCGACTGCATCGAACACATTGTCGGTACCTTCCCGCACAGTGGCAGTAACTGTGACTGATGTGAAGGAGGCCCCGGCAGGTGCCGGGAATGTGGCCACCCTGGCAGCACGCGGCTCGACTATCTCGGGCACGCTGATGATCGCGGCCACTGGCCGTGGGAGGCGGGATACCGCGGTGTCCGGGGGCGGTCAGCCGGTCCTTGGGGTCCGCGCTCGTCCTCCGGTCAGCGCGGCGTAACGAGTCGCCGCCAGACCGCCGCTCCAGCCGCCCCCGGGACTAGAGTGAGGCCAGTCCTGCCGGCGAGGGGGATGCGGTGAATGAGGACCGGCGCGGGCGGCGTCGCGTGGCTGCTGCCAGCAGGGCGGAGGGTACGCCCGCCCGGGGACGGAAGGCATGGCCCGCTGGCGTGCCGGTGCCGCTGACAGCGCTGGTCGGGCGCAAACGCGAGCTGGCCGAGACGGTCCGGCTGGTCGGTGCACATCGCCTGGTCACACTGATCGGTGCCGGGGGCGTCGGGAAGACCCGGCTCGCGATCGAGGTGGCCGGGGCAGTCTCGGCTTTCTTCCCCGATGGCGTCCACCTGATCGACCTGAGCACCGTGCCGGACCCCGCCGCGCTCGCCGGGGCGGTGGCGACCGCCGTGGGCGTCGAGGAGCGGGCCGCAGCCGATTCGGAAGAGCGGCTTGTCCGGGTGCTCCGGCCGCAACGCCGGCTGGTGATCCTGGACAATTGCGAGCACCTCGTGGGCGCCTGCTCCGCGCTAGCGGCCGACGTGCTGGCATCCTGCCCGGGGGTGGTGATCCTCGCCACCAGCCGCGCGAGCCTGGCGCTGGCCGGCGAGGTCACCTGGCGGGTGCCGTCACTGGCCTTTCCCCGGCCCGAGCAGCTGCCCTCGCTGCGTGACCTGGAGGGCTACGCGGCGGTCGCGTTGTTCCTGGCCCGGGCCCGCGCCGTTCACGCCGATCTGGTGGTCGACCCGGGCGACGTGGCCGCCGTTACCGCGATCTGCCGCCAGCTCGACGGCATCCCGCTGGCCCTGGAGCTGGCGGCGGCACGGGCCGGTGCGATGAGCCTGGCCGAGATCGCTGAGCGGCTGACTGGCCGGCTGGAGCTGCTGGCCCAGGCCGGCGGCGGGCCGCCCAGGCATCAGACGCTGCTGGCCTCGATCGAGTGGAGCTATCAACTGCTGAGCGAGCCGGAGCGGATGCTGCTGCAGCGGCTGGCGGCTTTCGTGGGCGGCTGGTCGCTGGTCGGAGCCGAAGCGGTGTGCGCGGGCCGGGGTGTGCCGGCGGAGCAGGTGGCCCGCCTGCTGGCGGCACTGGTCGACAAGTCGCTGGTGCAGGTCGAGTGGTCGGCGGCCGAGACCCGCTACCGGCTACTGGAGACGATCCGGGTGTTCGCGCATGAGCGGCTGGCGGAATCGGGCGAGCTCGCCCATGCGCGGGCCAGGCACGGCGAGTACTTCACGGCGCTGGGCGAGCGGTCGGCACCCCTGCTGCTGGGCGCAGAGCAGGCCCGGTGGGCCGGCCACCTGGACCGCGAGCGCGACAACCTGCGTTCCGCCCGGTTGTGGTGCGCGGAAGACCCGGCCCGGACCGGCCTGGGCCTGCGGCTCGCCTCCGGCCTGTGGGAGTACTGGCACATCCGGGGGATGCTCGAGGAGGGTACAGAGTGGCTGGCCGATGTCGTGCAGCACACCTCCGGCGCCGCGCCGGGCCGGGGGGCCGCCCTGAACGGGCTAGGGGTGCTCGTCTCGATCGGGGGGGACAACGATCGCGGTGCAGACTACTTCACGCAGAGCATCGGGCTGTACGAGCAAGCGGGTGACCTGCGCGGGCAGTCCCGGGGGTGGGCCCATCTCGGCAACGCCCGCGCCATCGGCGGGGATCCGGCCGGATCGGCGGAGGCGTTCGATCGCGGGCTTGCCCTGGCCAAGCAGTCAGGTGACCTCTGGTATGAGGCGTTCGCCATCTACCTCTCCGGCTTCGCGGTCAGCATCTGGGGTGACACGGCCCTGGCCAGGACCCGGATGGCGGAGAGTTCCGCCATGTTCGCCCAGGTCGGTGACCGCCGCGCGGTTGGTTACGCCCTTACGGTGCTGGGCGGATGCCTGGTGGCGGATGGCTGCTGGGCGGACGCGGTGCAGGCATTGCGCGATGCCATGCACATCTTCGCTGCCCTCCCCGAACGATGGGGGCTGCTGTCCGCCTGCAGTTACCTTGCTACCGCCACGGCTGAGACCGGAGACTGGCCCTAGGCCGCCACCAGCATCGGCGTCATCGACACGCTGAGCGAGCGCATCAGCGGACGGCTCTTCCCCCACATGCAGGCAGCCGTCGACGAGCTCGCCGTCCGGGCCACCCGAAGACTCGGCCCGGAAGCGAGAGCCCGGCGCGAGCTGGGCCGGGCGATCGGCCGCAGCGACGGAATCGTCGCTGCCCTATGGCCCAGCCCAGAACGCCGGCCGGCCCCGCAGGGGGACCTGCCCCTGACCAGACGGGAGCAGGAGGTGGCCGGCATGATCGCCGACGGGCTCACCAACCGGCAGATTGGTGAGCGGCTGTTCATCGCCGAGCGGACCGTGGACACTCACGTGGGCCGGATCCTGGCCAAGCTTGACTGCGTCAGCCGCACTCAGGTCGCCGCGATCGTTGCCGCCCGCCGCCCGGTGGGCCCCCGGCGATAGCCAGGCCGGGGCCCCGGGGCGGTGTCGCCAGCCACGCGGTCACCTCAGATACGTACCCGGGTACGCCTTTTCACGGATCTTCAGGCAGCCACGCTGCGCGTAGCTTCACCGCGTGAGCAGTGCCCGCAGGCACGGGGGCCCTTGCACCTAGGAGGAGCAGCGTGAAGAGGATGACATCGTTCGCCAGTGCCGCAGTAGTCCTGGCCACAGCGGTGACACTGGCCGGGCCAGCGAACGCGTCGCTGGCCGCCCGCACCTCACCCGGTGCCAGGCTGCCGGTGATCACGGTGGCCATGACCGGCAAGACGATCAGAGTTGGCGGCATGCTGCGGTCGGGCGGAGTGCGGATCGTCTCGACGGTCACCAGGGAGCCCCAGGGCCAGCCGGCGTTCATCCGGCTCGACCCGGGGGTGACACTGGCCCATTTCTTCAGGCTGCTGCGCAGCGGTGCCGCGTCGGATCCGAACAACCTGAATGGGGTCGCCTCGATCGTGGTGGACGCGCAGGCCAGCCGGGGCACCAGCGCGGTGCAGGCCAACCTGCGGCCAGGTCAGTACGTGGCGTTGGACACTATTGGCAACAACCCGGCGACATGGCCGGTGACCACGTTCGTAATCGCCGCGGCGTCCTCGCCGGCGAAGCTGCCAGCGCCGCAGGCCGCCGTCCGGGCGATCGAGTTCGGGTTCCGCGGGCCGGGCACCCTGCACGATGGCGAGCTGGTCCGGTTCGGCAACCGCGGGTTCTTGGTCCACATGATCATCGCCATCGGGGCCAAGAGCCGGGCCGGGGCCAATGAGATCGCCAAGCTGCTGAAGGAAGGCAAGGACGGCCAGGCACAGAAGCTGGCCGCCGGGTTCACCACCTTTGCGGGCCCGCTGTCCCACGGCGCCTTCCAGCAGCTGGTCGTCAGCGTGCACCCGGGTTACTGGGTGCTGGCCTGCTTCATGAACACCCAGGACGGGCGCGAGCACACCGTGCTCGGCATGGAGCGGGTCATCCGCATCACGGCGTAGTCCGCCATCCCGCCGAACGGCGGCCGGTGCAGAAGGGAAGGGCAATGCGCACGCGGAACGGCCTCATTGCCGCGGGAGCGGCGGTAGTACTCGCACTCGGCGGTGCCGACGCCTACGCGGCGGCGACCGGCCCGGTGGACTCCGGCGGCGTGATCTACGGCTGCTACACCAACGCCGCGCTCAAGGGCACGCACGTCATCGTCCTGCAGGATGCGGGCAGCACCTGCCCGAAGGGCACCACGGCGGTGAGCTGGAACCAGCAGGGCCCAGCCGGTGTCGCCGGGCCGGCCGGGCCGACTGGCCCAGCCGGAGACATCGGCTCGCCGGGCCCGGCAGGCCCGGCGGGCCCGGCCGGGGCAGCAGGGACTGCTGGCTCGAACGGCAAGACGGTTCTCAGGCACCGGGGCGCCGGACAACTCGATCGGCAGCGACGGCGACTTCTACATCGACACCGCGGCCAACGTGCTGTACGGGCCTAAGGCCGGCGGCGCCTGGGCAAGTCCGGGCGTCAGCCTCGTCGGCTCAGCCGGCCCTGCTGGCGCTGCCGGCCCGGCCGGTCCGGCGGGCCCGGCGGGGAGCCCGTCCTCACTGGATGACCTGAACGGCCTCCCGTGCGAGAACGGCGCCGGCAATACCTCGGTCAGCTACAACGCCAGCGGAAACGTAGCGATCCAGTGCATCGTGACCCCAAGCGGCCCGACCGGGGACTCCCAAGCCAACCCGATCGACATCGGCACCAAACTCGATGGACCGGGTCTTACCTGCGGTGCCTTGCCGATCACGCAGACCGGAGTCACCACCAGCCAGGGCTATGTCTGGTATGAGTTCTCGGTGTCCCCCACCATCATCGGCAACTGCGAGCTTCAGGTCGTGGTCAGCCCGGCGGCGGGTCTGGCCACGGGCACACCCGGTGCTGAGTTCCAGGTCTACTTCAACAGCGTCGCGATCGAAAATCTCGGGTCCAGGTTCACCATCATCTCCAACGAGCTCACTCCGACCGCGCCCATCATCTACATCGCCGTCCGGTCGCTGCCTGTGCGCCAGAGCGTGAATTACACGCTTACCTGGAATGCCATAGCGTGCCCGTGCACGTCAGGGCCCACCGGTTACTCGTAGCTCCGTGCCGAAGGGGGATGCGACGAGCACATGGCGCTGAGCCCGGGCGGGCGGCCCGGGCTCACGCCGCGTCCCGAGCTGGTATCCGCCTGGCGGGCTACATGAGCCTGAGCAGGGCCAAACGCCCAGAACGCCCCGCAAAATGAAACACTGACCTGGAGGAACCCAGGTCAGTACGGGTGCGCAGCTGCTGACGAGCTGTACCGCGGCATCCGAGCAAACAACGAGCGAACGTGCCGTCAGATGATCTTGCTCCGCCATCCGCCATAGCCAGCCTGATTGCCCCGTTCCAGCAACCACGCTTGATCGTCTTGTTAGCTCGGTCATTGGTAGATGCCGTGGTAGCCGATGGCCAGCCAGGTCAGGAGCGGTTCGCCATCAGCGTCTGGGCCGATGGTGAAAAGGGCCCGTCCATCGGGGCCGACGAAGCTCCAGGTCAGTGAGTAGGTCTCACCGATCTTGTGAACGCGCAGGCGCCTGGGCCAGGGTGCCTCGCCGCGGTGCGCTCCGGCTGCCAGCGCGGGAATGAGGTGGCCGCGGACGGTATCAACGAACAGCCGGCGATGCTCGCGGGGGAGTTTGGCCAGTGCGAGATCGAATCCCGCCGTGGTCTGGTATTTCACTCACCGGCCTCATCGTCGATGGCTTCCAGGTGTCCCAGGAATTCTTCATCGCTGTCGAATCTCCGAACCCGCCCGGCGGCCAGATCCGCTTCGGCCTCCTGGAGTTTTTCCTGCCAGGCCGGGCTGTAGACCCATGCGTCTTCCTCGGGAACGATACGGGCGAGCCGACGGCCGTCCCGAGTCAGCACTGTGGTGACATGACCGTAAGCGGCCATGTTGACCAGATCCGGCAGGTGCTTTCGGGCTTCGGTCGTGGTCATCTCCTGAATCTCGTACGGCAGCGGCATCGCGTTCTCGCTCATGCTCATGCTCCTAGCGTACGTCACGTACGTGGCGATTTCAGGTCTCGGGTCTGGGGTTCTGGTGCCTATAGCAGGTCCGCACTGGATGGGATGGGGATCAGATCAGCCGTCCACGCGTCGGTGGCGGCCCCTGTGCGGCAGCTGCGCTTGCCGCATGGCCAGCAAACCAGCTAACTTCACGCTGCGTAACGCCATCAGGAGGGCCGCCCGGGCCGACTAACGTGCCCGCCGCGACTAGGTCTGGACTGGCGAGCAAACGTGGAGCAAACATGGCCCCGAAATGGCCCCCACGAGGCCGTTGAAAACCGACATAATGCCAGGTCAGGACGACAATAGCGGGGTGCGCCGCGAGGGACTTGAACCCCCAACCCGCGGATTAAGAGTCCGCTGCTCTGCCAGTTGAGCTAGCGGCGCTGGCGAACGCAGTGATCGTAGCGCAACTTCCGGGCCCGTGCGAATCACCGCGGCCCCCCAGGTCGGACTTCGGCGGCCCAAATGCCCCCGCAATCCGCCCTCCGAGGCCGTTAACCACCGTAGATGCCGCCGCCTCCGGGCACAGCTCTTTACGCGCCCAGGAACCGCCCCATGAACGCGGCCGCGTGCGAAGGCCGGCCGGTCTGGCCCTCCTCCCGGTCGGCGAAGCTCATGGCCTGCAGACCCGCGTTCATCCCGAGCCAGCGCAGCGGCTCGGGCTCCCAGCGCGGCGACCGGTGCCCCACCCACGGCAGCCGGACTAGCTCGCTGTCGGTCCCGGTGATCAGGTCCGCGAGCGTCCGGCCGGCCAGGTTCGTGGTCGAGACCCCGTCGCCCACGTAGCCGCCTGCCCAGGCCAGGCCGGTGGCGCGGTCCAGCCCGACCGAGGCGCACCAGTCGCGCGGGATGCCGAGCGGGCCGCCCCACTGGTGCGTGACCCGCGCGTCTCCCAGGGCCGGGAACAGCTCGCCCAGCGTCCGCCGGAGCGCGTCGAACACGGCGGGTACCCGGTCGAACGACGGCTTAATGGCCGAGCCCAGGTGGTAGGGAGCGCCGCGACCGCCGAACGCCAGGCGGCCGTCCGCGGTCCGCTGGCCGTAGATCACCAGGTGCCGCAGGTCGCTGAAGGTGGGCCGGCCGGCCAGGCCGATCTGGGCCCACACGGACTCGGGCAGCGGCTCAGTCGCGATCATGAGCGAGTAGACCGGCACGATGGCCCGCTTCAGGCCGGGCAGTTCCGGCGTGTAGCCCTCGGTGGCCCGGACGACATAGCGGGCCCGCACGGTTCCCGCCAGGGTGACGACCTGGCGCGGCGCCAGCTGCGTGGCCGGCGTGCGCTCGAACACCTGTACCCCGGCCCGGCGGACCGCCTCGGCCAGCCCGCGGGCTAGCCGGGCCGGGTGGATGGCCGCGCAGTGCGGCGTGAAGGTCGCCCCGAGCACGTTTGCCGCGCCGGCGAGCTCGCTGGCCTGCGCGGCCGTCAGCAGGCGCAGGTCGTCCTCGCCGAAGCCGAATGCGCGCGCCTCCGCGATCTCGGCCTTCGCGCGCTCGAGCTGGACCGGGGTGCGGGCCAGCGCCACGGTGCCGCCCTTGGCGAAGTGGCAGTCGATGCCCTCGACGGCGGCGGCCCGGCCGACCTCGTCCACGGTCGCGCGCATGGCCTCGTGCATGGTGATGGCAGCGTCCCGGCCGGCCATCCGCTCGAGCTTGGGAAGTGAGGCCGGGAACAGGGCCGAGCACCAGCCGCCGTTACGGCCGGAGGCGCCGTAGCCGGCGATCTCGCGCTCGCAGACGACCACGCGCAGCCGGGGATCGGCCCGGGCCAGGTAGTAGGCGGTCCACAGCCCGGTGAAGCCCCCGCCCACGATGGCCACGTCGGCCTCGATGTCGGACCCGAGCGGCTCACCGGGGGTGAGGGTGCCGGGCACGGTGTCGTGCCAGAGGGACAGGGAACGGTAGCTGGCGGGCGGGACCATGCCCTACATCGTGGCAGGCGACAGGCGGGGCCGGCGCATCAGGCATGCTGGTCCCATGGCTGCTGACCGCGACGTCGTGACGTCTGTCCCCCCGATTCCCCGCGCCAGGCCTGCGGGAGCCGGTGACCAGGGCGGTCCCTACCGGATCTGCATGGTGTGCCTGGGCAACATCTGCCGGTCGCCGATGGCCGAGGTGATCCTCGCCGACGAGCTTGACCGGGCCGGACTGGGCGGCCAGGTGACGGTCGAGAGCGCCGGGACGGGCGACTGGCACATCGGCGGTCCGATGGACTCCCGGTCCCGGGCCGAGCTGGCCCGGCGCGGCTACGACGGGTCCCGGCACATTGCCCGGCAGATCCGGGCCGACTGGCTCGCCCGCTATGACCTGTTCGTCGTGATGGACGGCAAGAACCTGGCCAGCCTGCGGCGGATGGCGGCCGGTGACCGCGAGCTGGCGGAGCGGATCGTGCTGCTGCGGGCGTTCGACCCCGCGGCCGACGCCGAGGCCGAGGTACCCGATCCCTACGACGGCGGCCCAGCGGAGTACGTGGAGACCTTCGACCTGGTGCATGCCGCGGCCCGGGGACTGGCCAGCCGCCTGGCCGAGGTACTTACCGGCAGTAACGCCCCCGTTGGCGACGCCCACCCCGCCCGCCCCGAGGGCGGCCCGCGATAGCCGAGGGGCCCGGCGGCCTGGCAGGTACGGGCCCGGCGACGGCCGGCCTGGCGGCGCGCCTGGAACCGCTGACGGGAACGGGGCTCCGCGCCGCGCGCCGGATCGGCGGGCAGCACGGTGTCGCGCATTACCGCCTTGAGCTGGCCGACGGCCGGATGGCCTTCGCCAAGGTCGCCGGCCCGGACACGGGGCCGGCCGGCCCCGGCTTCGCGGCCGAGGCCAGCGGGCTGTCCTGGCTGGGCGCTGCGGCCGCCGTGCCCGTTCCGGAGGTGCTCGGCTGGGACGCGGGGGCCCTGGCTCTCAGCTGGATCGAGCAGGACAGGGCGGACGGGCGGGGAGCGGTCCGTTATGGCCGGGAACTTGCCGCCCTGCATGCGGCGGGGGCGGACGGATTCGGCGCGCCCTGGCCGGGCGTGATCGCGGGCCTGCCGCTCCCGAACGAGCCCGGATCGAGCTGGGCGCCGTGGTACGCCAGCGCGCGGCTGCTGCCGTACGTCCGGCTGGCCAGGGACGCCGGGACGCTGACGGCCGCCGACGCCCGGCTGGTGGAGTCGGCCGCCGGTCGGGCCGCTGCGGTCGCCGGTCCCGCCGAGCCGCCCAGCCGGATTCACGGCGACTGCTGGTCCGGGAACGTGCTGTGGTCGGGCGGCCGGGGCTGGCTGATCGACCCGGCGGCGCACGGCGGTCATCGGGAGAGCGACCTGGCCATGCTGGCCTTGTTCGGCGCGCCCTACCTGGAGCAGATCATGGCGGGCTATCAGGAGGCGGCGTCGCTGGCCGACGGCTGGCGGGCCCGGGTTCCGCTCCATCAGCTGCACCCGCTGCTGGTGCACGTCTGCCTGTTCGGGGCCGCCTACGTCCCGGAGGCCCTGGCCGCCGCCCGCGCCGTACTGGCTTTGTGAACGGGCCGCTCAGGCAGACCGGGCGGGGTTGTAGCCGGCCGAGCCGGGCGCTCTGATTTCGCCGGGGCCGGTCCCGTCGCCGGGGTGGCCGGGCGCTTCGGCGCCCGAGTCGTCGGCGTCGTCCTGTTCCGCGTCGTGCAGTGCCTCGGGTGCCAGCGGCAGCGCGATCCGGAACGTCGCGCCGGCGCCGGGGACCGACTCGACCCAGACCGTGCCGCCGTGCGCCGTCACGAGCGCGGCCACGATTGCGAGGCCGAGGCCGGTCCCGCCGGTCGTCCGGGCCTGATCGACGCGGTAGAACCGCTCGAAGGCGTGCTCGGCCTGCTCCCGGGTGAGTCCTGGCCCGTAGTCGGTGACTTCCAGCACGGCCGCGGACTTCGGGCCTCCCGCGGCCACGGGGACAGGAGGCCGGCCCGGCTCCGCCAGCCCCGCCGGGCCGGCCGGCCCGAGCCGCGCTGGCTGAGCCGTCCCGGAAGCGTAGGCCTCGTCCAGGCTGCCGGACCGGATCCGGACGTCGATCGGCGTCCCCTCTGGCGTGTGCGACAGCGCGTTGCTCATCAGGTTGCCGATGACCTGGCGCAGCCGCACTTCGTCGCCGAGGACCAGCAGCGCGGCGCCGGCGCCCACGGTCAGGTGGATGCTGCGGTCCGGGGCGACCACGCGCGCGTCATGCACCGCGTCGGCGGCCAGGGTCAGCAGGTCGACGGTGCGGTGCTCGAGCGGGCGCTGCTGATCCAGCCGGGCCAGCAGCAGCATGTCCTCGACCAGGATCCCCATCCGGGATGCCTCCTGCTCGACGCGCCGCATGATCCGGTCGAGGTCGGCCGCGGGCAGCCCGCCGGACTCCCGGCCGGCCGGCCCCTCGATCCCACCCTGGCCGTCGATCCCGCGCGGCCCGTCGATCCCGCGCGGCCCCTCGAGCTCGCCCTGGCCGGCGACCGCCACCCCGCCGCGCTGCCGGTAGTACTCGGCGAAGCCGCGGATGGCGGTCAGCGGAGTCCGCAGCTCGTGGCTGGCGTCGGCCACGAACTGCCGCATCCGGTCCTCGGACCGGCGCGCGGCGACCTCCGACGCGGACCTGGCATGAAAGGCCGTCTCGATCTGGGCCAGCATCGTATTGAGCGAACGGCCCAGCCGCCCGATCTCCGTCCGCGGGTCCCGCTCGGGGACCCGGCGGCTCAGGTCACCGGCGGCGATGGCCTCCGCGGTCCGCTCGATGTCGGTGAGCGGCCGCAGGCTCGCGCGGATCACGGCCACCCCGATGATGGCCAGCCCGATCAGCAGGATGCCGCTGACGACGACATCGATCCCGGTGAGCTTGGCGATGGTCTGATACGGGCCGGTGACGTCCACGGCGTAGATCACCGTGCCCGTGACTGACATGCCGGTGCCCGGCGGCCCCAGCAGCGACTGCTCCGTGATCGTCACCGGAACGGCCAGCACGCGGAAGCGGCCATGGCCGGACGTCGCCCCTACGGTGGCTACCTGCTTACCGGACAGCCAGGCGGAGCCGGGGATGACCTCGGGGCCGGGCTTCACCTGCCCGGTGGGGCCACCGCCCGAGGCATTCATGCCGTAGCCGCTGGTGTCCTGGACGACGGCGTGCACCTTGCCGCCATTGGGCAGCCAGTCGACCGCGAACCCGGGGAAGGACGTGGTCTGACCGTTGTACAGGTAAGGCCGCATGACCTGTGCGGGAGGGTTGCTCTGCACCAGGTTCGGCAGCTCACCGTCGGCCTGCCTGAGCAGGTAGCTCCTGAGGAAGCCCAGCCCGGCGACGCTGATCACGGCCAGGGCAATGGCGACCAGCCCCAGCACCGCGGTGATCAGCTTGACGCGCAGCGGCATCCGGCCCGGCAGCTGGCCCATGGACCGCCCGAAGCCCGCTTGTTCCCCCGTCAGCGACATGAGAGACGCAGAGCCTAGGAGGCGGGCAGCCGCAGGACGTAGCCGACCCCGCGCAGCGTGTGCAGCAGGTGCGGCTCGGTGGTGTCGACCTTGCGCCGCAGCACCGAGACGTAGGATTCCACGATGCCGGTGTCGCCGCGGAAGTCGTAGTCCCAGACGTGATCGAGAATCTGCATCTTGGATAGCACACGGTTGGCGTTACCCATGAAGTAGCGCAGCAGCTTGAACTCGGTGGGGGACAGCTGAATCTGCTTGCCCCCGCGCCAGACCTCGTGACTGTCCTCGTCCAGCTCCAGGTCGGCGAATTTCAGCCGGGGCGGCGGCTCACTGCCGTCCCCGCGGGTCCGGCGCAGGACCGCGCGGATGCGCGCGATGACCTCCTCCAGGCTGAAGGGCTTGGTGACGTAGTCGTCGCCGCCCAGCGTCAGGCCGCGGATCTTGTCCTCGGTCGAGTCGCGCGCGGTGAGGAACACGACCGGGATCCGGGCCCCCCCGCCGCGCAGCCGCCGGATCACGTCGAATCCGTCCATGTCCGGGAGCATCACATCGAGCACGATGAGGTCGGGACGGTGCCTCTGAGCGGCCTGGACTGCCTCGCCGCCGGCTGCCGCGGTGATCACCTCGAAGCCGGAATAACGCAGGCTGGCGGACAGCAGCTCCAGGATGTTGGGCTCATCCTCGACGACCAGCAGCCGTGCGTCTGGCGTCCGGTGTCCGTTGTTCGACTGACTGCTCATGTTTCTATTGTCAGGCAAGTGGCTGAGTGCTAGCTGAAGGCTACCTCCAGGACGCCTTGGCCAGTCAGCGCTTGCGGGCTCAGGCCGGCCCGGCGGCGCCCGTCGTCCAGCGGGCGATGGCGTCCGCGCGGGAGCCAGCCCCCAGCTTGGCGTAGAGCCGGTTGACGTGGTTCTTTACCGTCTTCTCGGTGAGGACCAGGCTCGCGGCGATCTGGCCGTTGGTGTGCCCGGCGGCGATCATGGCCATGATCTGGGCCTCGCGGGAGGACAGGGCGCGGGCCGGCTTGCTGCCAGCGACACAGCTATCTTGCTGGCCCGTTCGGTGCGTTGCGGTGCTCTGCATGCGCCCTCCGACTGTTGACACAGCGGATCAATTGGTACGCATGCTATCGATTGCAATCAGCTCGCTGGCATGGGGGCCAAATTCCCCCACTCCACTTAACTGGTCCGTAAAGCCTAGCCCGCCTGGCTCGATCCGGTGATGAGGCCCTTGGGCACTGGCTTTCCGGCGTTGAGCGCCGCGAACAGCGAGTGCGCGGCGGAGCTGTTCCACAGCACGGCATCCTGCCCGCTCGCGGTGATGAAGTTGGCGTTGGCAATCGGCATGGTCGTGGTCTGCGGATGCCGGAGGGCGAAGGCCACCTCGGCCAGCTGCAACAGGTTCGTCCCCTCGTCCACCGTCAGCGTGCTGGCCGCGCCGTTGGCCGCCGGGATCGCGGCGAAGGGGTTGATCAGAACGCCGGTGCTGGTCAGCTTGCTGAGCAGCGACTTGAGGAAAAGCCGCTGGTCCTGGATCCGCTGCAGGTCCTGCTGGGCGTAGGTGTGCCGGTCCCGGACGTAACCGAGCGCCTGCGCGCCGTCGAGCGTCTGGCAGCCCTTGCTGATGTTCAGGCCGGACGCGCGGTCGTGCAGCGGGTACTTGACGCACATGTGCACGCCGCCGATGGCGTTGACCACGTTGACGAAGCCGCCGAAGCCGATCTCCATATAGTGATCGATGCGCAGGCCGGTGGCGTTCTGCACGGTGTCGGCGAGCAGCCGGGGACCGCCGAAGGAGTAGGCGGCGTTGATCTTGTTGAAGCCATAGCCGGGGATGTGCACCCAGGAGTCGCGCGGGATGCTGATCAGCACGGGCGGCCCGCTGGGCGGCATATGCAAGATCATGATGGTGTCCGAGCGCTGGCCGCCGATGCCCGCGCCGCCGGTGGACAGCGCATGTTCCTGGGCGGCGGTCAGGCCCTGGCGGCTGTCGGAGCCGGCGATCAGCCAGTTCGACCCCGCTCCCTGGACGGGCTGGCCGACGTAGCTGACCAGGATGGGCTCACGGTGCAGCTTGCCGTTCAGGCTGAAGTACATGGCCACGGAGGCGACCAGGAGGAGGGCCACCACCACCGCGAGCACGCCGAAGATCCGGCGTGGCCGCAGCCAGGCGCGGCCGCCGCCCGCGCCCGCGAAGCCGGTGCCGCCGGGAGCCGCGCCGGGCCGGTAGCCGCTAGGACCGCCGGGAGCCGCGCCGGGCCGGGAGCCACCGGGGGCGCCTCCCCGGGGTCCGCTGGCCGGTCCCCGGGCGGCGGGCTGGCCCGCTCCGAGGGAACCAGGAACGGCGCCGCGGCCGCGGCTCGATGAGCTGGGGGGCGGCTGGTTGGGCCAGCCGCCGCGCGGGGGAGCCGCGGACCTGCCGCTGGCGGGGCGCCCGCTGGCGGGCTGGCCGCCCGCGGGTCGGCCGGGCGGGGTGGCGGCGGGACGGCGGCCGACGGGCAGGTCCACCGTCGGATCGCCGGAACCCGGGTTGCCGCCGTTCTGCCCCGCCCCTGGCGTCCCCCGGAACCAGCCCTCGGGATACTCGCTCATGTCCGCCGTCCCATCACGCCGTTGCTTGTCAACATCGTCTCTACCTTCAAGACGAACCTCGGGCCAAATTGGCGATACCGACTTCGGCTATTCGAGGTCATCACGGCCGGCCGCGCTGCCTGCCCACCAGACCGTCACTACCTCACGGCGCGAGGTACCGAAGTCAAGTGGGTGATCTGGATCGGTGCCGGCGTCGATCAGGGCCTCGGCAACGTCGCCGGCCCGGTCGGCGGGCAGGCACAGGCGGCGCCTGGTGACGTCGACCAGCTCGGCGAAGCTGTCGTAATCGGCGCCGGGCGGCCGCTGCCACCGGTCGTGCCCGGCCTGGATGCCCATGGCGGCCAGGATCGCCAGCACGTCGTCGGCCGTCGGCCCCTCCGGGCGGCGCAGGCCATGGAACCGCAGCCACAGAGCGTTCATGCTGACCAACGGGTGCTCCGCCGTCAGCTCGAGGACGACCAGCCGCCGGGCACTGGCGGTGAGCGCGGCCAGGAACGGCAGCACATCGGGGACGTTATAAACGACGTTGAAGCAGGTCACCAGGTCGGCAGGCGCCGCGTCCGGCGCGGTGTCCGGCCAGCGCCCCGGCACCAGGCGCACCTTCCCGGTCAGGGCTGAGGCGCGCTCGGCCAGCAGCGCGAGCATGCCCCGGTCGGCGTCGACCGCAGTGAGCGCGGTCGTGCGGGCCAGCAGCGGAATGCACGCCGCCCCGGCGCCCGCGCCCACGTCTAGCACGCTGCCCGGCGGATCCAGCGCGGACCAGGCCCGCCAGTAGGAGGGCCCCTGCGGAGTAGCGGCGAGGCGATCGGCGCGCCGGGCGAAAACCTGCCGCGGCAGCACCCAGGGCGACTCGGCCACGGCCTGGGTGATGTGCTCGGGTATCGCCCAGGCGACCAGCTGATCACGCCAGTTATCTAGCAGCACGTCGAGGACATGTCGGCTTGCTGCGGCGGGGGCGGGCCTACCCTGGCCCGGCGCAGCCTGCTCACCGTTCACCGCGCGTTCCTGACCTTGTGTCGCCGGAGCGACCTTGACGTGACCGTGCCGATCCTATCCGCAGGGCACGAGCCAGCTGGGTCGTCGCGCACAGTAGTCGCGCACAGTAGTCGTGAGCGGCGCCCGGTCGGGAACACCGCACTCTACGTCGGGCTAGCGGCGGCGGCCGGCGGGCTGCGAGGCCGGACTGACCCGGCCGTTGTCGGCGGGGTTGATGGTCGTGCCGGGCGGCACGATCTCATCGATGCGGTCCAGCACGTCGTCGGGGAGATCGGCAGCGCGCTGGAAGCCCCTGGACCCCAGCGCGACCCAGTTCTGCATCGACTGGGAACGCCAGGCCCAGGACACGGTCGTGATGCTGCGGACCGAGGCCGGGCGCAGCCCGCACGACCGGGCGCTACCCGGCCTGATCGGGGAACTGTCCACCCGCAGCGAGATCTTCCGCACCTGGTGGGCCGCGCACAACGTGCGCTTCCATCGCACCGGGGTCAAGCGGCTCCATCACCCGGTCGTCGGCGACCTCAGCCTGACGTTCGAGGCGATGGACCTCGCCGCTGACGAGGGCATGCGGATCTCCGCATACACCGCCGAGCCTGGCTCCGCACGTTTCACATGGGCGGTCGGGCGTCCTGGCGACGCTGTCCTGACCGGATATACTGGGCGAGGCAGCCACGTCTGCCTGATCCGAGCTACGCCGGCCGGCGCCGGAGGTGGTGCTGAGGACAAGAGTGGCTCAGCCCTCACGTGAAACGCCTTCCTCATCGTGATCACGTCGAGGTGGCCGGGCGCCGGGCGGGGCCACCGGATCGAGGCACGATGTCCCACGACAAGATCAAGGCAGCCGCTCGCGAACGCATGGCGAAGACCGGCGAACCCTATGCCGCCGCCCGGCGCGGAGTTCTCGACGAGCGCCGATTCTTTCCGATCAGCTTCGACACGGCCGGACTGGACTGGATCACCAAGTCACTCGATACGCTCTTCGGTGGCGGGCCGGGAAAGTCCGGCGTGTGGGTCTTCCCCGGCCATCTCCACATCAGAATGTCCACCTTCAGACTCGATGTCCCACGCAGTTCTGTCCGCTCGCTCACCCGCTCCGAGGCCCGGCTGCACGGCACAACCGGGGTGCATATCGTCCGAGGACGGGCGATCATCAACGGGTGCGCGGGCGGCCTAGTCGAGTTTGTCGTCGACCCACCGCTTCGCACCGGCCGCGACCTCAGCACAGTGTTCTTCCGGCAAAGGGTCAACTCGATCGTGCTGAGCATGGTCGACCCGGACGGCTTCATTGCGGCGGTGTCCTCGATGTCCTGAGACATCACAGTCCTCGATGTCCTGAGACATCACAATGGGGTGAGTGACGGGATTCGAACCCGCGACATCCAGGACCACAACAGAGCGCAGCACCAGACACAGCGGCCGGTAAGGCGTATTCGCGCACGTCGGAGACATAGTCAGCGCGGCAGTGACCGCGCCTGGCCGCAGCTTCCCGCGCCTCGCCGCTCCCATCTCGCTCCCAGAATCGGATAGCGGCTCCCAGCCTCACGACGGTTGCTGCGCAAGCCAGTAATCGAGTTTGGCCCCGGCGGTGCCTACCCAGTTGGCGAGGCTGCTGCGGATGGTCAGGGTGTCCGGGTGGTTGGGTCCCAGCACCGCAGGAAGTCGTGAAGCACGTTCCGGTACTGGCTGGCGGCCTGCCCGGCCGCGCCTACCCAATGGGCGGCCCTTATCGTCCCAGATGGCCCCGGCGTCCTCCACCATCCGCGCTGCCTGATCGCACAGGTCGGCCGCCCGGCACAGCTCAGGAGCGACCCAGTCCGGAGCCCGGCGCCATGGCGGGCCAGCGCCGCCGCAGCCCGGCAGCGTCCCGGCATGACCCGGGGATTGGGGGCGGGCTCGTTGCGCTCCTCCGCATTCACGGGAGCGCTGCTGAGCGGGCGCTGGTGCTGGGATTCGACTGACTCCCCAGTCTGTGGGCGTGCCTTCGGGTGGCAGCAGGCAGGGAGAGCTCCTGGCAGGTCGCGTCGATCAGGAGATGCAGCATGCGCTGCTCCGGCAGTGCTCCCAGGGCGGTCCGCACGGCGAGTCCGTCGATCAGCGAGATCAGCCGGTCGATGACGTCGTCGAGCGGTGAGTTCAGCTCGAACTGGCCGAGGTCGACGCCGTCGCTGATTGCCGAGCGGAAGGGGCGCCCGAAGCTCTCGTAGATGCCCGGAATCTGGCCGCGCAGCGTTGCGTCCCGGTTGGCATGCGACCACATCTCCATCCAGAAGGCCCAGGACGGCCCGAACTGCCGCTCAGCGGACTGCGAGCCCTGGGGGGTGCAGAGCCGCAAGCAGCAGACCAGGCGTTCGAGCGGCGGGTCGGTGGCAACCACGACCGTGGCCCACCGTGCCTCGATCTTCTCGGACTCTCGCCGGAACGCATCCTCCAGCAGTTGATCCCGGCGCCTGAAGTAGTGCTGGACCAGCCCCAGGCTGACGCCTGCCTCGTCCGCGATATCGGCCAGCCGGGCATCGCCGATGCCTTGCCTGCTGATCACGGCGGCGGCCGCATCCAGTATGTCGCTTCGCCGGTCATGCCCGTTCGTGCCGGTCATCGCCTCGCGTCCCCCTTGATCGCCCCGCTGCTTGACTATATAATAATATCACATTATTGTCGAGTACCAGGCATGCGGGCACACCGCTGGACCCAGGCAACACCCAAGAGGGAAGGCATCGACATGACGATCAGCCCGAGCGTGACAAATCCCACCTCCGCGCCCGCGCCCGCGCGGAAGGACAAGAGGAACCTGCTTGAACTGAAGGAGTCAGCCATGACCTCACCTGCCTCATCGGCCCGTGGTGATAACCGGGGAGGCGCGGCCGCCCCGCCGCTCGGTGTACCTCGGCCAGCCGGAGGCGGCTCGGAGGCTCAGGCTCGCCGCGGTCCGGGAACATCCGTCGGCAGCCCGCGCGCGGTGCGGGACAGCCCGGTCCCGTTCGTGGCGCCGTTTCTCGTGCAGGCGAGCTCCGAGCTGAGCGAGGACTATTTCCTGACCAGCCAGGTTCTCATGAACGCCGGCGATGTGGTGCGCCCGTTCGCGCGCGGCGATGGCACGGTCGAGGCCCTGGTGGTGTCTGGCGGTGTGCTGTCGCACCTGAGCCGCAACGCGACGGAGACGTCCGGATGGGCTTACACCGCCCTGCCCGGGACCGATGATTCTCCGATGACAGGCATCGTCGACGTTGCGGTCAATACCGGGCCCGATGGCACCGTCTGGGCGCTCGCCCTGAGGAACCTGGACTCGTTTTATTACTACACCTGGGCCGTCCTGGGCTCGTCCGGGGCCTGGGAGTACCCCGGCCAGCTGCCCATCGCTGCGGGCCTGGACAGGCTGCAGTCCGGCCTCGATCCCGCCGGGAACGTCTATTTCTACGCGTTCTTTACGAGTTCGGCATCGCCGGCGCACCGCAACGGCAGTTTCGCCTTGTGGCAGCCGCACGTTAACTTCCTGGGTACTTTCAACGCCTCGCTCGCGGGCGTGGACATTACGGACGCGAGGCTCCTGTGGAATCCCGGGTACTCTGCCTCGTCGCAGGCCGGCGGCGTGCTCACCCTAACGTCGAAGAACACCGCGGAATGGCATCAGCAGACATCGGGTACCACTTTCGCATCGGAGGCCACCACCTACCAGGGTCAGGTGGCGGCGCTGCTGTGGGCCTCCTGGTCAGCCGACCCGGACAACACAGAGCCGAGTTGCGCGATTCAGCGCGGCGACGGCACGGTGTACTACACCGACGAGCAGTCCTATGAGGTTGCCCTTGCGGTCTTGGCTTCGGTGGGCGCGGATCAGGTCGCGGTCTGGTTCAAGGACGATCTTGTCTCCTTCGCCATGCTGGCCGGCGGGACGCTGAACATCCTGGCCCAGTACGGCAATCCCGCCGCCCCCGCTGTCCAGTTCACGCCGCCCATTCCCGTCGCCGGGAATATCCTCGCGGTGGCCGGGCTGCCGACTGATCCCGATCAGGCGACGCTGTTCGTGACCTACGACGACGCGACCCTGCACGTGCTGACCAAGAGCCCGGTCGTCGACCCTGTCACCGGCACGGCGGATGCGTGGGTGAGCGTCCCGGTGCAGCAGCCGAGCGCCTCGCTGCAGGAACTCAGTACCTGGCGGGTCCAGGTCAGCGTCCAGGACGCTAACGGGACCAAGGTCAACGGCGCCGGGGTGACTGTCACCGGTGACCGGGAGATCGGCGTCTGGCAGGCCTCGGGCAGCACGTTCATCGGCCCGGCCGTCCCGGTGGCCCTGACCACCGACGCGCGCGGGAACGTCACCTTCGCCGTCCCGGCCGTCGAGCTGGACACCGCGGTCCTGACCGTTCAGGCCCTGGACAGCACCGGCGCGCCGAGCGGGCCGCCGTTCACCGTTCACCCGGACACCGACGTCCATCAGTTCCTGGCCGGGAACGCCCCGCTGGCCGGCATCGGCCCCCTGACCGGCGCCGCGATGGTCGCGGCCACCAACCCCGACCACACCCCCGTCTTCCCGGTGCTGGCCGGCCTGTCCGGGAACGACCAGGCCACCGGCTCGGCGGCGATGGCGTCGGCCCTGAACCACATGATGCAGGCCGGGCTCGGCGGGCAGCCGGGCGCCAGCGACCCCAAGTCCGTGCTGCTGGACATGACCGGGGCAGTGCCGGCGTTCCAGACCTCCCCCGACCCTGCCGCGTTCACCATGCTGGAGTCCTCGGGGTGGTGGGACAGGGCTAAGAACGACGCCGAGTCGGCTTATCACGGGCTGCGGCACGGGGTCATCAAGATGGAGAAAGCCACGACCCAGTGGGTGCAGAAGGAAAGCTCGGACGCCTTCCACTGGGTGGTCAGCCTGGCCATCACCATCGGCGACGACATCGCCGACGTGATGAGCATCGCCATCGACGACATCAAATCGGCGATCCACGCCGTCAGCAGCTTCTTCCAGGCCCTCGGCGCGGACATCGAGGCCGGTCTGAACTGGCTCAAGCACAACATCATCGCGCTCATCCAGGAAGCCGGGCAGAACGCCAAGGTGATCGAGGGCTTCCTGGGCCAGCTGCCCGCCATCGCCAGCGCGCAGCTCACCGCTTACGAGAACCTGGCCGACGGCTACTTCACCGGCCTCAAGGCCCAGGCACACGTCGCCATCCAGGACATCGCCGACAAGGTAGAGACACTCGCCTTCGGCACCTCAGCGCCGATCCCCCCGCCCACCACCGACACCGGCAGCAACGACACGGACACCGCGGTGGGCGACATCGCGACCTTCATGAGCCACGTCTCCCACAACTGGCTGCTCGACAAGATCATGTCCTGGTTCGCCGGTGACAAGAACCTGGCCGCCAACCCGGCCGTCAGCGCCGTCGTCAAAGACTTCCTCGCAATCGTCGCCGACGTCACGGACCTGGTCGAGAACATGACCACCCTGGTCTGGGACGGGTGCAAGGACCTCTTCGCGGACCGGGGCGCCTACAACGTGGCCACCTTCGGGCAGCTGTTCGCCATATTCGAGAGCGTCATCGACGACCTGCTCTCCCTCGCCGACGCGATCGTCAACCTCCTCCTGGACCTGGTCAAGGTGATCATGGACGCCCTGGCAGGCGCGCTGGCGCATGAGATCGAGCTGATCCCGCTGCTGGGCGCGCTGCTGAAGCTCTGCGGTATCGACACCAGCATGAGCGTCGGCCACCTGGTTAGCCTGATCCTCATGTACCCGGCCACGCTCTACAACGACATCAAGCACAAGGGCACGCCCCTGTTCCCGGCCACCGCTGTCACCGGGACACCCAGCGCAAGCGCCGGAGTGTCGGGCGACGACTGGTTTTCCGGGCTTAACAATGCCGCCTGTGTCGCGCAAATCCTGTGGGCGGGAGCCGACTTCTATGCGGACTGTTACAGGCCCGGCGGGAAAGAGGAACCGCCCAACTTCCTATCCTGGGTCGACATCATCGCACCGTTCGTCATCAGCATCCTGCTGTGGCCAGGAGCCACCAGGCAGGACGGCACCACCCCCCCGCCGTTCTCCACCTTGTTCCCGGACAGCGCCCCTCACGACGCGCTGACTCCTGTCACCTGGCTCCTGGGACTGATGCCCCCCGTGGCCCAGCTCGCAGCCAAGATCTACGTCTCCGGCCAAGTCCTTACGAAGGACGAGGCGCAAGAGGTTCAGGACAACGTCTCCGCTACGGTGATGCTCTCGGCGATCGGCGCGACCATCACCGGCACCTCCTACAACTACATCACTGACGCGAACCAGCAACTCAAGACAGGTACGATCCTCGGCAACCTCTCCAATATTATCTCCCCCTTCTCCACGGAAAACCTGGCCGAGGTTACCGAAGGCGCCTCAGTGGTCATCAAGCTGATGATCGACCTGATCGGCAATCTCGGAGCAGGCATATGCATGGGTAATTACGCCGAAAATGGCCCCTGATCCCTATGAGCCATGTCCGGCTGTACCTGAAGCCGGCCTGGCGGATGAGCCCTCTCTCCTTGAAGTGGGCGCCTCGGCAGTGACCTTGCATTAGGTCTTGACCCGGCGACGGGGTTCTGGCGCGCGTAATCCCCTGGCTGCCGGTTGTGCGTCTCTGGCGTGAAGATCGTCCTTCCCACATGAAGGAAGTCTCCACCGAATCCGGGGTGGTCGACAGAGCCCCTGCTGCTCAGCCGGGACTCCGTGGTCGCGTGCTCAGCCGCGGCTGGTGACTTCGCGGGAGGGAGGGCCGACCTGGTCGAGCGCATCGATGGCTTCCGGGGAGGAATGCCCAGAAGATGTGGAAGTCATGGGTCGGGACCGGGCAGATCGTGATCGTGGGGTTGACGCCGCATTCCCGGGCGTGCATGGCGGGGCCAACGATCGTCACCACCACGATCGCGCCGCCGCGCCCATTCCACGGTGGCATATCAGCATGAGATAGCCGCAGCACCGCTGTGCGATACCGCACCGCCATGCCGAACATCACCATCCCGCCCATCGTCTGCCGGACCACCAGCGACGGCGCGGGTCACGTTCACGGCCCGGCGACGGGCTTAGGTAGCGACGGCCTCCTCGGTGGCGGGCAGCGCGTCGGCGGGACGGCCCAGCTCCCGGAGCCAGGCGCCGAGGTTGTTCAGGGAGCCGGCGAGGTCGGGTCGGTAGCGGTCGGGGCTGGCGGCGGCCAGTTCCCGATAGGCGGTCACGGCTTCCTGCTCGACGGGCAGCGCGTCAGCCGGTCGGCCCAGCGCCGAGAACGTGACACCGAGGTCGGCCAGGCCGCGGGCGAGGTCGGGGTGGTAGGGGTCAGGGCTGGCAGCAGCCAGCTCCCGGTAGATGGTCACCGCCTCCTGAGCGGGGAGCAGCGCGTCGGCCGGGCGCCCCAGCGCCGCCAGTCGGATCTGCGCCTGGTCGGCCCACCTGGCCACGATCTGAGGCTCGGATTCCGGTGGCAGTGACGAGCGGACGCGTTCGGTGATTGCCAGGCTGGCCCGCGCCAAGACCAGGCTGGGATACGGCATCGCGTCCGCGATCTCGGCCAGTTCCTCCAGCGAGGCCGGGGCATCCTGCACCGCGGTCTCCAGCACGCCGCCCAGCTCGGCCCGGGTCTGCACGGCCACGGCAGCCGCCGGGAGGGCGAGATGGGCTAGGTCCTCCTGCAGCGCGGGCTTGCCGTCGGGGTTTCCGGACGTCTCCCAGTAGATGAGGTTGCCGTCGCCGACATCGAGCAGTCCTTGCTCGTACGGTTCGATCGGCGGATACAACTCGACCATTTGAGTCCCTCCTGCGGCAACAACCGTCCCGGCGAGCCAGCGTCATTGTTGCCATCGTCCAGCTGGGCGCGAACCGCCTGCTGCGGCCGCCGCCTGCCTGCAGGAAGCTTCGTTACCCGTCTTGCCGGCCCACAGCCTGCGCCGCCCCGCCATGCGGGGATCGCCACCGGGTCAGCAGAGCCTGCCGGACGATGTACTCAAATACGTGCAGGCGCATCGGGACCGGATCCTGCCAGGTGGGAGGCACGGATTGTGCGGAATGCGTTGCCGAGCGATTACGCCGTGTGCTAGACAGGCTCGGCTGCATAAGGTCTGGTCTAGCGATTGCGGTGGCACATGCCGCTCGCGGCGCGGCAAGCGGCTGCCGATACAGCGGCTCGCCGGGTTGGCGGCGGGCTGGTGGCGGGCTTGGCGGCGCGGTGGGGGTGCAAGGCGGCCCAATGAGCGTCAGGCGGGCAGGCGGTCCAGTGCCCTGATGACGGGGAAGGCGCCGTCTTCGCTGGCCAGTTGCTTCGCTATTCCCTGTGCCCGGCTGCGGTAGGGGTCGCGGGTGACGGCGTCGTTGATCGCGGCCCCGAGCGCCCCGGCTGACAGCTTCTTGTACGGGACGCCCTTCGGCCCGGCGCCGAGGTTGGTGACCCGGCTGGCCCAGAACGGCTGGTCGGTGATCATTGGCACGCTCACCGTTGGCGTCCCGGCGCGCAGTCCGGCGGCGGTGGTGCCCGCGCCCGCGTGGTGGACGACGGCGGCCATCTTGGGGAATAGCCAGTCGTGCGGTGTTTCGCCGATGACGATCATGTCGTCATCGTCCTGGAGCCCCGCACCCAGGCTTGCCCATCCGGCCTGGATGACCATCCTTACCCCGGCCTTTCGGCGGGCAGCAGCCACGATCTCGGTGAGCCGGGCCGCGTCCGCGGGGTTCCTGCTGCCGAAGCCGACGAACACCGGCGGCGGCCCGGCGGCGAGGAACCGTTCCAGGTCCTCGGGAGGTGTCCAGCCGGCCGGGTGTTCCGGCCACCAGTAGCCAGCCACTTCGATGCCCTGACGCCAGTCCGGGGGTCGCGGGACCACGGACGGGCTGTACCCGTAGATAAACGGCCACCGGGTCGTCTCCTGGCGGCGGTAGAGCTGGCGGATGCTGAGGCCGGGCATGCCCTGCTGAGCCCACAGCCGCTTTGAGGGCCTGTCCAGGGCGGCCGCGCCGGTGACCATCAAGGCGCGGGCCAGCGCGCGGTTACCCCAGCCGCCCAGCGAGCGCGTCATTAGCCCCGGCGGGGGGAACTGGCTGGTGGGGTGCGTGGGCTGCAGCGCAAGCCCGATGCTGGGCAGGCCTAGCCCCTCGGCTATCCGGTAGCCGCCGAACCAGGCGAGCCCCGCCGCCAGCAGCACGTCGGTGTCCTGCCGCGCCGCCTGCAGAATGGCGGCGTTCACGTCCCGCAGGTGCTCGGATATCAGGCGGACGAGCTGGATGGCGCCCATCGGGCCGACCCCGCCTTTCTGCCACCGCTGTCCCCGCTCCGATGCCTGCAGCAGCTGGGGGTCACCAGGAACCAGGCGGAAGCCCAGCCCGCAGCCGGTGACCAGTTCCTCGAACATCCCGTACGAGGCGACCGAGACGTCGTGGCCTGCGCCGCGCAGTGCCGTACCGAGCCCGGTGAGCGGCGCGACATCCCCGCGCGACCCGACGGCGGCTATCAGGATCCTCACTCTAGGCTGCCTTTCCCTTGTGACCTTGTTCGCGTGCCCGTCTCCTGCGGTGCCGCGAGGCATGCTAGCTGGCCGCGTCAGGTTCGCCTGGCTGGACGATGCCGGTCTCGTAGGCAAGGATCACCGCCTGGACCCGGTCGCGCAGGCCGAGCTTGGCGAGCAGGTGGCCCACGTGTGATTTCACGGTTGCCTCGCTGATGATGAGGTCGGCGGCGATCTTGGCGTTGGTGAGGCCGCGGGCGAGTCGCAGCAGGATGTCGTGTTCCCTGGCGGTCAGCGATGCCAGCTTTGACGGGGCGGGCTGAGCGTGGGCCGGGGTGCGGGTGAAGGCGTCGATGAGCCGGATCGTGACCGACGGCGCGAGGAGCGCGTTTCCGGCGGCGGCGTTCTTGACGGCGGCGATCAGGTCGTGCCGGGGGGCGTCTTTGAGCAGGAACCCGCTCGCCCCTGCGCGCAGTGCCTCGTAGACGCAGTCGTCGAGGTCGAAGGTGGTGAGCATGACAACCTTCGGCCCGGCCTCCCGGCTGCCGCCGGTGATCTGCCGGGTGGCCTGGAGGCCGTCCACCTCGGGCATGCGCACGTCCATCAGGATCACATCGGGCTGGTGCTCGGCGGCGGCGCGGACGGCCTCGGCCCCGTCGGCGGCCTCGGCGACCACGGTGATCCCGTCATCTCCTTCGAGAATCACGCAGAACCCGGTCCTGACCAGTTCCTGGTCATCGACGACGAGTACTCGGATCGGGCTGGGTCCGGTCATGGCGCCGGGAGCCTCGCGGTGACTGCGAACCCGCCGGCCTGCCCGGGGCCGACAGTCAGGCTGCCGCCGCAGGAGGCGACCCGCTCGGCCATCCCCGCCAGCCCGAATCCTCTGCTCCGTGAGGTAAGCGTGCTGCCCGTGCCCTGCGGCCCCGCCGCGGCGGCGGGTCCGTCGCCGGTGTCGGTCACCGAGACGGTGACGTACCCCGGCTCATAGCGGAGTGTCACCGCTGCCTTGTCCGCCCCGGAATGCCGGACGGTGTTGGTCAGTGCCTCCTGGACGATGCGGTAGGCGGCCAGGTCCACGGCGGGTGCCAGCCTGGCCGTGCTGCCTTCCACCCGCAGGTCCACGCTGATCCCCGCCTCGCGGACCTGGTCGAGCACCGTGCCGAGCTGGCTGACCGACGGGAGCGGTGCGGTGTCCGGCGGCTGCAGCTGGCGGAGGCCGGGGTGCGCAGCACCCCGAGGAGCTGGCGCAGCTCTCCCATGGCCGCGCGCGCGGTCTGGCCGATGACCTCGACGTGCTTTACAGCCTGCACGGGCTGGCCGGGCAGCAGCGTGGCCGCCGCGTCGGACTGGACGGCGATCAGGCTGACGTGGTGCGCGACCACGTCGTGCAGTTCCCGGGCGATCCTGGCCCGCTCCTGGGCCGCGGCCAGCGCCACCTCCCGGTCGCGCACGGCCTGCGTCCGCTCCGCTCGCGCCTGCGCCTCCTGCAGGTAGGCCCGGCGGGTGCGGCTGATAATGCCGGCCATCCCGGCGGTAACGACGCGAACAAGCCCGGCGAGCTAGCGAGCGGCTGCTCCCAGAATCGGACATTCCGCTCCCAGAAACGGACATTATGCCGGTGAACGTCGAAGCTCATGATCCGAGGCCGGATCCTGACCTGCAAGAACGTGGGGTGAGTGACGGGATTCGAACCCGCGACATCCAGGACCACAACAGAGAGTAACACCTCGCACAATGGCCGGTTGGCAGCATTTGGGCAGGTAGATGGCATAATCACGGCAAGAATGGCCGCGCCTGAGCGCACCTTTCCGCATCTGCCTGTACCTTCCCGCTCCCGCTCCTGCTCCCAGAATCGGACATGCTACGTCGAGCGCCGCGCTGCTGGCTGAGCATGAGTCTCGCGGGCTGCTCCCCGCGCTGGCGCGCCTATCTGCGACCGGCCGCTGATCCGAAGACATGGCGTGGCTGTCCGGGAACGTCCCGCACTTGCGCCTGGCGGCCAGATCAGTTCAGCAGGATCTGCCTGCGGCCAGGCTCGTTGGTGCCGGCTGCGGGTGTCAAGCGTCGGACATCGTTCTCGGGCCGGGCCGGGGGAACGGCAAACGGCTCCGGAGGGCGTTGCTGTACGCGGCCGCTGCCTGGGAGGACGTGTCATGTCGGCCTCGCCTGGGGCGTATAGGGGGAGGTGGCGATCAGGGCTGGCGGGGAGCACGAGGCGGCGCAGGCGGCAGGCCAGGCCAGCACTAGTGAGGCGAGGCTGTCTGTGGGGTGTCTTGAGCGTCCTCCAGCCTGGGATGCGGGATGATGGACGGCATGACAGCGCAGCCGGTCGATGATTACGACCCTGACGATCCGGTTGAGATCTTGCGTGTCCTGCCTGTCCGGTTCCGTGAGCAGTTCCTGGCTGAGTACGACGTGGCCGTCGCGGGCGCCCGGAAGCCGGAGCAGTATCGCCAGTTGCACCAGCTGCTGCGGCTGTGGCGGCTAAGCGCGGTCGCTTTCTCCGATCCGGGTTATGCGGCCAGGCGGCAGGCCGTGGAGGAGGCGGTGCGCGCGGGCAGGCGGGGGACGCCGATCGAGGAGATCGTCCCTGACTGGGACGAGCGCGTCGCGGCGGCCGGGCGCCGGCGCGCGGGCGGGTGAGCTACCGGCCCGAGTTCGAGAGCAACGCGCTGGTCCAGCTCAACGGCCTGCCGAAGGCCGCTTTCGATGCCTTAGTGGAGCGTGTCGCAGTCCTGGTCGGGGAGCCGTGGGACGCGGCCGTGATACCGCCCGGCAACGATCCTGCGTACCGCCGGACGGTCTTCGGCGGCGGCTACGGTCTGCTGTCGTTCCGGGTAGACGAGGCCGCCGAGGTGATCCGCATTTTCGACATCCTCTGGGTCGGCTGAGGTCGCCGGTTCGCCTCTCCGCTCGCGCCCTGGTCGCGAGGCGGCCCTGGGCCTTGCTCAGCAGCGCGGCCCGCGAGTCCTCCGTCTTCTGGATCTCCGCAAAGCAGCGGGTAGACCTCCGCCGCCGGGAATCCTCTCAGGTCGATCCTCCCGCTGTTTAGCGCAGGTTCGCGAGCAAAAAGGGCGGCAGCTGCGGCGATACCTGGGTGGCCAGAGTCGACCGCCACCTGAAATGCGGTCCTTGTTCCCGGCCGCAACGCCATTTTGTTGAAGCACCATCCCGAGGGCAGTGGCGGCCATCGGAGACTGTTCGGAGTTACCGGAGTCAATCGCGATCTTGTAAGCGGCGCTTGCCCTAGCCACGTCCCCGTGATCCGCGAGCATCCGGCGCTATCCTGCCGCCGTGGCCCGCCTGCGGTCCCCGGCCAGCCGTTCGCGCCGCCCGTCGGCCGGGCGTTCCCCGGCTGGCCGGCAAGGCGGGCAGCGGCCGGTGCCCGGCCTGCGCTCGGATGACACCGCTGCGCCAGGACGGCCACCTGATCAGCCACAAGCCGCGCGGCGAGCGCTGCCCGGGTCGGGGGCGGAGCCCGCTGACCCGCCGCCGGTCGCCTGCTGGCTGCCGCTGCGCCAGGGCCTCACGCGCTCAAGCCCTTGGTGTTCGGGCTGCGCGGCGTCGCCTTCGCCGCCTGGACCCTGGCTGCCTCCGCCGTTAGCGCGTTCGCCGGGAGCGTGATCCGGCGCACCGTCCCGGCGCTGGCGGCGTCCCTGGCCGCCGTGACCGCGCTCAACCTGGCGACCGCTTTCCTCCTGCGCCAGCACTACCAGACCCCGCTCACCGCGCACGGAGGCGTCCCGGGCCTCCCGCGGGGCCGCCTGGGGAGCTCCTGGCTGCTGAACAGCTGGACTACCGGCCCGGACGGCAAGACGGTGAGCCAGGCCACGATCAATGACGTGATCAACCCGGCGCAGGCCAGGTTCCAGCAGTCGCCTAATTCGAACGCTTTCATGGCCTGGATGAGCCAGCACCACTACACGCAATGGTGGTCCTACCAGCCGCAAAGCCGATTCTGGCACTTCCAGCTCACCGAAGGCAGCTGGCTGCTCGCCTTGTCCCTCATCCTCATCAGCGCCACCGTCTGGCTGCTCCGGCACCGCGCAGCCTGACTGACCTACTTGAAGAGGCAGCACGCTGGCTTCCTGATCAGCCACAAGGTACAGGCGAGCGCTGCCCGGGGTCGGGCGAGGAGCCAGCCGAGCCGTCGGCGCTCGCGAGCTGGCTGCCACTGCGGCCTGGCTCACGGTCAGCGCGCTCGCTAACTCGGCCCGCAGGCCGCGGCGCCGGCCGCGCTGATCGCGATCTCGGCACGCCTGCCGGCGCCTTTCCTGCTCGGACTCCGGCTAGTGGCCCGGCGCCCGCGCCGCGCCCTGCTGAGCGCGGCCAGCATCGCGGTCACCGGGGCCGAGGAACATCGGAACAGCGGTTAGCGCTGAGAATGATCTTGATTAGTGCTGGGGTGACGATTTAGTTGCTCATGAGCGGGGCGGCGCTGGTGCTGGTCCGCCAGCGCGGCTGACGGCCCGGTAGACGGTTGAGCGAGCGACGGAGAACAGCTCGGCGAGCTCAGCGCTGGTGTGCTGGCCAGCGCGCCCCAGTTCGACGAGGTGCGCTTCTTGCGCGGGCTTGAGCTTGGGCTGCTTGCCGCGCAGCCTGCCCTTAGCCCTGGCGACCTTCATGCCCTCGCGGGTGCGCATCCTGATCAGGTCGGACTCGAATTCGGCGATCATCGCGAGGACGTTGAAGCCGCCCGACTGGGTCGTCCGGGTCATGGAGCGACCCGCCGATGTTCAGCTTCACCCCGGCGCTGGTGAGTTCGCCGGCGATGTCGCGGGCGTCGGGGAGGGAGCGGGCGAGCCGGCCGAGTTTGGTGACCACGAGGGTGTCGCCGGCCCGGCAGGCGGCCAGCGCTTCCCGGAGCCCGGGCCGGGCCCGGCTGGTCCCGGTCAGGCCGTGGTCGGTGTAGATGCGGGCCGGCTGCACGCCGAGCGCGGTAAGTGCGTCGCGCTGGGCGGTGAGGTCCTGGGCGTCGGTGGAGCAGCGGGCGTATCCGATGAGCATGCTGGCCACCGGACGACTGTAGCGGTTGGGCTACCTTCACCGGGCATTTTCGCGGGCGGGTGCTGCGGGGACCGGCGGTGCCCGGGGAGCTGGCATTGCACGATCAGCGAACCCCCAGCGCCGGTGTCCCGCCGGGGGTTCGGCTTACGGCGCACACGGTGATCATGGAGGGACGCTTTGGCGCCGACCGAACTTTTGCCGCGCTAACGTTGCGGGATGACCGACGCTGCCCCGATGCCGACCCGAGCAGATGCCCAGTTCGTGCACGACGAATGGGACCGGCGGACCCGAGCGCATGACATCGAAGGACTGCTGGAGCTGTACCTTCCGGACGCCACGCTGGAAAGCCCGCTGGTGCCACGCGTCCTGGATCAAACCAGCGGCGTGCTCCACGGCCATGACGAGCTGCGCACCTTCTTCGTCAGGGGCCACTGAGGGCCGACCTAACGACCTGGTGCGGTGGTATCGCACCGGCGAGTTCATGTTCGACAAGCGAACCCTTATCTGGGAGTACCCTCGGCAGGCTCCCGAGTGGGAACAGGTCGACCTGGTCGAAGTCATGGAACTGGCTGGACCGCGCATCGCTCATCACCGCATCTACTGGGGCTGGTACGGCACACCTCTTCTCCAGCCGCACCGCTGAGCGATCGGCTATCGAACATCTGAGACGGGGAGGTTCCAGGTACGTGGACATCCCCCGGGCTACCAGATTGCGGCCGAGCGTCCTAGTGCTGCAGTTCGCTGAGGGCATGGTCGACCTCGTCGCTGGTGTTGAACAGATGGATGGAGAAGCGGAGATTTCCCTCGCGGTAGGCGGTGTCGATGCCGGCGGCGGTGAGCTGCTGGTGGAGTTGCTCGGTGTCGCGGTCGCGGCAGGACATGACGACCAGCGTCGAACGGCTTGCCCCGCGCCGCGGGCTTACGAGCGTGTACCGTTCAGCATCCAGGCGTGCGACGAACTGCTCGACGAGTTGCTGGTCGTGCTGACCGATCTCGGCAACTCCGGTGGCCAGGACCAGTTCCAGCGAAGCAATCCACGGCAGCGTAGTGGTGAAAGCGGCGGGGCAGAACACGTCGAACGCGCGGACACCGAGATCGTCACGGAGGGTGGTCTCGCGCATCTGGTCCAGGCCCCGGCCGGCCTGCATCGCCAGCCAGTAGGCCTGCTGCGGTCGCAGCCTGCCCAGCAAGTCCGGGTGCACCCAGGCGAACCCGGTGCCATAGGGACCACACAGCCACTTGTAACCGCAGGACACCACAGCATCGACCGGCGCCGTCGTCACGTCGATCGGACGGGCCCCCAACGCCTGCGAGGCGTTGACCACCAGCAGCACGCCCTGCTGGCGGCACACCTCACCGAGCGCGTCCAGATCCAGGGTCCGGCCGGTGAACGAGTCGACCCAGGTCACGGCCACCAGCCGGGTCTGCGGACCAATCGCCGACGTCAGCTGCTCAGCCGACAACAGGCCCGCTGCCGGACGCAGCGCCCGTGTCGTCACACCGGCGCTCGCGAGCCGCAGCCAGGGCAACATCGTGGCCGGGTAGTCGCCCTCGATGATCAGCACCTCGTCCCCGTCGGCCCAGTCCAGGCCGTTGGCGATCAGATGTAGCCCGTGCGATGTGCTGTTGCCCAGCACGATCTGCTCGGCATCCGCCCCGACCAGCCGCGCCAGCAGCCCGCGCAACTGTTCAGGGACGTCGGAGAACTCCTCGTCGGTGATCCGGTACGGCGCCGCCTTCAGCCACGCCGCCCGCTGCGATGCGGCGACCGCGCTCTGCGGCAATGGGCCTTGGTGCGCGGTGTTGAACCACGCCCGACCGTCAAACGGACCGAACTGCTCCGCTGCTTCGGACACCGAGACTGGGGCCGGCAAAGCCCGAGACCGTTCCATAGCTCCACCGTGCCACGACACCCGCCCACCTCGCATCAGGCCCAGCTGTCGATCGGCCTACAGGCTGCTGGCAGGCGCGGCAGTCCGGATCGGCGCGGTGAGGGTTATGCTGCCCTAAGACGGTTCGCTGACCTGACCGTTCACCGTCCGCTGGTGCTCTCCGCGGCGCATGGGGAGAATGACGGCATGCCGCAACGAACCTCGCTCGACGCCCTGGCCCGTGAACAACTCGAGCTGGCTGTCGGCGCCGGTGGTGGTCACACCGCGCACACCGTCTACGGCGGCCATGAGAAGGTACTGCGCCAGACGGTCATCGCCATGGTCCACGGCTCCGAGCTTTCCGAGCACGAGAATCCCGGCGAGGCCACGGTGCTGGTCCTGCGCGGCCGGGTGCGGATGTCGGCGGGTGAGCTGGCCTGGGAAGGCAGCCGCGGAGACCTGATCACCGTGCCCGACGCCCGCCACCGCCTCGAGGCGCTGGAAGACTCCGCCGTGCTGCTGACCGTCGCCAAGCTGCCGTGAGCGCCGCGGACGGGCCTGCCATGGTGTGATCCACGCCGACTGCGCTCCCGGCCGCCGGCCCAGGCGCCGATGCCGCCATCAGGGCCGGTGGTCACTGCAGCAGCCTGGCGAGCACAGTAGCCTCACTGATATCAGCGGCCTTGCTGGCCGTGAGCAGCGTCAGCGGCCTGGTCTTCGCCAGTCCGCGTAGATGCGCGAGGGGCCTCGGCCCGCTCCGGCTCGGTCAGCTCCTCGCGGTAACGGCGGGTGAACTCTCCGAACCGTCCGGGTCGTGGCTGTACCACTTGCGCAGCACCGTGGAGGGAGCGATCTGCTTGCACCACTCGTCCAGGCTGGCCTTCTCCCTGGTCATGCCCCGCGGCCAGATCCGGTCCACCAGCACCCGGGTGCCGTCCCCCGGGGCGGGATCATCATAAACCCGGCGCACTTGAACTTTGTGCAGGTCACCCATTGGTTCGCCGCCCCCTTGCCGTTGCCGATCTAGACCCGGCCGCGGTCTAGACGCTTCGGCTGGGCCTCGGGCCGTCCGGGCCGGTCCTGTCCCGGCGCGGAGGCCGGCGGTCTAGATGGACTGCCGGTAGCCGAAGAACTCGTGGTCCTCGTTGTAGCCGCCGTAGCCGCTGCCGATCTCGGCGTAGTGGGTGACGAACTCGATGCCCTTGATCCATTTGACCTGCTTGAAGCCCAGTTCATTCTCGTTGCGGAGCCGGAGCGGCGCCCCGTGGCCGAAGCTGAGGGGCTCGCCGTTCATGTCGTAGGCGAGCATCGTGAGGTGGTGGCCCATGTGCTCGATCGGGTGGGCGTCGTAGTACACGCCCTTGTCGGCGCCCTCGCCGAGGGAGTAGAACACCACCCATCTGGCTTCGGGCTGCGGTCTGACGAGGTCCATGATGGTCTGCATCGACACCCCACCCCATTTAGCGACCCCTGACCATCCCTGGATGCAGAAGTGCTGGGTGATCTGCTCGTGGTGGGGCAGGGCCCGCAGCTGGGCCAGGCTGAGGTCGGCCGGGTGCTCGACCAGGCCGTGGATCAGCAGCCGCCAGCCGGCGAAGTGCCCGTCGAACAGGCGCTTGTACTCATCGGAGTCGGGGTACTGGCCGTTGTGCCAGAAGTACGGGGAGATGTCCTTCTCGCTGTACTCGCCGGGTTTGGGGTCGGCGTGCTCGAACAGGTGCTGGAGCGGCCCGACGATGGCCTGGCCGGCGCGCTGCACGACCCGGGGATGGCGGATCGTGAACGGGGTGGCCGCCACCCAGGCGACGATAATGACGGCCATCGATACCGCGAACAGCCAGAAGCCGTCCCAGCCGTTGTCGGTACGCCCGGCGTAGACGTGGTTGAGGTTGACCAGCAGCCCGGTGGCGAACACCAGCGACACGTGGACGACGATGAAAAACACGAAGTAGACGAGCACCAGGAAGTGGACGGAGCGGGCGAACTGGATGCTGAGGACCTTGCTGAGCCGCTTGAAGCGGGTGGACAGGGCCGGGGACATGCCCAGCCCGGTGATCAGCGCCAGGGGGGCGGCGACGAACACGGTGACGAAGTAGGCGATCAGCTGCAGCCCGTTGTAGGCCACCCAGGTGTTCTCGACCGGCCAGTTCAGCGACAGGTACTGGATGAGCACCGACAAGGCGTCGGGGAACACGCTCCAGCTGGCCGGCACCAGCCGCTGCCACTGGGAGGTGGCGAACAGCAAGACGTAGAACACGATCCCGTTGACCAGCCACAGCAGGTCCATGCTCAGATGCCACCAGCGGGCCAGCCCGATCGAGTGACGGAGCCCGGGCAGGCCGACCTGCCCCGGCAGGCTGATCGAGTCCTGCTTAGCGGTCCACAGCGGATCGGCCGGCACCGGTTTCTGGATCCGGAACCAGTCCCGGCCCGGGGTGGAGTGCCGGGTCCAGTACAGCCGGGGATGGTCGGACAGGATCTGCAGCCCGGAGCGGATCATGA